>CANFLU010000021.1 GCA_947447975.1 Comamonadaceae bacterium | reverse complement strand
TGATGACCACGCGCCCGTTGGCGCTGCCCTCATTGGGGAAGGTGTGAATCAGGCCCACGCCCCAATGGTCAAAGTGGCCCGGCTCGTCGGCAAAGCCATATTGGCTCATCACCGGGTATTCGCCCCGGCTGTAGCGCAAGTCGGTACCCGCTTTGCTGGTGACATGCACCTGCTGGGTTTTTTCATACACCTCGTGCGCATACATGATGGCGTCTTTCAGGCCGGGGGGGGATTGCAAGTTCAGCAAGTCGTCCGGCGAATCAATCACCATTTGCACCCGCACGCCGTTGTTCATCACCTTTTTGAGCCACGCGGCGAACAAGGGAATATGGAAGATCAGAATCATGTCGGCGACCATCAGCGCCTCTAAGGTGCCTTTGCACTGGCCGATGGTGGGAACGCCCACCTTGGTCCAGCCGGGGATCATGTTTACGCGCATCTCGTAAATGTCAAAACCCATTTCCTCGGCGGCAGCAAAAGCGGCCTGAATGTACTCAGGCCGGGTGCCCAGGTCGCTGACCACAGCCACCGTCTGGCCGGGACCTACTTTGCACAGTTCAAACTGCTTGCGAAACAAATACGTCAGTTTTCCGGGATTTACCAAGGGGGTGCGAACGGCCGATTGCATGCGAATTCCTTTGATAGACACGAAAAACTGCGGCTCCATCCCGGCGCGAGCGGGTGGCTTCGATCCAGTCTATGAACATGTTCCGCAGGTGTCAATAGCGAATACCATATGTTTTTGAACTTTTTTTTGTTGCGCCGCAACAAGCTATTTCCTGCGCTGCGCAGTACTATCGCGCCAACTGTGCACTAGTGCGCGGGCGCGCGCCAATCGCACCCGCAAGCACCAGCACGAGGGCTAGCTCAACGGGCCTTGGCCGCATCAAAGCAAGGAAAGAGACATGGCGCAGGTAAAAAAAGAGGAAGTCCGGCATGCCATTTTGCAAGCGGCTTTCGCTTTGTTCAGCGAGCAAGGCTATAGCGACACCACGATCCCCGCGATAGCGCGGCGCGCTGGTTTTTCTACCGCCAACGTATATAGCTACTTCCGCTCCAAAATCGATATTTTGTTTACGCTCTATGAGCCCTGGCTGCAAGACTGTTTGGACAAATTTGAATCTTCCATCCGGCGGGTCAAAGACCCGCACAAACGCATGGAGCGCATTTTGTTCGCGCTGTGGCGCGACCTGCCACGTGCCAGCAACGGGTTTGCCAACAATGTGATGCAAGCGGTGTCCACCAGCGCGGGCTCGGAAGACTACAGCCCGCGTCTGCGCCTCTTATTTCAAAACCGGGTGGCGCGCTGGATGCAGTCTTGCCTGTCCGTGAGCGACCGCGACGCCGCGAGTATGGCCGCGGTCGCTTTGATGGCGTTTGACGGTTTTGCCATGAACGTTCATTTGCCGCATGGCGTGAGCTGCGATCAAAAAACGGTACAGTTTTTTTCTTCGCTGTTGATGGGCAGTGCAAAGGCCGACCGGCCCTAATCGGCATGGTGCCATGCGGACGACCCTAGGTACAGGCTTAGCAACGCAGGCTTAGCACACCCGTGCTTACGCTGACTACGCTGCGCTAGCCTGCTCCTGGTCGCGAGGTACAAGGCGGAAGTAGGGTGCTAGGCCAACCGAATCAAAGGGCTTCACCATGACCCGCAAGTTATGCAGACGGCCTCCAAGCTCTATGTCAGTGCGAATTTTTACCTGAACAAAACCTGATTTTTCCCAAAAACAATAGGCGCGTTGATGAGTCTGGACTACACCCAAACGCATGTAGTGCGCGCCACCGTCCATAGCCCATTGCTCTAAGCTGGTGAGCCAGCGCTGCGCAAAACCAGATCCGTGCAAAGCCGTGGCGACGATGAACAATCCAATGTGCCACACCCCAGCGGCCAATAAGTCTTCTATGACATCCGCCACCGCGAGTAACTGCCCGCCGGCGTCGATCACACCGATAAAGTATTTGCGCTTATAGGAAAAATCGTCTGGCGGCAAGGCCATCAAGTCGTCCAGTGCAGCATGCTTTGCCGCAGGCGAACCCGTAAGCAACACAAAGTACGCCGGATTGGCGTCATAAAACGATTGCACTAGCGGCCCATCGTCTTGCGCCAGCAGCACGGTACGCAGACCCGCGCCGGGGCTTTGAGGACTATTTATCCATCGCACGTGGGCGCCTCGCGCTGGAATGATCAACAGGGTTAGTTGAAGCCCTTACTGCGCCTGAAACCCGCTTTGCTTGATGATGCGCGCCCACGTCTGCGCGTACGCATGTTCGCGGCTGGCGAGTTGGGTGGAGGACATAAACCCCACCGTGAGGCCCATGGCGGTGAGCGGGTCACGCACTTCGGGCAGGGCCAGCACCTTGGCCAGCGCATCCGAAAAGCGGTCGATCGCCGCTTTGGGCGTGCCTGAGGGCGCAAAAAAACCGTAGTAAGGCACATCTTCGAACCCGGCCAAGCCCAGCTCGGCGAAGGTGGGCACATCGGGTAAGACCGACTGGCGGTTGGCGCCCAGCACGGCCACGATGCGCACTTTGCCGGCTTTGTGGTTTTCGATGAAATCGGGCACTGAAGCGACACCGGCGGCAATCTGGTTGCCCAACATGTCGGCCATCATGGGCGCGCTGCCCCGGTAGGGCGCACTGTTTAAATCGAGCTTGTATTTTTCGCCAATCACTTTGACCAAAAACTCAGGCACCGAGGCAGGCGCAGGCACACCCACCGTGCTCTTTCCGCCACCGGCGCTGCGCACCCAGGCGCTGTAGTCGTTTACCGACTTGGCTGGGGTGCCACCGGAAACCGCCAGCGCGTTCACAAAGGTGGCAAATCCTGCGACGGCCACAAAGTCGCGTGCCGGTTCAAAGCCGGGGTTTTTCACGACCAGTGGCAAGATAGAAATCGTGTGGTCGTGCGATAGAAAAACCGTGTTGCCATCGGGCGCTGCCGCTTTGAGCGCTTGCGCGGCGATCTGGCCACCGGCGCCGGCCTTGTTTTCCACCACCACCGGCACGCCCAACGGGTCTTTGAGCTTGTCGGCCAATATGCGGGCAATGGCGTCGGTGCCGCCGCCCGGCGGGAAGCCGACCAGCACTTTGACCGAGCCGTTTTGCGCCCACGCCATGGGCGCCAAAATCAAGGCCAGGGTGGCCAGCAAAGCTTGCGACACGGTGCGCAAGCGCGAGACATCGAACATGCTCAGCACTCCTTCACGAACAGGCCATCCGCACCGGGATGGCCCGCATGCGCAGGATTAAAACAAGCCGACCACTTTGCCGGAATCGTCGATATCAATGTGGTCCGCCGAAGGCACCTTGGGCAGGCCCGGCATAGTCATGATATCGCCACACACCATCACGATGAACTCGGCGCCTGCGGCCAGGCGCACTTCGCGGATATTGACGGTGTGGTCTGTGGGTGCGCCACGGCGTGCCGCGTCGGTGGAGAAGGAATACTGCGTCTTGGCCACGCACACGGGGTAGTGGCCGTAACCGGCTTCTTGCAAGCGCTTGATTTCAGCGCGCACTTTGGCGTCGGCGCTGATGTCGCTGGCGCCATAAATTTTGGTCGCGATGGCTTTCATCTTGTCCCACAAAGGCGCGTCATCTTCGTAGACAAACTTAAAGCCGCTGCTAGGCTTGTCGGTCAAGGCCACCACCGCACGCGCCACTTCTTCTGCGCCAGCGCCGCCATCGGCCCAATGGCGCGCCGACAACACCGGCACGCCTAAATAGGCCAGCTTGTCTTTGAGCAATGCAAACTCGGCCGGGGTATCGGCGGTGAACTGGTTCATGGACACCACGCAGGGCAGACCGTAGTGGTTGCGGATGTTGTTGACGTGGCGATCCAAATTGGCAATGCCGCGCTCCAGTGCCGGCAGGTTCTCGGTATTGAGCTCTTTCAGGTCGCAACCGCCGTGGTATTTGAGCGCGCGTATCGTGCCAACCAACACCACCGCCGATGGGCGCAGACCGGATTTTCGGCACTTGATATCCACAAACTTTTCAGCGCCCAGATCGGCGCCAAAACCGGCTTCGGTCACCACGTAGTCGCCTAACTTGAGCGCCATCTTGGTGGCCAGTACCGAGTTGCAGCCGTGCGCGATATTGGCAAAGGGACCGCCATGGATAAAGGCCGGGTTGTTCTCCAAAGTCTGTACCAAGTTGGGCTTGAGTGCTTCGCGTAGCAGGACGGTCATGGCGCCGTGCGCATTGAGGTCGCGCGCACGCACTGGTTTTTGTTCGCGGGTGTAGCCGATGACGATATTGCCCAGGCGCTCTTTCAAGTCCTTCATGCTGGTAGCCAAGCAGAAGATCGCCATGACTTCAGAGGCCACCACAATGTCAAACCCGTCCTGGCGCGGATAGCCATTGCCCGGGCCACCCAGCGACACGGTGATGTCGCGCAAGGCACGGTCATTCATGTCCATTACGCGCTTCCAGGTGATGCGGCGCACATCGATTCCCAAAGCGTTGCCATGGTGAATGTGGTTGTCGATCAGCGCGGACAGCAGGTTGTTGGCCAGGCCGATGGCGTTGAAGTCGCCAGTGAAGTGCAGATTGATGTCTTCCATGGGCACTACTTGCGCCATGCCGCCCCCAGCCGCGCCACCCTTCATGCCGAACACCGGGCCCAGACTTGGCTCGCGCAAGCAAATAATGGTTTTCTTGCCAATACGGTTGAGCGCGTCGCCCAAGCCTACGGTGGTGGTGGTCTTGCCCTCGCCCGCCGGTGTGGGGCTGATGGCGGTAACCAAAATCAGTTTGCCGTCAGGGCGGTCGTTCAGGCTGTCCACATACTCTAGGGAAACCTTGGCTTTGTAACGCCCATAGGGGTCGAGCGCCTCGTCAGGAATGCCCAGACCTGCGGCGATCTGGCTAATGGGCTTCATAGTGGCCTTTTGGGCGATTTCGATGTCTGAAAGCATGGGTGTCTCCATTCGTTATACAAAAGTGCTGCGCCTAAGCCACTCACGCAAAACCCTACTGGGGGCCTGATGAGAAGCAATGTACGGTTGTGCCCTGCGCAGAGCAGCCGGTTTAGCGACCCGCCATTGTCACTATACGACACGATCTACCGGCGCGTGCAATCCGAAGAATTGCCGCGCTCGGCCAGTAATTGCTGCACCGCAAGGCGGCACTGCGTGGCATCGATGGCACGCGGGCCCTCGGGTAAGCATTGGGTGATGCCGGTTTCGGTCACCACAAAGTCCATGCGCACATCGTGCGCCTGTGGATGCAAACTGACGATGCGCGAAAGTTCAAACGCGGTTACAACACATACAGGTTTGCGCGCCAGGGCGACCAAGGTGCGGTCAAAGTAGCCGCCGCCATAGCCCAGGCGATAGCCTTGCGCGTCGATTCCCACAGGCGGCACCAGCAGCACATCAGGTGCCAGCACCTCGGTAGCGCGCGGTACCGGGATGTCATACACGCCTTTGTCCATGGGCGCGCCAGGCCACCAGTGCCGATACTCCAAGGGCAGCCCCGGGCCGCGCACCACCGGTAAGGCGCTGCGCACACCGCGCGCGCGCAGGTGGGCCGCTAGCGCTCGGGCGTCAAATTCGGCGCGGTAGGGCCAGCATAGACCCAACACCCATGGCGCGGGCAGGTCCAGCACTACGCGCAGCAAGGTATTGAGGATCGCGCCCCACGCGGCGCGGTCCTGCACGGATGCTGCGCTGCGCGCCGCCAGCAATTGCCCGCGCTGCTCCTTGCGCCAGGCTGCCTGGGCAGGCGTCAGCGCCAAAACGAAGCTGTGCTTGCGAGCCCGCGCACCCTGCGCACACATGTACAGCGAAGCTCAAGCACCGGAACACACCTGCACTGAAATCCGCAGTGCGAAATTTTGCATACTAGGCCGCATATGCCGCCACCGGCACACAGCTGCAAAACAGGTTGCGGTCGCCATAGACGTTGTCCACGCGGCCCACCGACGGCCAGTATTTTTGCAAAAGCAAGTCCGGCACCGGAAAGGCGCCCAGCTCGCGGGTATAGGGCCTATCCCAGTCGCTGTGCACCACGCTGGCGGCAGTGTGCGGTGCGTGCACCAAGGGGTTGTTGTCACGCGGCCAGCGGCCTTGTTCCACCTGCGCAATTTCTTTACGTATCGCAATCATGGCATCGATAAAGCGGTCCAACTCTTCGCGGGTCTCGCTCTCGGTGGGCTCGACCATCAGCGTACCGGCCACCGGGAAGCTGAGCGTAGGCGCATGAAAACCATAGTCGATCAGACGCTTGGCCACGTCTTCGGCGCTCACGCCTGCGCTTTCTTTGAGTGGGCGCAAATCCAAAATGCATTCATGCGCCACCCGTCCATTGGCGCTGGCATACAGCGTGGGGTAATGGTCATGCAAACGCTGGCTGATGTAGTTGGCCGCCAAGATAGCTGCCTCGGTGGCGTGGCGCAAACCGCCCTCGCCCATCATGCGGCAGTACATCCAGCTAATAGGCAGCACCGCCGCATTGCCCAAAGGCGCTGCCGAAATACTGCCGATATGCGCACCCCCCGCGCCCGTACTGATATGGCCGGGGAGGTAAGGCACCAAGTCTTCCACCACGCAGACTGGTCCAACGCCGGGGCCACCACCACCATGCGGAATACAAAAGGTTTTATGCAAATTGAGGTGGCTCACATCACCACCAAACTCGCCTGGCGCGGCCACCCCTACCAGCGCATTCATATTCGCGCCATCAACATACACGCGCCCACCGTGGCTATGCACCAAGGCGCACAAGTCCTTGACCTGGGTTTCAAATACGCCATGCGTGCTGGGGTAGGTGATCATGACGCAGGCCAAATTCGCGCTGTGTTGTTCGCAATGCGTGCGCAAGTCGTCCATATCCACATTGCCATGGCTATCGCAGCCGGTGACCACTACCTCCAGCCCCGCCATTTGCGCACTGGCCGGGTTGGTGCCATGCGCGGACGACGGAATCAGGCAGATGTTGCGATGCCCCTGGCCGTGCGCCGCTTGGTAAGCGCGGATGACTAGCAAGCCGGCGTATTCGCCTTGGCTGCCGGCATTGGGTTGCAGGCTGATACCGGCATAGCCGGTGGCTTGGCACAACCAGGCGCGCAGTTGCGCGTCCAGCATGGCATAGCCCTGAAGTTGGTCAGGCGGTGCAAACGGGTGTATCTGCGCAAACTCCGGCCAGGTGATGGGAATCATCTCGCTGGTGGCATTGAGCTTCATGGTGCACGAGCCCAGCGGAATCATGCTGCGGTCCAGCGCCAGGTCTTTATCGCTTAAGCGGCGGATATAGCGCAACATACCGGTTTCGGAGTGGTAGCTATTGAACACCGGATGCGTCAAAAAGCTGCTGGTCCGGCGCAAGGCGGCAGGAATCAGCGAACCGGGCGCTTGTGCCATTGCATCCCATTGTGGCAAGGCCTGCCCGTCTTTTGCAAAAACGCCCCATAGCAAAACCACGTCCTCGCGCGTGCTGGTTTCGTCCAGCGAGATGCCAATACACGTGCCGCGCAACACGCGTACATTGGCCCCGGCTGCGACGGCTTTGGTAGCGATTGCTTGGGCTGCGGCGGCGCTTGTGGTGTCAATCGTCAAAGTATCAAATGCACTGTCGTACAAAGGCGCGCAGCCCAGGCTGGACAGACCCGCAGCCAGCGTGGCGGTATAGGCTGCAATGCGCTGGGCGATGCGCGTGAGACCAAGTGGTCCGTGGTAGACCGCGTACATGCTGGCCACTACGGCGGGCAGCACCTGGGCGGTGCAAATATTGGAGGTCGCTTTTTCGCGGCGTATGTGTTGCTCGCGGGTTTGCAGCGCGAGGCGGTAGGCCGGTTTGCCATGGACATCCACACTCACGCCCACCAGACGCCCAGGCATGGAGCGTTTGAATGCATCGCGGCAAGCCAGGAAGGCGGCGTGGGGGCCACCGGCGCCCATGGGCATACCAAAGCGCTGCGTGCTGCCCACTACGATGTCGGCGCCCATTTCGCCCGGCGGTTTGAGCAGGGTCAGCGCCAACAAATCCGCAGCCAGTATCAACGCAGCACCTTTGGAATGCAGGAGGTCAGCGTCGCGCTGCCAGTCGTCTAGCCAGCCAGTGCTGCCGGGGTATTGGTTGATAGCCGCGAAGTAATCCTCACCCGCCAGCGCCTCGTACCAGGCCTGGGGCGAACGCGCCACCTTCACCGCAATGCCTAATGGCGCGGCGCGCGTCTGGATGACGGCAATGGTTTGCGGGTGGCAATCGCCGCCGACTACGAACACATGGCCTTTGTTTTTCACGCTGCGCTTGGCCAGGGTCATGGCCTCGGCAGCCGCGGTGGCCTCGTCCAGCATGGAGGCATTGGCCATCGGCATCGCCGTTAGATCGCACACCATGGTCTGAAAATTGACCAGGGCCTCCATACGGCCCTGGCTGATCTCAGCCTGGTAGGGCGTATAGGCGGTATACCAGGCGGGGTTTTCCAGGATGTTGCGCAAAATCACGCCCGGTGTGTGCGTGCCGTAATAGCCTTGGCCAATAAAGCTTTTGAGCACCCGGTTGTGCGCGGCCATGGCGCGCAATTGAGCCAGCGCCGCTGCCTCACCGATGGCGGGAGGCAAATCCATAGGTGCGCTGCGCCGGATATTGGCTGGCACGATGCCGGCGATCAAGCTCTCGCGCGAGGCTTCGCCAATGGCTGACAACATATGCGCCTCGTCCTCTTGCGACAGGCCGATATGCCGGGCGATAAATTCTTGTGGATTTTCCAGCGCGCTCCAAGTGGCGGCGGTAGAGGTGCGCATAGCAGCTTTCCTTGCAAAATAGGCCTGGCCCGCAAAGGCCATGGCGGGATCAACAATGCGAAGTCGTTCAGGCCGTCATGGCCTGGTAGGCGGCCTCATCCATGAGGGCGGTAAGCTGGCCAGGGTCGCTCAGACGCACTTTGAAAAACCAACCTTCACCCTGCGGGTCGGTATTGGCCAGCGAAGGGTTGTCGCGCAAGGCTTCGTTCACTTCCAAAATCACGCCCGAGACCGGCATAAACACATCGGCGGCGGCTTTGACCGACTCGACCACACCGGTCACTTCACCCTGCGCAAAGGTCTTGCCCACTTCGGGCAATTCGACAAACACCACATCGCCCAGCGCATCTTGCGCGTGGTGCGTGATGCCGACGACGGCACTGCCGTTGTCATTGGAAATCCATTCATGGTCAGCGGTATAGAGGAGGCTCATAAAAAATCCTTTTTAGCTAGTGAAAGAAATGACTGAAATTGTGCAATCCGCGCAAGCCTAAGCGGCCCGGCGGTAACGGTGGGGAACAAATGGCAAGGCGCAAACTTGCATGGGCACGCGCTTGCCGCGTACCAAAGCAAACAGCGGCGTGCCCAAAGCAGCAAAGCGCGCTAGCACATAGGCCATGGCAATCGGCGCATCCGCACTAGGGCCTAGAAGGCCGCTGCATACCTGGCCCACGCTTTGGCCTTGGGCGTCTTCGAGCATTGTGGGGTCGCGCACCGGTATGCGCTCCAGCGCCCGCAAACCTACGCGCACGCGGCCCGCGCCCTGCTGCATCTGCGCAAACAAAGCCTCAGCACCCACAAAACCACCGGCGCGCGCGCCACCCTCGCGGCGTACTTTTTGAATCGCCCACATCAGCTGCGCCTCTAAGGGCGTGGCGGCGGCGTCCATATCATTACCGTACAAGCACAAACCGGCTTCCAGACGCAGCGAATTGCGCGCACCCAGGCCAATGGGTAGGACCTCGGGCTGGGCCAACACGGCCTGCGCGAAAGCCATGGCGCTGTCTTTATGCAGCGAGATTTCAAAACCGTCCTCGCCGGTGTACCCGCTGCGTGTGATGTAGAGCGGATGGCCTTGCCAGTCAAAGCTTGCGCCGTCCATAAAGACCATCGGCTGCACACCGGGCACCAGGCGCTGCAATGCGGTCACTGCAGCGGGGCCTTGCAAAGCCAGCAAAGCGTGATCGGGCATGGAGGTGACAGTGCATTGCGCGCCGATATGGGTATGGATATGCGCGATGTCGGCTTGCTTGCACGCGCCATTGACCACCACAAAAATTCCGTCCGCACGCAAGCTGAACATCAGGTCATCGAGGATGCCGCCTTGCGCATTGAGCAGCATGCCGTAGCGCTGGCGGCCTAGCGCCAGGCCCATGACATCGACAGGCACCAATTGCTCAAAAGCCTGTGCCGCCTGCGGGCCCGAGAGCAGCAGTTGGCCCATGTGCGAGACGTCAAACAAACCGGCCTGGGCGCGGGTGTGCAGGTGTTCGGCCAGTACCCCGGCGGGGTATTGCACCGGCATGCTGTAGCCCGCAAAAGGGACCATGCGGGCACCAAGCGATACATGCAAATCGTACAGCGGGGTGCGTAGCAAGGGTGCGGCGGGCAGCGTGGATGGGGGTTCAGACACTAGGGGCTCCAGACAATCGGCCTGCCCTGTACACGGCAAGCCGGGAACCCTGTTGTCCGCTTTACCTGAGAGATTCAACGCCGACCTGTGCCGACGCATTGCCCCTTCGGTGGACAGCTGCTAAGAGCTGCCTCTCTCCAACAGAATGGATTAGTCAGTCCTTTTGCCTGAGCGTTCAGCCTTCGGCGGTCTTGCGACTCTCTCCTGACCGGCGCATTCTAGTACCAGGACGCTGACTTCAGTCAAGACTTTTTCGAGCTGGCGCAGCTATTGTCCCCGCCCTACTGTGGACACGCCACCCGAGGCCCTACGCGCGCTTGGCCAGCTGGCGCTGGTGAAAAATAAAACCCAAACTATTGAGTAGCAACTGTGCGGCCAGGATGGCGGTGATGCCGGTCGGATCGTAGGCCGGGGCCACTTCGACCAGGTCCATGCCCACGATCCTGCCTTGGCAGCGCTTGACCAGGGCTTCTATGATTTCTAGCACCTCGTAATACAGAAATCCGCCGTGGCTGGGCGTGCCGGTGCCCGGCGCGATAGAGGGGTCAAAGCCGTCGATGTCGATGGTGAAGTAGTACTGTGGCGCCTCAGGGATCACGGCCAGCACGCCGGCCACGCCCATTTTGCGCACCTGGCGGACAGAATAAATCTGCGAACCGGCAGCGCGCGCAGCCTCATAGTCGTCGCGGTTAGAGGAGGACACATTGCGTATGCCTAACTGCGTCATGCCGCTGATATGGTCCATCTCGGAGGCGCGGCGTAGCGGGTTGCCGTGGCCGTAGCGCACGCCGTGGCGTTCGTCCACAAAGTCCAGGTGCGCGTCGAAATGCACGATATGGATAGGGCCCATGCCATCAAAAGCCTTGATCACCGGCGCGTGCACCGAATGGTCGCCGCCCAGCACCAGCGGCATGGCCCCCGACGCCAAAATTTTGCGGATGGCGTACTCGGTATTGGCATGGCTTTTGTGCATATCGGTGTGCACGATGTCGGCATCGCCCACGTCCACAATACGCGCCTGGTCGCGCGTGAGGTACATCACATCGTCCTCATGGTCATAGGCCCCAGCATGGCCGAAAGAAAACAAGGTGGAGGCCTCGCGGATAGCCCGCGGACCAAAGCGCGCGCCAGGCCGCCATTGGGTGCCCATGTCATTGGGCACACCGATCACGGCGACGTCGGCATCAATGGCATTCCAGTCCACGCAGGCGGGGGACTTGGCAAACGTGCAGTGGCCGACAAAAGGTAAATCCAGGCGACCGCGTTGGTAGGCGTTGTCAGACATAAAGTGCTTTCAAGCAGGGGTGAGCAGGCCGCGCTTGCGCAGCATGGGTTCGACCGCGGGGGGGCGGCCACGGAAGGCAATATAAGCTTGCATGGGCTCTTGCTGGTTGCCTGCGGCATAGACATGGCGCAGCAAGGACTGGCCCAAAGCAGGATCCAAGACATCGCCTGTTTCTACAAAAGCGTCAAAGCCGTCAGCGTCCAGCACCTCGGCCCACATGTAGACGTAATAGGCCGAGGCATAGGCGTTCGAAGAAAACAGGTGCGAGAAATGCGGTAAGCGGTGGCGCATGCCGATGCCCGAGGGCATAGCCAATGCCTGCAAGGTGTCGCGCTCAAAGGCCTGGAAGTCCAACACATCGGGATCGGTGCGCTGGTGCAAGTCCAGATCGACCAAGGCAGAGGCTAGGTATTCCACCGTGGCAAAGCCCTGGTTAAAGGTCTGGGCAGCCAAGATTTTCTCAAGTAAAGCCGGGTCCATGGGCTGACCACTTTGGCTATGGGTGGCAAAGCGTTGCAGGATGTCAGGTTGCAGCAACCAGTTCTCGAAAATTTGCGACGGGAACTCCACAAAGTCGCGCAGCACGCTGGTGCCGGAAAGACGCCGAAAGCGGCACTGCGAGAGCAGGCCATGCAGGCCATGGCCAAATTCATGAAACAAAGTCCGCGCATCGTCCAAGCTGAGCAAGGTCGGTTCGCCCCTAGCAGCCTGGGAAAAATTATTGTTGTTCACCACAATTGGGCGCACCGCATCGGGCAGCTCGCATTGGTCGCGGTAGGTACTCATCCAAGCGCCCGAGCGCTTGCCACTGCGGGCAAAGTTATCGCCCAAAAACACGCCCACATGGTGACCGTCTGCGTCTTGCACCTCCCAGGCTTTGACGCTTTCGTGGTAGGTGACGATGTCACTGCGCGGCACAAATTGCAGGCCAAACAGACGGCCAGCCACGTAAAACATGGCTTCGGTGAGGCGCTCCAATTGCAAAAACGGTTTGATCTGCGCCTCGTTAAGCTGATAGTCACGTTGCCGTACTTTCTCGGTCCAGAAGTGCCAGTCCCAAGCCTGGATATCTTCGCTGGCCCACGGCTGACCGGTCTCTTGGCTGGCCAGGGCAGCCAGGGCAGCGCGTTCGCCCAGGGCTTTGCGCTGTGCAGGTTCCCAGGCACGCATGAGCAAGTCGCGCACGGCGTCGGCATTTCCAGCCATGGTGTCGGCCAGGGCAAAGTCGGTGAAATTAGCGTAGCCCAGCAAGCGCGCCTGCGCCAGGCGCAGCTGCAAAATCTCGCGCATCAGCGGCCGGTTGTCGTGTGCGCCGCTGTGCTCACCGCGCGCGCACCAGGCCTGCCAGATATGCTGGCGCAGGTCGCGCCGCTCGGAAAACATCATGAAGGGCGTGATGGACGAGCGCGATAAGGTGATGACATGCGCATTGGCGCCCTCGACACCACGTTCTATAGCCGCCTGGCGTGCGGCAGAGACCACAAACGCCGGTAGCCCGGCCAGCTCGTCCGCGGTACGCAGCACCATCTGGAAGGCCGACTCGTCGGCCAGCACGTTCTGCGAAAACTGGGTAAAGCAGCGGGCGAGGCGTTCGGCATTGGCGGCAAATTCGCTACGCTGGGCGGGAGCCAGGCGGGCGCCGGCGCGCTCGAAGTCCAACAGATAGCGCGATAACAGGCGCTGGCTTTGCGCGTCAAGGGTGGCGCTGTTGCGCGCGACCGCCTCAATCCGTGCAAACAAACCGGCATGCAGAAATAATGCGGCCCGGTGAGCGGCCAGGCGGGGCGCAATGTCGCGCTCCAGCGCCCGCAGAGCATCCGAGCTGTGCGAGGCCACCAAATTGAAAAACATCGCGCTGCAGCGTGCCAATAATTGGCCCGCCGAGTCCAGCGCCAGCAAGGTGTTGTCGAAGCTGGGCGGCGACGGGTTGGCCGCTATGGCCTCGATCTCCGCCTGGTGGGCGACAAATGCAGTATCCAATGCAGGCAAAAAATGCTGCGGCGCAATGGACGCAAAAGGCGGCACCTGAAAAGGCGTATCCCAGGGGGACAGGAGGGGGTTGCTGGCGTGTGTCATCAGCCCACTGTAATAGATGGCGCGCGCCACGGCCCGCCCAACCACCCAAAACCATAGGCTAGGCCTTACTTTATGATGCCCGCTGCCCTGGCCCCTACCCGGAGATCTACCCCCATGCTGCGTTTGGTTTGGACTGCTATGCCGACACCTTCGTCCCGCCGATGGGTTGTGGCATGGGCTTGTATCGCCAGCCTACTTTTGGGCAGTGCCCAGGCCGACACCAATCCAGCCGATCCGGCCAAAGTGCTGCGCATGGCCTTTCCTACCGCAGAGACAGGCTTTGATCCGGTACGGGTGAGTGACCTGTATTCGAATATCGTCAATTGGGGAATTTTTCAACCCCTCGTCACGTACGACTGGATGGCCAGGCCCAGCACCATCGTGGCCGATGCCGCCCAAGCGCTGCCCGAAATCAGTGAAGGCGGCACGTTCTATACCTTCAAGATTCGCAAAGGCCTGTACTTTTCGGCCGACCCCGCATTCAAGGGTCAAGCGCGCGAGCTGACGGCGCAGGACTTTGTCTACACCTTGTTACGCCATATCGACCCCAAGAACAAGTCGCCCCGGGTAGCCGACCTGGAAGACAAGATTGAGGGGTTTGCCGCCGCGCGCCGCCAGGCAGCCAAAGAAGGAATGAATTACGACCAACGCCACCCTGGCATTTACGCAAGCGACCGCTACACCTTGCATATTCGCCTTGTGCGCGCTGACCGCAATTTCCTGACTTTGCTAACGAACCCCTACGCCGGCGCTATGGCAAGGGAGGTGGTCGAGGCCTACGGGCCCGATGGCATCATGGCGCACCCGGTGGGCACCGGACCTTATGTGCTAGATAGCTGGGTACGGGGCTCCAAAATTACGCTGCGCGCCAACCCGACTTACCCGGCCTTTGTTTGGAATTTCAAGGCCGATCCGCAGCACCCGCAGGACCAAGCGATTGCGCAGCGCCTGCAGGGGCGTAGCATGCCGCAGATCGGGCGCGTGGAGATCAGCATCATGGAGGAGCCGCAGTCGATGTGGCTGGCCTTTAGTGGCAAGGAAATCGACATCGTCACCGTGCCACCTAGCTTTATCGAAAAAGCCCTGGACCGCCAAAACCATTTGCTGCCCTCGCTCAGCAACGCGGGTGTCCATGTATACCGCTCCATTGAGGCCGACATCACTTACCAGTTTTTCAATATGCGCGACCCGGTGATCGGCGGCTACACGCCCGAAAAGATCGCGCTGCGTCGCGCCATCATCCTGGGCTACGACGTAGACGAGGAGATCCGCGTCATCCGCAAAGGCCAAGCCATCCGGGCGCAGCAAATGGTTTCCCCGGTGATACCGGGGCACGACCCCGACTACCGCAGCATCGTACGCTTTAGCCCGCTGCAGGCCAATGCACTGCTAGACCAGTTCGGCTACAAAAAAGACGCGCACGGCTTGCGCACACACCCGGACGGCAAACCGCTGGTGTTCACCATACATTCGTCCACCTCCTCGGTCGACCGCGAGCGCGACGAGTTATGGAAAAAATCCATGGACCGCTTGGGCATCCGCCTGCAGGTTAAAAAAGACAAGTTTGCCGAGATGCTCAAACAAGGTAAAACCTGCTCCCTTTCGTCCTGGGGCCTGGGCTGGATAGGCGCCTCGGAAGCCGAATTTGTTATGGGACTTTTGTCATCCAAATTTATCGGACAAAACAATTACGCCTGCTTTGAAAACGCCGAGTACGACCAAGAGTTTGAACGCCTAAAGCGTTTGCCCGAAGGGCCTGAGCGCGCGCAAGCACTGCGTAATATGTACCGCATCATGGAGGTTTACGGCGCACTCGGTCTGACGGCGACCCGCATTTCCACCCGCTTGAGCCAAGCCCAGGTAGAGGGCTACCGCCAGCACCCCTTGGTGACTAACGGCTGGCAGTTTATGGACATTGTTTCGACAGCGGGCAGGGAGAAATAAATATGTACGCCTACGTCGCACGGCGCTTGTGGCAAATGCTGCCTACCATGGCAGGCGTCATCTTGCTGGTGTTTTTTTTATTCAACTGGGTGGGCGGCGACCCCGCCTATATTTTGGCCGGACTGATGTCCAACCAGGAGCAAATTGAAAGTATACGAACCGCGCTGGGGCTCAACGAACCCCTGTATGTGCAGCTGTGGATTTTTGTCAAACAGGTCGCTACTTTCGACTTTGGTGCCAGCTGGACCACCGGCGAGCCGGTAGCACAGCTGTTTGCCTCGCGCTTGCCGGCATCGCTGACCCTGATGCTGCCGCTCTTGGTGCTTGAAACTATGGTCTGCCTGGTGCTGGCGGTGGGCTTGTCGTGGGTGCGCGGCTCGCGCCTGGATCGCAGTGTGATGGTGTTTTTTACCTTGCTGATGTCGGTGAGCATTTTGGTCTTCATCATCTTGGGTCAGTACCTATTGGCCTACCGCTGGGGACTCTTTCCCGTGCAGGGTTGGGGCGACGGGCTGTGGAAAAACCTAAGCACCTATGCCCCGTTACCGATTTTGCTGGGCTTGCTGGTCGGCGTGGCGCCCCATACCAGGCTGTTTCGTAGTTTCGTACTTGATGAGGTGAACCAGGACTATGTGCGCACGGCGCGCGCTAAAGGGCTTTCCGAGGTGCGGGTAATGTTTGTGCATGTGCTGCGCAATGCACTTATTCCTGTCATTACCTTTGTAATCTCCAACATCCCCGGACTGCTGCTAGGCGCGTTTTTGTTGGAGCGATTTTTTGGCATTCCGGGCGTGGGGCGTGAGATTATTTTGGCCGTGGAGCGCAGCGACTTTCCCGTCATCAAGGCAGTCACGGTATATGTGGCACTGGCCACCATGGCATTTAACTTGGTGGGCGATTTACTGTACCGCCTGACCGATCCGCGCGTGCAGTTGCGCTAGAGGGACCTTCATGACAACGAATCTGCACCCCGAATCTTCTACGCAGGCCAGCCCCAGCGCCTGGCAGTTGGCCTGGCAGCGCTTTGCCGCAGACCGTATTGGCTTGTGGAGCGGCGGCATCGTGTTGTGCGTTTTGGCGCTAGTGGCGCTTGCCGCCTCGGGCCTGGTAGCTTCTGACTGGCAAAAAGAAGTCGCCATTGGCCATGCCCGTCCGACGTGGGCACCCCTGGCACAGGGCCAAGACGGTGACGGTGCCCAAGCACTTCCAACGCTGCTGGACTACACGCCTAGCCAGACCAACGTAGTGGACCCCATAGCCAAGGAATGGGCGCAGGCCCAACAGGCTGTCAAGCCGGCCGGCGAAAAGCCCGATGTCTTGGCTACCCACCTACCCATGGGCGCAGACAAATGGGGGCGTGATGTGCTGAATAAAACCATCCAGGGTGCGCAGACCAGCGTGCTGGTGGGCCTGGCTGCGGCCCTGGTCGCCACGGTAGTGGGTGCGGTGCTGGGCGCGGTGTCGGGCTGGTTTGGCGGTTGGGTCGATGATTTGAGCACCTGGCTTTACAACGTATTGCATGCCATTCCAGGCATTTTGTTGATACTGGCGATTGCGGCAGTGCTCGATACCAAGGGCAGCACGGCCGTCGTGGTGATTCTGGGCTCGACCAGTTGGACCGGCATGTACCGCCTGGTACGCGGCGAGTTCATGAAGCACCGCGATCGCGAATACGTGCGTGCTGCTGACGCCATTGGCGCCTCCAACGTGCGGCGCATGTTTATTCACATCCTGCCCAATGTCAGCCATGTGATCCTGGTGCAGTATTCGCTGCTCACCGTGGCCTGTATCAAGGCCGAGGTAATTTTGTCTTATTTGGGCTTTGGCGTGCCGGTGGACGGCGTCTCCTGGGGCACCATGCTGACCGAGGCGCAAAACGATTTGTTGGTAGGCATATGGTGGCAGCTGCTTTGCGCCACGCTGGCCATGTCTTTGTTTGTTACCGCCCTGTCCTTGTTCACCGACGCCCTGCGCGATGCGCTCGACCCCAAAGTCGTATAACCAAAGGCCCGCAATGACCAACTTGCTTTCCGTTGAACAACTCACCGTAGACTTTGTCAGCAGCGCGCGTGCGCCGGTGCGCGCAGTCGATGGCGTGGGCTTTAGCCTGCGCAGCGAAAGCACGCTGGCCCTGGTGGGCGAGTCGGGCAGTGGCAAATCGGTCAGCGCTTTGGCGGTGATGGGGCTCTTGCCCCGGCCCAGCGCACACATTGGTGCACAGAGCCGGCTGCAGTTTCAGGGCCGATCGCTATTGGGCCAGGAACTGGCCGATTGGCAGCGCATCCGCGGCAAACACATGTCCATGATTTTCCAGGATCCGATGAGCTCGCTCAACCCGGTATACAGCATCGGCTATCAGTTGGCTGAGATGCTGCGGGTGCACGAGGGCATGAACCGCAAGCAGTCGCGCAAGCGTGCGCAGGCTTTGCTCGAGGAAGTCGGCATTCCTGAGGCGGCGCGGCGTTTGGATACCTACCCACATGAGCTCTCGGGCGGCCAGCAGCAGCGCGTGATGATCGCGATGGCTCTGGCCTGCGAGCCCGCGCTGCTGATCGCCGATGAACCCACCACCGCTTTGGATGTGACGGTGCAGCGCCAAATCATGCAACTGCTGGCCGAGCTGCGCAAGCGCCGCAAAATGGCGATGCTCTTTATCACCCATGACCTCGGTCTGGTCAGCGAAATTGCCGACGAGGTGGTGGTGATGCGCAACGGCCAGGTGCGTGAGTCGGGCCCTGTAGAACAGATTTTTACCCATGCGCAAGACGCCTATACCAAAGCCTTGCTCAGTTGCCGCCCCAGCCCCGAGCGATTGGGCCAACGCCTCTTAACTATCGATGACTGGATGCAGGCCGATGCCAGCGCCGCCCCTGCGCAATCGCCAGCCCTAAAGCTGGCGACACCGGCGATGCAAGCGGCTATGGATGCGCCCCTGCTGGAAGTGCGGAACTTACGCAAGGTGTTTGATGTAGGGGGCTCCTGGTTTGGAAAAAAGCAGTTTGTCGCGGTCGAGAATGTGAGTTTTTCCATGTTCAGGGGAAAAACCGTCGGTTTGGTGGGCGAATCGGGCTCGGGCAAAACCACGGTGGGTCTGGCCATGCTGCGTCTGCACCAGGCCAGCGGCGGTGAGGTCCTGATGCAAGGGCGTAATCTGCTTGCCCTGTCTAAGGCTGAATTTGCACCCTACAAGAGGCATTTGCAGATCGTATTTCAGAATCCCTATGCATCGCTTAACCCGCGCTTTACTATCGCCGAGGTACTGGACGAACCCATGCGCCTGCACGGCATAGGTGGCGACCCGGCAGCGCGAAAGCGAATGGCCCAGCGCCTGCTCGACCAGGTGGGGTTACCCGCCAGCAGCCTGGGTCGCTACCCTTTCGAGTTCTCGGGCGGACAACGGCAACGTATTGCTATCGCCCGCAGTCTGAGCCTCTCGCCACAGGTGCTGGTGCTCGATGAGGCGGTTTCCGCGCTGGATGTCTCCGTGCAAGCGCAGGTGCTCAACCTGCTCAAAGACCTGCAGGCGGAATTAGCGCTGAGCTATTTGTTTATCTCGCACGACCTGGACGTGGTGCGCCACATGGCAGACACGCTTTTGGTCATGCACCAAGGCGAAGTGCTCGAGCAAGGCAATGCAGCGACTTTGTACGCGCAGCCGCAGTCCGATTACACCCGTCAGCTCCTAGCCGCAGCACCACGCTTGCTGTACCAAGCGACGACTTAAGCGCCGCGCATCGATGGATGCTCAAGGCCGCCCTTTGATAGCGGATTTATTTTTGGCGCCCGCAAAATCACCGGCATAGACATGCATCAGCTGGGCTGGCCTGATCCAGCGCACAATCGCAGCATTGACCTGCTGCACACTGGTGGCGGCAATCTGCAGGTAGAGCTTGTCATAAAAGTCCATGCTGCGCCCGGCGCGTCCATTGTCTAATTGCAACTGGGCCAATGCGCCATCCTGGGCCCAGCCGGTCAGACGTTGTTGGTCCAGGCTCTTCTGGGCGTCTTGCAGCTCAGCCTCGGTGATGCCGCTGGCAAGCAGCTGGGCCAATTCCTGGGCCAAGGCCTGTTCCACTTGCGCGCGGTTTTCGGGCGCAAATATCGCCCATACAGTCAGTTGTCCCGATGGTTCGAAGGCCGATGCCCGCAGCTGGCTGCCCGCGCCATAGCTGATGCCCTCTTGCTGGCGCAGGCGCTCCAGCAGGCGCGACTGGGTGCCGCCACCCAAAATTTCGTTGGCCAACAACAGCGCCGCGTAATCCGGCATGCTGTCTTGCACTGCCAGCGGCAAGGCACCCAAATACACGGCGTTGGCCTTATCAGGTGTTTCGATTTGTAACGTGCTTGCTTTCGCATCTGGCACGACTTTGTGCAGACGTGTAAATGGTGATTTGTTGAGCCAACGGGTAGCCAAGGTGTTCATCGCGGTCTGTGCCCAGGCTGGATCAAAATCTCCAGCGAGCGCAAGATGGGCTGAAGCAGCGCCGGCCAAATCGGTATAAGCGGCCTTGACGTCTGCCAGACGCAATGCTTTGAGATCCGCGATGCGTTCCTCCAAGCTGCGGGCGTAGCGGATGTCCTGGCGCCCCACGTTATTGAGGCCACGCGCTAGCGCGTTGGAGGCCAGGGCCTCGGGGTCACTGCGCTGGGCATTGGCAAAGGTGAGGGCCTGGCTGCGTGCCTGCTCAAACTCGGCCTGCGAAAACGTGGGCGCGCGCAATATATCGTGTAACAAGGGCATGAGCTGCGCAAGGCTGGCGCGCACCGTATCGAATTGCACTACCAGACTTTGACCTTGCTGACTGACCGAGAGTTTGGTTTTGAGCTTGTCCAGCGTGCTGCTGATATCGCTGCGGCTGCGCCGTCCCGCACCACGTGTAAGCAAGCTTGCTGCAATTTCGATGGCACTGGCACGCCCGGCCAGCGATTTTTCGTCGCCCATTTCTACAATGATTTGACCCGACACCGTTTGCCCGCGCGTCTTTTTGGGGATCAGCACCAAGTGCGCACCGCTGGGCAAGGTGCTACGTAAAGTGCGTGCCTCGATGGTCGCGGGCGTGAGTACAAAGGCCTCGCCCTGTGCAACCGCCGCTTTGCCTTGGTAATCGGCCAGCATGACCGCTACGTCAGGCGTGGGCGGAATCACCGTTCGTTGGGCTTGGGTCGTGGGCACAAACTGGCCCACAGTGCGATTGCTACTTTGCAGGTACTGCTGTGCCACGCGTTGCACGTCCGCCACCGTCAGCGCTTCAATGCGATCGCGTTGCAGGAAAAACAGACGCCAATCGCCCTTGGCGATGGCCTCCGACAATGCAATGGCCAAGCTTTGCGCATTGTTGACGGTGTTGTCGATATCGCTAAGCAGCGTGGCCTTGGCCCGTGCCAATTCGGCTTCAGTGATCGGTTTACGCGCCACACCTTCGAGCTGCGCCAGCATGGCCTGGCGGGCCTGTGCCATGGAGTGGCTTTTGTCCAACTCCAGCCAAAAAATAATGCAACCAGGCTCTGCAAAGTCCAAGGTCCAGGCGTAGCTTTGCGAGGCCTTTTTGCGCTCGACGAGTTCGGTATGCAGACGCCCCGCAGGTGGCGAGGCCAAGATCTCGCCCAAAGCGAAGAGCGCCGCTGTGTCCGGATGCGCGCCAGCCGAAATGAGATAGAGGGCAGCTAGCCAATAGCTGTCGGCGACGCGGCTCACCGTGAGTTCACGCGCGCCGTCGCGTGGTGCCTCGCGGGTGTAAGTGGGCTGCAGCACACGCGCCGGCCGGGGCAAGGGGCCAAAGGCCTGTTCCACCATGGACAGTGCCTGCGCTACTTCGAACGCGCCGGCAATCACCAAAACGGCGTTGTCAGGCTGGTAATACTTTCGGTAAAAATTTTGTAAGTTCTCGATCTTGACGTTTTCCACATCAGAGCGCGCACCGATGGTGTCTTTGCCGTAGTTATGCCAGTCAAAACTGCTGGCCAGCATTTTTTGCATCAGCACCTGCTGGGGCCGGTTTTCACCCGCCTCCATTTCATTGCGCACGACAGAAAACTCTTTATCCAGGTCGGCGCGCGCGATGAAGCTGTTGACCATACGGTCCGCTTCCATCTGCAAGACCCAGCGCAAATTGCTCTCGGAAGCAGGAAAGGTTTCGAAATAATTGGTACGGTCGGTATAGGTCGTGCCGTTGAAGTCCATCCCGCGCTTGCCCAGCGCAGTCATGATGTTGCCCTGGCTAGGCGTGCCCTTGAACACCATGTGCTCCAGCAAATGCGCCATGCCGGTCTCGCCGTAGTTCTCGTGCCGGCTACCGACTAGATAGGTGATGTTCACCGTCGTGGTGGGCTTGGACGCATCGGGCGCCAGCAGCACCCGCAGGCCGTTGGGCAGCAGGTATTCGGTGATGCCCTCCACACTGCGCACCCGTTGCACTGCGGAAGCAGCAGAGGCATCTGTAGTCAGGGCGCTGACCGAAGTCACCATGCTCAGGCCGGTGACGCATACCCACAAGGTGGTAATGGCCCGCTGGGCCCATACGACAAATTGCATGGAAGTCTCTACTTTCTAGGGTGTGGCACCCGCCGCGCCTACTTTGACAACATTGTCATTGGAATTGCGGTCGATACGCATGTTGAAGGGGTCCACCCCCACAAAGGCAGGCGCCTTATCGCTCACCAGATGCACCTCTTGGCTACCTGAATGCAAGGCCACGCGCTGCAAGGCCAGCACCGCCTGCGGCCCATAACCTTTCTTGGCGGGCTCGGCACTGAAGGCGCCTATTTCGAAAGTTTCCGCCAAGGGCGCATCGGTTTCCTTCCCTTTGCCATCGGCATAAAACTTACTGGCCTGCACGGTAAAGCGAACGTCGAACTTGCCATCGGCACGCGCCTGCACGGAAGGAGCACTGGCTTTGAGGTCATAAAGGGTGATTTTTTCAAACAAGTCGGCAATCAATGCATGCTGACTTGGATCTACCTCGACGCGCAATAAACGCAAGAAATCGGTACTCGCGGGGTAGGGCGCGGCCTTGAAGGCAAATTGCGCCAGCAACTTTTGCAATGCCCGGTTGACCGCCGCTTCGCCTACCTCCTCTTTCAGGGCGTACATGGCCAAACCACCTTTTTGGTAATGGATGTAGCCCTGGTTTTCAACCCGGTACAGCGGTAATTCCTCTAGCACCTCGCCGCCCCGGCTGCGCAAATAGCCATCGAGCTCATATTTCAGAAATTTGCGGATTTGCTCGCGTCCGTACAACTTCTCCATGACCAGCAGTGCGCCGTACTGAGAAAAGGATTCGCTGAGCATTGTCATGCCCTGCTTATCGGCACCGATGACTTGGTGCGCCCACCATTGGTGCGCCACCTCGTGGGCAGTGACATACGTGACCAGGTCGATCTTGCTATCGCGCGACTCCTCTTTGAAATTTTGGATAAAGCCAATGGACTCCGAGTAAGGCACCGTGTTAGCAAAGGACTGGGCAAAGGAGGCATAGGCCGGGAATTCCAAAATCCGCAATTGCCTGAATTGGTAGGGCGAAAATTTCTCGCTAAAGACATCCAGACTGACTTTCATAGCGTCGAGCATGCGCTGCACGTTGTGGTCATGGGGGCCATGGTGATACACCGCCAGATCGACGGTCTTGCCACTCGGGCTTTTCCACAGATCGGTCTTGACGGTGTAACGCGCCGACTGCAATGAAAAGAAGTTGTGAATTGGCGCCTCGGTACGCGTGACCAAGGTACGTCGCCCATTGGCCGTGGTGTCGCTCACGGTGTAGCCCGGCGCCACGGGTGTTTGGTCTGCGTCAGTGCTCAGGGTGATGTGCGCTTGCACCCAATCACTGTCATGGCGCAAATAGTGATGCGCATTGGCCTGCTGGTCTTCTAGCTTGGCCTGGCGCAGCTCGGCAGGCAGGCCCTGCTTGCGCCGCTTGACGCGGTCTTGCAAGAAGGCCTCGCGGCTCACCCCTATCAGTGGCGCAACTTCAAAGTTATTGAGAAAACTGCCGTTTTCCACGATACGGGTTTGGTTAGCCTCGTTTTTGAACCCCTTCTGTTCAAGGACGTTAGAAAAGCGCAATGTGCGCCGTTCTCCGACCGCCATAGGTTCTTTCAAGGCATATATGCGGTAACCAAAGCGGGGATATTCTTTTTCCAGTTGTGCGCCGTCCATGGTCAGGGCGTACTGCTTGGCGTCTGGATCCAACTGCACATGGAAATGGCTGAGCGCCGCACCACTGCGGTTTTCCAAGCTATAGCTGCCTTGGGTTTGTGCCCGTTGTTGCCGCGGGTACAAGTCAACTTGCAGCTCTACCTCGACGATGGTGGGCTGGGGCAGGCTCTCAAAGCCCAGCAATTGCTTTTCCATATCGGCGGCGAGCGTCTCGCGTTCGTCGCGTACCTCGTAGCGGTTGAGCACATTGGTGTTGTAAAAAACCCAGATTCCCGCGCCCAGCCAGATGCAGACAGAGGCCACCAACACCAAAAGTACACCACCCCGAAGCCGACCGGTGATGCGGCGCATACGCGGTAGCAATGAGGTATCGACGCCGCGACGCCACATCAAATGGCTGAGCACCAGCAACACACCGGCAAAACCAAGCCAGTACAGCTGCATCCAACTGCGGCCTATCCAAAAATGGCCGGAACCATTCATGTCCGACAGGGGCACTGTCGTGCTGCTACCGTAGTTGTACAAATTGTGCTCAAAGCCCATGTTGACCAACACCATGGTCGAGACAATGTACAGCAGCATCACCGCCCAGCCACTGAACTTGTTGGGCACCAGCGTTTGTACAAAAATGGCCAGAACAGCCAGTAAAAACGCCTCCACGGTGTGGGGGGCAACAAACCATGCCACATAGGCGGCGAGCTCAAATTCGGTGTAGCCGTGAAAAGCCTGAAATACGATACCACCCAAGACCGCGACCACAAAGGTGGCCAGCAAAACACCGCCAATGGCCAGCACCTTAGGCAGCATAAAAGTCCAGTCGGGCGCTGCGCTGGCGCCGACAATCTCGTGCATGCGGCGGTCGCGGTCGCGCCACACCAATTCGCCCGCGTAAAACACCGCGATGATGAATATAAACAAGGTGTAAGCGCCGCTGAGCGCGCCGATGACATTGCGGGTGACGGGGAAAAACTCTACCCCACGCTGGTCCACGGTACCCGTCATGGCGCCCAACGCATTGAACAAACCCAACACCAGCAACACGATAAAGGCCGGGCTGCGCAGCACATAAGCCAAGTCAAAGCGCGCCAATGCCAGGCACTGCGCAAAGGCCACCCGCGCCCCGTCCTCGCTGGACGGCAGCGGACCTTGGGTGGGGGGCGGCAGGTCCGGGGATGTGTTTGCTGTCGGTTTTTTACCGGGGGCGTCCGCCGCCCTATCAAATCGAAAAATCGCGTAGGCCAAGGCTAGAAATACCAGGCCCGTGGTGCCCCAAAGCAGGCGGTTGTACAAAATCAGGCCGGTCATCTCTGGCAATTGCGTATTGCGCTCGGCCGCCGTCCAGTAGCGGGTTACCTGATTGAGTGGGCTCATACCAAAAGGATCGGTCCAGGCCGATACCGCATCCCAAGCGGGATCGCGCAGCATGATGCGCGAGGTAATGAACATAACCAAAAATGCGATGACACCGATAAAAGTCCACATCAGCGATCGGGTGGCGGTGGCCAAGGCAAAGAAGGCTGCTGCCGTCAAGAACAAGGTGGGCACGGCGAAATATAAAAACGCCAGTCCATAGTGCTGCAATACCCTGGGACCTAGTGTTTCGGGGTCTATCCAGGGCATCAGGCTGCCTAGAAACATGCCTAGTGGCACCGAGGCCATGACCGCCAAAGCGGCAAAAAACGCACCGCTAAAGCGCCCCATCAAATAATCGAATTTTCCAATCCGCGTACTGCGCACCAAGGGTGCAAAGCCGGTTTCATCATCGCGAATAATGACATTGGCGACGAAGGCAGTGACCACAAACAGTCCAAACAGGTTGAGCACCGCAATGGTTTGGGCAATGGCAAACGGTGCATTGACATGCACATTGCCGCCCGCACCGATGCGGATGTTTTCAGAGGTGACACTGCCAAATGCCAGCAAAAAAAACAAGGCGAAAGCCACTACAAACAGCGGGGAGCGCAGCTGGTAGCGGGCTTCAAAAATTGCGATAGCGCTCCACATGGCGGGCTCAGGCCTGGGCCGCAGCAGGGTAGGCGGCGCCAGCGGCCTGCCGGGCTCCCACCACAATGGAAAAATACAGGTCTTCCAAGGAACCCGTCACTGGCGTGAATTGCGCATCGGGGGCACTGTCGGCCAGCACATGGATGACGGTTTGTCCTGCACGCAGCCGGTTGGCAATGACCGAATGGTGCTGGCGAAACTCCTCCAAGGCACCGGTTGCGATGTCGCGGCGCCAAACCCGACCCTGCAAACTTTGCACCAGGGCTTCGGGCGCGCCTTGCAAAAGTACCCGCCCGCCTACGATGATGGCCATTTGGGGACACAGATCAGAGACATCGTCGACGATATGGGTCGACAAAATCACCACCACTTGCTCGCCAATTTCTACCAGTAAATTGTTAAACCGGTTGCGCTCCTCCGGATCCAGGCCTGCGGTGGGCTCATCCACAATAATGAGCTTGGGGTTGCCAATCAAGGCCTGGGCAATACCAAAACGCTGGCGCATACCGCCCGAAAATCCGGCTACCGCCTTTTTGCGCACATCCCATAAATTCACTTTCGCCAACAGGCTTTCGACCGTGTCTTTACGTGCACCGCGCCCAGTGATGCCTTTGAGTACGGCCAAGTGGTCTAGCAAATCATAGGCACTGATGCGCGGATAAACCCCAAAGTCCTGCGGCAGATAGCCCAGAACTTGGCGCAGTTTTTCGGGCTCGCGCACCACGTCGATGTCACCAAATCGGATGCTGCCCTCACTGGGTGTTTGCAAGCTGGCAATACAGCGCATCAGGGTGGATTTGCCAGCGCCATTGGGGCCAAGCAGACCGAACATGCCCTTGGGGATGTGTAAATCGACACCATCAAGCGCCTGGGTGCCGTTGGCATAGCGATGCGAAAGTTGACTCAGTTCAAGCATAGGAAAAGCCCTTTTTCATCAAATTCGAGACCAATGGTGTGAACCCTCAATCCGCTTAGCAAGGACTAAGCGACCAAATGCCAATAATCTGGGACAGACGGCATAAAAGGCGGCCCCGGAACACGGGCCAGACGCACTCAGACCCCTGGACGCCTGCACATCCAAACCCAAGCAGCTTCCAGGCTGCGCCAGACAAAACGTAACAACAGCAACGTAGCCAGTGCCTCCAGCATGGTCACTGCCAAAGACAAGCCCGCGTGGTAACGCGTACTGCGCGCCCGGATCTTGGCCCGCATACGTTCGCTAGCACTTTCTATGCTGTCGTAAAAACTCGGCACCACGAGCAAAGTCAGAAGCGTAGAAGTAATCGTTCCACCGATGATAGATACGGCCAGTGGCTGGTAAAACTCACCTCCCTCACCCAGCCCTAGCGCCACCGGCATCATGCCCGCGATCAGCGCAAACGTGGTCATCAAAATCGGACGCAGCCGTACCCGGCCCGCGTGCATTAAAGCTTCCTCACGATTAACGCCGCCAGCTTCCTCTTTGCGCGCCGCATCCAGCAACAAAATCGCGTTCTTGGCCACCAAGCCCATGAGCATGATGATGCCGATAAAACTCATGAGATTGAGCGTGCCGCCAGTGAGCAACAAGGCAATGACGACGCCGATGAGCGACAAGGGCAAAGACAACATCACACCCAAGGGCGCTATGAAGGAGCTAAATTGGATCACCAAAATCAGGTACATCAGGCCGATGCCACTGACGAGGGCGATCAACATTTCGGTGAACAGCTCTTTTTGGTCTTGGCCCGCACCCGCCAGTTGCAAGCCGTAGCCGGGGGGGTAGTCCATGGCCTGGGCTAGCTTGAGCGCATCCGCGGTCACTTCGCCGTTAGAGCGGCCCTGCACATTGGCCGCCACCGTCACCACCCGCTTGCCTTCACTGTGCGAAATCGTCGAAGGTGCTTTACCCATGGTGATGCTGGCGATTTGCTCCAATGGCACCAACTCGCCAGTGCCGGCGACCGCAATGGGCAAACGCTCGATGTTTTCACGCGATAGTCGGTCGCTAGGATGCAGACGCACGGCCACATCACGCGTCTCGCCCGTAGGGTCCACCCAGTCGCCCACCTCCACGCCCGCAAATGCGACGCGCAGGGCTTGGGCCGCATCGTTGGCAGAAATCCCCATGGAATTGGCCAGACCGCGATTGAGTTCGATACGCAGCTCTTTGCTGGGGTCTTGCTCGGACAGACCCACATCCACCGCGCCAGGCACCTGGCGCAGTTTTTCCATAAAGCGGTTGGTGATCTCCAGTAATCGGCGAGAGTCCGGTCCCGTGAACTCGATTTGCACCGGTTTGCGCGCGCCATTGCCCAGGTCGTCAAACACGGTGAATTCCGCGCCAATGAGCGGTCGGATTTTCTCGCGCAGTTCTACAGCCACCTCTTTGGCGCTACGGCGGCGGTCTTTGCGCGGACCGAGGTCCACATAAATGCGACCACCGTTGGGGCCAATATTGCTATTGGTCTCGCGCGTCTCGGGCAGCGTGCGGGCAATTTCGGCGGCCCGTTCCATTTTGAGGCGCGCGTACTCGAGTGAGGAGGAAGCGGGCGTGCGCACATCAATCATCAGGTTGCCCGAATCGGCAGCAGGCAAAAAGGCCGAGCCACCAAAGCGCATATGCAGCGCAATGGCGGCAATCAATGAACTCAGGGCCATCAGCCCCATGGCGCGCCGGTGGTGCAAAGCCCAGGCAATCACACCGGCGTAACGATCGGCCTGCCGGTCAAACCAGTCATTGAAGACTTGCAGTTTGCGCCCCACTGGGCCTTTAGGAGCGGCATGGTGGTCGGGCGGATCGCCCCAATAGGCAGAAAGCATGGGGTCCAAGGTAAACGAGATCACCAGACTGACCATGACCGAACAGGCCACCGTCAAGGCGAAGGGCCGAAACCATTCACCCGCCCCGCCGGGCATGAACGCTACCGGCAAAAAAACCGCCATGATCGACATCGTCGTGGCCGTCACCGCCAGCCCAATTTCGGCCGTACCTTCCAATGCGGCTGTACGCCGGTCGGAGCCGCGCTGCATATGGCGCACGATGTTTTCGCGCACCACGATGGCATCGTCAATAAGTACACCGATAGCCAGCGACAAGCCCAGAAGCGACATGAAATTGAGCGTAAAACCGCACAACCAAACGCCAATAAACGCGGCAATGACTGAGGTAGGAAGGCTCAAGCCGGTAATCAGCGTGGAGCGCCACGAGTTCAGAAAAGCGTACACCACGACGATAGTCAAGCCCGCTCCCAGCACGAGCGAGTCGATCACGTTGTTGAGACTGTTTTGCGCGTCTTTGCCGCCGTCGCGGGTGATTTCGAGCACCGTGCCCGGGCTGTCCTTGGCCAGCTGGGCGTTGAATTCTTTGGTCGCCTCGCGCACGGCCTTGGCGACCGACACCGTGCTGGCATCACGCGAACGGGTCACGAAAATGCCCACATTGGGTTTGCCACTGCGGGTACTGATGCCATCCAAATCGGCAAACCCGTCCTGTACCGTACCCAATTGGCCCAAACGGACCAGTTGGGCACCCATGCGTTTGACAACAATTTGCGTAAAGTCTTGCGGTTCGGCGATGCGACCTACCAGGCGGATACTCTCGTTTTCGTAGGGGCCGCGCAGTTTGCCCACAGGTGCATTCGCATTTTGGACGCGAATGGCATTCACCACCTCCGCTACGGAGACGTTGTATTCGCGCAGCTTGGCAGAACGCAGCAGCACCGAGAGCTCGCGCTTGAGCGAGCCAGAAACGTTGACGGTGGCCACACCGGGCAAAGCGCGCAACTTGTCGGCCAGTACATCCTCGGCCAAGCGCGATATTTGTGCGTGGCTTTGGCTGCTGCTGGACAAGGCCAGGTTGATGATGGGTTGGGCCGAGGGGTCGTAGCGGCGGATCACCGGCTCGCGCATTTCGATGGGCAGCTTGTAGCGCACCGAGGCAATCACCCCCCGCACCTCGTCCCCCGCTTCGATCATGTTTTTGCCAAACGCGAACTGCATATCAAAGCGGGCGTTGCCTTCGGCGCTGGTGGAGCCAACTTTTTGTGCACCCGCCACGCTTTGCAGTGATTTTTCTAAACGGTTGACGATTTCACGCTCCACCGTATCGGGCGAGGCTCCCGGGTAGGCAATGGAAATAAAGAGACCGGGGTTTTCGATATCAGGGAACTGGTTGACACGCAATTTTTTGAGCGCCATCAGGCCCAAGGCCATCACCCCCACGATGAGTACCACCGTGGCAATCGGGCGGCGAATGCTGAAATCCGATAAAAACATAGTCAGGGCCCCGATGCCGCAGCACTAGGCTTGGCCAGCATGGGTGCTGCCGCCATATTGATAGCTTGGCCGTCTTGCAAGCCGCCGCCAGGATTGCGCAGCAGGCGGTCTCCGGTCTGCAGGCCTGCCTGCACCGCATAACGGCCGCTGCGCACATCACGGGCACCCAGGCTGACCACCACTTTGTGCACTGCGTTGGCCTCCACCCGCCAGACAAAGCTGACATCACCCGCACGCTGAACCGCTGATTCGTCAACTACCGGCACGCTTTGTGTTTTTGTACCGCTGCTAATTTGACCTTCCGCATACAGTCCGGCCACGCGCGGCCGCGCAGGCCCGGTAAAGGCAACCAGCACCTCAATTTGCCGTGTGGCCTCATTGGCACTTGGATCGATGCGGGTTACCCTACCCTCAAAACTCTCGTCACCATAACCATTGACGCGAAAACTTACGCTTTGGCCCAAATGCACCTGGCCCGCCTTATCGGCCGAAACGCGCCCGACAAAGCGCAGGCTGCTTGGATCAATCACCTTGAGTAGCTCTTTACCAATCGATGCCGTGTCGCCGGGAGATGCCTTGCGCTCGCCGATCACGCCATCAAACGGGGCTCGTACCTGGGTGCGCTGCAGCTGCTGGCGGGCCAGCGCCACCCTGGAACTGGCAGCTGAAACTTCATTCTGCGCGGAATTGGCACGGATTTCGGCATCGTCAATAGACTGCAAGGTAGCCATGCCACTGGCACGCAAGGTCTTCAAGCGCTCCAGGTTGCGCTTAGCCTGCTCCAACTGAAAACCTGCATTACGCGCACTATCCTCGGCTGCATTGAGGTTGTCGCGGATGGCCGTTTCATCGAGCCGAACCAACAAATCACCTCGGCGCACCACATCACCATTGTCTTTGAGCACCTCGAGCACTACCGCCGATGCCTCGGCGCGCAGATCGGCCTTGCGTTCGGCAGCGAGCGTGCCCGAGATCACGGGACCACCCCCAGCGGCGCCGTCAGTGACTGTCAACAAATCCTCTGGAGCAACCAGCAGCGGCGCCGCAGCAACAGTGGTGGCTGCATTGGTATCGGGAGGCTTCTTACAGGATGCCAAGGCAAGAGTAAGGCACAAAATTTGGATGATTCTTTGCATAAACGGGGGGGCTAGCTCAAAGCGCAACGCGCAAGCTGTCGATGGTTGGGGGTACCGGACCGGCGCTAGGCGTGGCACGGCGGATACAGAGTGCAGCGGATTCTAGGGTAGTAGCCTGCGCCGCTAGCCAGCCATTGTGTATAGCGCCTTGATGCGCATTACCCATACCTATGTGCCAAAATCCCGACGCTTCGTCCCGAGCACCCCAGCTCAATAAGGAATCACTATGCGTCTTCTCGGCAATGCCTTTACTATGTCCCTGGTCCTGGTCCTCGCGACCATAGGGTGTCTGCCACACGCGCAGGCCCAGGCCAGCACGCCGAGCGCGATGTATACCCAGGTCGAGGGCGTCACGGAGTACCGCCTAAGCAATGGGTTGCGTGTGCTACTGGCACCGGACGCGAGCAAGCCGACGACCACGGTAAACATCACCTATCTGGTGGGCAGCCGGCATGAAAACTATGGCGAAACGGGCATGGCACATTTGCTGGAGCACCTGGTATTTAAGGGCACGCCCTCGCGCGGCAACATCATGCAAGAGCTGGGCAAACGCGGCATGCGTTTTAACGGCACTACCTCCTACGACCGCACCAATTACTTCGAAACCTTTGCCGCCAACGACGACAATTTGCAGTGGGTACTGGAGATGGAAGCCGACCGCATGGTCAATAGCCACATCGCGCGCAAAGATTTGGAAACCGAGTTTTCGGTAGTACGCAATGAAATGGAAATGGGCGAGAACGACCCGCGCCGCACGCTTTGGAAATACATGGCCGCGACGGCTTACGACTGGCACAACTATGGCAAGTCCACCATAGGTGCGCGCAGCGATGTCGAGAATGTACGGATTGAAAACCTGCAAGCGTTTTACCGCCAGTACTATCAGCCAGACAATGCCGTTCTCATCATTACCGGCAAGCTCGACGTGGCTAAAACCCTGGCCTTGGTGGAGCGCAAATTCGGCGTCCTACCCAAACCAACCCGCAGCCTACCGGTCACTTACACCCGCGACCCGGTACAGCAAGGTGCACGTGAAGTCAGTGTCAAGCGGGTAGGTGATACGCAACTGGCCGCAGCGCTTTACCACACCGCAGCGGCCAGCCACCCTGATGCAGTAGCGCTGGAAGCACTGTCCGACATATTGGGCGATACGCCCAACGGGCGCCTGCACAAAGAATTGGTTGAAAAAAACAAAGCGGTGTCGATAGCGTCCTGGAACTTTATGCTGACAGAACCTGGTTACATCATGTTTTTGGCAGAGCTGGGGAAAGAGCAATCCATATCGGACTTGCGTAGCGGCCTGCAAGCTGCTTTGGAAAACATGAAAGCCCAGCCGGTAAGCGAGGCGGAGTTGCAGCGCGCCAAGACCAGTTTAATGGTGGGCTTTAACGATACCTTGAACGACCCACAGCGCCTGGCCATGCGCTTGTCCGAAAGCGCCGCCCGCGGCGACTGGCGCCTGTTCTTTTTGGAGCGCGACCGGTTGGAGGCGCTGACCGTGCAACAAGTGCAAGCAGCCGCCGAAAACTATTTCAAAGAGAGCAATCGCACGTTTGGACAGTTCATCCCCACCGCCACACCCGAGCGCAGCCTGATACCCGATCCTGTAGATGTAGCGGCGCTGCTGGCCAACTACCAGGGCCGAAAAGCGGTAAATGCGGGTGAAAATTTTGATGCCAGCCCTGCCAATATCGGTAAGCGTACATTACGCAGCACACTGTCCGGTGGCATGCAACTGGCATTGCTGTCCAAGACCACGCGGGGCCAAACGGTCAATGGTCAACTACAACTAGACTTTGGCGACGCGCAGTCACTACAAGGCCAAGCCACCATCGCGGCCCTGACCGCGCGCATGCTCATGCGCGGGGCCGGTACGCTTAGCCGCGCAGCATTGAGCAGCCGCTTAGATGAACTCAAGGCCAAGGTCAGTGTCGATGGTGGCGGCTCCTACGTGAACATCAACTTTGAAACGGTGCGCCAGCACTTGCCGCAAGTGCTGGACATTGTGCGTGACATCGCACGTGCGCCCATGTTGCTGCCGGGAGAGTTTGAGCTGCTACGCAAAGAACGCATCACGCAGATTGAGTCCCAACGCAGTGACCCGCAGGCCATGGCCTTGCTTGCCCTGCGCAAAGCGCTGGACAACTACCCTGCAGGCGATGTGCGCAAGGTCTTGAGCTTTGATGAAATTCTGGTCAATTTGCGTGCGGCGAACGTGCAGGAGGTGCAAAGTTTCTACAAAGCGTTTTACGGTGCCAGCCACGCCAAGTTGGCCATGGTGGGCGACTTTGATGCTGCTGCGGTGCAAACCCAAAGCCAAGCCCTGTGGGGCGACTGGCGTAGCCCCAAGCCCTATACCCGTTTGACAAAAAATACCTACAGCGCCAGCCCTGCAAGCCTGCTGCTCGCAGCACCGGACAAGCCCAACGCCATGTATTGCGCAACGCTGCCTCTGAGCTTGCGTGACGACGCACCCGACTACATCGCCCTGGCCCTGGGCAACCGCGTACTAGGTGGTGGCTCCAACAACCGATTAGAAGAACGTCTGCGGCAAAAAGAGGGCATCAGTTATTCCGCTGGAAGTCGCTTGTCGGCCAGTAGTTTTGAACCGGTAGCCGATTTGATGCTGTTCGCTATCCATGCGCCGCAAAATCTGACGCGTTTGCAAACTGCCGTCCGGGAAGAAACTGAGCGCTTCGTACGCGATGGCGTGACGGCCCAAGAGTTGGCCGACGCAAAAAGATCGATGCTAGAGGAGACGAAAATTTCGCTTGCCCAAGACGGCGCTCTAAGCGGCACCCTGTTGGGTCAGCTAACGACCGGCCGTACGATGGAGTACACCGCGCAGCGTTTAGCCACAATCGAAGCCACCAGCCTCGATGAAGTCAATACGGCGATTCGCAAATACCTGGATTGGAGCCGTTTGGTACATGTCCATGCGGGCGATTTCGCGGGGGCCGCGAAGGCGCCGGCGCAATAAGCCGTTATCTGCCTCGCTGCCACGCGTGGCGGCGAGCCGGCATGGCAAGCCGCTTAGCGCTCAAGGCGCGGTTCAGCTGATCTTTTGAAAAACACCCCCTGCGCGATAAATACGCCCAGGCCGACCAGCACGGCTGCACCGGCCTGGTTCCAGTTCCATGCCCCACCCAAGCCAAACAAAATCAGCATCACATAAAAAGGGGTGGCATTGATGTGCAGCGAGGACAGGGCAATTCCCAAATGCCCTACCGAGCGTATCCACAGGACTTGGCTGATGGCCAGACCACCAATCGCGAAAATAGCCAGGGCGCCCAACTCTCGCCAACCCAAGGCCTCCCATTGTGGCGGCGGCGCACCCGCCAATGCCGCAACGCATGCCGCCACGGTGGTCACTACCGCCGCACCCGTCAGCGTCACGGTGGTACGCCCCAAGGGGCTGAGGTCCGGAAAGGAAGTCACTGTCAAACGTGAACCCAGGGTATAGACCAGCACCGATGCAAAACTCATGAGTGCGCCTAGACCCAAGGCGAGCTGCTGACTACCGCCATCGAGCGCCATCACACCACCGAGCAAGCTGAGCGCCACCCCGAGTACCAAACCCCGGCTGAGCTGGCGACCGTCGAGCATGACTTCGATCGCAATGCCCACCACCGGCATCGAAGCCGAAATAATCGCCACGGTGACGGCATCAGTCATGCCCTGGCCGACAACCAACAAAAATGCGCCCAGGCCGATGGTGGAGCCGCCTACACGGATGCCCCGCCACCATGGCGCCTTACGCAGCGCATCCCCACCTTCGAGCAGCCACCAAAACGGCAACAAGCAAGCGGCCGCCATGAGCATACGCGCAGCCGTCAGCGGCAGCGGCGGTACCGTACCGAGCAACAAACTGGCAGCGGGCAGACCCATAGCCCAGACCAGCATGGACAGCATGCACACGCCATTGGCGGCCCATGCGGTAGGCGAAATAGCGTTGGAGGACATTATTTTGGTGCGTTGAGCGCTTTGGTTGGAATGTGGGCCACAAGGAATTGTGCGCACCCGTGTCTGCGTGCACCCCAGGATTGTGCTTGAGCAGTCCGCAGGGTCGCCACCAGTCCTATAGGCCTTAGTCGATAGCGCATAGACTTCTTCCTGTTTGGGCGGACAAATATTTATGGCTATTGCTTGGGTACATGGATAACCGCCACCCCAGGCGGGACAATCTTCGAAAACAGCACAAGGCACAATCGTCGTATGGACTACAAAGATATTTTGAAACAGTGGCCGGTCATCATTCCCATCGCCAGCGCACTGGCTTTGTATGGCGTGATGGGGGCGTCGCTGCCAGGCCTGCAAGCCCTATGGCTGGTGTTGGCATTGTTGCTGGCCGTGATTGCCTCTGTGCACCATGCCGAAGTGATTGCCCACCGGCTGGGCGAACCCTTTGGAACGCTGGTGCTGGCGCTGGCGGTCACGGTCATTGAGACGGCCCTGGTGCTGTCCATGATGCTCGCTGCCAACAAAGCCAGCGCCACACTGCCGCGCGATACGATTTATTCGGCGGTGATGATTGCGTGCAACGGCGTGGTCGGCATTTGCCTGTTGCTGGGCGGCTTGCACCATAAAGAGCAACTGTTCCGCATCGAAGGCACGGGCTCGGGCTTTGCCGCCCTGGCGACGCTGTCAGTGATGGTGCTGGTCATGCCGCTGTACACCATCAGTTCGTCCGAGGGTACTTACACCGATTCGCAATTGATTTTCGTCGCGCTGTCCTCGCTGGCCTTGTGGCTGGTGTTTGTGTTTATCCAGACCATACGGCATCGCGATTATTTTTTGCCTATGGAAAGCGCGGGCGATGAATCGGTGCATGCGCAGCCACCCGGCCTGACGAAGTCACGCATCAGCTTTTTTTTCTTACTGCTATCACTGGTGTGCGTAGTCGGCTTTGCCAAATTGCTCTCGCCGTCGATTGAAGGTGTAGTGAAAGCCTACCGCGCACCTGCACCGGTGGTCGGTATCGTGATTGCGCTGATTGTGTTGATGCCCGAAACCTGGGCCGCCATCCGCGCGGCGCGCGCCGACCGGCTGCAAACCAGCATGAACCTGGCCATCGGTTCGGCCCTGGCCAGTATTGGCCTGACGATTCCCTTGGTAGTACTGGCCTGCGTGCTACTGCACCTGCCCCTGACGCTGGGCCTAGAGACCAAGGACGTGGTGCTGCTGGCGCTGACCTTTCTGGTGGGCAGCATCACCCTGGGCTCAGGACGGACCAATGTGATGCAAGGCGCGATCCACCTGGTCTTGTTTGCCAGCTTTCTATTTCTGACCCTGGTGCCATGACAATGCGCACGGCCCGCGACAGTGCGCGCCAAGGCCGCTAGCATCAGCAACCTTGCCAGGAGATTGCCACATGGAACCCAGTCTAGAAAGCTTCACCGCCCAAGCCATGGACGAAGGCTTCGACGAAATTTTGGTGCGCGAATGGGCGCCCGACCTAGAGCTTGCGAGCCATACCCACGCCTTTGCGGTCAGCGCGCAGGTAGTGCGTGGCGAGTTCTGGTTAACGGTCGATGGCAGCACACGCCATATCGCTGCGGGCGAAGGGTTTCGGCTGGCGCGCGATGTGCCCCATGCCGAGCGCTATGGCCCACAAGGCGCCACCGTGTGGGTGGCGCGGGCGAATTGAGCGCGGCAAGGTGGCGCACCGAGCACTTCTTTTGAAAGACCACGTGCTTTGAGCTCCCCCAATCCTCAACGTGTATTGGTGCTGGGCGCCACCGGCACCATCGGCCAAGCCACGGTGCGCGCCTTGCTGCGCCAAGGCCACCAAGTGGTTTGCCTGATACGGCCGCGGGCAGGCGCAGGCGGCAAGCAGCCAATGCAGGACTGGCAAGCGCGCTTACCCGGCGTACTGTTGCGCACTGGCGAGGCCACCGACCTGCAATCCCTGCGCCGCGACGGCTTTGCTGGCGAGCGCTTTGATGCACTGGTTTCCTGCCTGGCCTCGCGCACCGGCAGCCCTCAAGACGCCTGGGCAATTGACCACCAGGCTCACCTGCATGCGCTGCAGGCAGCGCAAGAGGCGGGCGTGCAGCACTTTGTATTGCTTTCGGCTATCTGCGTACAAAAACCGCTGCTGCCGTTTCAGCGTGCCAAGCTGGCTTTTGAAGCGGCGCTGGTGCAATCGGGCATGCGCTACTCCATCGTGCGGCCCACCGCGTTTTTTAAGTCGCTGTGCGGGCAAATCGAGCGGGTGCGCAAAGGCAAACCGTTTTTGCTTTTTGGCGATGGCCAGTTGACCGCCTGCAAACCGATTAGCGACGAAGACCTCGGCGACTATCTGGCACATTGCCTTAGCGACAGCAACTGCCACAACCGCATCTTGCCCATCGGCGGGCCGGGGCCTGCCATCACGCCGCTGCAGCAAGGCGAAAAGTTGTTTGCCTTGCTAGGCAAGCCACCGCGCTATACCCATGTGCCGGTGGGCATGATGGATGCCATCATCGGCGCATTGGCACTGCTGGGTCGCATCATCCCGCCCTTGGCGGACAAGGCCGAGTTCGCGCGCATTGGTCGCTACTACGCCACCGAATCCATGCTGGTCTGGGACGCGCAGACGAGCCGCTACGATGCCGATGCCACGCCTTCTACTGGCAAGCAAACACTCTGGGACTGCTATGCGACACTGGTGCGCGAAGGCGCATCCCTGGAGCGTGGCGACCACGCGGTTTTTTGAGGCGGGGCACTGTGCCTAAGTTCTGTGAGATTTACTGCCAAGCGCTCCATGGAAAAAAAGCTTCATCAGGACGCGCATTACGACTTGGCAATCCCTAGACATCGACTTTTACAGCCCATTACCATGAACCTGATCACCCACCGCCTGGCTGCATTGCGCGCCGAAATGGAAAAATACCAGCTCGACGCTTGGGTGCTGCCCTCCTCCGACCCGCACAACTCGGAGTACATGCCGCTGCGCTGGAAAGTGCGGGAATACATGTCTGGTTTCACCGCCTCGGTATCGACCATGGTGGTGCTCAAAGACAGCGCCTATATCTGGGCAGACGGGCGTTACTGGTTGCAGGCCGAACAAGAATTAGCGGGCACGGACATACAGATTGTGTATTTGGGCAAGCCCGATGTGCTGCCCTGGAACCAGTGGTTGGCCGAAACCTTGGCGCCGCGGGCACGCCTGGGCTTTTACGGCGCGACCATGATGGTCAAGGCCATGGCCGATATAGAAGGAACGCTTCAATCCAAAAATATCAGCCTCATCACCGAACATGATGTCGTCGATGCCGTCTGGACGGACCGGCCCGGCTTTCCGATGGAGCCGGTGTTTGCACATGCGCTGGAATATGCAGGCGAGAGCGCTGCACACAAGCTAAACAAAGTGCGCGCCGAAATGCGCAAAGCGGGTGCGCAGGCACATGTGCTCAATGCGTTGGACGACATCGGCTACTTGCTCAATCTGCGCGGTGGCGATGTACCTACCTCGCCCTATTTCCACGCCTATTTGGTGCTGACCGAAGACCGCGCAGTGTTGTATGCCCATTTGGCGCGGTTTAGCCCTGGCTTGCGCGCCAGCCTTGCCGAACAAGGCATTGGGCTGCAAGACTACGATGGTTTCTTTGCCGGCCTAGGCACATTGGCCGGGCAGCGTGTGCTGGTGGATCCGGCGCAAAGCAATATGCTGACCTTTGCCACCTTGCGCGTGCAAGGCTGCACATTGCTGGAAAAGCGCGCCCCTTCGGTACTGCTCAAAGCGTTGAAAAATACCAGCGAAATCAGCCACTGGAAAAACTGTTTTGTGCGCGACGGCGTGGCCATGGTGCGCTTTTTACGTTGGTTTTACGAACACGTGGGCAGCGGCCAACTGACCGAGCGCATCGTGTCTGACCGCATCGACGGCGAGCGCGCGAAGCTCGATTTATTTCGTGGCCTGAGTTTCACTTCCATACCCGCCTATGGGCCCAACGCGGCCATGATGCATTACGGCTTGAAAGACGGCGTAGACACAGCGGTCCAAGCCGAAGGGTTTTTTCTGCTGGACTCAGGCGGCCAGTACGACGACGGCACGACCGACATAACCCGCACGTTCGTGTGCGGCCCGGTGAGCGAGGACCAAGCGCGCCATTTCACCCTGGTGCTCAAAGGCATGCTGCGCTTGTCCGCTGCTATTTTTCTGCACGGCACGCGCGGCCTGCAACTCGACGTGCTGGCGCGACAGGCGCTATGGAACGAAGGCGTGAACTACGCCTGCGGTACCGGGCACGGTGTGGGCTATTTCAACAATGTGCACGAAGGCCCGCACAGCATCAGCACCGGCCTGATCGACCAGGCCATTGTGCCGGGCATGGTAGTCACCAATGAGCCCGGCGTGTACCTGCCCGGTCGCTATGGCATTCGCATTGAAAATATTTTGCTGTGCCAAGACCATACCGCCACCGAACACGGCAAGTTTTACCGCTTTGAAGCGCTTACGCTGTGCCCCATAGACACGCGTGTGGTGCGTAAAGACTTACTAGGCGCGGAAGAAACTGCCTACCTCAATGCCTACCACGCCACCGTACTGGAACGCCTGGCGCCGCACCTGCAAGGCGAAGATTTGCGCTTTTTGCAAGAGGCCTGCGCGGCAATATGAAGCGGGCCAAGGCGCCAGCGACGCGTGTCGGGAAATCGCGCCGGAGGCAAGCGCTGTGCGTACAGACCCATGGCCGCACTCAGTAATTGAAGCCGCTGCCCGCAGCAACAGGCATGCGGCTAGCAATGCGCCTTATTGCACTAAAGCTACCGCCTGATCGACAAAGCGATACACCTCAGCCGGGGTGATGCCATTGGGGCCTTTGGTTTTTTTGTCGCGCGTCTGGCCGGTGCGCACTACCACCAGGTCCAGTGAAGGCACCACGATCACGTACTGGCCTTGGTGACCCTGTAAGAAATAAAACGGGTGCTTATACGTCCAATCCATCCACAGAGAATGTCCGTAATAAGGCTGCAAATCAGGCTTGCGGACGCGCTCTACAAACGCTTTATCCAGTAATGTCTGGCCGTTCCATTGGCCGTCTTGCAGCAGCAACTGGCCGAACTTGGCAAAGTCGCGTGCCGTCGCAAAAATACAGCAGTAGGTGCGCTCCATGCCGCCTGCGCTGACTTCGCGGTCTAGGGTGTAAATCGCGTCGCTTTCCATACCCAGCGGCACCCACAGGCTGCGGGACAAATGCGCGCTGATAGTCAGGCCTGGCTCCTTGGCCTGCAAAGCGCGCTTGAGGAAAACGCCCAATAGCTGGGTGCTGCCGCTGCTGTATTCGTACTCGGTGCCAGGCTCGCGCTCAAAGCCTTGGCCAAGCACCAACTTTTCGGCATTTTTGCCATAGTACAAATCGGTGGTGATATTGAGCGGTAGGTAGTAGTTCTCCGTCCAGTCATGGCCAGACTTCATGCTGGAGAGTTGCGACACGGTAGCCTTTTGACCGCGCGGGTCTTGCGCGTATTCGGGTAGGCGCTCGGTCAAGGGTGCGTCAAAGCTGCTGATCAAGCCCTGCTGCACGGCTTGTTGCACCTGCAAGGTGGTGATGGTTTTCGCCATGGAAAACGAGTTGGTGCGGCTTTGGGCGGAATAAGCGCCGAAATACTGCTCATGCACCAGCGCGCCTTTTTGTGCCACCACAAATGCTGCCGTGCCGTGCTGCTGCAAATAGGCTGCCATGGCCGGGTCCAAAGTTTTTTGGTTGTAGCGCGCGTCTTTGGGCCAGACCTGAGGGGTGCCTGTGGCAATGACGCTTTGTGCAAAATTGTTGGCGTCGTCAATATGGGCGGTGCTGTGCCCCTGGAAATAGGTGCTGGCCAGAGCCTTCCAAAAATAGCCGTGCCCGCCTAGCTGAATCGCTGCCACCAGCATGGCCAGCACCAACAGCAGGCCGTAAACGAATTTTTTCATGTTGTCTCCTTGTTTTAAGGGATTCTAAGCAGTGCCCTACAGCGGGTGTGCGGTGGCGCGCTCCTCAACGGAAATCCCGGCTGCCTGCGGATAAGTCGCCCAGCCAATCGGTCAGGTCTACCAGGCGCTTGGCGATCAAGTGGCGCACCTGGCCGCCGCTGTCTTCATCGCGCTGCCAAACGCCATAGACGGCCAACAGACGCGCGCGCAATAACTCGGCACGCTGTTTTTCTTTCAGGCTTTTCCAGACGATGACGTTGATGCACCCCGTCTCATCTTCCAAGGTCACAAAGACTACGCCTTTGGCGGTTTGTGGTTGCTGGCGCATGGTGACGATGCCGCAGGCGCGCACCAAACGGCCATGCGGCAAGTCGCGCAATTGCGCGGCACTCAGCAGGTTTTTAGCTGCCAGGCGCGCACGCAAAAACGACAACGGATGGCTGCGCAAAGTAAGCCCGGTAGCCGCATAGTCAAACAACACCTCCTGCGCTTCATGCGCTGCGGCTAAGACCAGCGGCTTTTCATACACCGGCGCGCCTTGCAAGAGCGCGGGCGCACGGTGCAGCGCAGACGCATCCCATACCTGTTGGCGGCGGTGGCCGCTGAGCGACAACAAAGCATCTGCGCTGGCCAAGGCTTTGAGGTCGCCCGCGTCCAGCCCACAGCGCAAAGCCAAGTCCTCGGTATTGGCAAAAGCCCCCTGCCTGCGCGCCGCACTGATACGTAAAGCTACGCGTGCATGCAAGCCCGCCACCATGCGCAATCCCAGTCGGACGGCCGGCTGCAAATGGGGGTCAGAACCTAATTTTTCATTTCCTTTCAGCGACCAAGCAAGCGGGCGCGGCTCCGCCCCATGATGTGCAGTGAAATTGGGTTCTGACCCCGATTTTTCGAGAGAGCAATCCCAGTCGCTGTAGCTCACGTCTACGGGCAGCACTTCGAGGCCATGGCGGCGGGCGTCTTGTACCAATTGGCTGGGGCTGTAAAAGCCCAGCGGCTGGCTGTTGAGCATGGCGGCCAGAAAGCAGGCGGGTTCGTGGCATTTGAGCCAGCAGCTCACATAGACCAGCAATGCAAAACTGGCGGCATGGCTTTCGGGAAAGCCATATTCGCCAAAGCCTTCGATTTGTTTGAACAAGGCATCGGCGTAGTCTTGGGTGTAACCGTTGGCGACCATGGCGCCGACCAGGCGCTCGTAAAAATGCTGTACCCCGCCCTGGCGTTTCCAGGCGGCCATGGAGCGGCGCAGGCTGTCGGCTTCGCCGCCACTGAAGTTGGCCGCTGCCATGGCGATTTGCATCACCTGTTCCTGAAAAATCGGCACGCCCAACGTGCGCTTGAGCACTTCTTGCAAAGCCGCGCTGGCATATTGCACGGCGTGCGGGTTGGCGCGTGCTTTGAGATAGGGATGCACCATGCCGCCTTGGATGGGGCCGGGCCGCACGATGGCCACTTGCACCACCAGATCGTAAAAACAGCGGGGCCTGAGGCGCGGCAGCATGCTCATTTGTGCGCGGCTCTCGATTTGGAACACGCCCACGGTATCGGCCTGGCAAATCATGTCGTAGGTGGCCGGGTCTTCGGCCGGGATGTCTTGCAGGCGCAGGGGCTTGCCGCGCCACTGACCGATCAAGTCCAGGCAGCGGTGGATCGCACTGAGCATGCCCAAGGCCAACACATCCACCTTGAGCAAGCCCACGGTGTCTAGGTCGTCTTTGTCCCACTGGATGATGCTGCGCTCGGGCATGGCGGCGTTTTCCACCGGCACGATGCGCGTAAGCGGGCCTTGCGTCAGCACAAAGCCGCCCACATGCTGGCTCAGGTGGCGCGGGAAGCCTTGCAACTGAGTCGCCAAATCAAGCCAGAGTTGCAGGCGGCGGGGTGGTGGAATGGCGAGCTCAGTTTCTTCGCCAGACGTAGGCGCAGCAGCGCGCTCCATCGCACTTTGCAAGCGCTCGGCCAGTACGGTGCGTCCATACATCCCAGGATGCTCTTTGGCCAGCGCGTTGATCAGGGCTTCAGGAATTTGCAACGCGCGCCCTACATCGCGCAGCGCGCTGCGCGGACGATAGCGGGTGACCACGGCGGTAATCGCGGCGCGCTCGCGACCGTATTTGGCGTAGATGTATTGGATGACTTCTTCGCGTCGCTGGTGCTCGAAATCCACATCAATATCGGGCGGCTCGTCGCGCTCGCGCGAGATAAAGCGCTCAAACAGCACGCTCATGCGCGAAGGGTCCACCTCGGTCACGCCCAGGCAGTAGCACACCGCCGAATTCGCTGCCGAACCGCGCCCCTGACACAAAATGCCCCGGCTGCGCGCAAAGCGCACGATGTCGTGCACCGTGAGGAAATACATCTCGTATTTCAGCTCGGCAATTAGGGCCAGCTCATGCGCGACCTGCGCGCGCACATTCTCGGGCATGCCTTCGGGGTAGCGAACCAGAGCGCCTTCTTCGGTGTAATGGCGCAGCGTTTGCGCCGGGGTCTGCCCCGGTAACACCGCCTCCAACGGGTAGTGATAACGCAAGCTGTCCAAAGAAAAATGACAGCGGCTGGCAATCTCCAGCGTGTTGGCTAAGTGCTGGGCATCAAACAGACTTGCCAAGCGCGCACGGCTGCGCAAATGCCGCTCCGCGTTGGCCTGCAAACCGCGCCCGCACTGCGCTACCGGCAGGCGCATACGCACAGCGGTGATCACATCATGCAAAGGCTTGCGCGAGCGCACATGCATTTGCACCGCGCCCACGGCCACCAGCGGCAGGCCGCTCAGGTGTGCAATCTGGCGCAAGCGCAAAGTGTGCAGCGCGTCCTGCGCACCCAAGCTGCGCGTCGCGCCTAACCACACGTGCGCGCCATAGCGCGCACGCGCAGCCGATGCAATCGCACAGGCTTTTTCCATAGACAAAGCGGGCGGTAAAAGCAAAATAATCTCATTGCCCGCCAAGCTTGGCCAGGCCGCCCAGCCGCCTTGCGCTGGCTGCCAATGCAGCGCGTACTCCCCCTTAGGCGCGGCGCGGCGCGCGCTGCTGATGAATTCGCACAGATTGCCCCAGCCCTGCAAATCATGCGGCAAAGCGACGAAGCGAAAACACGCTTCGTCGGCTGAGGCTGGCGCAGACATCGCGTCCGGTGCCGCAGGAACAGTAGATTGCGTGGCCGACTTTGTCAGACCTTGGCCACGGCGCGGCTTTGCGTCTGGCACGGACCAGGATGCGCGCACCCCAAACTCAGCGCCCGGCAAGAATTGCAAGTCCGCCTTACGCGCCGCCTCGTGCGCGCGCACGACCCCGGCCACCGAGCACTCATCGGTCAGCGCCAGCGCCGCATAGCCCAAAGCCTTGGCCCGCGCCACCAACTCCTGTGGCAAGGACGCGCCATGCTGAAAGCTAAACGCGCTCATGGCATACAGCTCGGCATAGGCGGGGCAAGGGGTGGCAGCGGGCACGGGGGATTCTTGGAAATACTGTATAAAAATACAGTATAAACACAGGCATAACGTCAATCAGCATCCCCGACCAACACCCCCAGCGCCTAAGCTTTGGCAGGCTTAGCCTGTGGCACCAAGTTTGACCTCAAAGTCATGTGGACTTGCCTTGGTACGAGCGCTACTTCAAAGTGCCGCCCCGAATTGCGCTCGGGAATACGCCCAAGCTAGGGTCCTTGCATGCGACGGTTGTGCTTGCGGTGGAGACGGCTTATCGCGCGGTGGTGACAGGCTAGTGTTGCAAGGTTTAGGCCGAAACCAACAACTACCAGCCCATAGCGCTCAGAATGGCCAATAGCGTATTCATAATTTATCAGTCAACATGGTGGCTGCCTTGAAATTTTCTCCGGGCTAGCCTCGTACAAATGGCTTCACTTGGCAGCCATTGCAAGCGTTATTTTTGTTGCTAATCGGCGCGGCACCTCCCGCGCTTGTACGCAGAACAAACGTCGCCCCATCGCGCTCCGCCTGCACCACCACGCTAGACCCTTGCAGACTTATGGCCTGACCTGCCCCTACAAAATAGTCTGTGATGTCGCCGTATTGGGTAATCCACAGCCTACCGCGTGTTACCCGTATTTCCGTCTTCGCGATCTCCCGCAAAGCCTGCGTTTGTCCAGGCTCTAGGCAATATTGGATGGTTTGCAAAGCGCACTCCTTGGTAAAGGTTTGACTTTGCTTGGCATTGGCGCTGGGCGAAAGCCACAGTAAGCAACGAGCTTAGGTATTCAGAAGGACCAAAAGGCTAACTGTCAGGCTACACATCTACCCTATCTGTACTGGTCGTTTGGTACAGGTATGCCGTGCACTACGGCACAATGGTTTAACCATGTCACCAGCCTCGCCGCCTTCCCCGCAGCCTCTGTACGTGTTCATCGGGCAAGCTATTGCACACATGATTGATGAGCAGGTATTTAAGCCGGGCGAGCGTTTGCCCTCGGTGCGCGAAGTGGCTGTACAAAACGGCGTTTCTATCTCCACAGCGGTTCAAGCCATGCGCTGGCTGGAGGAGCGTCACCTAGTAAGCGCCAAGCCCCGAGCAGGTTATTTTGTCTCTGCACGCCGTCGTGGCATGGCCATGCCTAGCGTCAGCCGCCCACCCAAGTACAGCATGGTGATTGAGCGGCAAAGCCGTTGTGAACTACTACGCGCATTCACCGAAGAAGTGGGTGTGGTGTCCTTTGGCGCCTACGCACCCGAGGACAAGGGCCTTTTCGCGCATGAAAGAATTCGTGTCGCTTTGGCCCGTGCAACCCGCGTACACCGGCAAAGCCTGATTGAATACGATGAATCCTGCGGCACGCAAGCACTGCGCGAAGCAGTAGCACGCCGGGCTCTACACCTGGGCTGCCATTTACAGCCAGAGGACATCATCATCACTGCCAGTTGCACCCATGCCGTAAGCTTGTGTCTTCAAGCGGTGACCCGGCCCGGGGATATCGTGGCTTTGGAATCACCGACCCATTTTGGCTTTCTAGATTTGCTGGAAACTTTGGAATTGCGCGTATTGGAGATTCCCACCCACCCTACGGGTGGCATGTCTTTGCCCGCTTTGCAATTAGCGATTGATACGCAAGCCGTGAAGGCGGTTCTATCCGTGCCCACGCTTTCTAACCCTTTAGGGGCGGTCATGCGCCATGCGGATAAGCAGGCTTTGGTACATATGCTGGCAGCGCGACAGATTCCATTGATTGAGGACGTTGTGTTCAACGACTTACTCGCTTCTGACCGTAGACGTAAGGCAGCTAAAGCCTTTGATAGCGATGGTTGGGTGATGATCTGTGGCTCATTTTGCAAAACATTGGCGCCAGGCCTTCGCACCGGCTATGTACAAGCGGGGCGCTGGAAAGATACCGTAAGCCGCCTTAAACGCATTCAGGGCGTACCGACAATCAAAGTGCTTGAATATGCGCTCGCAGAATTGTTAACCCAAAGTGCTTATGAAGCGCGCTTACGCAAACTCAGTGCCATGGCCAAGACGCGCCTGGCCCAGGCCCGCGCGCTGATTTTCAATAATTTTCCTAAGGGAACACGTGTGAGTGCGCCGCAAGGGGGCTACACACTTTGGGTGGAGTTGCCCTCTGAACTCAACGCCATGGCCTTATTTAGGGAATGCAAAGCCGAGGGAATTATTTTTGGTCCTGGTGCACTGTTCTCAGCATCCAATCATTTTGACCACTGCATGCGCTTAAGTTTCGCCGGACCTTGGACTGAAGTCCAGCAACGGGCCCTGGCACGCATTGGTAACTTGGCGCGAGCCCAGCGCGGTACGGACAAGGTAACAAAGGTATGACTTAGTTATCGGTGTATTCGATTTTTCGCAAACAGTCAGAGTAAATTGGTGGAAATAAAAAGGGAATCTACAAGCCTTTTGAACCTTTCATTGCTTATCTTGCTCGATAAAGTTGCCCCCTACGCGAGACCCCTCAAGCCGCCAACTTTGCACTAGCGAGCCGATTGAGACTCACGCCTTGCTCAGCAGCCATGAGTGCTAAGTTCCGGTGGAGCAAGGGCGGGATGCGCACCCGGAACTCTCCGCTGTAGCTTTTCTCGGCTAAGGCCACAGGTACAGGCTCGCCGCTGGCCTGCAAGTCGGCGACTACGTCCGCCACTATTTTCTGAATGCCCTTGAGCGCTTTTTCTGGTGTTTTGGCTAACCAACTGAGCGAGGCAAATTCAGCGCAAAGGCCAATATATTCCTGGTCATCTGGCGACCAGGTAACGCGGTAGGTGTAGTGCAAGGTGTTCATGATCTGCTTTCCAATTGTTCTATTGCTTGAATTACCTGCTTGACTTGGTAGGGCTTGGCTTTACCTTTGCTGTTCTGAAT
>CANFLU010000020.1 GCA_947447975.1 Comamonadaceae bacterium | reverse complement strand
GGCGAGAACCCCACCCACTTTGGCCCCAACACCGACCTGATTGGCCCCATGGCGCGCCTGATCCATGTGGAGCAACTGCTGCCCGAAATCTGCACCCTGGACTGCGGCACGCTCAACTTCGGCGACGGCGACACGATTTATGTCTCCACCCCCACCGCTTTGCGCGCAGGTGCCAAGCGCATTACCGAGCTGGGCGTGAAAGCTGAACTCGAAATCTTTGACACCGGCCACCTCTGGTTTGCCAAGCAAATGATCAAAGAAGGCCTGCTGGACAACCCGCTGTTCCAACTCTGCCTGGGCATTCCCTGGGGCGCACCGGCGGACACTACCACCATGAAAGCCATGGTGGACAACCTGCCGCCGGGCGCAGTGTGGTCGGCTTTTGGCATTGGCCGCTCGCAAATGCCGATGCTGGCGCAATCGGTGATTTTGGGCGGCAATGTGCGCGTCGGCCTGGAAGACAACCTGTGGCTGGACAAAGGCGTGCCCGCCAGCAATGGCTCGCTCACCGAGCGGGCGGTGGAAATCATCACCCGCCTGGGCGGCAAGCCCATGACGCCGGCCGAAGGCCGCGTGGCCATGGGCCTGAAAAAGCGCGGCTAAGCGGCGCCAGGCCCGCGCCACCGCCCTGCTGTTCGCACAGCAAGTGCCCGCGGGCTAGGTACCGCTTCTAGAAACTGTTTAATTTTTTATAAGCCAAGGATTGCTATGTCGTTTGTTACTGAAATCAAAACTTTCGCTGCTTTAGGCACCGGCGTCATCGGCAGCGGTTGGGTCGCGCGTGCGCTGGCCCATGGTTTGGACGTGGTCGCCTGGGACCCAGCCCCCGGCGCCGAAGCGGCGCTGCGCGAGCGCACCGCCAAAGCCTGGGGTGCGCTTACCGCCCAAGGGCTGGCACCCGGCGCTTCGCAGTCGCGCCTGAAGTTTGTGGCCACGGTAGAGGAATGTGTGGCCCATGCCGACTTCATCCAAGAGAGCGCGCCCGAGCGCCAGGACTTGAAGCTGGCCCTGCACGCGCAAATCACCGCGGCAGCGCGCCCGGATGTGTTGATTGGCTCCAGCACCTCGGGCCTCTTGCCCAGCGATTTTTATGCCGATGCAAAGCACCCCGAGCGCTGCGTCGTGGGCCACCCGTTTAACCCGGTGTATTTGCTGCCTTTGGTGGAAGTGGTGGGTGGCGTGAACACCGCGCCCGAGGCGATACAGGCGGCCATGCAGGTCTACCGCTCTTTGGGCATGCGCCCCTTGCATGTCCGCAAAGAAGTGCCCGGCTTTATTGCCGACCGTCTGTTGGAAGCCATGTGGCGCGAGTCGCTGCACCTGGTCAACGATGGCGTGGCCACCACCGGCGAAATTGACGACGCTATTCGCTTTGGTGCCGGTATGCGCTGGTCGTTTATGGGCAGTTTTTTGATTTATACGCTGGCCGGTGGCGACGCGGGTATGCGCCACTTTATGGCGCAGTTCGGCCCGGCGCTCAAGCTGCCCTGGACCAAGCTGGAAGCGCCCGAACTGACCGATAGCTTGCTCGACGCCGTGGCAGAGGGCAGCGAAGTGCAACTCGACGGGCGCAGCATTGCCGACTGGGAGCGCTACCGCGACGACTGCCTGATGGCGGTACAAGCAGCGATCAAAGCGACCAAACTCAAACATGGTATTGCGCCCGATGCCTGAGACCTTGCTCACCTTCGAGACCCCGGTCACCCGTGACTGGGTGGACTTCAACGGCCATTTGCGTGATGGTTTTTATATGGTCTTGTTCAGCTACGGTGTCGATGGGCTGATGGACCAGATCGGTCTTGATGCCGCCGGTCGCCAAGCCACGGGGCACTCCATCTTCACGCTGGAAGCGCACGTGAATTTTTTGCACGAGGTCAAACTCGGCGCCCAGGTGCAAATCTATTGCCAGGTACTGGGCCATGACGCCAAACGCCTGCATGTCGGCCTGGCCTTGCACATCAAAGGCAATGACACCGTCATGGCCTACAGCGAGCAAATGCTGCTGAGCGTGGCCATGGACGGACCACGGGCCAGCCCCTTTGTCCCGAATGTGGCGGCGCGGGTGCAGATGCTGGCCACAGCGCACCGCAGTCTGCCACGCCCGGCCTATGTGGGACGGGTCATCAGCCTGCCTGCGGCCAAAACCGCCTAGACCATGGCCGCAGCCGCCTTGCTCCCGGAGCGCATGCACGGCGTGCTGCTGATCGGGTTTGGCGGCCCCGAACAATTGCAGTACCGCGAGGACTTGCCCGTGCCGGTGCCGCGTGCGGGTGAGGTGCTCATCCGCGTGTCCGCCAGTTCCGTCAACAACACCGATATCAACACGCGCGTGGGCTGGTATTCCAAAACCGTGGACGGCCCGACGCAGGACGCGTGCCATGGCTTTGACGCGGCCACTGACCTCGCGCCTTCCTGGGGCCGCGCGGCCATGCAGTTTCCGCGCATACAAGGCGCCGATTGCTGCGGGCATATCGCGGCAGTGGGTGCAGGCGTGGACAGCGCACGCATAGGGCAGCGCGTGCTGGTGCGCCCGGTGCTGCGCAAGGCCGGTGCTTCGCCCCACGACTTGGATTACTTTGGCTCGGAGTGTGATGGTGGCTTTGCGCAATACACCCGCGTGCCCGCCATTGCCGCCATGGCCGTGCAAAGCGCATTGAGCGATGCTGAACTGGCCTGCCTGCCTTGCGCCTATTCCACCGCCGAAAACTTGCTGACCCGTGCCAGTGTGCAAGCGGGTGAGCGCGTGCTGATCACGGGCGCTTCGGGCGGCGTAGGCAGCGCAGCGGTGCAACTGGCACACTTGCGTGGCGCGCAGGTGATTGCGCAGGCCGATGCCAGTAAACACGCCGTCTTAGGCACCTTAGGCGCATTGCACACCCTGGGCCGCGACGCCGATTTCGTGCAGGCCTTGGGCAAAGAAAGCGTGGCCGTGGTCATCGACTTGGTGGGCGGGCCGGCCTGGCCGGATCTGCTGGAGGTATTGCAGCGCGGCGGTCGCTATGCAACGGCCGGTGCGATCGCCGGGCCGATGGTGACTTTGGATTTGCGCACGCTGTATCTCAAAGACTTGCACTTGCTAGGCTGTACCTGGCAGGAGGATGCGGTATTCGAACAATTGCTAGGCTATATAGCGCGCGGGCAACTGAGGCCCCTGCTGGCGCAAACTTTCGATTTGCGCGATATTGCCCAAGCACAGGCTGCGTTTATGGCTAAACAGTTTGTAGGCAAGATTGGGCTGAAGATTCCTTAAGCCCAATGGAACGCACACGTTTTTTCGCCATTGACTACCCCCTGAAACCCAAGAACTATGTCCACCCCCCCTAAACGCCTGAGCACGCCGCTAGAAGGAATACCTGCCAAAGCCTGGGACGCCAGCGCCCCGATCGCCGCGCCTTTGAGTTTGCACCAAGCGCATGTTCTGGCCGAATGGGTGGACTACAACGGACATATGAGCGAATCCTGTTTTTTGCTGGTGTTCGGCGACAACTCGGATGCGTATTTCCGCTACCTTGGCATTGACGAAAGCTACCGCGACGTGGACAACAAATCGTTTTACACCGTGCAAACCCATATTCACAACATCCGCGAAGTGGCCGAAGGCGCGCCTTTGCGCCTGACGCTGCAAGTGCTGGACATGGACGACAAGCGCATGCATATTTTTCATGCGATGTACCACGGCATAGAAGGCCATTTGCTAGCCACCGGAGAACAAATGCTGGTCCATGTGGACATGGAACAAGGCCGGGCCGCGCCCATGCCTGATGCGCTGTACCAGCGCGTTGCCGCTGTGCACCGCGCACACAGCGCGCTGCCTATCCCCGCGCAGGCGGGTCAGCCCCTGGGCATACGGCGCAAAGCCCCCGCCTGATGGGGTGCGCCCCCCGCAAGACTGCATACCGAATAAAAATGAATACATCCCTGCTTAAAGGCCCGCCATGCAATTTGCCCTGAGCCATGAACAAACCATGATCGTGGACACCGTCCGCGCCTTCGTGGAAAACGAGTTGTACCCGCACGAAGACCTGGTGGAACGTACCGACGCCATACCGCCCGAGTTGGTGCAGTCCATCCAGGCCAAAGCCATTGAAGTGGGTTTGTACGCGGCCAATATGCCCGCTGCAATGGGCGGCGGCGGGCTGGACAATTTCACCGTGGCACTGCTCGAGCGCGAGCTGGGACGGGCGTCCTACGGACTGCAAATGCTGGTGGCGCGGCCCAGCAATATTTTGCGCGCCTGCCAGGGCGCGCAAATTGAAGAGTACCTGTTGCCCACCATACGCGGCGAGCGCCATGATTGCTTAGCGATGACCGAGCCCAACGCCGGTTCGGATGTGCGCGGCATGCAAACCCGCGCCACGCGGGACGGCAGCGGCGAGAACGCCGACTACCTGATCAACGGCACCAAGCATTTCATCAGCCATGCCGACATGAGCGACTTTGTAGTGTTGTTTGCCGCCACCGGGGTGGAAGATACCAGCCATGGGCCGAAGAAAAAAATTACCGGTTTTCTGGTGGACTTGGACTCGCCCGGTTTGACCGTGCGGCGCGGCCCTGCTTGCGTGTCCCACCGGGGCTACCACCAGTGCGAATTGTTTTTTACCGACTGCCGCGTCCCGGCGTACAAACGACTGGGCGAAGAAGGCAAGGGTTTTGATTTGATGGGCGAGTGGCTGGGCGCTACCCGGCTGACGGTGGCGGCCACCAGCGTAGGGCGCGGCCAGCGGGTGATGGAAATGGCCACCCAATGGGCGGCAACGCGCAAGCAATTTGGCCAAGCGATTGGCAAGTTTCAGGGTACTGGTTTTAAGTTGGCCGATATGGCGACCGAGCTGGCCGCTGCCGAGTTGCTGACCTTGCAAGCGGCTTGGAAATGCGACCAGGGCACCATGAGCGATTCGGACGCGGCCATGGCCAAATTGTTTGCATCAGAGGCGCTGGCACGCGTGACCGATAACGCACTGCAAATTTTCGGCGGCATGGGCCTGATGAACCAATTGCCCATCGAACGTTTTTGGCGCGATGCGCGCGTGGAACGTATTTGGGATGGCACCAGCGAAATCCAACGCCACATTATTTCGCGCGCCATGTTGCGTGTGCATGGCGGTTAGGCGTGGCAGTAGTTTCTCAAGCGCGTAGCGCGCGCCTACGCCGACTTTTTTCGCCGCGTCATATTGCGGTGTTTGGCGGCGCCTCGGCGCAGGAAGTGGTGCGCCAATGTCAGGCCTTGGGCTTTGGCGGGCAGATCTGGCCCGTGCATCCCACGCGCAGCGACATGCAAGGCCTGCCCTGCTACGCCAGCGTGGATGCGCTGCCCGAAGCCCCCGACGCCAGTTTTGTGGCCGTGCCGCGCCATGCCACGGTGGACATCGTGCGGCAATTGGCGGCGCGTGGCAGCGGCGGCGCGATTTGTTACGCCTCGGGCTTTGCCGAAGTCGGCGGCGAGGGCCTCGCCTTGCAAGCGGCTTTGGTGGAGGCCGCAGGCGATATGGCCCTGGTCGGCCCCAATTGCTATGGCATGCTGAACTACCTGGACGGCGTGGCCTTGTGGCCAGATCAGCACGGCGGGCAGCGCCTGGAGCGCGGTGTCGCCCTCATCACGCAAAGCGGCAACATCGGTCTGAACCTGACCATGCAGCGGCGCGGCCTGCCGCTGGCTTACCTGATTACCGTGGGCAACAAAGCGGGCGACAGCATGGAAAGCCTGGTCGATACCTTGCTGGGCGATGCGCGGGTGAGCGTGATCGGCCTGCATATTGAAGGCTTGGACGATGTCGCTGCGTTTTCCCGCGTCGCCCTGAAGGCCTTGCGCCAGGGCGTGCCGCTGGTGGCTTTGAAAGCCGGGTCCTCCGCGCTGGGGGCACAAACCGCCATGAGCCACACCAGTTCGCTGGCCGGGCCGGATGCGTTGTATGACGCGCTGTTTGCCCGCTGCGGCATCGCCCGGGTGCGTGACCCGGCCGGCCTGATCGAGACCTGCAAGTTCTTGCATGTGCATGGGCCGCTGGCGGGCAAGCGCATTATTTCGGCCAGCTGCTCCGGCGGGGAAGCTTCGCTGGTGGCCGATCTGGCGCAGCCACGCGGTCTGGAGATGCCGGTCATCCCGCCCGCAGCCCAGGCGCGCCTGCGTGCCGTGCTGGGTGACAAAGTGAATGTGGCCAACCCACTGGACTACCACACCTATATCTGGGGTGATCTGGCAGCACAAACCGAATGCTTTTCCGGCCTGATGGACTGCGGTTTTGACGCCAGCCTCTTGGTGTTGGACTACCCGCGCCTGGACCGTTGTAGCGCTGACAGCTGGGGCACGACGGTGGACGCCTTTGCGGCGGCGGCGCGCAATCGCAGCCATGGCGCCACCGTGGTCGCCTCCTTGCCCGAGGACTTGCCCGAGGAATATGCCAAGGCACTTATGGCCCAGGGCATAGCCCCAATGCATGGCATCCCCGACTGTCTGGACGCCATCGCCCACGCTGCACGTATCGGCGAGGCTCGTGCCCGTCTGGCGCACTTGCAAGCCTTGGCCGATGGGGTGCCTCTGAGCACGCAAGGTCTGGACCCACTTACTGGCGCAGCGCATGGGGCTTCCATCCAAGCGGCAAGCGCTACCCCATCGCACACCCTGGACGAAGCGGCAGGCAAGCAGGCGCTGGCGGCGTTCGGGCTGCCGGTTCCGCGCGGCAAGGTCGTGCCCGCCGCAGAGGCAGCCGATTTCGCTGACACGCTGGGCTACCCGGTGGTGGTCAAGGCGGTGTCAGCGCAACTGGCCCATAAAACCGAGGCCGGAGGCGTCCAACTGAACGTGCACAACACACATGAGGTAAGCGCTGCCGTGGCGCGCATGGCCGCCTTGTCAGACCGCTTTCTGGTCGAGCAAATGGCGACGCAGGTGGTCGCCGAAATCATTGTCGGTGTGCAGCGCGATGCGCAGTTCGGCCTGTCGCTCACGGTGGGCGCAGGCGGCATCCTGGTGGAATTACTGCAAGACGCTCAAACTTTGCTGTTCCCGGTAGCCCGGGACGAGGTGCTGCAGGCCTTGCGGTCACTTCAATCCTGGCCGCTGCTGGCCGGTTTTCGGGGCAAGGCGGCGGGCGATGTAGAGGCGCTGCTCGACGCTGTGATGGCGATTGCCGCCTATGCCCAGGCCCAGGCCCATGCGCTGCTGGAGCTGGACGTGAACCCGGTACTGGTGCTGCCCGCAGGACGGGGCGTGCTGGCAGTCGATGTGTTAATTCGTTTAGCGGGAGAAGCCCATGGCTGAAGCGGTTCATTGCGTCGCCGAGGGCGGCGTACTCACCATCACCCTGGACCGGCCCAAGGCCAATGCCATCAACGTGGCCACCAGCCTGGCTTTGTTCGCCGCCTTCCAACAACTGCGGGACGACCCAAAGCAGCGCGTGGGCATCATCACGGGCACCGGACGCTTTTTCTCGGCGGGCTGGGATTTGGCTGGGGCCACCGAGGGCGAAGCGATAGATGCCGACCACGGGCCGGGCGGTTTTGCCGGTCTGACCGAGTTTTTTGACCTGGGCAAGCCGGTGATTGCGGCGGTCAACGGCCTGGCAATGGGCGGTGGCTTTGAGCTGGCGCTGGCGGCCGACCTGATCGTGGCCAGCGAAAGCGCCGAATTTGCGCTGACCGAGGTCAAACTGGGCATGGTGGCCGACTCGGGCGGCGTGCTGCGCTTGCCCCAGCGCCTGCCTCGCGCCATCGCGCTGGAGCTGCTGCTGACCGGCCGGCGCATGGGGGCGCAGGAAGCGGCGCGCTGGGGCCTGGTCAATCAGGTGGTGGCGCCAGACGCCTTGATGGCAGCGGCAAATGCCCTGGCACAGCAGATCGTGCAAGCGGCGCCGCTGGCGGTCGGGGCAGTGATGGAAATTGTCCGCGCTACGGCTGGCCTGCCCATCGCACAGGCCTACCAAGCGCTGCGCGGGGGCGCTTTGCCGGTGTACCGGGCCATGCTTGAGTCGGAGGATGCCGCCGAAGGGCCGCGCGCCTTTGGAGAAAAGCGCCCCCCCCGCTGGGCCGGACGCTAAGCACCACAGCAGTGCGCAGCAGCTGAGGGACTCAATTTCAGGAATTGTCCAAGGCGTGCTTGACGGGCAAAAACCTAGGGAATATGCCGATGGGTTTGGCTTGAGCGAGGCCAAATATTGGATTACTATGCCAGAAGAGCGCAAAGCTAATTGCACTCCGATTCCGCGTGGCCTGTTTTTTCGGATGGCCCGCGGAACCCTGTTAATTAATCTGCTTGGATTGGAGAACTTCATATATGGCAAATGTCGAACACAACAGCGACTCGGGCATCATCCTGGACCGTCGCCAAATCATTCTCGGAGCGTCCGCGGTAGGCCTGGCATCCACTTTGGGTGTCTCTCCCGCCATGGCACAAAGCGCCCCGAAAAAAGGCGGCACCTTGCGCATGGGCATGGAAGGCGGCTCGCCTTCGGACAGCCTGGATCCCTTGACCTATGCGGACTCCATCCCCATCACCATGAGCCTGATGCTCTGGAACAATTTGGTCGAAGTGGCCGACAACGGCGATGCCGTAGGCGAATTGTTTGAAAGCTGGGAAGTCAAGCCCGGCGCGGCCGAGTGGGTATTCAATGTGCGTAAAGGCATTACCTTTACCTCTGGCAAAACCCTGGATGCGGATGATGTGATTTATTCACTCAATATGCACCGCGGTGAAACCAAGTCGCCTGCCAAAGCTTTGCTGGCCGATATCAAGGAAATCAAGAAACTCTCCGCCACCCAGGTGCAGATTTCCATGAGCAAAGGCAATGTGGACTTGCCTTACAACCTGAGCGACTACCACATCATCGTAGTGCCCAATGGCTTCAAAGATTTCAGCAAACCCGACGGAACCGGCGCCTTCGTGCTGGACGAATTCCAGCCCGGCGTGCGCGCGACTTTCAAGCGCAAGCCCGGCAACTACTGGAAGCCCAACCGCGGCAACTTTGACCGTGTTGAGCTGATCTACATCGGTGACGCCAACCAGCGCACTACGGCTCTGCAAACGGGCACAGTGGACATCATCAACCGCGTCAACCCCAAGACTGCCGCACTGCTGGCTAAAAACCCGGCGCTCAAAGTCTCGCGTACCCCCGGCATGGGCAACCGCTTCTGCTTTGTCGCGCACAGTGACAAAGCGCCGTTTAGCAACAACGATGTCATGCTGGCGCTGAAGTACGGTATTGACCGCCAGAAGATTGTGGACAACGTCTATAGCGGCTACGCCTCCATTGGTAACGACAACTGCGTCGGGCCCAAGATGAAGTTCTACAACCCCAACCAGACCATGAACCGCTTCGACCCTGACAAGGCCAAGTTCCACTACAAGAAGTCGGGCCACAGCGGCGCGATCGAATTGCAAGTGTCCGAAGGCGCATTTTCCGGCGCCACCGATGCGGGTCAGATCTTCCAAGAGTCGCTGTCAAAAGCCGGCATCAATATGGACCTCAAGCGCGTCTCTGGCGACGGTTACTGGGATAACGTGTGGCTCAAGCAGCCTTTCTGCGCGGTGTACTGGGGTAACCGTCCCACCATCGACAACCAACTCACATCCATCTTCTACGGTGGCAAGAGCAACCCTTGGAACGACAGCCACTTCGAAAACGCCGAATTCAGCAAAGCGCTGGAAGCAGCGCGCGTGGAAATCGACGCCAAGAAGCGCCAAGCCCTGTACAACACCTGCCAAGACCTGGTCTCGCAAAACGCGGGTATGGTGAACTACGCAGTGCAGGACTACTTGGATGCGCACAGCACCAAGCTGCAAGGTCTGACACCGTCTGGCCGTTACGATATGGGCGATGACCGTATCCCTGAAAAAGGTTGGTTCGCCTAAGTTTGCAAAGACGCCGGTCTAGCAACAGAGGGCGTCGTTTTGTGAATCTTGAAAAAGGGCTTGGGCTTGCGCCCGGCCCTTTTTTTTGATTCTTTCTTTGGTAAGCTTGTCATGGCGTTATGCTACGCGCGGCGGTGCAATCACACCGCCTTTTTTTAACTACTGATAGCTCGTCATGGCCAAGTTGATTGTGAACCGGCTGCTTTTGGGGATATTGACCCTGTTTGCAGTGTCGGTCTTGATTTTTGTATGTACGCAGATATTGCCGGGCGATGTGGCCTCGGCGGTGTTGGGGCAAGGCGCTACGCCCGAGGCGCTGATTGTGTTTCGCCGCGAACTGGGACTGGACGTTCCTGCCCACCTGCGCTATTGGAACTGGCTGGTCGGCGCCCTGCATGGCGATTTGGGCGTGGCCCTGACCAATAAGCGGGTCATCATCGACGACTTGTTGCCGCGCCTGCGCAATACCTTGTTTTTGGCAGGCTATGCGGCCGTCATTGCCATCCCCTTATCCATCGGTTTGGGGGTTTTAGCAGCAATCAACGAAGGCAAGTTATCGGACCGCCTCTCCAATATCCTGACGTTGATCGCGATTTCTTTGCCCGAGTTTTTTATCGCCTACTTGCTGATCATCTTCTTCTCGGTGCAGTTCCACTGGTTCCCGTCCTTGGCCATGGTGTCCAAAGGAATGACTTTGGGTGACCGTATCTTCCAGACCACGCTGCCCGCCATTACGCTGACGCTGCTGGTGGCCGCACACATGCTGCGCATGACGCGCAGTTCGGTGCTGTCGGTTATGTCCACGCCCTATATCGAAATGGCTTTTCTCAAAGGTGCGCCGCGCAAACGTGTCATCGTGACCCACGCCCTGCCCAATGCCGCAGCGCCCATCATTACGGTCATCGCGCTGAACATGGCCTATCTGGTGGTAGGTGTGGTCGTGATCGAAGCGGTGTTTGTGTATCCTGGCCTGGGCCAGTACATGGTCGATGGCGTGTCCAAACGCGACGTGCCGGTCATCCAGGCCTGTGGCCTGACCTTTGCGACGGTGTTTGTGCTGCTCAATACGCTGGCCGACATCCTGGTCATTCTGGTCAATCCCCGTCTGCGCCACCAGCGCTAAGCCATTTTCGTATTGCTATCGCCATGAAATTATTCGGACACAAACTTACCGCCTCGGCTGCCTTTGGCATCGCCGTGGTCAGCCTATTTATTGTTATTTCCGTGTTTACCCCCTGGATCGCGCCCTACTCCGAGTCGGCCAACGTCGGCGGCACTTGGGACGAACCTTCCGTCAAGATGCTTTTCGGCGCCGACCAGATCGGGCGCGATATGCTTACCCGCATGATGTACGGCAGCCGCATGACGATTGGTGTGGCGCTGGCCATTACTGCCTTGTCGTTTTTGATCGGCATTCTGGCCGGCCTGGTCAGCGCCGTGGTGGGCGGGGTGGTGGATGTGTTTTTCACCCGCTTGGTGGATGTGATGCTGTCCATTCCCAGTCTGATTTTTGCGCTGATTATTCTGGGCGTCTTTGGCTCGAGCATTCCAACGCTGATCATGACGATTGCCGTGCTCGATTCGACACGGGTGTTTCGCCTGTCGCGCGCGCTCGGTATGAACCTGACGGTGATGGAGTATGTAGAAGCGGCGCGCCTGCGCGGCGAAGGCCTGTGGTGGGTGATTACCCGGGAAATCCTGCCCAATGCCTGGGCACCGCTAGTCTCCGAATTCGGCCTGCGTTTTTGCTTTAACTTTTTGTTTATCGCCGGCCTGTCTTTTCTGGGCTTGGGCATTCAGCCGCCGTATGCCGACTTGGGCGGGATGGTGCGCGAGAACGCCGCCGCGATCAACTTCGGCATGATGGCGCCTATTTACCCCGCCACCGCTATTGCGCTGCTGACGGTGTCGGTCAATCTGGTGGTGGATTGGATGCTGTCGATTGACGCGCGCCCCTCAGGCGCGCAAGCCGAACTCTAAGAAAGACTGCAGGGTATGGACAACTCCACTATTTTGAATATCTCCGGCTTGCGCCTGCAAAGCGTCGCAGGCAACGTCATTGTGGACAATGTAGATCTGCAATTGAAGCGCGGTGAAGTGCTCGGGCTCATCGGCGAGAGCGGTGCCGGTAAATCCACGATCGGCTTGTCCAGCATGTGTTACGCCCGGGCGGGCTTGCATATCGCGGGCGGCGAAGTGGTGCTGGACGGCGTGAACATCCGCGCGCTAGACGCAGAAGGCCGCCGCCAAGTGCGTGGCAAGCGCATTGCCTATATTGCCCAATCGGCCGCCGCCGCCTTCAACCCGGCGCACAGCTTGATGGACCAGGTCTGCGAGGCGCCGGTGTTGCACAAGCTGATGACCCGGCCGCAAGCCGAGGCCTGGGCACGCGAATTGTTTGTGGCACTGGACCTGCCTGACGCACAAAATTTTGGCAGTCGCTACCCGCACCAGGTCTCGGGTGGCCAATTGCAGCGTGCCATGGCGGCCATGGCCATGTCCTGCCGACCTGATGTGTTGGTGCTCGACGAGCCCACCACCGCGCTGGACGTGACCACGCAAATTGAAGTACTGATTTTGCTCAAATCGCTCATTCGCCAGTACCGCACAGCGGCCTTGTACATCACCCACGACCTCGCGGTGGTAGCCCAGGTGGCCGACCGCATCAAGGTACTGCGCCATGGCAAGGAAGTGGAAGAAGGCCTGACGCAACAAATTCTGCATGAGGCCCGCCAGGATTACACCGCGCGCCTGGTCGCGGTGCGCGGCGCGGCCGCCAGCGAGCGCGCGGTGAGCGCTACCGTGCAGCCCGAAACGGTATTGAAAGTGCAAGACTGCCACGCCTATTACGGCGACTTCCATGTGGTGCGCGGCGTGTCACTGGATGTGCAGCGCGGTGAAACGGTGGCCGTGGTCGGTGAATCGGGCTCGGGTAAATCGACGCTGGCGCGCATCATCACCGGCCTGCTGCCGCCACGCAGCGGACAAATTCTGTTCCAGGACAAGGCGCTGCCCAGCACGCTCAAAGCGCGCAGCAAAGAACTCAAACGCACGATCCAATTGGTGTACCAAATCCCCGATGTGGCGATCAATCCGCGCCAGACGCTGCGCGAAATCATCGGCCGACCGGTAGAGTTTTATTTTGGCGCCGGGCGCGCCGAGGTCAATGCGCGTGCGCAGGAACTCATGACACTGGTCGAGTTACCACACGACTACCTGGAGCGCCGCCCAGGGCAGTTGTCCGGCGGGCAAAAGCAGCGCGTCTGCATCGCCCGTGCCCTGGCCGCCAAGCCTGACCTCATCATCTTGGACGAACCCACCTCGGCGCTGGACCCGCTGGTCGCTGAAGAAATTCTCACCTTGTTGCGCAAATTGCAGCGCGAGCTGGGCTTGTCCTACATCCTGATCACCCACGATCTGGACGTGGTGCACCGCATCGCCCACCGCACCGCCGTCATGCTGCAAGGCCAGTTTGTGGCTTTTGATACCACCGACAAAATCTTCGAAAACCCCGAACACTCCTACACCCAAAAGCTGATCACCGCAGTGCCCGAAATGCGCGTGGACTGGCTAGATGAGGTGCTGGCGAAGCGGCAGAAGGTGGCGGCTTAATCAACCGCGACGTGCCATGAAAAAGGCTCGCAGATGCGAGCCTTTTTTTATTGCCTATTGGCCAAGGCTTGGTTCGTATTCCTCAGATATTCGAATCCGGAAACGATGCCTTGCGCCGGTTGACGTAGTCCAAAATGGCTTCGTCGGTGGCCGGATCCATTACCGGTGCTTGGTACTCCGCCAGGTTTTTCTTCCACAGAGCATTGGCGCGCACCGACAGGTCGACGCCGCCTTCGGCTTCCCATTGCTCAAAGCTGTTGTTATCGGTAATCGGTGAGCGGTAAAACGCAGTTTCGAAATTGGCCTGGGTATGTGCGCAGCCCAAAAAGTGTTTGCCGGGGCCGACTTCGCGGATGGCGTCCATAGCCTGGCCGTTTTCGCTCATGTCCACACCGGCCATCAAGGTGTGCATCATGCCGGCCTGGTCGCAGTCCATGATGAATTTTTCATAGCCCATGGACAAGCCGCCTTCGAGCCAACCGGCCGTATGCAGCACAAAGTTGACGCCCGCCAGGCAGGTAGGAATCATGGTGTTGGCCGACTCTGAGGCGGCTTGCGCATCGGCAATCTTGGAGCCGCACAAGCCCCCGCCGGAGCGAAAGGGCACACCCAAACGGCGGGCCAAGGCGGCCATCACATACAGCACCAGCGCCGGTTCGGGCGTGCCAAAAGTAGGCGCGCCCGACTGCATGGACACCGAGGACGCAAAGCTGCCCAGCACCACCGGCGCGCCGGGGTTGACCAATTGCACAAACGCCATACCCGCCAGCGCTTCGGCCAGGGTCTGGGCGCAGGTGCCGGCCACGGTAACAGGCGACATGGCGCCCGCCAAAATAAAGGGCGTGATGATGGTGGCCTGGTTAGCCCGCGCATAAACCTTGGCCGCGCCCAGCATGGTCTCATCAAAGGTCATGGGCGAGTTGGCGTTGATCAGGCTGATACAAACAGTGCGGTTTTTGCCGGTGGCGGGGTCAATAAAGTTATCGCCAAACAGGCGTGCGGCCATTTCCACCGTGTCTTGCGCGCGCTCGGGCTTGGTGACCGATCCCATAAAGGGCTTGTCGCTGTACTTCATGTGCGCATAGACCATGTCGAAATGGCGCTTGTTCACCGGCAAGTCCACCGGCTCGCAAATCGTGCCGCCGCTGTGGTGGATGGCGTTGGCCATATAGGCCAACTTCACAAAGTTTTCAAAGTCGTGCAAAGTGGCGTAGCGGCGGCCTTTGTCCAGATCACGCACGAAGGGCGAACCATAAGAGGGCGCAAAGACGGTGTTTTTGCCGCCGATGACCACGTTGTGCGCCGGATTGCGGGCGTATTGGGTAAATTGGCGTGGCGCGCTGGCTTGCACAATGGCGCGGCACATGCCACCCGGAAAGCGCACACGCTCACCGGTGACTTCTGCACCGGCTTTGCGCCAGATGTCCAGGGCTTCGGCGTCGTCGCGAAAATCGATACCTACTTCTTCCAAGATGGTGTTGGCGTTGCGTTCGATGATCGCCAAGCCTTCTTCGTCTAGCACTTCGTAATAGGGAATATTGCGCGTGATAAAGGGCGCTGCCTGCTCACTGCGCGCTGAACGAAGCGCGCGCTTGGCTTCACGACCACCTGCACTGCGGCGGGTGCGCGGCGCGCTGTCGGCAGCGTTTAAAGTCACACTATCGTCCATAAAATATCTCCAATCGGTACAAGGCTAGGGGCTTCAATGAGTATCCCCAGTGCCCAAGCCTAGCCTAAGTCATACTGCGACACCTACTTGCATCTAAACGCCAGCGACGCTGTCGCATAGGCAACTCGGCGCGTCGTATGGCGAACAATAGGCAGGTGTGCGCCGACTTCACAATCTTTCATGGCGGCTTCATAGGTGTTCATTCATGTCTTTAAGTGTTTTTGACCTGTTCAAAATCGGAATCGGTCCTTCTTCCTCGCATACCGTCGGCCCTATGAAGGCGGCTGCCATGTTTGCGAAGGCGCTGGCGCAGGACGGCATGCTGGCGGCTACCGCCCGGGTAGAAGTGCGGCTATACGGCTCACTGGGCGCCACCGGTAAAGGCCATGGCACCGATACCGCGGTGATGCTGGGCTTAGAAGGCCTGATGCCCGACAGCATTGACCCGGACACTATCGACCTGCGCTTAAAGAAAATCCGCAAAGAAAAAGTTCTTCATCTGCAAGGCTCCCATCCTATAGCCTTTGCCGAAAAAACCGATGTGCTTTTTTTGCGGCGCGAAACCTTGTCTTTTCACCCCAATGGTGTGAAGTTCATGGCTTTGGATGCAGCCGGCAGCCTGCTACAGGAGCGGCGCTATTTTTCAGTGGGCGGTGGTTTTGTGGTCTCGCAGGAAGACGCCGATGCCGAACACGCCGCCACCCACGAAGCACCGCGCATCGTGGCTGATCGCACCGTACTGGCCTACCCGTTTCTGAGTGGCGACGAGTTGCTGGCTATCACCACCCGCACTGGCATGTCGATTGCCCAGGTCATGCGCGCCAACGAGCATGCCTGGCGTAGCGACGCGGATGTCAATGCCGGCTTGGATGCGATTTGGGATGCGATGAAGGCCTGCGTAGCGCGCGGCATACGCACCGATGGCTGCCTACCCGGTAACCTGATGGTGCGGCGCCGCGCTGCCGAATTGCACCGCAGCCTAAGCAGCCGCCCCGAAGAGGCGCTGCGCGACCAATTGACGATTTTGGACTTTGTCAACGTCTACGCCATGGCGGTGAACGAAGAAAACGCTGCGGGGGGCCGCGTGGTTACGGCGCCCACCAATGGTGCGGCAGGCATCATTCCCGCGGTGATGCACTATTACGACCGGTTTATTTCGGGCGCTGACCAGCAGGGGATACGTGACTTTTTACTCACGGCCGGGGCGATTGGCATTTTGTACAAAGAAAACGCTTCCATCAGTGGCGCCGAAGTGGGCTGCCAGGGCGAGGTAGGCGTGGCCTGCTCCATGGCGGCAGCCGGTCTGGCGGCCGTGATGGGCGGCAACCCTGCCCAGGTGGAAAACGCCGCCGAGATCGGCATGGAGCACAACTTAGGCCTCACTTGCGACCCGGTGGGCGGACGCGTGCAAATTCCATGCATCGAGCGCAATGCCATGGGCTCGGTCAAAGCCCTGAATGCGGCGCGAATGGCGCTGCGCGGCGACGGCACGCACTTTGTGTCGCTGGACCAGGTGATTAAAACTATGCGCGATACCGGCCGCGACATGATGACAAAATACAAAGAGACGAGCCGCGGCGGCTTGGCTGTCAACGTCATCGAATGCTAAAAGGCCTTGTGTTGCTACCAAAATGGGTTGGACGGCATGTGGCGCTGTGCCTGGTATGCGCAGGGACCCCTGCCATCGCGCAGCAAATTAGCATGTGCCGGCACCTGTGCGGCTCCGAAAAAGTCCAGTGTGTCAAAGCCATTGTCCAGCCCGGTTGGTTAGAAAGTGCACGCATGTTTTTGGATAAGCACAGCAGTTTGTTTCGCCCAAGACAGGACAACGGCTCCGACTCGGGGTCTTGGCTGCAACAACGCCAAGACCAATTGAGCCAAGACAAAAATAATGCCCTGGAGCAAAAACAGCAATGCGACAACGGCTATCTGCAATGCACATTGGCCTGCGCCGATCCAGCAGGCAGTGCTGTGCCACAAACAACGCCTTTTAATCCTTCCATAACGCCGCAATGAAAGTATCCACGTGAGCCACTTTTCTATTTTTGCGCTGGCGCGCAACGCCATGTCTTACCACGAGAACTGGCAAAAACAATGGCGCAGCCCGGAGCCTAAATCGAGCTATGACGCCATCATCGTCGGTGGTGGTGGCCACGGCTTAGCCACTGCGTATTACCTGGCCAAAGAACACGGCATGCGCAATATCGCGGTCGTGGAGCGCGGCTGGCTGGGTGGCGGTAACACGGCGCGCAACACGACCATCGTGCGCTCTAACTACTTGTGGGATGACGCCACGCATCTGTACGAAAAAGCCTTGCAATTGTGGGAAGGCTTATCGCAGGACCTGAACTACAACACCATGTTCAGCCAGCGCGGGGTCATGAATGTCGGCCACTCCCTGCAAGACATGCGCGACATCGAACGCCGCGTCAATGCCAACCGCTTGAATGGTGTCGATGGCGTGGTACTGACACCTGCGCAAATCAAGGCCATGGTGCCCATCATGAACACCAGCGACAGCCTGCGCTACCCCGTGATGGGCGCCTCCTTTCAGCCGCGCGGTGGCGTGGCCCGCCACGACGCTATCGCCTGGGGCTTTGCCCGGGCGGCGGACCGCTTGGGTGTGGACATCATCCAAAACTGCGAGGTCATTGGCGTGCAGCGCGAAGGCGATCAAGTCGTCGGTATCGAGACCACGCGCGGCATGATCAAGAGCAAAAAAATCGGCGTGGTAGCCGCCGGGCACAGCAGCGTGATCGCCAGCATGGCCGGCATTCGCCTGCCCCTGGAGAGCCACCCCCTGCAAGCCTTGGTCTCCGAGCCCATGAAGCCGATTTTGCATACGGTGGTGATGTCCAACGCCATACACGCTTACGCCAGCCAGTCGGACAAAGGCGACTTGGTGATTGGCGCCGGCATCGACGCTTATGTGGGCTACGGCCAGCGCGGCAGCTTCCCCATCATCGAGCACACGCTGCAGGCGATTTGCGAACTCTTTCCCATCTTTCGGCGCGTGCGTATGAACCGGCAATGGGGCGGCATCGTCGATGTAGCACCGGACGCCTGCCCGATTATTTCCAAGACCGATATCAAAGGCCTGTATTTCAATTGCGGCTGGGGCACCGGCGGTTTCAAAGCGACCCCGGGTTCGGGCTGGGTGATGGCGCACACCATGGCGCAAGACCGCCCCCATGCCCTCAACGCGGCTTTTGAGCTGAGCCGCTTTAACACCGGGCATCTGATCGATGAGCATGGTGCGGCGGGTGTGGCGCATTGAGGTTTGGATATGTTTGAATATTTTTCCTTTGGGGCTTTTGTTTGTCCCCCGCTGATTTGCTCCGCGCTTATTTGTCCCCCGCTTCCCCCCCGCCCCTTCACCCCGGCTGGGGTGAAGGGGAGCTGGAACCGCCAACTTGGTTTTTTTGGGCCTGATAGAGATTTTGGTGCGAGCGCTTGCGATACGGTTTTGCGTGCCGAGATGGGCGGTCGCGGCAGTCGTAGTCCAAGGCTTGGGGCTTGGCGCGGCTGCGTCAGCAGCGCGCCAAGCAGCGTGTGCAAGGTGAGCGCCAGCGAACGAGCACGCGCGCGCACCTCGCCCTTGGGCCGTGCTGAGCAACGCAGTGCCGCACGGATAAGGTTGGGCGCTTGTCTGAGCGAAGCGAGTTTGCGCCCAGCCCCGGGCGGCGCGAGTAGCGCAGGGCACCCCGCAGGGGCACGGCCTCGGGCTCGCCTTTTCTTTGGCTACTTTCTTTTGGCGAAGCAAAAGAAAGTAGCTCGGCCAAGGGGCCGAAACCTGAACCTGACTTCAGGCCAAAACCTGGTTTCAAAAACATTGAGCACAAACTAATATGCTAAAAATTACCTGCCCCTGGTGCGGCCCACGCGCCGAAAGTGAATTTAGCTGCGGCGGCGAAGCGCATATTGCCCGGCCGCTGGACACCGATGCGTTGACGGATGAACAATGGGGCGACTATTTGTTCATGCGCAAAAACCCCAAAGGGCTGCACCGCGAGCAATGGCTGCACTCCGCAGGTTGCCGCCGCTGGTTCAATGCCGAGCGCAATACCGTGAGCTACCAGTTCACCAAGTTTTACAAACCCGGTGAAAACCCGGACGCAGCGCCTGGCGCAGGAGCAGCGGCATGAGCGGGCGACGTATACCCACCCTGGGCAGTCGCATCGACCGCAAAGTACCGGTCCGATTTACCTTCAATGGCCGCAGCTTTAGCGGCTATGCGGGCGATACCCTGGCTTCAGCCCTGCTGGCGGCGGGCGAAAGCTTGTTTTCGCGGTCCTGGAAATACCACCGTCCGCGCGGCATCGTCACCTCGGGCATTGAAGAGCCCTCGGCTTTGGTGCAAGTAGAGCGCGGCGCGCACACCATCCCCAACGCCAAAATGCCCGAAGTCGAGTTATACGAAGGCTTGTACGCCGAGAGCGTGAACGGCTGGCCCGGTATGCTCTCGCGCCTGCTCAGCCCCAACCGCTGGGGCACGCCGCTGTTTCCTGCAGGTTTTTATTACAAGACCTTTATGTGGCCGGCCAAGGCCTGGATGTTTTACGAGCGCTTTATCCGCAAGGCCGGTGGCCTGGGCGCAGCGCCTGAGGTGGAAGACACTTCGCGCTACGTGCACCAGAACATCCACTGCGATGTGTTCGTCGCCGGTGGCGGTATCGCCGGTCTGGCCGCGGCCCTAGCCGCAGGGCGCAGCGGCGCGCGGGTCATCGTGGCGGAACTGCAGGCCGAACTCGGTGGCGCAGCGCACCGCTGCACGGGCACCATCAATGGCCAATCGGCCAGTGACTGGGTGCGCGCTACAGTGTCCGAACTGCAAGCCATGCCCGATGTGCGCATCATTCGCCGTGGAGTGGTGTTTGGCTACCACGACTACAACTTTCTGACTGTGCGCGAAGCGCTCAGCGACCACCTGCCTTTGGCGCAGCGCCAAGGCTTTCGCGAGCGCCTGTGGCGCGTGCGGGCAAAGCAAGTAGTGCTAGCCACCGGCGCGCATGAGCGCCCGATGGTGTTTGGTAATAACGACTTGCCCGGTGTGATGCTGTCCTCGGCACTGGCCGATTACGCCACGCTATACGGCGTGCTCGCCGGTAACAACATCGTGCTCCTGGCCAATAACGACAGCGCCTACGCCGATGCGCTGGTACTGCGCAAAGCGGGTGCGCAAGTGCGTGTGGTCGATGCCCGCGCGGGTAACGCACCTGCAGGTGGGCTGCTTGAGCAAGCGCAAAACGCCGGGGTTACCGTGCTGCGCAACCATGTACCGGTGCAGGCCCACGGCAGCGTACGCGTCAGCAGCATCGAACTGGCTGCCATGAATGGGGACAAAGCCAGTGGCGCGCGCCGCGTGCTGGCCTGCGACACCCTGGGCATGGCCGGTGGTTGGAATCCCGCGATTCATTTGTATTCGCACGCGGGCGGCAAAGCGGTGTGGAACGAGGGCTTGTGCTGCTTCACACCCGGCGCGGCGATTGCCGACCAACACATTGTGGGCGCAGGCGCTGCACAATTTGGTTTGGCGCAAACCCTGCAAGCGGCCAGCCAAGCCGGTGCACAAGCTGCGCAAAGCGCCGGCTTTGCAGCGCAGGCCTGCAGCTACCAAGTGAGCGAAGCGATTGGCGAAGCTATTGCGCCCTTCTGGATTGCCGAGACCGGCGAGCCCGTGTCACGCCGCAGCAAAGCCTTTGTGGATTACCAAAACGATGTGGGCGCAGCCGACATCGAACTGGCGGTGCGCGAGGGCTTTGAATCGATAGAACATATCAAGCGCTACACCGCCATGGGCTTTGGTACCGACCAGGGCAAGCTGGGCAATATCAACGGCATGGCGCTGGCCGCCCGCGCCTTGGGCAAGCCCATCGGCCAAGTAGGCACCACCACCTTTCGGCCTAATTACCTCCCCATTACTTTCGGCACCTTGGCCGGCGTGGACAGGGGCGATTTGTTTGACCCGGCGCGCCACACCAGCCCCCACCAGTGGCATATCGCCGCTGGTGCATTGTTTGAAGATGTGGGCCAGTGGAAACGTCCCTGGTACTTCCCCAAGGGAAATGAAACTATCCACCAGGCGGTGCACCGCGAGGTGATGGCGGTGCGCGAAGGCGTCGGCATCATGGACGCGTCTACCTTGGGCAAGATTGATATCCAAGGTCCGGACGCTGCCAAGCTGCTCAACTGGATGTACACCAACCCCTGGCTCAAGCTAGAAGTCGGCAAAGCGCGCTACGGCCTGATGCTGGACGAAAACGGCATGGTCTATGACGACGGCGTCACCGTGCGTCTGGCCGAAAACCATTTCGTCATGACCACTACCACCGGCGGCGCTGCGCGGGTGCTGGGCTGGATGGAGCGCTGGGTGCAAACCGAATGGCCCGACATGCAGGTCTATATGACCAGCGTTACCGACCACTGGAGCACTTTAGGTCTGGTCGGCCCGAAAGCGCGCGCCGTACTGGAAAAAGTCTGCAAAGACGTGGACTTATCGCTGGCCGCTTTCCCCTTTATGAGCTACCGCGAAGGTACGGTGGCCGGCGTGGCGGCACGCATCATGCGCATCAGTTTTTCGGGGGAGTTGTCCTTCGAGGTGAACGTGCCCTCGCACTATGGCGCCGCGGTCTGGGCGGCCTTGATGACAGCGGGCGCGGAGTTCAACATCACACCTTACGGCACCGAAACCATGCACGTGCTGCGTGCTGAAAAAGGCTACATCATTGTGGGTCAGGACACCGATGGCTCGGTGACACCGCATGACCTGGGCATGGGCGCCATGGTGTCCAAGACCAAAGACTTTTTAGGCCGCCGTTCACTCTCGCGCAGCCACACCGCGGGCCCCAACCGCAAAGAACTGGTGGGATTGCTGACCGAGGACCCGGCCACCGTGCTGCCCGAGGGTGCGCAAATCACCGAAGTGGGCGCACCCCCCACCACGCCCGTGCCTATGCTGGGCCATGTGACTTCTAGCTATTACAGCCCCGCGCTCAAGCGCTCGATTGCCATGGCGCTGGTGCGCAATGGCCACCAGCGCAGCGGCCAGCAAGTGCAAATACCACTGGCCGATGGCCGCACCGTGCGCGCCACCGTGGGCAGCACGGTGTTTTACGATCCTGAAGGAACACGCCACCATGTCTGAAGCTATTTTGCAAAGCCCTTTGACGCCCTTGCTAGGCGCAGGCGACAAGTCCTTGGTCGTCGATGGCCGCCCAGTCAGCCTGGGCGAAACCCCCTTGATGGACATGCTCAATCTGCGCGGCAATCCGGCAGACCAGTCCTTCCGTAGCGCGGTGCAAACGGTGGGTGGCCTGGCATTGCCGGTGCTAGCCAATACCGCCAGTGTGGGCGCAAACCGCCAGTTGCTTTGGCTGGGCCCGGACGAATGGCTGCTGCAATGCCCGATGGGGCAAGGTACAGCCTTAGAAGCGGCATTGCGCCAGGCGCTGACAGGGCAGCATTTTTCTGTGGTGAACGTAGGCCATGGCAACACGGTGTTGCGCGTTCAAGGGCCGGGCGCTGCCGATTTGCTGGCGCGCGGCTGCCCCTTGGATTTCCATGCCAGCGGTTTTGCCGCCGGTCAGGTCGCCCAAAGCCATATCTCCCGCGCCAACGCCACGATTCTTTGTAGGCAATCGGGCAGCGACTATGAGGTCACCGTGCGCCGAAGTTTTGCCGACTACCTGTTTCGCTGGCTCTGCGCCGCGGCTGGCGCATGAGGCTGTGCGCTTGCGCAGGCGCCATCGCCTGCATAGTGGACCATTCCCATAACGCCTAGAGCCGCCATGACTTATTCGCTAGGGATAGATACCGGCGGCACCTTTACCGATGCGGTGCTGCTCAATGCAGCACGCGAAGTGGTAGCGGCGTCCAAAAGCCTGACCACCCGCTTTGATCTGGCCCAGGGCATTGCCGCGTCATTGGACGGTCTACCCCAAGCGTTCTTGGCGCAAGTGGATTTGGTCTCGCTGTCCACCACCTTAACCACCAACTCTGTCGTCGAAGGCAAAGGGGCGCCGGTCTGTGCGCTGCTGGTCGGCTATGACGCGCAGCAAATCAAAACCAGCGGCCTGGCTGATTTGCTGGGCCTGGACGCCATTGAAAGCCTGGCCGGCGGGCATGATGCCGCAGGTCTTGCGCTGTGCGCGCTGGACGAGGCCGCCTGCCGTGCCGCGATTGCCAGGCATGCCGGACGGGTGTCGGCGTTTGCGATTTCAGCCACGTTTGCGGTGCGCAACCCCGCGCATGAAAACCAAATGCGCGCATGGGTGCAGCAACACTGCGACACGCCCGTGACCTGTGGGCACGAGCTGGCGTCTAGCCTGGGTGCGCCCCGCCGGGCGCTCACGGCCGCACTCAATGCGCGCATGATTTCCCACGTCAAAACCCTGATCGATTCGGTGCAGCGCACGCTGGCGGCACGCCAGATTGACGCGCCGCTGATGCTGGTCAAGGGCGATGGTTCGCTCATCAATGTGCAGAGCGCTTTGCAAAGGCCGGTCAGTACCGTCTTGTCCGGCCCGGCCGCCAGCGTGCTGGGCGCTTGCGCTTTGAGTGGCTTGGACCATGCCATCGTCGCCGATATGGGCGGCACGACCACCGACATAGCCGTGGTGCGCGGTGGCCTGCCGGCACTGAGTTTTGACGGCGCTATGGTGGGGAACTGGCGGCCCATGATCGAGGCGGTGAAGGTCTATGCCATCGGCCTGGGTGGCGACAGCGAAGTGCGCTTGCAAGGAGGTGAAGGCCTGACCATAGGCCCGCGTCGCGTGCTGCCCCTGAGCCTCTTGGTGCACCAGCACCCGAAATTATTGGCGGTGCTAGAGCGCCAACAAACCGAAAGCCCGCACGCCAGCCAGATGCGTTTTGCCCAGGCCTTGTCCGCCGACAGCGCGCACCTGAGCCGCCTCAATGACGCCGAGCTACGCGCCTGGGAGCACCTCTGCCAAGGGCCCGTAGACCTGGAAGCGGCCAATATGAATGACCGCGATTTGGCGCGTGCAATTGCACGCCTGGAGCGCAAAGGGCTGGCGATTTACACCGGCTTCACGCCCAGTGATGCAGCCCATGTGTTGGGCATGTCCACGCACTGGAACCAGCAAGCGGCTGTGTATGCAGCGCGCATCTGGGCGCGGCAGATGCGCCACCTCTACGGCCTGGGCAAATGGCCGCTGGGCGACGCACAGGCCCCTGCGCGCGATGTGGTGGCCAAGGTAACCGAGACGATTTGCAACAAGCTGATCGAAGCAGGCCTCAACGATGCAGGGCAAATGAACGAAAACAGCGCCGGAAAAGTAGCCGCGCTGCTAACTACCATGGCCTTGGCCCGGCATGGCGCAATGGTGTGTGCGGCTCCCCTCGCACACGCTGCAAACGCCAAGTCCGGCATTGCCGGTGATGCGGAACCATCCACTGCGCCGGTGGCATCCAGTCGCTCTGAAATTCCCAGCCCTACAGATCCCATCGGCGTAAGCCATGGCGTTCCGGGCGAAGACGCCGCAGCCGGCGCTAGCCCAGCTAATTTGAATGACATTCCCTGGCAAACCCTGGCAGCGCCCCAACGCGTGCACGATAACCGGGCGCAGCCCGTGTTTGCCTTGCAGTTTGCACCCGACATGCCGCTGGTAGGGGTGGGCGCGCCGGCTGCCAGCTATTACCCAGCAGTGGCGCAGGGTCTGGGAGTGCGCCTAGTGGTGCCGCCGCATGCGGAGGTGGCCAATGCCGTAGGTGCGGTGCTGGGCCAGGTGGCCCAACGGGTGCATATCACGGTGACCCAACCGGTGCGCGGCACCTTCAAAGTATTTACACCGGATGGCCCGCAGGATTTCAGAGGCCTAGATGCTGCGATTGCCCAAGCCCGCAGTCTAGCCGCCAAGGAGGCGCATGCGCGTGCGCTCGCAGCCGGTGCGCTGGAGGCCCACGTGTTGTTTACTCAGGAAGACAACCAGGTGAATAACGATATCGATGGCAACGTTTTTTTTGAAGCCACCGTGACCGCCACCGCCTGGGGTCGCCCGCGGCGCAAAGCGATGCAGGAAAGAGGCTAGCGCCTCGCGGATTTATGTCACTACGCAATGCATTGAGCGCTGCTTTACAAGTGCACGGTTTGCACTTGCGTGGCGGCTTTTATCCAGAGGCCCATGAAGCCATCAGCTTGCCCGATGGCAGCAACGCCGCCGTGCTTTGGCTGGCTGGCAATGTGGGCAGCTCGATGTGGGAGGTTTTTCAAGCTTCACCGATTGCGCACGATGGCCTGCCCCATCCGCTGGACCGCTGGAGCCGCCAGATTGGCGATGCATTGGCGCAGCAGTTTGGGGGGTTCGCGCTCTACCCTTTTGACGGGCCTCCTTTGCGCCCGCATTTCCACCCGTTTCAGCAATGGGCCAGCCGCTGCGAATCCTTGTTTCCCAGTCCCTTGATGCTGCGCATGCACCCGCAGCACGGCTTGTGGCATGCCTACCGATTTGCACTGGCATTGCCCACCGTGGATGCGCGCGAGCGGGCCGCATACAGTCCAAGCGCTGCCGCCATGGCGCCGGATGACAGTCCCTGCCTGCGTTGTACCGAACAGCCTTGCTTGCATGCCTGCCCGGTACAGGCCTTTGACGGACAGCAATTTGCCGTGGAGCGCTGCCGCGAGCATGTACGCCATGACGCGGATGAACAATGCCTATCGGGCGGCTGCCTTGCGCGCAACGCCTGTCCGGTGGCGCCACCACTGCGATATTCAAACGCCCAGGCGCGCTTTCATATGCACGCCTTTCTGACCGCCAAGGGCTAGCTGCCAAAGCTGTTGGGGGCCTTGGCCAGCGTCCGCGCGCTATAGCCCCAAGCTGGCCTTGAGTTTGCGATAGTTCATCTCTGAGACCGCCCACATCACGGCGCCGAAAACCGCGCCGCAGCCGAACCACGACACAGCGCTGCGCAAGGCATCGAACAGCTCCAAGGCCTCCCCGCGCAAAAGGGTTTGCACGAGGTACATAAACACATACAAAGGCAGGCCCCAGCCGATGAGGCCTTTGCGCAGGACATACCGCAATGCGCCCGCCTTGCGCTCGCGTTCCCAGCGGGCCACCGCGATGACAGCCACCCGCCCGCCCGTCAGGGCAGCGGCAGCCGGTTTGAGCCAGGGCATTGGCACTTGGGAATGCAAATACACCGCACGAATTTTTTCAACAGACCAACGCAACAGCCAACGCGCCCACAAGGCGTTCAGCAGCCAGCCCAGCACATAGCCACACAGCAGTTGCAGCACCAATGCGGTGAGGAACGCTGCCACCCACATCCGGCCCGCTGGATGGTCCAACAAGCGCGTCTGCACGGGGATGCCCTCCAGTTGTTCCAGCCATTGGGCAAAAAAGAGGCTGGGGACAAGCGCCAGCAACATGCAGGCCAGCGGCAGCGCACTCAGCGCTACTTGGATGCGCAGGCGCAGGTTCTGGGGCACCAGGGAGTTCAAAGCAAGCGGCGTCATGCGCTTATCTTACGCATTCGGGCTTTGGACGGGCGCCTGGCCCGAAGGAGGACCACAGGCGGCACAGGTAGGCTTATGATGGGTAGGCAGCCCAGCGCCAGGGCTGCACTTAGTCCTAGACCCCGCTGCTTTGGGGTCATGTGCGATCGCAAGCCATCCGTGAAGGAAATCCATGCTCGATACGACCCATCGCACGTTGGCGACGCAAGCGCAAATGTCGCAAGCGTTTGCCAGCCAGGCCGCTACCGCATTGCGACTGCGCAGCTCGACGGCACAGGAGCGGATCGCCAAAATTACCAAGCTGCGCGATGCCGTGCTAGCGCGGCGCGAAGAGTGGTACCGATTGGCCGCTGCTGATCTAGGCAAACCAGCGGCGGAGGTGGACATCGGCGAGATTCTGCCGATTTGCGTGGAAGCCAATGACGCCATCCGTAACCTAAAAAAATGGATGCGACCCAAGCGCGTATGGCCCACCCTGATGACCGGGGGTACCCGTAGCGAGGTGCAATTCGCACCCAAGGGGCGCTGCCTGATCATCGGCCCCTTCAATTACCCGCTGAACCTGACCCTGGGGCCGCTGGTGTCCGCCCTGGCAGCGGGTAATACCGTCATCATCAAGCCTTCGGAGCTGACGCCGCATCTGTCGGGCATGATCAGCCAGTTGATAGGTGAATTGTTTGCGCCCGATGAGGTCGCGATTTTTCAGGGCGACGCCGATGTGTCTAAGGCCTTGCTGGATATGCCTTTTGACCATATTTTCTTTACCGGTAGCCCCGCGGTGGGCAAGTATGTGATGGGCGCAGCCGCCAAGCATCTGGCCAGTGTGACCCTGGAGCTGGGCGGCAAAAGCCCGACGATTGTTGATGCCGGCGCAGATCTGGCATTGGCCGCCACCAGCGTGATGTTTGGCAAATTTTCCAACGCCGGTCAAACCTGTATCGCGCCAGACTATGTGTTTGTCCACGAAAGCGTGAAAGAACGCTGGCTGGCGTGCTGCAAGGCAGAACTGAGCAAGGCCTACGGCGCAGACGCGCCAGCGCAGCAAGCGAGCAAACATTACACCCGCATCGTCAATCCGCGGCACACGGCGCGTATCAAAGCACTGCTCGATGACGCCAAAGCGCATGGTGCTACGGTGCTGGCAGGTGGTGCGGTGGACGAGGCGCAGTGCTATGTGCAGCCCACTTTGCTACACAACATCGGGGCCGGGGCGCGGATTTTGGAAGAAGAGGTATTCGGGCCTTTGCTGCCCATCATCACCTTTACCGACATCCAGCAAGTGATTGCACAGGTCAACGCGGGGCCCAAGCCGCTGGCCTTGTACCTGTACAGCCAAAACGAAGCGACCATAGCGCAGGTGCTGGCCCAAACCCAATCGGGTGGCGCCTGCATCAACCACGCCATGATTCACTTCCTGCACGGCAATTTGCCCTTTGGTGGCATCGGCAATTCGGGCCTAGGCAATGCCCATGGCGTGTACGGCTTTAAGGCCTTTAGCCATGAAAAAGCGGTAGTGCGCACCCAGTTTTCCATGGCTGCCACCTTGCTGCGTGCAGGCCCGGTGCCGGCCTGGCTGAGCAAAGTGTTGCGCGCCAGCTTTAAGTGGGTCTAAGCACGGCTCCAGCCTTTGCGTGGTCGCAGGCCCGCGCCCAACACCGTCCACACAGGCCTGGCGGCGGCGTGGCTAGGCGCTCCGCATAGCTGCCTACAGCTCCCCACGGCGGGAGGAACCGCAGCGCCACAAACCTCCACAGCAGGCAGAACCTGGGGGGCGATCGGAGCAGGTGAGGGCACTGCCTAGCCCACCAACCCTCCCTATTTGGCTGATACATCTCACGGGCCATGGCGGGACTACCCTGCTGTGCTTAAGGCTTTTACTGGTCTACTTGCAAATGCGAATAATTCTCGTTTACACTGTTCGCACCCTTAACCTGTATGGCAAGTCCCATGATGAAAACCTTGAAAAACCTGCTGCTTGTTGGCCTGACGCTGTGGTCCGCGGTTGGGGCCGTCCCCGTCTTGGCGGCCGATACCGAACTACAACTGGTCATAAAAAACCACCAGTTCCAGCCCACCGAAATCAAAGCTCCCGCAGCGCAAAAACTGCGCATCCTGGTGCACAACCAGGACAGCACGCCCGAAGAATTTGAAAGCCATTCCCTCAAGCGCGAAAAAATCATCCCCGGTGGCGCAAAAGCCACCATCCTGGTCGGCCCGCTCAAGCCGGGGCGCTACGAGTTTTTTGGCGAGTTCAACCCATCCACTGCCAAAGGCACGCTGGTCATTGAGTAAATCCACACCCATCGGGAGAGGTCTATGTTTGCCAGTGCATTGATTGTGTTTCGCGAAACGCTGGAGGCGGCGCTGTTTATCGGCATCGTTGCCGCGGCCACGCGTGGTCTAGCGGGTCGCACGCGCTGGATAGTGACCGGTGTCGCCGGTGGCCTGCTTGGCTCGCTGCTGCTGGCGGCGAGCATGGAGCAGCTCAGCGACATGGCTGGCGGCGCCGGCCAGGACGTGTTGAACGCGCTATTCCTGTCGATGGCGCTTGCCATGCTGGCCTGGCATTGCATCTGGATTTCCACCCACGCCCGCGAGATGGTGCAACAAGCCAAGCACGTGGGTAGCCAGGCCCACGAACAAGGCCAAGCCCTGTGGGCGATTGCGATCGCGGTGGGCCTGTGTGTGCTGCGCGAAGGCGCGGAAACCGTTTTGTTTATCGGCGGCGTTGCGGCCAGCGCGCAAAGTGGCTGGCAAGCTTTGCTGGCCGGTGCTGGCGTGGGCCTGCTCAGCGGGCTGGGCATGGGTTTGCTGATCTACCTGGGTCTGACGCGCATCAAAGTGCAATATGTGTTTGCAGTAAGCAATGCATTTTTGTTGTTGCTGGCGGGCAGCCTGGCCAGTCAATTGGCCAAAGTGCTCACGCAGGCCGACTGGGTGGGCGTGGGTAGCGAGGTATTGTGGGATACCTCGGCCACGCTCGCTGAGGACTCAGCGCCAGGTATGTTGTTGCATGCCTTGGTGGGCTATGACGCCAGCCCCAGCGCTTTGCAGCTGGGCTTTTACGTGGTCGCAATCGCCTTTATCTGGCTGGCAAGCCGCCGTGTACAGGCCGGCTTGTCGCCACTGGGCCGACCAGGCTTGCCCGGCGCTTAACCGTAGAACAAGAAAAAACCGTTCAGCGCGGATAAAGCACCCAAGAGCCCCAAGGCCGAACCGGCGAAATACAAAGCCGGTATGGAGCCGATGATGGAGACCGATAGCAGCACGATGGCAATTTGCAAAGCACCTTCGGCATAGTCAAACCAGGGGTCCTGGCGAATCGCATGGTCGCGAATGGCTTCATGCTCCTTGGCCCGCACCATCAGCTCTTTCTTGCCCTCTTTGGTGTCGGGCTCAGACTCGTAGCGGTCTATGGTTTTTTTGTAGTCCTCTATTTTCTTTTGCGTCGCTTCCTTGGCCGCAGCGTTCATCGCTGGCTCGCGCAGCAATTGCAGTTCCATATCGGCCGCCGCCACTTTGAGCGTCGTTTGGCGAATGGACTTCGCCTGGTAAAACGCGTAGGCATTGGCAGCCAGAATGTTTTCCTGCGTAATGTCCTTGCCCGCATTGGAGCCGCCCAGGCTGGTTATCGCCAGCACCATGGCAAATATAGAAATCGTGAGGGCCGTGCGGTTTTTCTGGCGGTTGCTTTCACCCGAAGTGTGATCATCGTCACCCTCGATCAGTTCAGATGCTTCATGTGCTTCCATGGAATGGCTCCTTGCAAAATACGGGATGGCCCAAGTGTAGGGCGCGGCTGTGACAGCCGGAAATCCAGGAACGGATCAGGCGCTGGCCTGGCCTTCCAGGGGAGACGTCAGCGTGCTTTCACCGCCAAAACGGCGGTCGCGCTGGCCGAACCAAATAATGGCCTGGTCCAGCGCCTCCGGGGTGAATTCGGGCCAGAGTAAGTCGGTGAAGTAAAGCTCGGTGTAGGCCATTTGCCAGAGCAAGAAATTACTCATGCGCGATTCACCACCGGTGCGAATCATCAGGTCCGGTTCGGGCGCGTCGGCCATTTGCAAATAGGGCGCGAGGGCTGCATCGTTGATGGCATCGGCGTGGGCCTGTGGATTGGCCAGCTGCCAGGCTTTAAAGGCCTGCAAAATGTCCCAGCGCCCGCCGTAATTTAAGGCCAATGTCAGCGTGATCGTGCTGTTGTGCGCCGTCAGTTCCTGCGCATCGGCAATCAGCGCCTGTACCCGCGCGTCAAATTTGGATATATCGCCAATCACCCGCAAGCGTACGCCTTGGGCGCGCAGGTCGCCGATTTCCTTTTGCAGGTAGAGCTTGAGCAAACCCATGAGCGTGCCCACCTCTTCCATCGGGCGGCGCCAGTTTTCAGTACTAAAGGCAAAAAGCGTCAGGTGACGGATGCCACGCTCGGCACAGGCCTGCACCAGCGCACGCACTTTGCGCGCGCCTACGGTATGTCCGGCGGCTTTGGGTAAACCACGCGCACTCGCCCAGCGGCGGTTGCCATCCATAATGATGGCAATATGTTGCGGCAGTGCGGAGCGATGGGAAGTTGGCACAAAAATGGGGGTAAACCGGTGCGCTGCTAGTCGACCCACGCGGCCGGATTCCGCGCGGAGGTGCGGTGATTTTAGCGGTTTAGCCCCGCCAAGGACATCTTTTTTCTATCCGTCCTGAGGGACAATGCAAGGGCAACAGGCCCGCCAGGCCCCATCGGCCACTTGGTGGGCCTAAGCAGCCAGACTGCAAAACGGCAGCGCATTTAGCGAGATACGGCATTGAGCATACAAACCGACGATTTTTCCCCCGCACCGGCGCCCCGCATGGTGTCCGCAGCGCCGCTGTCCGGCCCGGAAGAGGCCATTGAGCGCGCGCTGCGTCCCAAACTGCTGGACGACTATGTGGGCCAGGCCAAGGTGCGCGAGCAGTTGGAGATCTTTATCGGCGCGGCACGCAAGCGCGACGAGGCGCTAGACCATGTGCTGCTGTTCGGCCCGCCAGGCCTGGGCAAGACCACGCTAAGCCACATCATCGCCCACGAATTAGGTGTCAATCTGCGCCAAACCAGCGGGCCGGTACTGGAAAAGCCCAAAGACCTGGCCGCGCTGTTGACCAATCTGGAAAAAAACGACGTACTCTTTATCGATGAAATACACCGCTTAAGCCCGGTGGTAGAAGAAATCCTCTACCCTGCGCTAGAGGATTACAAAATCGACATCATGATCGGCGAAGGCCCGGCGGCGCGTTCCATCAAGCTTGATTTGCAGCCCTTTACCTTAGTGGGCGCGACCACGCGCGCGGGCATGCTGACCAACCCGCTGCGCGACCGCTTTGGCATCGTGGCGCGGCTGGAGTTTTATACGGCGGAGGAATTGCAGCGCATCGTCACCCGCAGTGCGGGCCTGCTCCACGTGCCCATGGCAGAGGAAGGTGGCTTTGAAATCGCACGCCGTTCACGCGGCACCCCGCGTATTGCCAACCGCTTGCTGCGCCGGGTACGCGATTACGCCGACGTCAAGGGCGTGGGCACGATCACCCTGGACATCGCCAATCTAGCGCTCAAGATGTTGGACGTGGACCCGCAAGGCTTTGACCTCATGGACCGCAAACTACTCGAAGCAGTGATTCACCGCTTTGACGGCGGGCCGGTCGGCTTGGACAATATCGCCGCCAGCATTGGCGAGGAGCGTGAGACCATTGAAGACGTGATCGAGCCCTACCTCATTCAGCAAGGCTATCTGCAACGCACGCCGCGCGGTCGCATTGCTACGCTGGCAGCCTATCGGCATCTCGGCGTGGCCGCACCTGCGGGCCAGGCGCAGGATTTACTGAGTTAGGTCCAAAGACCCAAGCCGCCTAGCAGCGCCAAACCTGCTGCTTGCACTGCCAAGGTTTCTAGGGCACGCAAACGGCCTTGTAGGTAAGCGCCCATCGCCCAAGCGGCAGCGCACAATGCGGCGCAATACAGCGCCGCATCCCGCCAAGGCATGGCATCGGCATGCCATAAAAAAACGGTACTGACCGCCATCAAGCCGAGGTATTGGAAGGAGGCAAACCAACGCTGCTGCGGATTCAAGGGCGGGTCAAAGCGCCGCACCTGCGCTATGTCAAAACGGGCCTGAGGCGGGGCACCGGGAGGCTGCCAGCCAGGAGGTTTGAACCAGACGAGCAGTTTGTCGCGCCAGCGCGGCATACGCCATGCAGCAGCGGCTAAACCGGCATAGACCTCCAAATTGGCCCACAGCGGATCCCAGCTATTGAGCGGTGCGCGGGTGCCATATACGCAGAGGTCGTGCTCTTCTTGGAATGTGCCGAAAAGCCGATCCCATACGACCAATAAGCCACCATAGTTACGGTCCACGTAGCCATCATTCACCGCGTGGTGAACGCGATGGTTGCTGGGTGAACAAAACACGCGGTCAAACCAGCCGAGCTTGCCCACATGTTCGGTATGCACCCAAAACTGATAAAGCAAATCTACCAGCGCCACGATGCCAAATAAGAGCGGTGGCACCCCGAGCAGGGCCAGCGGCAGGTAAAACAACCAGCCCAGTAGCCCCCCGCTGGAGGTCTGGCGCAAGGCGGTGGACAGGTTGTACTCTTGGCTTTGGTGGTGCACCACATGCGCGGCCCAGAAAACAGCCACTTCATGCCCGGCGCGGTGCAGCCAGTAGTAGCACAGATCGTAGAGCAAGAGGGCGCCGAGCCAGCCGTACCAATGGTTCCACACATCGGCATCTGGAAACAGAGCGATGCGCTCAAACACCCAGGCATACGCCGCAATGCCGATGAATTTGGCCAGTACACCGACTACCTGGCTGAGCAGACCCAGGCTCAGGCTGTTGAGCGTGTCACTAAAAGCGTAGCTACTGCGTGCAAGGGCGCCGTTGCTTCGTTGGCGACTATCCCACCATATTTCTAAGGCCATCGCCGCCAGAAATACCGGGAATGCAAAAACAATGATTTTGGACATAGGCCTATTGTGGTCCCTCCACACGAATGGGGCAGCGGGATAAACCCTGCAAGCCAGGTTTGACGCGCCTAAGCACCGAATTCATCGCGCGGGCCGTGGTCCAGATGCCCGGTATCGGCCCAGCCTACCAAAGTCAGGGCCTGCGGCGTCCACAACAAGCGGTTGATGGCGCAATTACCCAAGTCCCAGGTGCGCGCCGCACTTATGCCTTGTCCGGTGGCCAGGCGGTAGAACACATCTAGCACGCCGCCATGCGTCACGATGGCAATATGTTCGCCGGGATGCTGCGCTGCGATGGCGTCCATCGCCAGGTGCACCCGCGCAAACACCTCGGTTTGGCTTTCACCGCCGGGCGGCGCCCAGGCCGGGTCGCGCTGTTTCCAGCGTAATGCGTCCTCGGGGTGCAATTCCCCCACCTGCGCATAAGTCAGCCCTTCGAACCGGCCAAAGCAACGCTCGCGCAAGCCCGGGTGGACGCGGATGGCAGGCAAGGCGATACCACTGTGCCTTGCGATCGCCTGCGCGGTATGGTGGGCGCGGCAGAGGTCGCTGCTGTAAATCACTTGGAGCCCGCTATCGACCAAGGCCGCACCCGTGCGCTCGGCCTGCCAGCGGCCTAGGTCGTTGAGGTCGATATCCAACTGACCTTGTAATCGCGTGATGGCATTCCAAGCGGTTTCGCCATGGCGTACGGCGGTAATACGGGTGGGTGACTGGCTAGACGGGGCGCTGCTGCTCATGGGCGCAGCTCCATGCCGCCCGGACCGACTTCCACCTTGACCGTACTGGGGCCGGAAGTGCCCTGCGGAAAATCGCGCAGCGCAGCCAGCAGCACGGCGGGCAAGATATTCGCCTGATCGCTCCAGGGGCCGGTGTGCTGGCCTGAAGCCTCGTACACCACCTCGCGGCTGACGGCATCACGCACCAAGACTTGCACTTGAAAGCGATACAAAGAAGGCTCCAAGGGCAGACGCAAGGAGGGCAATGCCAAGGCCGGGCCACCCCCAAACATCCCCCAACGCCGCAAGAAAACCGGTTCGCTACGCATCACCTGCTCACTAGCCACAGCCAGTTGCAAGGTATAGCGCGGCACCCCGCTAGTCAACGTCAAACCCATGCGCTGCAACACTGGTATCGCCCAACTTTCTCGCTGCGCCTGCGCCACCGCGTCCGCTTGCTGCGAGGGCAGGCGTTCAAATTGGTAGCTTGCCGCAGCCAGGTCCGGCGTCCCACTGCGAAAACTGCGCACTTCGCTGTCGATCAACCGGGTGCTGGCGCACGCGCTCAATGCGCCTATGCACACCAGTAAACCAAGCCGCAATGTCAAACGCATCAGTACACGCATAAATGCCTAGCTCAGCCTTAGCGGTCGGACCATTGCACCGCGCCCAGTGCAGGCAGGCCATGCAATGGCAGGGCCGGCAGGTCCTCGGCGTCGAAAGCCTTGTCGCCATCGACCTGCGGCACGCCGGTGGTCTGGATATTTTTGAAGTCGTGGCGTGCGGTGTCCATCAAATGCGAAGGCACCACGTTTTGCAAGGCGGTAAACATGCTTTCAATACGGCCGGGGTATTGCTTCTCCCAGTCGCGCAACATATTGCCGATTTGTTTGCGTTGCAGGTTTTCTTGGCTGCCGCACAGGGTACACGGGATGATGGGAAATTGCCGGTGCGTGGCCCAGCGCGTCAGGTCTTTTTCGGCTACATACGCCAGGGGCCGGATGACGATGTGGCCGCCGTCGTCGCTCACCAGCTTAGGCGGCATGCCCTTGAGCTTGCCACCGAAAAACATATTTAAGAAAAAGGTTTGCAACATATCGTCGCGGTGGTGGCCCAGTGCGATCTTGGTCACTTTTAACTCGTCGGCCACACGGTACAAAATGCCCCGGCGCAAGCGGCTGCACAGGCTGCACATGGTTTTGCCTTCGGGGATTACCTTTTTGACAATGCTGTAGGTGTCCTGCGTCTCGATGTGAAAGGGCACGCCCAGTTGCTGGAGGTAAGCGGGCAAGACATGGTCTGGAAAGCCGGGCTGTTTTTGGTCCAGGTTGACGGCGATGAGTTCAAAGTTGATCGGTGCACGCTGCTGCATTTTGAGCAGGATATCGAGCATGCCGTAGCTGTCTTTGCCGCCCGAGACGCAGACCATCACGCGATCGCCCTCTTCGATCATGCCAAAGTCCATGATGGCCTGACCCACCTGACGGCACAGACGTTTTTCCAGCTTGTGGGTTTCGTGGGCGGCGCGTTCTGCCGCATCGCGCACCGGGGGCGCCGCGTGGGGGGCGCTCTTGGTCTGCGCAGGGACGGGGGCTTCGGTCAACATCGCTATTCCTTGGTTTACCACTGGCCGGTTTCCACCCGGATGGCTACTTCGCAATCGTCAAATATTTTTAACTTGGCGATTTTCACACGCACACCCACCACCCCCGGCAATTGCAGCAAACGGTTGGCCAACTTGCCGATCAGGCTTTCGAGCAAATTGACGTGCTCGGCGGTGCATTCGGCGATGATGATTTGGCGTACCTTGCGGTAGTCCAGCACATGGTTGATATCGTCGTCCGTGGGCAGCAAAGGTTGCGCGCCCAGGTGCAACTCGGCATCGACCTGGATGGGCTGGGGAGCGAGCAGCTCGGATTCGAGAATGCCAAGATTGGCCTCAAAACGCAGACCCGTCAAAGTCAGCGTTTGCTTGCCCCGAAACGAAGCGGCGGAAGATGTCGCCATGGATAATTCCTGAAAAATAGTGGTATGGCTTACACGGATGAGGCGGCAGCTACCGTATCCCGATGCCGGAACACTTCAACCCCTACGGCATCGCAATCCGGGTACACATCGGGTTTGCAGGTGCTTACCCGCACGGCGGCGACCTGCGCATGGCCCAGCAGCGCTTGGGCGATCGCATCGCACAAGGTTTCCTGCAAATTGATATGGCCACTGGCACACAAGCGGCCTATGGTGTCGCGTACAAAGTCGTAGTCCACAATTTCTTCAATGCGGTCCTGCGTCGGACTGGAGTGGACGTAAGGCACATACAAATCCACATCAAAGCGCATGCGCTGCGAGCCCTGCAATTCAAAGTCATGGATGCCGATGCGCACTTGCAGCTCAAAGCCGCGCAAAAACAGTTTGCGGCAATCACGCAACAACTGCACTTCAAAATTTTGCATGGGGGACTTCCTGCGCAAGCGTTTCGGCGGCAAACATCACATCGCGCGCCAGGGGGACCAGGTGTTGGCCATTGTCCACGCAGACGGTGACGCCCGTGATGGAGCGGGTCTGGGCGAGGAACACACAGGTCGCAGCCACATCGGACGCAGGCGTGGCGCGGCGCATCAGATTGACGCGGCTGGCACGCTCGAAATTTTCCTGCGACTGCGGCCCGCTCAGGTAGATCAAGCCCGGTGCGACGCCGCACACCCGCACGCCGGGCGCCAGCGCCTGGGCTTGCAAATCCACGCTGCGCTCGAGCGCCAGCTTGGTGGTGGTGTAAGAAAAATAGTCGGGGTTCAGATTGAACACTTTCTGGTCCAGCACATGAATAAGGCAGGCATCGCGTACCTCGCCATCATCGCCGCGTAGTGCTTGCTGGCGTGTCAACTCACGCCCAAGCAGCAAAGGCGCCACCACATTGACTTCCATCTGCCTGCGCAGCAGCGCCGGGTCAAAGTCCACACCGGTATCGGGCTCGAATAAGGAGGCGTTATTCACCACAGCCCGCAAGGGGCCGCGCTGCTGAACGATGTGCGCCATCATGGCCAGCACTTGCGTCTCCTGGGACAAATCAGCACCGACCACGTCGACCGCCAGCCCCTGGGCGCGCAGTTCGGCTTGAAGCCGCTGCGCCGCCTGCGCAGAATGTCCGTAATGGCACCAGACATGCCAGCCGGCGCGCGCGAAGGCCAGAACCAATTCACGGCCTAGACGCTGGGAGCCTCCGGTAATTAATACGCTGTCCTGCATGGGGTCTGGTGTTTTCCTAGGTTGGCGTAGCGGGTGCATGCGCCGCCGCTGCGTGCGCATGGGGGACAATGCGGCCCACCCTGCCCTGCGGCAGCGCCCCTGAGTTTAACGATGCCCCCTCACCCCTTAAGCGCCCTGGAGCAGTCCCTGTGCAACGCCATTGCTGCTGCGGGTGGCTGGATTGGTTTTGACCGATTCATGGAATTGGCGTTGTACACGCCGGGCCTTGGCTATTACGCCCACGATTCATTGAAATTTGGCGCCCTGCCGGGTCGCGATGGCAGTGATTTTGTCACCGCGCCGGAGATCAGTCCGCTGTTTGGTTACGCCCTGGCCAAGCAAGTAGCGCAGGCCCTAGCCCACACCGATACCACCGAGGTTTGGGAGTTTGGCGCGGGCAGCGGCGCATTGGCGGAACAATTACTTAGCGCTTTGGCGCAGATGGGTGTGCGGCTTACCCGTTACACCATCGTCGATGTATCGGCCGCGCTGACGCAGCGCCAACAACAGCGCCTGGCGCCCTTCGGGAATCTGGTGCACTGGGCGCAAAACTGGCCGACCCATATAGACGGTGTGGTAGTTGGCAATGAAGTGCTCGATGCCATGCCGGTGCAACTACTGGCCCGATGCGATGGCACGTGGTTTGAACGTGGTGTGGGTATCGCAACCGCAGCCAATCCGCCAAGCGCTGCGCAGCCTGTGTTCGCCTGGCAGGACCGCCCGACCGCGCTGCGCCCCCCGGTCGAGCCCGAGGGCGCGCACGATTACCTTACCGAAATCCACCCGCAAGCGCAAGCCTTTGTCCGCTCCCTGGCGCAGCGTGTGCGCAAGGGTTGTGCATTGTTCATCGACTATGGCTTTAGCGAAAGCGAGTATTACCACCCGCAGCGCGCAGGTGGCACGGTGATGTGCCACCGCGCGCACCAAAGCGATAGCGACCCGCTGAGCCTGGTAGGTCACAAAGACATCACCGCCCATGTCAACTTCAGCGCTATCGCGCTGGCAGCGCAGGACGCCGGCATGGAAGTCCTGGGCTACACCAGCCAGGCGCATTTCCTGATGAACTGCGGCATCGTGGACTTGATGCAAGCGGCGCCTTTGCCCGTGCGGGTGGCGGCACAGACGCTGCTACTGGAACATGAAATGGGCGAACTTTTCAAAGTGCTGGCGCTGGGCCAAGGATCTCCCTGGACGCCCTTGGGCTTTGCGCGCGGCGACCGCATGCACTATTTGTGAATCCGCCAAACTCAGCGCGGTTGACAAGCGCCACGCCACGGCCCATCCGCCCTCGCACCTGCCAGGCGGCCACCGCAAGCACCGGTAACCCGCCGGTAACGCCGCGGCGGGCGGGGCGTTAGCATTAGCGGCTGTAACCCTTTATTGCCTACGTTCATGGATCAGCCCACGCCCGGTTTTCAACTCCGCTTTCCCACAGGCATGGCGCCGGTTGCTTGCGTCGATATTGGCGGAACCAAGGTCGCGCTCACCATCGCCGATGCCAGCGGCATTTGCGGCAAATGGACTGAGCCCACCGCCAAAGTCGGCGCATCGGACGCGCTGGCGCAGCAAGTGATCCGCATGATCGAACAAGGCTGCGCCCAATGCGGTATGGCCAAAGAGGCCTTGGGCACCGTCGGCGTCGTTTCCTGCGGGCCTTTTGTATTGCAAGACGGCATGGTGGAGTTGGCGGCGCCCAATATTTGCGGCGGCATCGCCGGCACCGCGCGCGGCCTACCCAATGACTGGACCACGGCGCTGCTGGAAGCGCCACTGCGCCGCGCCTTCACCAAAGTGCGCGTGGAAAACGACGGTGTGGGGGCGCTGGAGGCGGAACGCCGCTGGGGCGCACTGCAAGGACTGGACCATTGCGCCTACGTGACCTGGAGCACCGGCATCGGCGTGGGGGTGTGCGTGGACGGGCGCGCCTTGCGCGGCAAAAACGGCAATGCCGGCCATTGGGGCCACAGCTTTGTCAGCGATAACAACGACGCCTTGTGCGGCTGCGGCAATATCGGCGATGTGGAGGCTTTGATTGCCGGTAACGCGATGGCACGGCGCTTTGCAGGACTTGGTTTTAGCGATGCAGCGCAATTGTTTGCGGCAGCGCGCCAGGGCCGGGCCGACGCGCTGGAAATTGTCGATGGGCTTTGCTCTGTCATGGGCCGCCTGCTGTTCAACCTGATTGCCACGCTCGATGTGCAGCGCATCAGCATGGGCGGCTCCGTGTTCTGGCGCCAGCAAGACTTGTTGCTACCGCGCCTGCGTGCCCAGATTGGCAGCAAACTGCCCGCCTTGACCAGCGGCGTGGAGATCGTGCCGGCCGGCCTGGGTGAGTCCGTCGGCGACTATGCCGCGCTGGCGCTGGTTTTGTAAACCGAGCGCTTGCATCGCCACGATAGCCACGGCGGAGCTGCAAAACCCCTTTTTTTCCTCGCGCGGCATTCCTCGCTGCGCGCCGGTAGAGCAAACCATTCCCTCGTGCCTTAGGGTAAAGGCCTTGGTCCTTCAAGCGCCGAATCCGTAGCCGCGTCCCACCGGGCTATCGCGACCTCCCGGGCTTTTGCAAGCGCCTGCCCCACCGCCGGGCCTTGCGCGCCCGCCTGTATAGCGGCTTGGGCGATAGCGCTGCTGTCAATCGCCAAGGCGGCCTGCAATACGTCCATCAGGCGCTGGCCTTGGCGATACGGGTCGTCTTCGCGGCCCAGACGTCCACGCGCATCGCAGGCGCAGGCCTGCACGATGTGCGCAAACCGCGCGGGCTTGCGAAAGGCATCGCAGCGCTCTAGCAAACGCAGCGTCGCGGCCGCGCCCAGGCTGGCGCTGCGGTGGATATTGCCGTGCTCGCGTGCCACCACCTCGGCCAACTCCGCGCAGGCCTGGGGCACGCGCAAGCGCTGGCAGAGCGTGCGCAAAAGCTTGACGCTGCGCATTTCATGGCCGATATGGCGCGGCCATTGTGCAGCAGGCGTGGTGGCTTTGCCCAAGTCGTGCACCAGGCAGGCAAAGCGCACCTCCAGGGGAGATTGCGCGCGCGCAGCTGCGTCAAGCACCATACCCAGATGGATGCCGGTATCGATTTCCGGATGGTGCTCTGGCGCTTGCGGCACGCCCCACAGTGCATCGACCTCGGGCAGCAGTACTGCCAACGCAGCGCAGTCGCGCAAGGTCGTCAGCATGCGCGAGGGCTGCGCTTCCATCAGCCCTTTGGCCAGTTCCTGCCAGACGCGTTCGGCCACCAAGTGCTGCACTTCGCCCGCTTGCACCATGTCCTGCATGAGTTGCACGGTTGCGCTGGAAACTGAGAAGTGCGCAAAGCGTGCAGCAAAACGCGCCAGGCGCAATATGCGCACCGGATCTTCGCGAAATGCATCGGTGCAATGGCGCAGCACCCCATGGGCCAGGTCTTGCGCGCCGCCGTAGAGGTCGATGATGTCCGCTGCGCTGCAAGTGCCGTCTGGGCGCACCGCCGCAGCGGGCACGGCCATGGCGTTGATGCTGAGGTCGCGGCGCGCCAGATCCTCTTCCAAAGTCACTGCGGGATCGGCGTGGATGGCAAAACCCCGGTAGCCCGGCGCGGTTTTGCGTTCGGTACGCGCCAGTGCATATTCTTCTTTACTGTGGGGATGCAAAAACACCGGGAAGTCCCGCCCCACGGGGACAAAACCCGCATCCACCATGGCTTGCGGCGTGCTGCCAACGACGACCCAATCGCGGTCGCGCACCGGCAAACCCATCAAGGCATCACGAACTGCACCACCAACGAGGTAAGTTTGCATGCGGCGCGCGGCGCAGGCCCCCTTAGGGCTGCAGCCGGTAGGGCTCTTCAAACGCCAGAAAATCTTTTTCCGCCAGCGCCGCCTGCACCCAGGCTTGGACGCCGGACAGCGCTTGCACCCGCTCCATGTACGCACTAATCAGAGAAGGTACCGGCAAGGCATAGCTGCGCAGACGCATCACCACCGGCGCAAAGTAAGCGTCTGCCAAGGTGAATGCACCGAACAACATCGGGCCGCCATGGGTTTGCAGCAATTGCGTCCACATGTCTACGATGCGCTGCACATCGGCACGCACGCCGGCTTGGTCGCGCCAAATGAGCGCCCCGCGATTGGGCAAGAGGGCTTCAATATTCATAGGGCAATGGCTGCGCAAAGCGCTAAAGCCACTGTGCATCTCAGCGCAAATGCTGCGCGCGCGGGCGCGCGTGGCTTTGTCGGCGGGCCAAAGTTGTTTTTCGGGAAAGCTTTCGGCCAGGTATTCGCCAATGGCCAGCGTGTCCCAGATGCTCAAATCGCCATCCTGCAACACCGGCACTTTGCCGGCCGGGTTCAGGCCTGTCATGCGCTGCTTGAATTGCGACTGTGCGCTAAAGCTGTCAAAGCGGACATAGACCTCTTCAAAGGCAATGTCTGCCTGCGTCATTGCCACCCAGGGCCGCATCGACCAGGAGGAATAGTTTTTATTTCCGACGTACAACTTCAGCATGGTTTTTTCCTCCTGTGTGTTTTTTCTTCAGGGCAGGTCTAGCCCACTTTCCGGCTGCGCGGCATCGAGCGGCCCAACACTGGCCAAACGCGCCTTGATGGACTGCGGCTGCCCACTGATCATGGCAGCATATAAGGTAGTGTTGGACAGCACTTTTTTCACATAATCACGCGTTTCATTGAATGGAATGCTCTCCGCCCAAATAGCCGCCTCCAGCACCGGCGCACCACTGGTGCCGCGCCATACACGCGCCCGACCAGGCCCCGCGTTGTAAGCAGCAGCTGCCAGCGGCATAGAGCCCTGGAAGCTATCGAGTACCAGTTTGAGGTAAGCCGTACCGATAGCGATATTGGTATCGCGGTCGGCCAATTTAGCGGGCACGAAATCGTTCATGCCGATTTTTTTGGCAGTCCATTTGGCCGTCGCGGGCATGACTTGCATCAGCCCCGAAGCGCCCACTCCCGAGCGCGCATCCATCACAAAACGGCTCTCCTGGCGGATCAGGCCATACACATAGGCTGGCTCCAAACCAATACTTTGGGCCCGGGCCAGCACGGCAGCTTTAAAGGGCATCGGAAAGCGCTGTTCCATGTCTATCAGTGCTTTGCTGCGCTCACTGGTGTTGATGCAGCGATCCCAAACTTCGGCGTGGCAGGCTAAGTCGGCAGCGGCCAGCAGACTGCGGTCGTCCATGCCGCCTTTGGTGTGCAAGCTGATGCTGTAATTCCACTCGCGCACACCTTCGCTGCGTAAGCCCAGCGCAATCGCGTACAAAGCGCGCTGCAAACCGGGATTCTTACGGGCAATTTCTTTTTCCTCCCCCGTGGGGGGCACAGGCTTGGATGGCAATGTACTGCGCTGGCCCAGCTCATCGAGTGCCAGTTGTTCGTAAAAACCGCGGATACCCGCGATGCCTTGTAAAGCCGCCAAGGCCTGGGCACGGGCTGCCTCGGTGGGTTTTTGGGCTAACACGGCACGCGCCTGCCAATAGACCCAGGTGGGCTCATTACGCAAAGCCGGGGGCAAAGCGGCCACGGCCGCCTCCACCTGCGCCCATTGGCCTGCGCGCAGTGCGGCGCGCAGCGCCCACAGCACATGGTCTTCATGCATTTGGTCTAGGCGGCCTTTGTGGTAATACGACAAAGCACTGTCTTGGCCTTTTTGTGCAGCGCGCTTACCGATGACGCCCCATATCCAGCTGCGTTCCTCGGCGGTCAATTGCGCACGCCAGCGCAGCCTGTCCACTTCCACCGCCGCGTCCTGAGGGTCTAGATAGGCCAAGCGAATCAAGGCCAGCGACACAAACTCGCGCGTCTGCGGACGCAAGGCGGTGAGTTTGTCGTTGAGGTATTTAGCGGGACTTTGGTAAATCGCCGCTACGGTGGGCACCCATTTGGTATCTAAGGTGGCCACCGCCTGCGTAATCACTTTGAGGCGGTCATTCTCCATTCCTAAGCGCGCCCGCATCCAAGCGGCTTGTGCGGGCATCTGGCGCGCTTTGATGAGCTCCTGGGCCGCATCGGCACAGGCTTCATCAGGTTCGCGCTGCGCGAGCCATAAGTCTTGCAGCGGTTTGGCCACCTCGGCGGCGCTGTTCAGGTAGTCGCTCCACAAGGCATAGCACTGAATAGACCGGTCATCGGCCATGCGGTACAGGGGCAGTTGGGCGCGGAAGGTGGCCCATTCGCGGTTGCGGCCCAGTTGCAGCAACCACTCCGCACGCAAGCGGTCCTCCTGGTAGGTGCCTGCATAGCGCGCGAGCACGCTTTCAATTTCGGCCTTATCCGCCTGGTCCAGCCGGAGCGACAATTCCCAGTAGGCTGCCCAGGGTTCTAGCAGTGAGCCTCTGGCTTGCGGCAATAATTGGCTCAGTTGTTTGCGTTCGCCGAGTTTGAAGGCCTGCGCCATGTCCATTACCGCCTGGTCGTTGCGCGCAATATCCACTGATTGGGCCCGCGCCGCGTAGCCGGGCATGGCGACTGCGACAATGACAAGCAAAGCCGCTACATTTTTTTTAAATAACCGCATGGGGTGATTATGGACAACTCTATGGACCCTAAAGCCCAGGAAAAAAAGGCCTTACGCAAGGCATTGCTCGATGCCAGGGCCAATCTGCCGGACCGCTTGCATCGCGCGGAGTTATTGCTGCGGGTTATGCGCGTTTGGCTGGTAGGCCGCGCAGACACCACGATTGGCGCCTACTGGCCCATCAAAGGCGAATTTGACCCGCTACCCGCACTGCACCGATGGAAAGAGGACGGCGAGCTCAACGACATCGCGCAGCGCAGGCGTATCGCTCTACCGGTGGTGAACAAAGCGCACAAAACCATGACCTTTCATATTTGGTACCCCGGCTGCCCGATGGAAGAAGATGCTTACGGTATTCCCAAGCCCAAAGACACCGAGCAGGTGATGCCCAGTCTATTGTTCGTGCCCTGTGTTGGCTATAGCGCAGGTGGTTACCGCTTGGGTTACGGTGGCGGCTTTTATGACCGGATGCTAGCCAGCTTGGAGCCGCGTCCCTATACCGTGGGCTTGGGGTTTGGTAATAGCTTCGTCCCCGATTTTGAGCCGGAAGCGCACGATGTCCCGCTTGACGCCGTACTGACCGACTATGGCATGGCCTGGCCGGTGGACCACCCGGGACGCCTATCGCGCGATAAGTAGCAGCGAAAGTCCAGTCACGCCGATGGCGCTTGACTGCCAGGGCCTAGTCTTTTTGTGCGGCCAGGGCACGCACATCGTTTTCATAGCCTTTGAGTACGCGCACCATGTGCTTGCGCTGATCAGCACCGGTTTGCGCATGGACACGGGCAAAAGCCTGGCAAGTGTTCGACGTCATTTGCGCATGGTATTGGCGGTAGGCCGGATTAGCAGATTGGTAATAACGATGCGCCAGGTCGGCCAGCGCGCTCTGTGCGGTGTTTACATCTGCTCCGCGCAGACCCTCCAAAGTTTGTATCACCGTCTGCTGCCGCGCTTGTACTTCGTCAAAGTAGCGCTTTTCCTCAAACCCGGTTTGGGCCATGGCATCCTTGAAGACGCGGATTTGCTCTGCGCTTAACTTGCCGTACAGGTCTTCCAATCGCTCTAGGCTTTTGTGCGTGCGCAAATCCGTTCCCTGCGTCCTTGCGTCTTGCCATTCCTCCCGCATTTTCCGGTTGTTTTTTTCATAGGCGCTGGCCAGCTTGGCCAATTGCTCGGGCTTGAGACCGGGTACCACCGCAGCAGCGATCGGCACGCTGCGTTGCGTGATCGCATCGCTGCGCTGCATCACGGAGGCATAGAGCGCGCAAAAGCGCGGACCGTCGGGGTTTTGTAGCGCCATGGTTTGCGCCTCTTGCAATAAATCAGCGACCAGGGGTAGTTCTTCGTTGCGATGCCAACGATGCAGCCCCTTTAACTCGGCGCTCACCCGTCGTGCCTGGGCCTTATCAAAATCCAGGTAGCTGTCCAACCACAGGTACATGAGCTCAGGCGCCGCGCCGTACCCCAAACGTGCCGCGCTGCAGCCGCTGAGCGCCAGCGCCAAGCAGGCGAGACCCAGCGCAAGCCACCCTCGACGGGCGCCACCGATAATGGCGCGCAAGCGGGTGGCCCATGGCACTGGCTGAAATTTGGTAAAGGACATTGCAGTGAGTCTAATTGCGAGCAATGCATCCGGCGTGGATGCTGACAAGATCAAGCCTGCGGTTGAGGTGGTCATGATGGCCGCTGGCAAGGGTACGCGCATGAAAAGCGACAAACCCAAGGTGCTGCAGATGCTGGCCCATTTGCCCTTGGCCGGGCATGCGCTAGAGGCGGCACGGTCGGTGCACGCGCGCAAAGTCGTCATCGTCACCGGGCATGGAGCGGCGCAAGTGGAATCAGCCTTGTCCGTGCTGCCAGGTTCGGCCAATCTGGAATTTGTGCGCCAGGAGCCCCAGTGGGGTACCGGCCACGCGGTGCAAACTGCAGCGCCTTGCCTGGCCGACGATGCGGTCGTGCTGGTGCTTTCGGGCGATGTGCCTTTGACCCGCGCCACTACATTGCAAGCGCTTTTACAGCTGTGCGCCGGCCAGCATCTGGCGTTGCTGACGGTGCAGCTGCCCGACCCAAGCGGCTATGGACGCATAGTGCGCAACGGTCCATCGGTCAGCGCCATCGTGGAACATAAGGATGCGAGCGACGCGCAACGCGCCATCCACGAGATCTACGGCGGTATATTGGCCGCGCCGGCGGTGCAACTCAAACACTGGCTGAGCCGATTGGACAACCGCAACGCCCAGGGTGAGTATTACCTTACCGATGTGGTGAAGTGGGCGGTGCAAGACGGCACGCAGGTTTTGGCCCACTGCATTGAGGACCCCTTAGAGGTGGCCGGTGTGAACAGCCCGGCGCAGTTGGCGCAGTTGGAGCGTGCCTACCAGTTGCGTCTGGCCGACGCGTTGATGGAGCAAGGTGTGCGGCTCAAAGATCCTGCCCGGATTGATGTACGCGGTGCACTGGTCTGCGCGCGGGACGTTGAAATCGATGTCGGATGCGTTTTTGAAGGCCAGGTGCATTTGGGCGAAGGCGTACATATCGGGCCCCATTGCGTGCTGGCCAATTGCAACATCGAGGCGGGCACCATCATCCAGGCGTTTACCCACATCGACGGCGAAAGCCAAGGCGTGCGCGTAGGTGCCGGTGCGCGTATTGGTCCGTTTGCACGGCTGCGCCCTGGGGCGGACCTGGGCGCCGACGTCCATATTGGCAACTTCGTCGAAATCAAAAATGCCCGCTTGGCGCAAGGCGCTAAGGCCAACCATTTAGCGTATCTGGGGGATGCGACGGTCGGCGAGCGGGTCAATTTCGGCGCAGGCAGCATCACGGCCAACTATGACGGTGCGAATAAGCACCAGACCGTGATCGAAGAGGATGTCCATGTCGGTAGCAATTGCGTGCTCATTGCACCCCTTACGCTAGGTGCAGGCGGCACCATAGGCGGCGGCTCGACGATTACCAAAGACACGCCGGTAGGCGCCTTGACCGTTGCGCGTGGCAAACAAGTCAGCGTTGCGAATTGGAAGCGCCCGGTAAAGGGGCCCAAGACCTAGTGCTTTCTAGGGGCCTGCATTTGCTGGCCGCGGCTGGCTGATTGGCATCCTTGGCCTGCACTTTTTTCCACTTGGTTTAGGGCTTGGGCAACGGCAAGGCAGCACTGAATTTCGCGCGCTTGATGCTAAAAAATGCTTTGACGTTACGCACATTGGCATCTTGCGTGAACAAGCGGTGGGTTACTTCTAAATAGTCCGGCATGGACAAGGCCTGCACCACCAGGATGAAATCCGGGCCGGAAGACACGCGCCAACATTGCTGAACTGCATCGTCCGCCACGACCTTGGCCTCGAACGCGTCCAAATGCTCCACACCCTGCGCATCCAGAGTCACCTCGACCAAGGCAGCAACGCTGTGCCCCAGGGAAACGCCTAAGCGAGACGGGCTGAGCACCGCGATCTGCCGCTCGATCCACCCGCCCTCACTCAGGCGCTTAACCCGGCGCAAGCAAGTCGGTGGGGAGATACCGAGCTTTTCGGCGAGCGCCAAATTGCTCAGAGAAGCATCCTGCTGAAGATGGCGCAATAACTGCAGATCCAATGCGTCCAGTTCATTTTGAATTTTTATTTCTTTTTTATTCATTTTTTAGATTAAAGCGCAATTAATACATATTTATGAATTTAAATTTCTCTATATCTATATTTTAGTTTATAAATTTCTCATTGCTATGATTACTATTCGAAGGCTAACTTCGGAGAATTACTATGTGTGGCATTGTCGGCGCGGTCTCCAACCGCAATATCGTCCCCGTCTTGGTGCAGGGATTGCAGCGTCTGGAATACCGGGGCTATGACTCGTGTGGCGTGGCGATTCACCGTGCCAGCCTGCATCCCAACACCGCCAATCCCGGCTTGCAACGCGCCCGAAGCACCGCACGTGTGGTGGAGCTCATGGCCCAGGTCCAGGCAGATGCTATCGAGGGCTCCACCGGTATCGCCCATACGCGCTGGGCCACCCATGGCGCTCCGGTGGTACACAACGCGCACCCGCATTTCAGCCACGGCAAAGGCGCAGACGCACAAGCGGGCCGTGTGGCGCTGGTACATAACGGCATCATCGAAAACCACGATGAGTTGCGCGCCAGCCTGCAGTCCAAAGGCTATGTTTTTCACAGTCAAACCGACACCGAAGTAATCGCCCATCTGGTGGACAGTTGCTACAACGGAGACCTTTTTGATGCGGTAAAGGCTTGTGTGCTGCAATTGCGTGGGGCCTACGCTATTGCCGTGATCCACGTGGATGAGCCCATGCGCATGGTTGGCGCCCGCGCCGGCTCGCCCTTGATCATTGGCGTGGGCCAGAGCGAAACATTTTTGGCCAGCGACGCCATGGCCTTAGCCGGCGTGACCGATCAGATCGTGTACTTGCAAGAGGGCGATGTGGTCGACGTCCAAGCCGGCAAATTCTGGGTGGTAGATAGTCTGCACAAGGACGCTAAACGCGCGGTGCACACGGTGCAAGCGCATAGCGGCGCAGCGGAACTCGGGCCTTACCGACATTACATGCAAAAGGAAATTTTTGAACAACCACGCGCTGTGGCGGACACCTTAGAGGGCGTAGAGGGCATCGTGCCCGAGTTATTCGGTGATGGCGCTTACCGCATCTTCCAGCACATTGACAAGGTGCTCATCTTGGCCTGCGGCACCAGTTACTACAGCGGCTGTGTGGCGAAATATTGGATCGAGGCCATTGCGAAATTACCCTGCGCGGTGGAGATTGCCAGTGAATACCGCTACCGCGAATCCGTACCCGATAGCAAAACCCTGGTCGTCACTATCAGCCAATCCGGCGAAACTGCCGACACCTTGGCCGCACTACGTCACGCGCAATCGCTGGGCATGGAACACACACTTACGATTTGCAATGTTGCCAGTTCTGCGATGGTGCGGGAATGCAAATTGGCTTACGTTACACGCGCCGGCGTGGAGATCGGAGTGGCGTCTACCAAGGCCTTCACAACGCAGCTGGTGGGGCTGTTCTTGCTCGCACAATCCCTGGCGCAAACCAAAGGCCGCTTGTCAGAACACCATGAAGCCGCAGCACTGAAAGCGCTGCGCCATCTACCCAGCGCGCTGCAAGCGGTACTGGCGCTTGAACCGGCCATCATTGCCTGGTCCCAAGAGTTTGCATCCAAGGAAAACGCGCTCTTCCTGGGACGTGGAACCCACTACCCGATTGCCATGGAAGGCGCACTCAAGCTCAAAGAAATCACCTACATCCACGCAGAGGCCTATGCCGCAGGTGAATTGAAGCATGGCCCGCTGGCCCTAGTCACCAGCGCCATGCCGGTGATTACCGTCGCACCGAACGACAGCTTGCTTGAAAAACTTAAGAGCAATATGCATGAGGTGCGTGCCCGCGGTGGCATGCTGTACGTATTGGCAGATGCCGATACCCACATCCAAACCAGCGATGGGGTCAACGTCATCCGCATGCCCGAAAACTATGGTGACCTTTCGCCCATCTTGCATGTGGTGGCGCTGCAGTTGCTGGCCTACCATACAGCCTGCGCACGCGGCACCGATGTGGACAAGCCGCGCAACTTGGCGAAATCAGTGACGGTGGAGTAGTGTGGCGGTAAGAGGAACACGTTATGGAAATGATGGATTTATTGAAGCAGGTCACCGCTGCCAGCGGTTTTACCCACGCGGCCGGTGTGCAGGTGGTAGCTGCTGAGGTTGGCCGTGTGACGCTGGCATTAGCCAAGAAGCCTGAATTGTTGCAGTTCAGCGGATTTTTTCATGGCGGTGTCCTTGCTGGTCTTGCTGACCATTGCGCGGGCGCGGCCGCAACCACGAGCTTAGCGCCAGGCAAGATTGCCGTTACCGTGGATTTACATATCAACTACCTTGCGCCAGCGAACGGCGAGACCATCACCGCTACGGGCCATTGCGTGCAAACGGGAAGCACCTTGTGCGTGGTATCCGTTACGGTGTCCTCCACGCGCGCAAGCGAAACAAGGGTATGTGCAATTGCCACGGTCACATTGCGTGTCGTTGATATGCCGCGTATGGCCTAGATGCGATTGCAATGCCCGGGCCAAGCACCGCGTCGATTCACCCCAAGACCACGCTTGCTTGGCGCAGCTGGCTAGCGCGCCACCATGCGCGGGGCCATGGCGTATGGCTGATTACGTATAAGCAGGCCACCGGCAAACCCCGTATCGCCTATGACGACGCAGTGGCTACGGCGCTGTGCTTTGGATGGATTGACAGCAAACCGCGCGCGATCGATGAGGAGCGCTCCATGCTGTGGTTTGCCCCTCGCAAAAAAGGCAGCGCCTGGAGCAAAAACAACAAAGAGCGCGTGGAGCAATTGCTGCGGGCAAACCTGATGCATGCATCGGGCCTGGCAAAAATCGAAGAGGCTAAGCAAGACGGCAGTTGGAACAAACTGGACAGCGTGGAAGCGCTGGAGATGCCGCCCGATTTGCTCGAGGCATTCAAGGCCCACCCCGGCGCCCAGGGCCACTTTGAGGCCTTTCCCCGCTCTAGCAAACGGGCCATTTTGGAATGGATTGGCAACGCCAAAACTGCGGCGACGCGGACCAAGCGCGTGGTGGAGACGGCGGCCTTGGCGGCGGGGAATGTACGGGCTAATCAGTGGGCAAGGAAGGAATAGCTAGAGCGAGCTTGGTCAGCAAAATCTGATAGTTTGTTGCGCCTTAAATTGTCCGGTATGGGCCATTAGCTGACTCCTGCGATAGTCAGCTTTAAGGTAACTCAATCGCAAGCTTATTTTTAGTTCTTAGCCAAGTTGCTGCTTGCGAAGATGCTGCTTAAAAGCCAAGGCCAAGGGCGATAATTTTTTACTGGCGGGATGCACAATATGCCAGGCTGATGGCAGCGGAAAACCATCGAGTTCAATGATGCTGACGCCGTGCTCTTTTTTCAGGCCATGCAAAGCATGCCTGGACACCACGCCGATACCCAGACCACCGGCCACGGATTCCTTGATAGCTTCATTGCTACCAAGCTCTAGTCGCACATCAGGCTTGAATCGCATTTTGCGGAAGTACT
>CANFLU010000019.1 GCA_947447975.1 Comamonadaceae bacterium | reverse complement strand
TCAAAAACAGAATAAGGTAAGGTAATGCATATCCTAATATTTCGGTCGGATAAGTGATCTTGTAGTTGGCTGCAGAAATACCACCAATGATGAGGCCGCCTGCGCCAAGAATTTTTGTCCATTTGAAATTATTCATTTTTAAATTCCATTAATTTAGTTTTCTGCAAATCAACGGCTCATCAAAGCCCTTCACAACCAACTTGTACGTATCACCATTACGCAGCACTAAAACGTCCGGTTGAAGTTCTAGTACCAGTTGAAGAGTCAGTCCTGTCACCTCATAGATGTTGCCTGACGTAGTCTTGAAAATCCTTCCCATTTGTACTGTTCCAGTAATGCTGCCCTGAAGGCTGGTTTCCTCGAAAACCTCCCATTTCCCACCAGTGGTTGCACTTGAAGGGGCGCTTTGTCGCTTCGAGGATCCGGAAATGGCTTGGACATTCAGTGATTTTTTTCCAATAATTAATTTGCTTCTGCTTGGACAAATGATCAAAGATGGGCTGTACTCGTACATGTATTCGTACTCGTATTTCACTTCCCAAACTGATCCATCAGAGAGTTTAAAGATTTCTCCGTTATTCCCCATGAATGGCGAAGGAGATAAAACAGTTGATTGATAACAGTTTTGACCAATTGCTAGAGTTGAGGCCAAAGCAAAGCTGATCAGCGTCAAAAATTCAGTTGTTCGCGACACCATAGTTTTTCCTCCTCCTAAATTTTTTGTCCGGTAATCAGTCAAGTCATTTTTGCCAGAACGCTTAGTTTTAACTCGTAAGGGGCTCACCGTGTGAGCTACCCATAAGGGATCGGCCCGTAAATCCTGAAAGCACAATGGCACTTGGATATCTTTTTGAGTTCGTCATGACGAATGTGCTCTTGCGCTCATATTGAATTCTTGATGCTACCTAGGATGGTTTTAACTTTCGATGCGATCTGTGTGAGTATTGAACAGTCATTTATCTGACTCCACTCAGTCAGTCCCAAGGAGGACAAATGGCTTGCAATCTTGTCATTACCGGCCGCCTTTATGTCTTCGTCGATTGCCGCGATTTGACCTTCTAGCATTCTTTGGGCATGTCGCTCAAGCTTGACTTTTTCACCAGGTTGAGTAGCGAGCCAATTCAGCAAGAGCGCCCAAGCGTGTTCATGGCTTATTGAGCCATTGGTGATCTTTGCCACAAGTTTCTCTATGTCGGTATTCGTCGCAAGAGTTGAAACGACCGCAATTGCTTCAGAAAAATCTACGGCTGTGTTTGCTGAGCTGCTAAAACAGTCGAGCAATGCTTTAGGCGTCGGGGGGGATTTATGGTTGCCTGGATATTTTCGTAGGAAAGCTGGAATTTCGTAATCATCCATTCCCCTCGAAGACAGAGAGTCAATTTTTCTTGTCGCGCTGGTTCGGCTGCCTCGCCAAACCGCCGGTGTTGAGAGGCTGCCGTAGCTGGCGGACTCTTGAGCGTCCAAGGATCCTTTGATTCGGGAAGCGCGTTGAATCGAAGCAATGCTGCCAAACCCGCTGTGCCCAGCTGCTTGCATTTGTTCGATTTGGTGCAACGCAGGTAAACCATTTGCCTTTTCTTCTGCTTCACGAATGTGAACCAGGAATAGGTTGCTTTGCTTGCTGACCAGTTGGTACTTGAGTGCAATGGTCAGCGCTTCTTCCGGCGAATTTACCGAAGCCATTTCCTTAGCTGCGCCAAGGCGAGCTAAGGCTTGGTCTTGAACTTCGCTGATCGATTCTGGGCTAGAACTGGCATATTGTCCTGCGATTTCCCAGGTGAGTTTAGGGACTTTATTTGGCGCTTGAGTAAATCTGGCGAATACATGCACGGTTTCGCCGTCGTAAACTTGTGCAGGTAGTGGAGACTGCCAATCAGGATTGCTATCCCAGTCAACTTTCAGTTTTGCAACCGGCGTTCCACGCATTCGGCGGAACATTCGCACTACCGCCGCTGAAATGTCTTCGTTGGGAGATACTAGCTCACAGGCACCGCCGGTCTTTTCCGCCAACTCGCGCAGCAGGCTCTCCGCTGGTGAACTGCCCACACCGATGGCGAAGACTCGTTGACCTGACTCCACACTAGCTGTAACCACAGCCTCGATGTGCCAAACGTCCCCATCCGTGATCAGCAGCACGCTGGGCTTGTGGATCGTTTCAGCCGGTTTTTCTATGTCGTTGAAATTGGAAATGAGGGCATCGTTTAGTTCAGTGCCGCCCATATTTGCTTCTGTCTGCGAAATCGCAGACGCTACGAAGTTGATTGTTGCCGGGGTACATGTCCGAAGGCTGCGCACATCGTGACGTATCCCATCGCCAAAGCGACTGTATGAAATTTGATCGTCGGAGTTGAGTTCTTGCAAGACGCCGCGGATCGCAGACTTGGCCGCTTTAATGCTGTCGCCTTGCATTGAGCCCGAGCAATCGACCAGAATTTTCATCATTAACGGCGCCGTCTTGTGCACTAGTAGTTGCGGGCAGAAACTGGCTAGCACCATCTTTTGATCACCATCTGGTGCGGCTACTGCAAACGAATGACCAGCTAGTCCTTCGAGATTCAGAATGAAGTCTCGGTCCAACATGCCACCGTTTTCCAGTAGCACTGCAAACCCATTTTCAACAGCCGTGGTACTCACCTTATGGCTGGGACACGTTAGCTTGGCCTTGGCAATTTGTCCCAAGATGTCTAACTTGAGGGTGAGTGGGTACTCTGCCAAAGGGTTGACCGAGTCCGTCTCATGCACTGCAAGTCCATCTGACTGATGTGATTCTCCGAATCTTGGCGCTATGACAGTGGGAATGCACAAGCGCACCTGACATTGCTCAAATCTTAGAAGCTGAGCGTAGTCGATCTCAATCGTGACTTCTTCTTTGTCCTTGAGGTTGCCCAGGTTCGCTGTGTAAAGCCCTGAAGCAGACTGCTCAACCATTACTGGCATGTCTCCATCCTCGATCGCTTCTTCATATTTTTGGGTCGCATTTTTCTTCTCAAGGACTGTCGCTTGTAGCCGCTTGCCAGCGATCTCTACGTTCAAGCCTAAAAGCGTGGCTCCCCAAGCGAGAGGGAATGTATATACGGTCTCCAGATTTTTACCCGTGTCATTGCGGTACCGTTGCTGGACCTTCATGCGCAGCAACAATCCTTCGAGGTTTCCGCTGAGGTGGACGGATTTCAGCGCGACGGTTTCACCGGTTGCGCTTTTAAAGCTGGTTTCTTGTGTCATCCGGGCTACTCCTGAATTGCTTGCTGTCGTCGACGGATCGTGCCGACGAATAAATTGGGTAAGGGGAGATGTAGATTGCGCGTCCCCTTTTTTCGCGCTAGCGAAATACCGTGTTTGCAGTTGTTCACATTGGTCGAACAAACCCGGTCCACAAAGCGATTTCGCATCTACAAGGCTAATTTCGCTCTGAGTCAAATGTCATCGACCTTTTCACTCACCTACGTTATCTTTGCTCATCACTCGCTCGGCAGCCTGGATGACCTCGCGGACAAAGGCCCGGACCTGTTCTGGTGTCATACCTGCTTCCTCGGGTGAAATTTGGATCTCTAGGCCTGGCGCGACGTAGAGGTGACTGCGTACTTCTATGGAGCCAGGGCGGCGCTGGCGTGCCGGAACTGGGGTCTCACCACCGGTCATTACTTCGCGTATCCGTTCCAGCGACACGCCAGCTTCAGTGAGCTGCTTGACGCGCAGCAACTGGTCAAGATGGCGACTGGTGTAGTGTGCGGCGCGGGTCTCGCCAATGGGGCGTTCGACCAAGCCCATTTGCATGTAGTAACGCACCGTCCTTTTTGTTAGGTCGGTGAGCGTGCACAGCTCGTCAAGGGTGAAGGATTTTTCGCTCATGGCAGTTGTTTGGTTTTGTTACAGCCTATTATGACACAAAAACTGTCAAAGTCAACTGTCATAAATATCGGCCCTGCAATCAGGGAGGACTGCTCGGCCTCAAAACCGGTGCAACCCTTCGGCATTGGGCAGCCTAGGCCTCCAGTTCAGAAAGTCAGCAATAGCAGCAGGGCGGTTTGGCTGCGGTTTTGATTTCTGCCGTGATTAAGCAGGTTCTGGCCAGCATCTTCGATGATTGCCACCGGTATGCCGGTGTTGCCACGGACAGGCTCCTTGCAACCGGGGTGCCCAACAACGGATTACTCTACGGCTCGGGTTCGCCTAATTACCGGAAAGATTGATCTAGCCGGATAATCAATCCGGACGCCACCAAACCGTGGACACCGGTTTGATGCCGTTTGATGGGTTGAAAATTATGTCCCCGGGGACAATCCGGGGACAATTCATGGGAATGGAGGGGCAGGGTCAAACGAAAAACCTAACTAAATCAAGCACTTACATGCCCCTGCAAGCCCCTGTGTGCCATCTTGACTTAGGTTCGAGCCCCATCAGCCACCCCATATAAAACAGCAACTTAGCCCCGCTTCAAAAGAGCGGGGCTTTTTTGTTTCTGGTCGTTACCGACCATGATTTTTCCTTGATGTCGTGGGTTTGATTACGCTTTGGCAAGTGCGGCGCTGACCCAATGCGCCAAATCGGGAGCCGACATCGCCCCCGCTTGTCTTGCGATTTCGCTACCACCGGCAAAAACCGCTAACGTCGGAATGCTGCGGATGTTGTAGGCCGCGGCCAGGCCCTTTTCGTCTTCGGTGTTGATCTTTACAAAGCGGGCTCGGCCGTGCATATCCTGGCTGACCTTTTCAAAAGCAGGTGCCATCATTCGGCAAGGTCCACACCAGGGTGCCCAGAAATCCACCACCAGCGGTAAATTGCTTTTAGCGACTTGCGCACGAAACGCGGCCTCATTCAGGTTATCGGGCTTTGCACCCAGCAAAGCGGCGCGGCATTGGCCACAGTTCAGCTCGGCGTGCAACTTATCAGAAGGCACGCGATTGGTGGCATTGCAATTTGGACAGACTAAATGAAGGCTGCTCATGGTTTCCTCGCGACGAATCCAAGCAATGCTGACATGCCGCTGTGCCCCGGGCCTTCTTGGATGGTGGTTTCATAGGTGTCACACACCTGCACGTCGAAACCGTGAAAGGCTTGGCGTAACAGCGCTTCGTCGTACAAATGCTCCAATTTGTCTGGGCCACCTGTTTTGTATTCAAGCTGTTTTTTGCCGTAACCCTGAATGACTACGATGCCACCCGGCTTCAAGCTGTGAATGATTTTTTCAAACAATTCGGCGCGTTCTTCGGGTGCGGCGAATTGAAAAAAGATGCCTGCTACCAGGTCGTAATGGCTGTGCTTCCAATCAAAGGACTGCCAAGGACTGCAAGTGAAATTCACCTGAACTTTGTGTCGTTCGGCCAAGGCATGCGCTTTGGCGATGGCAGGTGCTGAAAAGTCAAACGCGTCCACGGTGAAGCCTTGCTTGGCCAGCCATACGCTATTGCGCCCCTCTCCATCGGCCAAGGCTAGGGCATGGCCTTGGCCTAAACGTGAAGCCTGGGACGCCAAAAACGCATTCGGTTCCTCACCAAACACATAGTGTGGCGTGGAGAAACGTTTGTCCCACATCTCCTGGGGGTAGGCAAATCCGCTCATATTAAAGTGCGTTCAAAGGAATCTTGACGTACGACACGCCATTGTCTTCCTGGGGTGGTAACTCGCCCGCCCGGATGTTGATTTGAACCGCAGGAAGAATGAGCACCGGCATGTCCAAGGTCGCGTCACGCTTGGTTCGCATCTCTACGAACTGCGCTTCGCTGATGCCGTCATGCACATGAATGTTATGTGCCCGTTGCTCTGCGACGGTGGTCTGAAATTTCACTGGACGACCATTTGGCGGGTAATCGTGGCACATGAACAGACGAGTCTCTGGCGGTAACCCCAAGATTTTTCGGATGGAGGCGTACAAAGTCTTGGCATCTCCGCCGGGGAAGTCGCAGCGTGCGGTGCCGACGTCGGGCATGAACATGGTGTCGCCCACAAATACGGCGTCGCCAAACTGGTAGGCCACACAAGCGGGCGTATGGCCCGGCACAAACATGGCGTGTCCGCTGATGGCGCCCACTCGGATGGTTTCACCGTCGGTAAACAAGTGGTCAAACTGCGAGCCGTCGTACTTGAAGCCCGTCTCCATATTGAAGATGGCTTTAAAGACTTTTTGTACGCCGCCAATGTGGTCGCCAATAGCGGTTTTACCGCCCAAGTGTTGCTTTAAATAGGGTGCGGCGGACAGGTGGTCGGCATGGGCGTGTGTCTCCAATATCCACTCCACTTGGAGGTCGTTTGCCTTTACAAACTCGATCACCTTGTCGGCAGACACGTGCTTGGTCCGGCCGGACTTGGGGTCGTAATCCAACACGGAGTCAATGATGGCGCAGCTGGAGCCCGGTTTTTCAAAAACCACGTAGGTGACCGTCCAGGTGGCGGGGTCAAAAATGCCGTGGACGTGGGGGGTGACGGAACCGATGCCCATGGGGAACTCCTTTTCAATTAAGTTCTATATAGTATATTGACGGATAATGTATATGTCAATATACTATCCAGGATTTCTTCAACACTGGCAAGAAAAAAAGGAAAAGCGCCATGGACACCTCCACCTTAGACCTTGAAACAATGAAAGCGTCGGCAAGTCGGGCCTGTCGCCTGATGAAAGTGCTCTCCAACCCGGACCGCCTCATGATCTTGTGCCAACTCTCACTGGGAGAAAAGCGGGTCGGTGAGTTGGAGGAAATATTGGGCATCGTGCAGCCCACACTGTCCCAGCAGCTCACCGTGCTGCGCGACGAAGAGCTAGTGAACACGCGCCGAGACGGCAAAAACATCTATTACCAAATCGCCAGCCCCCAAGCGCTGGCGGTCATGAAGGTTTTGTTCGATCAATTTTGTGGGCGACAAACAGGAGAAGCGGTATGAATTTGGATTGGGCACATTTCACGCCGTGGGCATCCCTGACTGGCGGCATCGTTTTGGGTATCGCCTCGGCTATCTTCATCTTGGTGAATGGCCGAATTTTGGGCATCAGCGGTATCTTGGGCGGGCTGCTGCCACCGAAGGTCGGTGACACCACCTGGCGAATTGCGTTCCTATTGGGATGTGCGGCCGCACCTTCGGTGTTTCACGCCCTGGTCCCTGCCCAGTACATCGTCGCCCCGCAAATCGACGCCACCGACTTGACGGTCATCGTGGCCGGTTTGCTGGTGGGCATCGGGACCCGCTATGCATCAGGCTGCACCAGCGGTCACGGTGTCTGCGGCTTGTCGCGCCTATCGCCCCGCTCGCTGGTAGCCACCGCCGCCTTCATGGGGGCAGGTTTTGCCCTTGTTTATGTCATGCGCCACGCCATTTAAGGAAATCAACATGCTTCACAAAAACCTTGTCTACCGCGTTGTTGAGTTCGCAGTGGGCCTCCTGTTCGGGATTGGTCTCATGTTCTCGGGTATGACCGACCCCAGCAAAGTGATTGGCTTTCTTGATTTGTTTGGCACCTGGGATCCCTCCCTCGCACTGGTGATGGGCGGCGCAATCATGGTGGGTTTTTTCGCCTTCGCCGTGGCCCAAAAGCGCAGCACCACTTTCTTGGGCGGCGTGATGCGATTCCCGACCAATATGGATATTGACAAGAAGCTGGTGCTTGGCAGTCTGATGTTCGGCACGGGCTGGGGCTTGGCTGGGTTCTGCCCCGGTCCTGCGTTGGTTTCCATGGCCGATGGACAACCCAAAGCGCTGCTATTTGTGGTGGCCATGGTGGTCGGGATGGTGGGCTTTGAGTTGATGGATCGATTTGTCCATTCGCCACGCAGAGCCAATTTGAACGCCGCTTGAACTTGAACTTTACCTTTGGAGACCACCATGGACATCAAAGCCCTAACCCCTCAACTGAGCATCAGCCCCCAAATCCTGCTGTCAGAGGTGCAATCGGTAGCCGAGGCCGGCTTCAAGGCCATTATTTGCAATCGTCCCGATGGCGAAGGTGCTGATCAACCCAGCTTCAAGGAAATAGAAGCTGCGGCCCAGCAATTTGGATTGATAGCCCACTACCTGCCTGCAGAAAGCGGCAAAGTGCGTGACGAAGACGGCAAAGCTTTTGGCCAGTTACTCAATGTGCTCCCAGGACCTGTGCTCGCTTACTGCCGCACCGGTATGCGCTCGACCACCATGTGGGCCCTGTCCCAAGCGGGCACCACGCCGCTGCCGCACATATTGGAAGCGGCGCAAAAAGTGGGCTTTGACATGAAGTCTCTGGTTCAACGTATTGCCAATGGTGGCAAAACGCCCTCGAATCAAGTGGATGCTAGCCATGACGTGGTGATCGTCGGTGGGGGCGCCGCCGGCATTGCGGTCGCATCCAGCTTGTTAGCGCGCAGCCCTTTACTTGACATTGTGATCATCGACCCGGCCGATGCCCACTTTTACCAACCCGGCTGGACCATGGTAGGCGGCGGAATTTTCAAAGCGGGTCAGACAGCACGCACCATGTCTTCGGTCATTCCCACCGATGTGAACTGGATCAAGGCGGGTGTCGCGGCCTTTGAGCCGGACAACAACCAAGTCATTTTGGAAGGCTGCCGTGTGGTCAAGTACAAGCAGCTGGTCGTCTGCCCCGGCTTGAAACTCGACTGGCAGGGCATTGAGGGTTTGAACGAAACCCTGGGGCGAAATGGCGTGACCTCCAACTACCGGTTCGATCTGGCCCCCTACACCTGGGAATTGGTACAAAAGCTCAAAGGCGGTACGGCGCTGTTCACCCAACCGCCCATGCCGATCAAGTGCGCTGGTGCACCGCAAAAAGCGATGTACCTCTCGGCCGACCATTGGACCCGGCAAGGCGTCCTAAACAACATCGACATCCAGTTTTGTAATGCCGGTGCGGTGCTGTTTGGCGTGGCCGACTATGTGCCCGCATTAATGGAATATGTGAAGAAATACGGCATAGGACTGAAATTTGGTGAAACACTGGTATCAGTGGACGGCCCTGCTCGCAAGGCGACGTTCCTGAAAAATGTGGCTGACGGCAGCAAAGAAAAAGTAGTTCGTGACTTTGACATGATCCACGTGGTTCCGCCACAAAAAGCCCCCGACTTTGTGCGCGTGAGCCCCTTAGCCGATGCCGCAGGCTGGGTGGATGTCGATCCCGCCAGCCTGCGCCACAAAAGCTATGGCAACGTTTTCGCTTTGGGCGACGTCACCAACACCAGCAATGCCAAAACTGCCGCTGCCGCCCGCAAGCAAGCACCCGTAGTAGCTAACAATGTGCTGGTCGCTATGGGCCAATTAAAGGGTGAGGCTCAATACGACGGTTATGGCTCTTGCCCATTGACGGTCGAGCGCGGCAAGATCGTGCTGGCCGAATTCACCTACGGTGGCAAGGTCTCACCCAGCTTTCCGAAATGGTTTATCGATGGCACCAAACCATCTGCGCTGGCGTGGTACCTCAAAGAACGCATTCTTCCGCCCCTGTATTGGGAAGCGATGCTCAAGGGCCGCGAATGGTTGGCCCAACCGGAGATGTTGGGTTGACGAGCAGGACATCTGCCTGGAGGGGCTATTTGCCCTCCATACCCTTGCTGCAATGGGCTTCCACCTACAAACGCGAGACGTTTGCAAGCGACGCGATTGCTGCCGTGATTGTGACCATCATGCTGATTCCGCAGAGTTTGGCCTACGCGCTGTTGGCCGGCTTGCCGCCCGAGGTGGGCTTGTACGCCAGTGTGGCGCCATTGCTGCTGTATGCGGTTTTTGGTACCAGCCGAGTATTAGCGGTTGGGCCGGTGGCAGTGGCGTCGCTGATGACTGCCGCCGCCATCGGCGAGCATGCGCTTGCAGGGTCACCGGCCTATTGGGCGGTCGCCATCACCCTGGCGTTTATGTCTGGATGCATGCTCATAGTGATGGGCGTTCTGAGGCTGGGTTTCTTGGCTAATTTTTTAAGTCATCCTGTCATTTCTGGCTTCATTTCCGCGTCTGCCATATTGATCGCCACCAGCCAGTTGAAAACCATCATGGGCGTCAACGCCACTGGAGACAACTTTGCCGACCTGGTTCAGTCGTTAGCGAGCCAGATACCTAAAACGCAAATGTTGGCCTTGTGCATTGGCATTACCGCCATGGTCTTTTTATGGTGGGTGCGCAATGGTTTGAAGCCTTTGCTAGTGCGCTGGGGAATGCGTCCCCGGCCTGCTGACTTCGTCGCCAAGGCAGGCCCCGTGGCGGCCATCGCGGCCAGCACTATCTTGACCTGGGCCTTTGATTGGCAAGCCCAGGGCCTAAAAATTGTGGGCACGGTTCCCCAAGGCTTGCCGCCTTTTACCGCGCCACTTTGGGACGTATCACTTTGGAAGTCGCTGGCCGTTCCTGCGCTGCTCATCAGCGTCGTAGGGTTTGTGGAGTCGGTCTCGGTGGGCCAAACCTTGGCCGCTAAACGACGCCAACGCATTGAGCCCGACCAAGAACTGTTCGCCTTGGGAGCGAGCAATATCTCTGCAGCATTGACTGGCGGGTTTCCGGTCACCGGAGGCTTTGCCCGCTCGGTGGTGAATTTTGATGCGGGGGCACAAACCCCTGCCGCAGGTGTGTTGACAGCGGTGGGTATTACTTTAGCCACGGTTTTTTTGACGCCCGCCCTGTATTTTTTGCCCAAGGCCACCTTGGCTGCAACCATCGTAGTGGCGGTGCTGTCGCTGGTGGACCTCGGCATCCTTAAGCGAACCTGGGCTTATTCCAAGCCAGATTTTGCTGCCTTGTTGTCAACGCTTGTGGCGACGCTGTCCTTGGGCGTTGAATTGGGCTTGGTGGTCGGTGTAGGTCTGTCTTTGGCCTTGTACCTTTTTAGAACCAGTCGCCCCCACATTGCAGAGGTTGGCCTGGTGCCTGACACGGAACATTTTCGCAATGTGACCCGGCATAAAGTGCAAACCCATCCTCAATTACTTGGTCTGCGTGTGGATGAGAGTTTGTATTTTGCAAACTCCAGGGCCTTGGAAGACCAAGTCAATAACGCGGTCGCCAGTCACCCCCAGCTGATGCATGTGGTGCTGCAGTGCTCGGCCATCAATGACATTGATGCCAGTGCCCTGGAAAGTCTAGAAGCCATTGAAAAACGACTGGGCGACTCGGGTATCAAACTGCACCTTTCCGAGGTAAAGGGGCCGGTGATGGATCGTTTGAAGCACACACACTTTCTTGCGGGTCTGAGCGGCAAGGTGTACCTCACGCACTTTCAGGCGATTCGGGAACTGGCACCAGGGACATTGGATTCGCAGCCCCCACCGCAATTACCACAAACACTTCAGCCTTGAGGGCTGCGTCATCTTGGTCAAAACCCGGTTTTGTTATTCTGCTTTCCACGTTTATTCGGCGCTTAATTGGTGATTCTGTGCGATGGCAACGTGACGAATTGCGCCTCCGGTTTAGTGGGGTTCGCCCTGAATGCAATGGACCGTCATAGGTACACAATCCGCAACCCCAGCCAAAACCCCCTGGAACATGCGCTGCGCTTGCGACCTTGGCGGCCTGCGCGTGCGCGCTATCTCCCTTGGGCTTGGATCGGTACTTAGGGTCTGTCTGCTCAAGATTTCATGGCCCATCATTTAGGGGCGCGGTGACTCCTGTGTATTTGTATTTTTCAGTGCTAATTTAGGGACAAGGAGGGGCATGCATATGTGGTTTTTACAAGGAAATCAAGCACTAACGCACCCCTGAGCACCCCTACGTACCACCTAGCCATAGGTTGGAGCCCCATCAGTCACCCCATATAAATCAACCACTTAGCACCGCTTTGCAAGCGCGGGGCTTTTTACTTGCTAGGGCTGCTGGCCACCACCTAGCTACCCGGGCATGGTTTCATACCGTATATCGAAAGCAAATTGGCTCGTGGTATTATTTCCTGCATCGGTTCAGCCCTTGAACGATGAAAATGAAAACTGAAGGGCAAACCCGGTGAAAACCGGCGACGCAAAGCCACCGAACTAAAGCTCCAGTCACTGGCGCAATGTCAGCGGGGCCGCTAGTTTGGATAGGACCAATCTGCCAGTGGGCGTTGGTTCTGAACTTGCGGAGTTGGAAAAAATATTTGAAATCTGGATAGTGCTCGCAATTGCTGAGGCATTCTGCTCAGCGCTCACGCCAAGTTTTATCGCGCATCGGGTGCTGCCCGCTACTTGCCTGACTCATTACGGGTCCGCATTTTGGCCGGCATATGGACGTGGTACCTAACGCGCTTGGTGTGGTCCGTGGTTCATTACTGCGCGCATGCATTGGACGTCGTATTTCGCCTCGTACTTTTGTATTTTTTAAAGCCATTTGCAATTGCGTCAGCATATATAAATATTATTTAAAGGCGGTAGTTAGCGAGTTATTTCCCCAAACTGGCTCTGGTTTGGGGTATTGACTAGATTTTTTAATTTAATTTTTGTGTTTTAAGTCCGCGGATTTTTCGTTTGGAGACTTTTCAATGAGCTTTCTGTCGCATGAAGCCAAGCATCTTGAAATGCAGGCTGCTGAAATAATATTTGATGCCCTACCGCGCGGCTTGGGTTGGCAGCTGCCACAGTACGCAAGCGCAGCAGCCACAATTTCTTGGCATGGGCTGTATGGTTCCAGCCGTCTAAAGGGTTTTTGAAAGCTTGCGGAAATTGCAGGTTGACACCATCCGCATTTCGTTGATCGACTTATGAACGCCCGCATGTTCCAAGGCCCTCGATTCGCTGGCCGGCTGTTGCAGCTGCTGGCCTGCTGCGCTTGCATGTGGTCCAGCACGCTGCCCGCGCAGACCCCAAGGCCCACTCGCGTTACCGCGGATGCTGAGCTGGCCCCCAACCAGGCTGGGCGGGGCATGCCTGCGCTCACCTTTGCCCAACTTTTGGACGCTGCAGCGGCCAGCTACCCCACCTTGGTGGCGGCGCGCACCGAGGTGCGGGCTGCGGCGCAGGACATCCAGGCGGCTGAGCGGCAGCGCTGGCCTAGTTTCTCGGCGACCGTCGAGTCCGACAGTGGCAACCTGCGCTCGCCCCCGACCCAGGCAGTGCAGGCCGAAGTGACGCTTTGGGACGCAGGGCGTAACGCCTCCCGCATCAGCGATGCCCAAGTCGCAGCCGAGATCAGCCAGCTCAAAGTCAATTTGCAACAGCAAGAAGTTTTTTTGCAAATGGCAGCTGCCTGGCAGGCCATGATCAGCGCGCGCGAGCGCCTCGCGGTGTCCGAACAAACCCTGCTGCGCCTCAAAAACTACCAGGCCCAAATGCGCCGTCGCGTACAGGCTGAAGCCTCCCCCGTCATCGACCTAGAACTGGTAGATGCGCGCCTGCTCCAAACCGATGTTGAGCGCACCACCGCCCAATCATCTTTGCAAGTAGCGCTGCGCCGGCTCCAGCAATTCTCCGGTATCGAGGGTCTGGCTGCAAACCCCGCAGCGCTGGTGTACACCGATGGCGCCAAGGAGGCGGCGGCGTTCGAAGGTTTTTTGGCGCAGGCTGACTGGGAGCAACTGGCTGCCGCCCATCCGCAAGTGGCCAAAGCCCGCCTTGAAGTGACGCAAGTCCAACACCGCTTAGCCAGCAAAAAAGCCGAAGCCTTTCCACAAGTGTTCGCCCGCTTGTACAAACCTTTGAATTCGCTGCCGACCAGCTCGGACACGTCGGTCACTGCCTTTATGGGTCTGCGCTACACCCCGGGGGCCGGCTTTGCCACGATGGTCGAAGCCCAGGCCATGAGCACCCGTCTGCTGGGGGCCGAACAAGGCGTCGATGCGTCGTTCCGCGAGACCTTGCAAACCTTGCAAAACGACCGCGAGGAATTTGTTAATGCGCTCGGCCGTTTAGCGTCTTTGGAGCAATCGGTCAAAGGCTCGGACAAAGTGCTGGAGTCCTACCAGCGGCAGTTTCAGGCCGGCCGTAAATCCTGGCTGGACCTGCTTAACGCAGTGCGCGAGCTAGCGCAAAACCAATACGCTAGCGCCGAGGCCGGGGCCACACTGGCAGCGGCCATGGTCCGATTGCAGATCCGCCTCGGACAAGAACCGCAGTAATACGCCTTGGAAACCGCCGCTATGACCCCTCACACCACGAACGACCATAGCCCATTTGTCTGGGCCATGCAGCGCTTGGCGCAAATGCAAGGCGGTAGCCTGGACCTGCTCAAGCTGCGTGCTGCCAGCCTGCTTTTCGATGGCCCGGGCCAGCCCCTGGAACTATTGCCCCGCATATGCGCCCAGCTTGCGTTGCCGCAGCCCAAAATGCGTCGCCAGCCCGACCGCGTGGAGTTGCCCCTGTTGTGCCACACCGCTGATCACGGTTGGGGCATTCTGACGGACCGCGATGCACAGGGTGAATGGCAATTTGCCACCGCCCAGGGCGCGCATAGGCTCAGCAATGCCCAGGTGGCCGGACGCAGTGCCTTGGTGCGTGTCGTTGAGCCGGTGCAACTGGGCTTTGGCCTGTCGTTTTTGGGCGCGCCACAGGTCGAAGACAGCTTTGTCGCCCGCGTGCGCCAAGGCCTTCGCCGGCACCGTACGGTACTCATTGAAGCCTGCCTGGCTTCGGGCTTTATTGGTCTGCTGGCTTTGGCCACCTCCTTGTTTTCCATGCAGGTCTACGACCGGGTGATACCGGTGCGCAGCCAAGACACTCTCATCATCCTGAGCTTGGGCGTGATCATTACCATTGTTCTCGAATTAGCCATGAAATTAGCCCGCTCGCATTTGATGGATCACATCGTTGTGGGTTTGGATCAGCACTTTTCGCGAGACATTTTCCAACGCCTTTTGCAATTGCGTGTGGACCAGATGCCCCCCTCCTTGGGTAGCCTCGCAGGCCAATTGCGCGGGTACGAACAGGTGCGTGCTTTCTACACCGCCACCACCCTGTTTTCGCTCATCGATCTGCCGCTGGCGTTGGTCTTCATCGTGGTCATCCTGTTTATCGCCAGCCCGTGGGTAGCGGCCGTGCCGTTGGTGTTTTCGCTGCTGGCGCTGGCCTTGGGACTGTCCATACGCAAGCAAATCATGCGCAGCGCCAAAGAAGGCGCGGCGATGTCCAACATGAAAACCGGCCTTCTGGTCGAAGCCGTCGAAGGCATAGAAACCATCAAAGCGGGTTCGGGTGGCTGGAAGTTTCTATCCCGCTGGATCAGTGTTTCCAATTTGACGATCCAAAACGACCTGAAGATGCGTTCGGCCACCGAAAGCGTGGGCTATGTGTCGGCCACGGTGCAGCAAGTGAGCTACGCGTTGCTGGTGGCAGTCGGTGCGCTGCTGGTCATGCAAGGGCAAATGACCATGGGCGCACTCATTGCGAGCTCGATTCTTAGCGGGCGCATCCTCGCCCCCGTCATGGCGATTCCAGGCTTGATGGTGCAACACGCACACGCCCAGGCCGCCTTACAAGGCATAGAGCGGATTTTCCAACTCAAAACCGACCACGATGGCACCCAAAGCCCGTTAGCGCCAGCGCGGCTGCAAGGCCAATTCAAGTTAGAAGAAGTCAAGTTTTCCTACGGCGACAACCCGCCAGCGCTGGTCGTACCGGCACTGGCGATTGCGCCTCAGGATCGCATCGCCATCCTCGGGCCCATAGGCGCCGGCAAATCCACTTTGCTGCGTCTGCTCAGCGGCATGTACGTGCCGTCATCGGGGCGGGTGCTGCTCGATCAGTTGGATCTGGCGCACATCCATCGTCAGGTCCTCACCCAGCATATTGGCTATTTGCAACAAGACCATCGTTTGTTTCAGGGTAGCCTGCGCGAAAATTTGCTGATAGGGCTGGCCGACCCGGGAGACGATCAAATCCTGCAGGCTATGAGACAAACCGGCATGGACCGCTTGGTGGCCAGCCACCCCCGCGGGCTTGAGCGTCCCATAGCCGAAGGTGGCAAGGGCCTGAGTGGCGGACAAAAACAACTCGTGGCCTTCACCCGCCTGGTGCTGTGCGATCCCGACATCTGGTTGCTGGACGAGCCGACGGCCAGTATGGATGAGGAGCAAGAGCGCCGCTGTCTGGCGGTGCTGGCGCAGAAAGCGCAAGAGGGCAAAACGTTGCTGATCGTCACCCACAAACCCAGCGTGCTGCCCTTGGTTAACCGCATCATTGTCATCTCGGGCAGCAGCGTGGTGATGGACGGTCCACGTGATGCCGTTTTGAACGAATTGCAACGGCGTAACACCGAAGCCATAGCAAGCGCTAAGCCCCACCCGGGCACCCAACCCGTCGCCAGCCCACCCACCGCACTTAGCACCTAGGAGCCCGCTATATGAGCGACGCGAAAGACCTCCCTATGACCGATGCGGCCCCACCACCCCGTCTGGCCCGCTACACCCTGTGGGTCACCATGATCGGTTTGGTGATGCTGGTCGTATGGGCCCACTATGGGCGTATTGATCAGGTGACACGCGCTCCGGCCCAAGTCATAGCCCAGGGCAAAACCCAGTTGGTGCAATCGTCCGATGGTGGTGTACTCACGCAGCTACATGTCCGGGAAGGTGAGACCGTCCGGGCGGGGCAGGTGCTTGCTACATTACAACGAGAGCGCGCCGCCGCCGCGGTGTCCGATAGCAGCGCCAAAGTGGCCGCGCTGCGCATCACCTTAGCGCGCTTGCACGCTGAGGTGTACAACAGCCCCCTGGTGTTCGACGCAGACCTCCAACGCTACCCGAAGTACGTGCGTAACCAGACGGATCTTTATAACAAACGCCAAACCGCCATTAAAGACGATATCAGTGCGCTGGAGAGCATGATGCGCCTGGCCGAAGATGAACTGCAGATCAACAGCAAACTGGTCGCCTCAGGCGATGTCAGCCGTGCCGAAATATTGCGCCTACAGCGCAGCGTGGCCGACATCAAAGCCCAAATCACCGGCAAGCGCAATAAATATTTTCAGGACGCACAGGCCGAAATGACGAAGGCGCAAGAAGAGCTCAGCACCCAGGTAGAGCAACTAAATGACCGGCGCCAGGTGCTGGACCACACCGAGCTGACCGCGCCCATGGACGCGGTGGTGAACAATATACGCATCAATACCCTGGGCGGCGTGGTGCGCGCTGGCGAGACCGTCATGGAACTGATGCCTGCGGGCCAAGACTATGTTGTCGAGGCGAAAATTCCACCATCGGACATTGCATTTGTAGCGCTAGGCCAAAGCACCAGCATCAAGCTAGATGCCTATGACGCTGCCATTTATGGCGCCATGCGCGGAGAGGTCAGCTATATCAGCCCGGATGTCTTGGTAGAAGACAGCAAGCAAGGTCCTGTGAGCAGTTACCGAGTGCGTGTACGTATCAGTGGCAAAGAATTTCATGGCCAAAAGGCCGACGCGATCCAACTGCGCCCAGGCCTCACGGCGACGGTGGAGATCAAAGCCCAGGACCGCACCGTGTTGAGCTATCTGACCAAGCCGATCACCAAGACACTAAGCCAGTCCATGGGTGAGCGTTGATGGGGGGTTAAGCGGCCCTATTATTATTTTTTAGTTCGTTCGGCCAGCATTTTGTAACCGTTGTCGTTGGGTGTGATCCCATCTTCTTCGGTTCTGCTGATGGGCAAGACCATGTCATTGTTTTCTTCAGCGATACGTCGAATGATGTCTTGCGTTTTGCGGATGTCCACCTGAAACTTCGGATCATTTCCCGCGGGTAATACCCAGTACACCTTATCCGCTTCGGTCAGCTTGCGTAGTACCCGCAATTCGGTTTCGGTGAAGACGTAAAAATGGTCATAGGAGCCCAGGCTGATGATCACACGCTTGGCGATCAGCGGCGTCTTCTTCATGAACTCTTTGTTCCATTTTTGCGAAGTCAGGCCTTCTTTGCTATAGGTTTTGCATTCCGGTCGCAACTCGGCCAGGCCCGCTGCGATGCTATCTCCCACAATCAAACATTCCAACATAGCTATTCCTTACTAATGACGCACAGGCAAGCTGCAGAGGTACAGTGCCCGAACTGCGCGCAAACCAAGGCTTGCCTCACCCAAAAACCCGCTGCGCCGAACACGCAAGTATGGCCGGAAATGTCACCACCCATGCCCAAAAAAAGCGATTCAGCCCGAAAAACCAAAAAACTAAAAAATGAAATAAGGTCGCAATCACGCAAAAACCCAATGCCCCTAGGGGGTGTAGCAGGGCCAGGGGCGCGGCGCACTCCCAGCCGATAAAGCCCCAGGCGCCCAGGCGCGCCACCCAGAGATTGCGCAAGCAACTGTCCGGGGCCAAAGGCCCGTAAATAGCGGCATTGAGAAAAATAGTCATCGCCTGGCCGCTGCGCCATTCGGGCTGCATCAGCTTGACCCAGCCCGACATAAAGTACGAGGTGATCGATTGCAAACAGATGTACCACAGTCCCGCGCGCCACGCCAAATTCGGATCACCGCCCAGTTGAACCAACTGCGCCAACAGCACGCCAGTCAGCACCACCAGCGTCATGAAATCACTCCCGCCGTTGAACGCGCCACGCCAGCGGATAAGCATCAGCACATGACTGGCAAACAAGAAGAGTGCCATGGCCAAACTACTTCCCTGCCACGCCAGCCATACCAAGACGGGCAGGCGTAACAGCAAATGCCAGTGCATGGCGCGGTCCGAAAACAGCAGATCGAGCAATTCTTGCACGGGACCATGGGGAATGTCAGCGCGCTGCACCGGCCAGGCCCACAAGCCCGTTTCCGAGAAGGCGTGGCGTATGCGCAGGTATTCCAGGGTTTGCAGCAGCATGCTCCAGGCTAGAAAAACTTCCAGCGCCCGCGAGGCGCCACTTATCGGCATGGAAGCACCGGCGAGCGCATCATGGTGTCTTCTTGGATCAAACCTGCCGGTCCATCTAGCACCATCCGCACTTCAAATTGCGCGTGCGCGCTGCCCGGTGGCTGCGCTTGCAGGCATTGGCACACCAGCCGCGCCACCAATTGGTAACTCACCAAGGTGCGTGCGTCCGCGTCCGGGGCCATATGGTTCAGATCTGCGGCAAGGTGTTCGACCAAGTTTTGTTGCACCAAGGCCAAATTGGTATCAGCATTGTGAAATACCTGCAGCGGGTGGCGCGAGCGGCGCGGGAAAACGTGAATCCAGTCAGACCATTGCACCGCGTCAGCTAGTGCGGCGGTCGGTAACGCATAGCGTGCATACAGGTGCGGGACATTGCCCGTCGCATGAAAGAACTTCCAATTCGGGAAAAAGGCCCGCAACAAAAATAGCCAAGGCCCGGTCACGATGCGGCTTTTGAACACCAAAGTGGCCAGCAGCACCAAAAAGTACAGCAGGAAAAGTGCTTCAAGCATGGTCTACCGATTCACCGAAACAAAGGTGTGAGAAGTCCCGTGTGGCAGGCGTTTTACTCGGCTCCATGGCACATCGCTCCAGCAAAGGCGGTGCAAAGATTGTAGTGAGCGCCCGTCGCGCTGAGCGCGGCGCCCTAGTACCGTGCGGCGGGTCGGCGGCTGGCGCTGTCGGGAAAAGGGTAGCTTTTTTGCGCTAGATCATGGCAGCGGTTAATATCCGACGCTTCGCTGAATCATTTTTTTTGGAGTTTTGCTCATGAGCCCAATATTGCAATCCCTGCAAAAAACACTGCTGGCCGGTCTGGTCTTGCTCATCGCGATCGTTCTGATCGCCGGTGCTGTGTCAGGCAGCCCTCTACAAATGACACCCGTATGGTGGAGCTTTGTCTTCCGCTGGTTGCACGTTACTTGCGGCGTGATGTGGATTGGCCTCTTGTGGTATTTCAATTTCGTCCAAATCCCCAGCATGCCCAAGATCCCCGACGAGCAAAAACCCGCGATCAGCAAGGTCATTGCACCGACCGCACTGTTTTGGTTCCGTTGGGCGGCACTGGCTACTGTGGTCACTGGCTTGGTCGTGGCGGGCTTGCAGGGCTATTTGCACGCAGCCCTGCGTCTGCAAGTGGGCTTTGCGGCCATTGGTATCGGCATGTGGCTGGCACTGATCATGGCATTTAACGTCTGGTTCATCATTTGGCCCAATCAGAAGAAAGCCCTGGGTATCGTGCAGGTGGAGCCGGCTGAAAAGGCGGCGGCAGCCCGTTTGGCCATGCTGACCTCACGCACCAACACGATGCTTTCTATCCCTATGCTATTCATGATGTCGGCCCAATCCCACGGCGGCCTCGGTCTGTAAGTAATTACCCCTAGGGCAAATGCCGCCGCGCCTCTGAATTTACAAGGCGCGGCGTAACGCAACTGAAATATGCGCTACCCTAGGGGCGGCGAAGCAGTAGAATTTGCGCCGCTGTCCAGCCCTAGGGCTTTAGGCAAATTTATCAATAATTCAATGGAGTTTGACTGTCATGAAACTAAAAACCCTCGCAGCCGCCGTACTGGCACTGTCTACCGGATTGGCCATGGCGCAAAGCGTTGTGACCATTGGCCACGTAGGCCCCACCAGCGGTCCTATTGCCCATTTGGGTAAAGACAATGAGAACGGCGCCATCATGGCCGTAGAGGAACTCAACGCTGCAGGCGTCACCATCGGCGGCAAAAAAGTCACTATCAAGCTGATGACTGAAGATGACGGCGCTGACCCTAAGCAAGGTACGGCAGTAGCACAAAAGCTGGCTGACGCCAAAGTCGTTGGCGTGATTGGTCACCTGAACTCGGGTACTTCCATCCCCGCTTCCAAAATTTATAGCGATGCGGGCATCCCCCAAATCTCTCCTTCCGCAACCAACCCCAAGTACACACGCCAAGGTTTCAAAACCACCTTCCGCGTGGTGGCTGATGACACCCAGCTGGGTGGCACGTTGGGCAAGTACGCTGTCAATACGCTCAAGGGTAAAGCCATTGCCGTGATCGATGACCGTACCGCTTATGGCCAAGGCGTTGCTGAGGAATTCAGCAAAGCCGTGGTTGCAGCCGGCGGCAGCATTGTGGCCAAAGAGTTCACCAACGACAAAGCCACTGACTTCAACGCCATTCTGACCACCATCAAAGGTAAAAAGCCTGATGTGGTGTTCTTCGGCGGTATGGATGCGGTTGCGGGTCCGATGCTGCGCCAGATGAAATCCTTGGGCATCAGCGCCAAGTTCATGGGTGGCGACGGCATCTGCTCGGCAGAGTTGGTCAAGCTCGGCGGCGACGCGATTGCTGACAACCAGGTTTACTGTGCTGAAGCCGGTGGCGTGGAAAAAGGCAGCAAGTTTGAAGCCGCGAAAATCGACTTCGAAAAGCGTTTCAAAGCGAAGTTCGGTGCTGACGTACAGGTATATGCACCCTACGTGTACGACAGCGTTAAGCTGATGGTCGCTGCGATGGTCAAGGCGGGTTCTTCCGATCCAGAAAAATACCTGCCCGTGCTGGCTGCTACAAAAGACTACCAAGGTGTAACCGGTGCTATCGGCTTTGACAACAAAGGCGATATCGTGAACGGTGCTTTGACGCTGCAAACCGTGCGCGGTGGCAAGTTGGAAGTTCTGTCGGTGATCCGTTAATCACGGACTGCAAGTACAAAAAACCGGCCTTCGGGCCGGTTTTTTTATGCCTGCCAATTTCCTATTTTCGCTGCAGTAAGCGGTAGGGAGGTAAGCCTTGCAGCATACGCCGTCCATAGGCTTGTTCGTTCAAGCGTTTGTCGTAGCAAATCACCTGGGCGCGGTCTTCTTCGGTGCGGATGGCGCGGCCTGTCCATTGCAGCAGCTTGATGCCGGTAGCGGGGATGACCAGTTCATTGAAAGGGTCCCGCCCCCTACGGCGCAGCCATTCGGCGCGGGCCTCGTCCACCGGGTCGGACGGTGGCGCAAACGGCAGCTTGGTGATGAACACGGTTTCACACAGAATGCCTGGCAAATCCAGGCCTTCGCCAAAGGATTGCAATCCAAAAATAATGGACGGTAGCCCCGCCTCCACCCGAGCCATGTGGGCCGCTAGCAAGCGCGTGCGGGAGGTGCTGCCTTGCACCAACACGCTTTCTAAGAGCCGGGCAGGTATGGCGTCAGTAGCGGCGCGCATTTGGGCTCGCGAGGTGAATAAGACCAAAGCGCCATGTTCCACGCGCGCCATATCTTGCATCAGGTACCCCACCACTTCGCCGGTATAGGCCTGCACGTTTTTCGCGTCCGCCATGGTGTGCACCACCGTCAGCGTGCCTTGCGTGGCGTAGTCAAACGGGCTGGAGACTTCCAGCGCCTGCACATTCGGGTTGCCCGAGAGCCCGCATTCCTGCAAAAAATAGTCAAAGCTGCCGCAACTGGTGAGCGAAGCCGAGGTCAGTAGGGCCGCGCGGGCCTGGCTCCAAACAAACTGGCGCAGTAAGTCGCCCGGCACCATCGGGCAGGCATGGGCGCTGATCAGCAAAAAGCCGCTTTCGCTTTTGCACTGCAGCCATTTAGCCAGTGGTTGTTCGCCATGTTCGAGCAAGAGGCTGGCCGTGGATGTGAGTGCGCCCAGGCGCGGTGCTAGTGGCCCCAGCTTGGCGTATTGCTGGCTGCATTGCAGCGCCTGCATCGGGTCGTCCTTGGCGATTTGTTTGATTTGCGTCCCCAAGGCGTCCAGCGCTTGCGCCAATCCTGTGGCCTGCGCCAGCACCAGGGCCACGGGCTCGCCCAGGGCCTCGGGCAGCACCCCATGGGCAAAGCGCAGCGTTCCGTCCTGCCCCTGGGTGCTGGCATGCACCAGGTCCAGCACCATGCGCGCCAATTGGTTCAGTGTGGCTTTGAGCTGGCTGCTAACGGTGCTCACGTCTGGGTCCAGGTCTAGCTGCAGCGCACTGCTGACGTCCTGCAAGACCTTGGGCAATCGGTCCAGCCAGCGCAGGCTGGCCAGTTCCATGGCGCTGCTGAACTGGTCCAAGGCCACGGCCGGCAGGTGGTGTGCTTCATCAAACACCAATAGGCAGTTGTCCAACTCGGGCAGGGTTTTCATCCCCAGCGAGGCCAGCACCAGGTCGTGGTTGGCCACGATCACCTGGGCCTCGGCCAGCCGGTTGCGCGCCTGGTAGTAGCTGCAATCCCGAAAACGTGGGCAGTGCCGCACGGTGCAGCTATGCCGTTCGGCGGCCACGGTGGCCCAGTCCTGCGCGTCGGGCGCTTCGTTCAGGCTGTCGCGGTCACCATCCCAGCGGCCCGTGGCCAAGGTCGCGGCCATATGTTCATACAGCCGAAAGCGCCGCTCTTCCAAGGCTTCCTGCGAGGCCGTGCCCAGCGCCACCGCTGGAAAGTCCGCTTCAAAAAAATCATCCTCCGCGCCGCTGCTGCCCACCAGACGCTCGAGCTTGAGTTTGCAAACATAGCGCCCGCGCCCCTTGGCCAGGGCAAATGCAAACGGCTGCTCCATGCTGGCGGCCAGCGCTGGCAAATCCTTTTGCATGAGCTGCTCTTGCAGCGCCACCGTCGCAGTGGAAATCAAGACCCGGGTTTTGCGTTGCAAGGCCATGGCAATCGCGGTGCTGGCATAGGCGGCTGATTTGCCCACGCCGGTCCCCGCTTGGATAACGGCAATCGCGCGCTGCGGGTCCTCGCAGTCGCCCAAGTCGGCGCGACTGAAGGTGTCGGCCACGCATTGCGCCATCGCCATCTGGCCTTCGCGCTGGCGAAAACCCGGCGTGGCTTGCAGCACATCGAGAAAGGCGGAAAACGCCTGCTGCGCCCACTTATCGGGGCTGCTGTGGGCGGCCGTGGGGACCGGGGTTTCAGATGACAAGGAGGCGGTACTCAGTGGGGTCGGGTAGGCAAGGGGGGGTGCGCTCAACGCCAAAACGGCTGTTGCGCTGATATGGCAGGCCTGCAATATACCTGTTGCAGCGGTGATAATCCGCCCGCTGCCGGCTCCGTACAAGCAATTGCCTTGGGCCAGTGGTTTTCGCGCTATCCGGGGTATTTTTTGTTACGCCGTACGCGCTTTTTTCTATTTCCGGAGTTCTCTATATGACCACCGTTCCCATAGGTGCCGCGCAGCCTGCGCGCCGCCAATTGCTTCGCACGGCTGCTGCCTCGGCGCTTGCAAGCCTTCCCCTATACACCTTTGCGCAAAGCGCCGATACGCCCGAGCGCCAGTTTGCGCCGCAGACCGGCGCCTGGCGTACTTTTGAAGTGACCACCCGCGTCGAGATCGCCGCGCCGCGTGGCCAGACCCGCGTCTGGATTCCGGTGCCCAGTGTGAACACGGACTGGCAAAAATCGATGGAGTCGGCCATCAGCAGCAACGGCAGTGCCCACATGCTGGCCGATGGCAGAGAAGGCGCACGCATGGTTTATGCCGAATTTGACGCCGCGCAGACGCAGCCTTTTGTGGAAGTGACCAGCCGCATCCAAACGCAAAACCGCTTGCAGGACTGGAAGCAAAAATCCGCACCCGCTAAAACGGCCGCTTCTTTGGCACCATGGACGCGTGCAACCGCCTTGATTCCGGTCGATGGCATTGTGCTCAGCACGGCTAGCGAGGCCACCAAGGGTGCGCGCAGCGATGTGGAAAAAGCGCAAAAAATATTCGACTGGATCGTGACCAATACTTACCGCGAACCCAAGGTGCGCGGTTGCGGCGAAGGGGATATCCAGACCATGCTGGAAACCGGCAACCTGGGCGGCAAGTGCGCCGACCTCAATGCCTTATTTGTCGGCCTGTGTCGCTCGGTAGGCCTGCCTGCGCGCGATGTGTATGGCTTGCGCTTGGCACCTAGCGCCTTTGGCTACAAAGAACTAGGCGGTATCTCGGCCAAGCTGCAAGGCGCGCAGCATTGCCGGGCCGAGGTCTATTTGCAAGGCTACGGCTGGGTGGCTATGGACCCGGCGGACGTGGCCAAGGTCATGCGCCAGGAAACCGCGCAATGGATCAAGGACCCGCGTAACCCGGTGGTCGCGCCCGTCAACCGTGTCTTGTTTGGCGGCTGGGAAGGCAATTGGATGGCCTACAACACCGCGCACGATGTGGTGCTACCTAAGGCCAATGGCCCGCGCTTGGGCTTTTTGATGTACCCGCAGGCTGAGAGCGACGGTCAGCGCCTGGATGCCTATGCGCCGGACGATTTCCGCTACCGCATCAGTGCCAAGGAAATCGCAGCCTAAGCCGTGGGCAGGGGCAGCAGATGCTGCCCACTTTCAAATTCCAGGTGGCGCTCACTTACCGGGTCCTGAAATGCCAGGTTTTTGGCCAGCAGTTGTAGTGGCTTGGACGTATCGCTGGAGCCTTCTGGGGAGAGCTGCGGATAAATGCCATCGTTCAGGATGGGCAGGCCCAGCGCCATCATGTGCACACGCAACTGGTGGCGCTGCCCACTTAAAGGCCGCAAACGGTAGCGCGCCCAAGGACCACGCACTTCCAATACATCAATGTCCGTGATGGCGTTGACCGGGCCTGGCAATTCGGCTTGCTGCATAAAGTGCATACCTGGCCCGATGTGGCTTTCGCGCCGCAAGGGCAGGGCCAGTGCGGGCTTGAACCTGGCGACTGCTTCGTAGCATTTGTGCACCTGCCGTTCTCTGAACAAGGCAGCGTAGGCCTTGCGACTGGCCGCTTGTACTGAAAACAACACCAGCCCGGCAGTATCGCGGTCTATGCGGTGGATGGGTACCAGATCCTGCAAACCTAAAGTGTGTTTTAAGCGCAGTAACAAGGTCTGCTGCAAATAGGGGCCCGAAGGGATGACCGGCAAAAAGTGGGGCTTGTCCACCACTAGCAAATGCGCGTCGCGGTACAGGACTTGGTGTTCAAAAGGGATGGCAACTTCTGCCTCGACCGCCCGGTAGTAATACAACCAACCGCCGTCAATTGCCGGCGTATCGGCTTGTAATGCTTGTCCTTCGTCGCCCAGCACCAGACCTTGGGCCAAGCGCTGTTGCCAAAGCGCTGCGCTGATATGCGGGAAGCGGGCTACCAAAAAGTCCATCACGCACGCCCACTGGCCGGGCGCGATGACAACCCGGCTGGCCCCTACGCCATCGCGCGCGGGCAAGTTGCGCAAAGCGCTGGCTAATCGCATGGCTTAGGCCCGCAGGCAGACCACATCCCACACACCATGCCCGAGCTTGAGGCCCCGGTTTTCAAACTTGGTCAAAGGTCGGTAGTCCGGCTTGGGTGCATAGCCGTGCAAACCGGGGTGCGCACTGCGTGCAGGGTTGTGCAGCAGCGGCTGGGCTTCTAGCACTTCCAAAATTTGCTCGGCATAGGGCTGCCAGTCGGTGGCGCAGTGCAGGTAGCCGCCGGGCTTGAGGCGTTGCGCCAATTTTTCGACCAGCGGCGCTTGTATCAAACGGCGCTTGTTGTGCTTGGTTTTATGCCAGGGGTCGGGGAAAAAAATATGGATGCCGTCCAGGCTGGCAAGGGGCAGCATCTGGTCAATCACTTGCACCGCGTCATGCGCGCAAATACGGATATTGCCCAGCCCGGCTTCGCCTATGCGCTTGAGCAATGCACCCACACCGGCTTGGTGTACTTCACAGCATAAAAAGTCAGTACCAGGCAAGGTGGCGGCAATTTGGGCCGAGGCCTCGCCCATGCCAAAGCCGATTTCCAGCACCACAGGGCGCTCGCTGCCTGGCGCCTGGCTGGCGCCGAATACTTCGGGCCAGCCAATGGGCGTGGGACGATAGGGTAGTAAGAACTGCGGACCCAAGGTCTCAACCGCCTTGGCCTGGCCATGGGTCACCCTTCCTGCGCGCAAGACATAGCTTTTGACCGTGCGCATAAAGACCGGCGGCAGGTCGGAATCGGGGGAAGGATTGTTTTGCATGGGTGGGTGGTGCGCGGGGCGCTCAGGCGTGCCGGTGAAGGGCCCAAAGCGCGCAATTTTAGGTGGCGCTGAGGTGCGCTCCCGGCCTGGCCCAGGCCGACGCCCAAGCGGCGGTCCAAGCAATCAGAGCCTGGTCCACCGGACCCGATTGGGCGGGCAGGCCCAAAGCAGCAGCGGCCAGGTTCAAAGCCTGCAGCGCTTGGGTGGTATCAATCGCTTGCGCGCCGTTTTGTTTGGACAGTTTTTCACCATGGGCGCCCAGCACCAAGGGGGTATGCAGGTACTGCGGCCTTGGCAGTTGCAGGCATTGTTGCAGCCGGATTTGCCGGGCCGTGTTGTCCAGCAGATCCGCGCCGCGCACGATATGGCTGATGCCCTGGTCTGCGTCGTCCACCACCACGGCCAGTTGGTAGGCAAAGCAGCCATCGGCACGCAGCAGCACGAAGTCGCCCACTACGCTCTCTACGTCCTGCGCCTGTGGTCCCGCTGCGCGGTCTTGCCAGGCCATAGCGGCGCCTTCAGTGCGCAAGCGCCAGGCACGCGGGGCTTTGCCCTTTAAGCCATGTTGGCAGGTTCCGGGGTAGCGCAGTTCGACGTGGCGCGCGCGTGGCGTATCGGCGTGGGTGGCGTTTTCTATGTCTTTGCGCGAACAGCCACAGGGGTAGGCCAGCGCGCGTGCTACCAAGCGGTCCAAGGCGGCGCGGTACAGGCCAGTGCGTGCGCTTTGCCATACCGGTGGCGCGTCTGCATGCAGGCCACAGGCGGCCAGTTGCGAGAGTATCAAGCGGTCAGCGCCGGGCACGGTGCGCGGGGTGTCGACGTCTTCGATACGCACCAGCCATTGGCCCCGGTGCGCACGCGCGTCCAGCCAACTGGCCAGGGCGGCGACCAGCGAGCCCGCGTGCAGCGGGCCGGTAGGTGAGGGCGCAAAGCGGCCCCGGTAGTGCGTAAATGTGTCAGCCGACTGCAAGCGCCAGTTCCAAGCCCGATACGAATGCGTTCTCCACCCGGTGGCCCAGGCACCAGTCGCCGCACAAGCCGATGCCGGACTTGGCATCCCACACATGGCTCTGGCCTAAGGCCTGGTCGGTTTTGGCATACAACCAGCGGTGCGCTTCCACATAAGCCGGTTGGGCGCGGATGCCGGTCACTTCGGCAAAGGCTTTGAGTAGTTTGCCTTCCGCGCGCGCTACGTCGTCGTGGATATGTTCTTGCGACCAGGCGGCACTGGCCTGCACCGTCCAGCGCTCCACGATGCCGCGCCCGGGCTTGCTCGATTCGCGTGTCAGCCAGGCAATACGGTGGTGGGTGCTGCGCGCTGCGTTCCATTGCGGCCCCAGCGTCGTCAGGCCCGGTTGTACCGCCTGCGGAAAGGCCAGCATCAGCGTCCAGCAAGGCTGTACGGTGACGCCCTCGAGCGATTGCAGCAGGGCTGCCGTGCCATGGGTCTTGGCGGGCAGGGTGCGCAGCAAGGCCGCTGCCTGCGGGTGCGGGATGGCTAGCAGCACATGGTCAAAGCCGCCATGTACCCCGCTGCTGTCGTCGCTGCCCCGGGTGCGCAATTGCCATTGGCCTTTGTGCAGCGCGTCGGTTTCAATGGCCATGACGCAGGTTTCTAGGTGGATGCGCTCGGCAATCGGCGCGGCCCAGGCGACGGCTAGATCGCGCATGCCCGGTCCCGGCACCCAATGCGGCTCCCGGGCGGGCAGGCCGGCGGCGGCGACGCGGCCATGTTGGTCCAGCACCTGCACCATGGTCACACTCCAAGGGCGGCATACGCCGGGGGCGGTTTCCAAGGCCAGGGCAAAGCGCGGGTCGCGCACGGTGAAGTACTGGGCGCCGTGGTCAAAGGTGCCAAAGGGGCTGCGCCGCGTTGACATGCGTCCGCCCACGCCTTTGCTCTTTTCAAACAGAGTAACCCGGTGTCCGGCTTGCACCAGCGTGCGTGCGCAACTGATGGCGGCCAGTCCAGCGCCGACGATGGCAATGTTTTTGGGCCTGTGCATGCGTGGTTCTCCTTGGCGTTTTTAGGTGTCGCCGCTGTCGGCATGCGGCCTACTGTACACCCGCCGGCGATGCGATCGGCCGTGCGCACTGGCCGTGGCGCAAAGCGCCACTTATTTTCGCTAGGATGCGGCCATGATCTATTTACGCAAATCTTCTGACCGGGGCTACGCCGACCATGGCTGGCTCAAATCTTTCCACAGTTTTTCCTTTGCGGGCTATTACGATCCGCAATTCATGGGTTGGGGCAATTTACGGGTGGTCAACGAAGACCGTATTGCGGCCGGTACCGGTTTCGGCACCCATGGCCACCGCGATATGGAAATCATCAGCTACGTGCTAGAAGGCAATTTGGCGCACAAAGACAGCATGGGCAATGTCAAAGGCATTCCGCCCGGCGATGTGCAGCGCATGAGCGCGGGCACTGGCGTTCAGCACAGCGAGTTCAACCACGCCCCCAACGCCACTACGCATTTCTTGCAAATATGGATAGAGCCCGATGTGCGTGGCGTCCCGCCATCGTACGAGCAAAAAACATTTGCTGCGTCTGAAAAAGATGGCGTGCTGCGTTTAGTGGCCGCCCCTGGTGGGTCGCAGGGCGCGGTGCACATCCATGCCGATGCGCGCATGTACGCCGGATGTTTTGACGGCGGCCAAACTGCCACGTTGGACATAGACCCTGCACGCAAAGCCTATGTGCAAGTTCTGCGTGGAGCCTTATCGGTGAATGGGCAAACCATGGAGCAGGGCGACGCCTTGCTCATGCAGGGTGAAAGTCGCCTGGTGGTAGCCCATGCGCAGGCGGCTGAAGTATTGGTGTTTGACCTGGCGGCTTGAAGCACCATGGGTGCCCCGGCCATGGCTACTGCGTGGCCAGTCGGCCGACCGTGGTCCGGGCGTATGAACCGTTAATTTTTGGGAGCATTTACGATGACATCGACCGTTGTGATTTACCACTCAGGCTACGGCCATACCCAACGCCTGGCCCAGCGCGTGGCCGATGGCGCGGATGCGCAACTCATGGCCATAAGCGCAGAGGGTACGATCAGCGAAGCCGATTGGGCTGCACTAGATGCGGCAGATGCCATCATCCTGGGCTCACCCACTTACATGGGCTCGGTGTCCTGGCAGTTCAAAAAATTTGCCGATGCCTCCTCCAAACGCTGGTTTGCCAGTGCCTGGAAAGACAAAGTGGCCGGTGGCTTCACCTGCTCGGGTTACCCCAGCGGCGACAAGCTCTCTACCTTGCAAAGCATGCTGACGCTGGCGATGCAACACGGTATGGTCTGGGTAGGGTTGGGCATGATGGGCAACGAGACCATCAACCGCCTGGGCTCCAGTATCGGCATGATGGCGCACGCCAGCAACACCACACCGGCCGATGCGATGCACCCCGGTGATTTGGATACTGCCTTGGCCTACGGCGCTCGCGTGGCGCAGGTGGCTGCGAAGTTGCGGGCTTAAGGGGGGGGTGAATCTGTCTGGGCGATTTGAATTAGGCACAGGCTTGTAAGGCGCGACGAAACACCTCGGCTAGCCGGGCCAAACCGGCCTCGGTTTGGTCTGCCGTGGCGTGGCTGAAATTGAGGCGAATTTGGCCCGTGCCTGCGGTCGGCTCTGGCATAAACGCTTCGCCGGGCATGAACGCAAGCTGCTGTTCCAAGGCTAAAGGCAAGAGCTTGCGCGTGTCCAAGGTTTGCTTTAGCTTTAACCAAAAAAATAAGCCGCCTTGCGGTACATGCCAGCTAGCCAAGTCTTTGAAATAGTGGTCTAGATAGGATGAAAAATTATCGCGTTTCACGCGGTAGTTTTGCGCCAGCGCTTGCGTGCGAGCGTGGCGGGCAGGATCTTGCAATTGCTGGAGTACCCACCACTGGCTGATGCGGTTGGAATGCAGATCGGCGGCTTGCTTAAGCCGCACCAGGTAGGGCATCAAGTCTGGGGATGCGACCAGAAAGCCCAGGCGCATTCCAGGCGCCAGTGTTTTGGAAAAAGAGCCCTGGTAGACCCAAGATGCGCGGTCTAGTCTGGCGCACACGGGGTTTCGCTCACAAGGTTCATAAACAAAATCGCGGTAGGGATCATCCTCGAACAGCACCGTGCCGGTGCGATCACAAGCCTGCGCGAGTGCATCGCGCTCTGCTGCCGTCATGCAATAGCCGCTGGGGTTTTGGAAGGTGGGAATGACGTAGGTCAGTTTGGGCACTTGCATGGCGTCGTCCTGCGCCTCCAGCAAGGCCTGCAATCGACTAAATCGTGCCCCAAAAAAACGGAATACTTGCAATGCTGCCAAGTAGGTGGCATGCTCCAGCGCGACCAGGCTGCCAGGATCGATAAATAGTTTGGCTACCAAATCAATACCTTGTTGCGATCCGCTGAGCACCAGTACCTGCGATGGCTCACAAGGCAGGCCGATATCGTGCATATCAGACGCGATTTGCGAGCGCAAGGCCAGCTCACCCTCGCTAGCCCCGTATTGCAAAAACTCCGCGGGCACGGCGCTCAGGTCGCAGGGCGGGAAGCTCTCTGGCGATGGAAGCCCGCCAGCAAAAGACACCATGCCTGGCTGGTTCAGCACGCTCAGAATTTCGCGTATGGGTGAAGCATGCAAATCGGCGATGCGCTGTGACAGGCGCGCTTTGGTTCGGTTGGTCATGAAATCCTCCTTATAAGTCAATAATATTGACCTATGTAGCATAAATCTTTTGCGTTTATCATGTCAATATGCTTGACCCAAATTCTTCCAAGGACTCTGGCGCATCGTCGCCCAGCGAAGCGCAATTGCGACAGGCCATTGAGTATTTGTATTACGCCTACCGCAGCTTCACCGAGCGGCCAGACAAGATATTAGAAAAACGCGGCCTGGGGCGTGTGCACCACCGGATTCTTTATTTCGTAGGCCGTCATCCCGGCACCACGGTTAACGCCTTGCTCGCCACATTGCAAGTGAGCAAGCAGGCGCTCAACGCGCCGCTGCGTCAACTCCTGGCCATGCAATTGATCAGCGCAGTACCAGCCCAACACGACGGACGCGTGCGCCACCTTTCGCTAAGCCGCAGCGGATCCAAGTTGGAGGCGCAGCTTAGCGGCACCCAAATGGCGCAATTGCGCCAAGCATTTGATGCGGCAGGCCCAGAGGCGCGGGTAGCATGGGAGCTGGTGATGCGGCGCGTCATTGCACCCGACCTTCCCCCACACGAAGCTAGCCAGTAAAGTCAATCCTCCATGCACCCTTTAAGCAAACTCCTGCGCTACGCCAGCGCCTATAGGCGCGATTTCAAATTGGCGGCGCTGTATTCGGTATTGAATAAATTTTTTGACATCTTGCCCGAGGTGCTGATCGGCGCTGCCGTGGATGTGGTGGTCAAAGGGGAGGAGAGTTTTCTGGCGCGCCATGTGCTGGGCAGCATTGGCATCACGAATACCTGGGAACAATTGCTGGCGCTCGGCCTCTTTAATGTGCTGGTGTGGGGCGGCGAGTCTTTGTTCCAGTATTTGTACGAGGTGAAGTGGCGACAGTTGGCGCAAAACCTGCAACACGATATGCGGCTGGACACCTACCGCCATGTGCAGCGCCTGGACATGGCCTATTTCGAAAACCAGCGCACCGGCAATTTGATGGCGATTTTGAACGACGACATCAACCAGATGGAGCGCTTCTTAAATGGCGGCGCCAACCAAATCATTCAGGTGTTTTTCTCCTCGCTGATGGTCAGCGCGGTGTTCTTTGCGTTGCAATCAGATATCGCACTGATTGCCTTGCTACCCGTGCCTATGATTTTGCTCGGTGCCTTCTGGTTTCAAAATCGGTTGGCGCCGCGCTACACCAAGGTGCGCGAGGCGGCGGGCGATGTGGGCGCGCGGCTCAATAACAATTTGCTGGGGCTGGCCACGATCAAAGCCTTTGCGACCGAGAGTTTTGAGGCCAGTCACATCGAGGAGGCCAGCAACCGCTACCGCCAGACCAATGCGGCCGCCATCCGCATCAGCGCTGCGATCACCCCGGTGATTCGCATGGCAATTTTGGCGGGCTTTACGGCCACGCTGTTGTATGGCGGCTGGCTGTCCTTGCACGGTCAATTGGCGGTCGGCGCGTTTTCAGTGCTGGTGTTTTTGACCCAGCGCCTGCTCTGGCCTATGACCGGCCTGGCCGAAGTGGCCGATATGTACCAACGCTCTATGGCCGCCATCGAACGCGCCATGGGTTTGCTGGAAACGCCGATCAGCATCGCTTATGAGGGCAAGCACTTTGCCAAAGAGACCGTCACCGGCGGGATCCGCTTTGAAAATCTTCAGTTTTCCTATGCCAGTGCGGGCGATACGCCCACACTGCACCACATCAGCCTGACCATACCGGCGGGCCAAACAGTGGCCTTTGTGGGCTCTACTGGCTCGGGTAAATCAACCCTAGTCAAGCTGCTGCTTCGCTTTTACACGCCGCAGCAAGGGCGTATCCTGCTCGATGGCGAACCCATTGATGCGCTGAATTTGCAAGACCTGCGCCGCGCTATTGGCTATGTCGCGCAAGACGCTTTTTTGAGTGATGCCAGCGTGGCCGACAACATCGCCTACGGGGAGCAAGACCGCGCGGCGGTCAGCGACGAGGCTATCGCAGCGGCAGCGAGCGCCGCCGAGGCTACTGAATTCATCGAAAAACTGCCCCTGGGTTTTGCCACTCGGCTAGGCGAGCGTGGGCAAAAACTCTCCGGTGGCCAGCGCCAGCGCCTGGCCTTGGCGCGCGCGATTTTGAAAGACCCCCCTATTTTGGTGTTGGACGAAGCCACCAGCGCGGTGGACAACGAAACCGAGGCGGCCATCCAGCGCTCGCTGGAGGTGGTCAGCCAGGGTCGCACCACCATCGTCATTGCCCACCGCCTGTCCACGGTGCGCCAAGCCCATTGCATCCACTTGATGGACGCCGGGCGCATTGTGGAAAGCGGTACCCACGATGCCCTGCTGGCCCAGGGCGGCGCTTATGCCGCGCTATGGCGCTTGCAGACCGGAGAACGCTGAGTTTTCTGGGGTATGCGGGGCCCCTGCCAGGGCTTATCGCTTGACATCAGGGCCTAAAGCGAGAAATATGCGCCCGGTGGGTATGCGGTGTGGCCTAAAGGGGCCGACCCCCGGCGCGAGCGCCGCCTTGGTTTGCCCGAACAAGGCCAAGCAGCAATTGCCTGCACTGCCACGACTTCAATAAGGAAATTGCTATGAGCAAAATGGAAGACCTGCTGCGCCAGCAAGAGCAGATTGCTGCCGCCATTGAAGCTGAAGTGATACGTTCCAGGGATGAGGCCGCCAAAGGTGCATCGCAGGGCCAATATGAAATGGCGGTGCTAATGCACTTTGCGCGGGGCGTGCCCAAAAACTACCCCGAGGCCATGAAGCTCTACAAATTGGCCGCAGCCCAGGGACACGCCGGTGCGCAGCTCAACCTAGGCCTGATGTTTGAAAACGCCCAAGGCGCTTCCGAGGACTTTGTGCAGGCCCTTCATTGGTACAAACAGGCGGCGACCCATGGCAATGCCGAGGCGCAGTGGCGGCTGGGCATCTTGTGCGAGGAAGGAAGGGGCGCCAAGCAAGACTTCCAGGCCGCCATGCAGTGCTACAAAATGGCCGCCGCCCACGGCCTGGCGCAAGCGCAATTCGCGATTGGCCAGATGTATGAAAACCACCACGGCGTGGAGCGCGACTATGCCAAAGCGGCCGAATGGTACAAACAAGCAGCGGCCCAGGGCCATGGAGAGGCCCAAACCCGGCTCGGCCAGATTTATGAGCGCGGTGTCGATATCAAGCAAGATTTTGTGCAAGCCATGCATTGGTTTCGCAGCGCGGCCGATGCGGGACACACCAGCGCGCAATTGCATGTGGGCTTGCTATATGAACATGGGCAGGGTGTGAAGGAGGATGTCCACGAGGCGCTGCGGTGGTTCAAAATCGCCGCGTCCCAAGGCAATGCCGATGCGCAGACCAAGATGGGCTTTATGTACAGCAATGGCCGGGGCGTCAAACAAGACTACCACCAGGCTATGGACTGGTACCGCCTTGCCGCGGAAAAAGACCATGCCGGCGCTTTGTCCAACCTAGGCTTTATGTACGAGCACGGCCAGGGTGTCGAGGAAGACGAGGCCCGAGCGTTAAGTTATTACGCGCGTGCAGCGAAAAAAGGTGATGCCTATGCCATCAAAAACCGCGACGTGTTGATGGCGCACCGCGCCGAACACGAAGCGCACCAGGCGGCATTAGAGGCACAAAAAGCAGCGCAGGAGGTGCACAAGCTTAGCAAGTAGCCTGTGCTGGGGTCCCTAGGGCCAAGGTAGTATGCGCCAGAATAGGGTTGACGCTTAATTTCGGCAACCTTGAATAGACCTTGGAGATTTCGATGGACACAGAGGCCAAGACCAATCAATTTGCACTGCTCGGGCAGCGCCGCTTTGCCCCCTTCTTCTGGACGCAGTTCAGCGGCGCGGGCAATGACAATGTGTTTAAGTTTGCGTTTACCGTGATGGTGACCTACCAGCTACAGGTGGACTGGCTACCGCCCTCGCTGGCGGGCCTGGTGATTGGTGCTTTGTTTATCTTGCCCTATGTGTTGTTTTCTGCGACCAGCGGGCAGCTTGCCGACCGCTGGGACAAAGCGCGCCTGATGCGTCTGGTGAAAAACCTGGAAATCGCCATCATGTTGCTGGCCGCTTACGGCTTCGTGGCCCAGCAGGCTGCTGTATTGTTGGCCTGCACATTCTTGATGGGTTGTCATTCCACCTTGTTTGGCCCGGCCAAGTTCGCATACTTACCCGAAGTATTGCAAGAGCGCGAACTGGTGGGCGGCAACGGCATGGTGGAGATGGGCACTTTTGTAGCCATCCTGCTGGGCAATATGGTCGGCGGCATTTTGGTGGCCATCCCTGCTATCGGGCAGTCGGCAGCGGCGGCGGCTTGCGTGTTTTTTGCGGTGCTAGGGCGCATTGCCGCAGGTTTTATTCCGGCGACGCCAGCGCGCACCCAAGGGCCGCCTATGAATTGGAACCCATTTACCGAGACCGCAGCCAACTTGCGCTTGGCCGCGGTAGACCCGGTGGTCTTCCGTTCCATGTTGGGCATTAGCTGGATGTGGTTTTTCGGCGCCGTGTTTCTCAGCCAGTTTCCTTCCTTTGCCAAAACCGTGCTGCATGGCGATGAGCAAGTCGCCTCACTTTTGCTAATCGTGTTCTCGGTGGGCGTGGGCGCTGGAGCACTGCTGTGCGAAGGACTGAGCCGCAAGGGTGGGGGCCTGGGGCTGGGCCTGGTGCCGCTGGGTGCGGCTGGCATGAGTGTGTTTGCGGTGGACTTGTATTTTTCCTCGCACGCCCTGGCGCCATCGGCTTTGATGGGCGTCAGTGACTTTGTAGCCCAAAGCGTCCATTGGCGCGTCATGGCCGACTTGATGTTTATGAGTCTGTTTACCGGCCTGTTCAGCGTGCCCATGTATGCGCTCATCCAGCAGCGCAGCCAGGTGACGCACCGGGCTCGCATCATCGCCGCCAACAATATCCTCAATGCGCTGTTTATGGTGGTCAGCGCCTTGTTGGCCGGGGCCTTGCTGGGTGCGGGTTTGACGGTGCCTGATGTGTTTTTGCTGACAGGCCTTGTAAACGCTCTGTTTGCGACCTATGTATGTGTCAAGGTGCCTGCCTATGGGCAGGACCTGCGTGCCATGCTGGGTCGGGCTGCCTAGCCTTCGAAAAAAACGGGATGTAAATATGGGTTGGGTGCTTCGCGCGTTTTTGCTGTTGTTCGGCCTGGGTTTTATGCTGGTATTGCTGTGCATGGCCGTGCTGATGTTCATCTTTTCTTTGCTGCGCTGGCTGTTTACCGGGCGCAAACCGCAGTTGGTCCTCGTCATCGACAGCTATAAAAGGTGGCAGCAAAAAGCCCCCTGGCAGGCGCGGCAAAGCGATAGCGCAGACATCATCGACGTGCAGGGGCGCGATATTGAGCCCGGCCAAGCGCGCCTGCCACCGACCGACAAAAAAGACTGAAGTGCGTGCCTGGGCTACGCAGAGGCCTTAGAAACCATCGCCTTGCAATGGCATGGGCTGCAAATCCGGGCCGACGACGCGGCGCTCGTCAAATACAAAGCAGCCGCCTTGGTAGTGTTTGGCATCGGTTTCCTCAAAGTATTTGAGGATGCCGCCTTCGAGCTGGTAGACATGCTGCAGCCCTTCCTCGCGCATCAAGATGGCGGCTTTTTCGCAGCGTATGCCGCCGGTGCAAAAACTCACCACCGTCTTGTCTTGCAGCGATGCTTTGTGCACCCGAAAGGCATCGGGGAATTCGGTGAACTTGTGGATGCGCCAGTCCAGCGCGCCGCTGAAAGTGCCTTCGTCCACCTCAAAGGCATTACGCGTATCCAGCGTGACCACCGGGCGGCCTGCATCGTCCACGCCAGCCTCTAGCCAGCGCCGCACCGTGGCGGCACTGACCGCAGGCGCGCGGCCCGCCGCCGGTTGAATGGCAGGGTGGTTCATGCGGATGATTTCATTTTTCACCTTGACCAGCATTTTCTTGAAAGGCTGCTCTTCGGACCAACTCTCTTTGGGCGCTAACGGCGCAAAGCGTTCGTCGCTTTGTAGTTGCGCCACAAAGCTACGCACTTGCTCGGCCTGTCCGGCCAGAAACAGATTGATGCCCTCATGGGCCAGCAATATGGTGCCCTTGAGCTGCAAGCCCTGTGCGCGGCTATGCAATGTCTCGCGCAGCGCCGCCGCATCGGGCAGCGGCGTAAACAGATAGGCAGAGATATTGAGGATGCTGGGCATGGGGCTGGTTTGCACGCGTGTCGATAAGGGGAGTTGGCATGCATTTTCGGTTATTTGCCGAAAGCCGACTCGGCCGGGTGGTGCATTGAAACTACCCCGTGGGCTGACGAACGCAAAAATAATTGACACCAAAAAGGCAGCAATTAACGATGTTGAGGCTATAGTTCCGATAACGTAAGTACTCCCGCTATTGATCTAGCAGGCTGGGACTGCAAGAAAGGTGCACCGGGTTTCATGGCAAATTTATCTCTATATAAAACTACAGCAAATAAATCTGAAAGCCAAGGCGTAAGCGGCTTGCAGCCATTTCATCCAAAAGATGTATCGACTGTGCCCGGATGTATCCACCGGGTTTTGCGGTCTAAATCACTTTAGGCCGCACAGGAGCCACGATTGTTGCAATTCCGCCCTCTCCTCAAATCCGACCAGCAGAGCCTGTGGCACTGGCTACACATCGCGCTCTGGGACCCTCCGCCTGCTCCGCTGCGTCCCATCGAGATACTTCAGCACCCGGGAGTGCGGATCTTTGTTGAGGGCTGGGGCCTGAGCACAGATGTCGGCGTTGTCGCAGTGGTGAACGGAAAGGACGCAGGCGCATGCTGGATGCGCCTGGTTGCAGGTGGTCAAGGTCTCGCATACATCGACGATGAGACTCCTCAGCTTGGCATTGCACTGGAGCCCGAGTTTCAGAATCGCGGCTTTGGCAAGTCCATGATGAAGGCCGCGCTTGCGGCAGCCTGGGCACACGGCTATCGAAAGGTGTCTCTCACCGTACACCCGGATAACCCGGCACGCTCCATGTACCATGCCTGCGGCTTCGCAGAAGCTGGCCTGCGAGGAACCTACCACCTCATGGTTGCCCAAAGTGCGGCCTAACCCTGCATTCAACCTGACTTGCACCGGCAGGCATCTTGCGTCTGGCGGGGTTCGCTTCGCTCACTGTACCCCGCCCGGTTGACTCGAACGTGATGCCGCAAACCATTGCGCACTACATCACTGCTGCATTGGAAGATCCAAATCCTGATGTATTTCCAAGCGCGGTGCGTGATGTTGCGCGTGCCCGTGGCATAGCACAACTGGCCAAGGATACCGGGCTTGGTCGTGAGAGTCTTTACAAGGCGCTTACCCCAGGCGCCAAGCCTCGGTACGACACAATGCTCAAGCTACTTCATGCGCTCGGAGTGAAGCTCTCGGCTTCGCCCGTTCATTCGTGAGCGCGTATCAAGTCGGCACGCTATCCCTGCTGGCGTAGAGCGCCCCAAAGTCGTTTTCGTCAAAAACGTGTTCAGCCACAGCGTACGGCGGGCCATTCCAGTTGCGGGGATCGCCGTCCAGCTTGATCGCGCATATCGTGCGCGTGCCAATGTCGGTACAGCGCCAGCACCCGATTTCTGTCCAAAATTCCCGGCCTATCGTGAAGTCAACGTGTTCTAGCAAGACCGTGCCGGGGTGAATGAGGGGAACTTCGCGGGGCATAGGGTTATTCCTTCAGTGGTGATCGTTATTCTCAGCCCGGCGGGCTAAACCTGGAAATAACTTGGGTTTGAGACCAAGGCGGCAGGCTTCCTCACCCACGCGGCTCGGTTTTTGCGCCATATTGCAGACTTGTCGTACAGAATACACCCTTGGGTGGTTGAGCTTTATATGCTAAATTTATTTTATATAATTCAATAGCTTAAGTAAATTATTTCCGAATGGTCATTGACCCAAAAATGTTTTCATGAATATCACCAACCGCATCAGACGCTCCATTCGGAGCCGCTCCGAACTCGTGTTTCGGCCTGCCGACTTTCAGCCATTTGGCAGTGAAGCATCGGTAAAGCGCGCGCTAAAGGAACTCACGGACATTGGGCTGTTGGTACGGCTAGGCGTGGGCATCTATGCCAAGGCCAAACCCAGCGTGATTTCTGGAAAACCCATTCCGATCCAACCCCTTGAGGTACTCGGCCCGCAGGCCTTGACCAAACTTGGCGTTCGCCTAAAGGAATCGTTCCAAACAGCTGAGTACAACGCCGGCCGAAGCACGCAGGTTCCTACAGGTATCGTTGTCAATATTGGTAAGCAAAGAATCAGCCGAAAAATTGGCTTCAACGGCAAGTTCATCACCTATGAGCACGCATGAGAACGTTATCCGCTGAGCGCCGAGAACTCATCGAAGCATTGCTTGCCGAGGCAGACATGGGCGGCGTTACCGCAGGTCTGCTTGAAAAAGACGAGCACCTGACTGCCGCGTTGCGGCGGTTTTTAACCTCAATTTCGAACATGCATCCTTGGTTTTTTGCGGCGGCACCAGTCTTTCAAAAGCACATGGGCTTATTGAGCGCATGTCCGAAGATGCTGACATCAAAATTGTGCTGTCGCAGGATGTTGCCAATTGGTCTCAGAATCAATTAAGACGCTACCTTGGCGATGAAGTTAGAGGGCAAGTAATCAAAACACTTGCACTTATCGGCTTTGTAGAAATAGAAGAGTTCCGACGTTCATTGAATGACAATCGATATAGCCATAGTCAGTGGGCATACCAACGTGCATATGACGGCATTGCTGCGCTGCGACCCCATTTGCAGTTGGAATTGGTGGCGCGCAAGTCGGTTAGACCAACAGAAATTGCACAGATCGGAACCTTGACGGATAAATTTGCAGGGCGTATTGGGGTTACATTCCCAGTACCCGTTAGCTCAGTTGCAGAAACTTTGGCGGAAAAAGTTTTATCTTTTCTGAGGCGCTTTGCGCAATATCGGTCTGGACACATGCAACAAAAATGGGATACAGCACTGGTGCGCCATATCTACGATGTGCATTGCATCGTGTCGAAAAAACCTGAAGTTCTGGACGATTCTATTTTCGCTTTTGTTGACTTAACGGCTGGTGATGTAGAGCAGTTTGGCTATCAAGACGCAGCTTTCGCAGCGGATCCCAAAACCGTTCTAAGCGCAGCGCTCAATGAAATAGGCAACGATCAGCAAACACGCCGTGAATACCATGAAGTGCTATTGCCATTAGTCTATGGTGAAGAGAAGTTTTCCTTTGAAGAGGCATGGAGCAGCTTTGGCTCTATAGCCAAGCGACTTGTCAATGCGCTTTAGACCGCAAGATGGGGAGATGGCCGCTGTTGATTGATTCGGCCAATGTATCGTCAGCTTCAGCCAGTTCACGCGGCAAGATGCGGCCCAATACGGCGGCCATGGCAACGCGGGCATTTTCTGTGTCGTAATGGGTTTGCAAATTGACCCAGCTTTGCGCATCGGTGCCAAAAAACACGCTCAGACGCAAGGCCGTGTCCACGGTGATGCCGCGCAAGCCTTTGACAATTTCATTGATGCGCCGGGGTGGCACGTCAATGGCTTTGGCAAGCGCGTACTGGCTGATCACCATGGGTTTGAGCCAGTCTTCCAGCAAGATCGTGCCGGGGTGAATGAGGGGAACTTCGCGGGGCATAGGGGCACTTCTTCAATGAGTAATTGATATTCTCAACGCGGTTTGCTCAGGCGTCCGTTTCAGCCTTGGAGTCCGAGCGTCGCAGCAAATCCAGCGGGTTGACATTTGACACCAACAGGCAAGCCAGCACGATCAATCCACCGCCAACGGCCATGGCCAGGCTGGTGGCTTCGCCCAGCAGCAACACCGACCAGAGCACGCCAAAGCCGGTGCTCATAAAGTTGGCGGTCATCGACGCCATGGGTGGCACGTGTTGCATGATGCGCATAAACATCCAATAGGCCAGGCCCGAAGTTGCGATGCCCAGCACGGTGACAGCGGCCAGAGCGCTGGGCGTGAAATGCGCGTTCGGAAAATCATGTGCCGCGCCGGGCAGCAGCATGAGCACCGAGGCCGCATGCATGCCGGCAGTGATGGACAGCGGCTCCATGCGCGTCGTAGCGCGCTTGAGGTAGGGCGTGGCGATACCCGATAGCGCTGCCGCGCCCACACAGGTAAGCGCCGAGAGCATCAGCTGTGCGCTGGGGTGGACCGGCCCCAAGCGCACCACCAGCGCGGCCCCGGCCAAACCCAGCAGGCAACCAGCCAGCTTGCCCCGTGTTAGCGCTTCCTCGCCCAGCCAGGCTGAGGCAAACGCGCCGAACAACACCGAGGTAACCGAGAGCAGCGCGCCATAGCCACCGGGCAAAAACAAGGCGGCTTGCGAATACAAGGCGTGCGGCCCGGCCACGGCCAAAAAGCCGATAAACATCAATTCCTTCCAATGCTCTGTGGGCCAGCGGTGCTTGAGCACGCGCATGATGATCGCCAGCATCAAGGTGCCCAAAGTCATGCGCAGCCAGGGCGAAAAATTCGGCCCTAGTTGCGGTGCGGAAATGCGGGTCAGAATGAAGGAGGCACCCCACAGCGCCGATAAGCAAGCCAGTTGCAGCAGGTATTTGGCTTGCATGGCGCTTGCCTAAGCGGGGCTCATCGCCAATTAGGCCGATTGCGCGCGCACACTCTCTAGCGCTTCGTCCAGCGCTGCAGCATCGCTCACCGAGGCAATAAAGTCTTGGCAGGCGGGCAATGCGCTGGCACCCCCAGTCTTGAGCTGGGCCATCACTTGTGCCGCCTCTTTCGGGTTGGCAAAGCCGGTGCTTTGCAGCAGCAGCGCGCCTTTGGCATCGAGCAGCTTGAAGTAAAACTGCCCGTCACTTTCGCGGTATTGCTTGAAGGCTGCACTGGCCGCCTTAGCCGCTTTAGCAGGGCCGCCAGCGCTTTGCGCAGCCAAGCCGCGCAGCCCTACAGCATGGCGCAAGCGCGCCATAAAAGGCGTGGCCACGGCGCGCGCTTTGATGGCGCCTTGCAGCAGCATGGCCTCGACTTCTTGCGGATGCTCCATCAGGTGCTGGTAGCGTGCACGCATGGGCGCAATCTCTTGGTCAATGCGCGCATGCAGCTTTTCTTTGGCAGCGGCCCAGCTAATGCCTTGGGCAAATTCGCGTGCGAAGGCGGCGGTTTCCTCGGGGCTGGCAAAGGCCTGGTAAATCTGAAACAAGGCGGAGCCTTCGGTGTCTTTGGGCTCGCCGGGGGCGCGCGAATCGGTCTTGATGTTGGCAATCAGCTTTTGCAACTGCGCGCTGCTAGCAAACAGGGGGATAGTGTTGTCATAGCTCTTGCTCATCTTGCGGCCATCCAAGCCTGGCAAGGTAGCCACGCTTTCTTCAATGGCTGCCAGTGGGGCCACAAAATGTTCGCCATAGCGGTGGTTAAAACTATGGGCCATGTCGCGCGCCATTTCGATGTGCTGCACCTGGTCGCGCCCCACTGGCACATGGTGGGCGTTGAACATCAAAATGTCCGCACCCATCAGCACCGGGTACATAAACAGGCCGGCGCTCACGTCGGTGTCCGGGTCGGTACCGGCGGCAGTGTTTTTGTCCACCGAGGCTTTGTAAGCATGGGCGCGGTTGAGAATGCCTTTGCCCGTCACGCAGGTTAAAAACCAGGTCAGCTCGGGGATTTCCGGAATGTCGGACTGGCGGTAGAACACTACGCGTTCGGGGTCTAGGCCAGCGGCCAACCAACTAGCAGCAATTTCCAAGGTGGAGCGTTGGATGCGCGTTGGTTCGTCAATTTTGATGAGCGCGTGGTAATCGGCCAGAAAGTAATAGCTCTCCACGCCGGGCCGCAAGCTCGCTTGCACCGCGGGGCGGATGGAGCCCACGTAGTTACCTAAGTGCGGCGTACCCGAAGTCGTGATGCCGGTTAAAAATCGAACAGTGCTCATGGTGAATTACACAAAAAGGCCAAACGAATCAAACAGGCGCTGCGCCGCTGAGCAGCAGGGCGCGCAAGGGGCTGAGCAGCAAATCCAGCGCTTCAAAGCTCAGGCCCATCAAAGGCAGCATCCAAAAGGTGTTGATGACTTTGGTTAGCACCAGCGCCATCACAATAAAAAAGCCCCAGGGCTCCACGCGCGATAACCAATAAGCCTGGCGCATGGGCAAGAGGCCCACCAAAATGCGCCCGCCATCGAGCGGCGGCAGCGGGAACAGATTGAACACACACATCACCACATTCACCAGCACGCCGCCCTGGCACATTTTTAGCAAAAAAGCCTCGCTGATGCCCGCGCCTTGCAAGACAAACAGGCCCGCGCCCCAAAGCACGGCTTGCGCAAAATTAATCGCCGGGCCGGCCAGCGCCACCCAGACCATATCGCGCTTAGGGTGGCGCAGTCGCCCAAAATTGACCGGTACCGGCTTGGCATAGCCAAACAAAAATGCGCCCGAGGTGCTGAAGTACAGCAAGAGTGGCAACAAGATGGTGCCCACTGGGTCGAGGTGCTTCATGGGGTTGAGCGATACGCGGCCCAGCATCCAGGCGGTGTTGTCGCCAAAGTAGCGCGCCGCGTAGCCGTGCGCTGCTTCGTGCAGGGTGATAGAAAAAATCACCGGTATCGCGTAGAGGCTGACGGTTTGTATCAGTTGGGCAATGTCCACGTGCTGGCTTTCAATAAATTAGCGGGATGCGCACTAAAGGCCCAAGCGGGCGGGGTCACCCCGGCCCAGACGCACCACCTCGGCTTCGCCGGTGCTCAGGTCGATCACCGTGGTGGGTTCTAGCGCGCAGGCACCGGCGTCGATCACGCCGTCTATTTGGTGTTCAAAACGTTCACGTATGTCGGCGGCATCGTTGAGGGCCTGGCTTTCGCCCGGCGGTATCAGGGTAGTGGCCAGCAAGGGCGCGCCATGCAGTTCTAGCAGGGCTTGCAGACAGGCATGTTCGGGCAAGCGCAGGCCTATGGTCTTGCGCGAGGGGTGGCTCAGGCGGCGCGGTACTTCTTTGCTGGCTTCCAGGATAAAAGTAAACGGCCCTGGCGTGGCGGACTTGAGCAGGCGGAACTGCCGGTTGTCCACGCGGGCGTAATTGGCCAGCTCGCTCAGGTCGCGGCAGAGCAGCGTCAGGTGGTGCTTGTCGTCCACCCCGCGAATGTGGCGCAGCCGGTCGGCAGCGGCTTTGTCGTCTAAGTGGCAGACCAGCGCGTAGCTCGAATCGGTGGGCACCGCCAGCACGCCGCCTTTTTGCAGCAAGCCCACCGCTTGCTTGAGCAGGCGTTGTTGCGGGTTGTCCGGGTGGACTTCTAAAAACTGTGCCACGGCGTCGCTTACTGGATGCGCGCGGCCAGCAGTTCCCACACGGGGGTCAAACCCCCGGGCAGATAGGGCAGGGTGCCCAGTTCGGTGTGGCTTTCTAAGGGGCTGTGAAAGTCGCTGCCGCGCGATGCGGCCAGCCCAAACTCTTGCGCGGTGGCGGCATAGGTGACATATTCCGCCGCCGAATGGCTGCCGGTCACCACTTCCACGCCGCGCCCACCATGGCCTTTGAATTCGGTAAACAGCGCGAACTCTTCGTTGGGGGTAAATTTATAGCGCGCCGGATGCGCCACCACCGCCATACCGCCCGCGCCAGTAATCCAGCCCACCGCGTCTTTGAGCGTGGCCCAGCGGTGCTCTACAAAGCCGGGCTTGCCCTCGGTCAGGTATTTGCGAAACACTTCGTTGGTGTCTTTGCACACGCCGGTCTCCACCAAATGCCGAGCGAAATGGGTGCGGGAAATCAAGTCTGGGTTGCCCACGTACTGCAGCGCGCCTTCAAACGCGCCCTTGATGCCTACTTTGGCCAGGCCGTCGGCCATGTCCTGCGCCCGCAGCCTGCGCCCGCCGCGTGTGCGTTCCAGGCCTTCGCGCAAATCCGGATGGTCGGTATCGATGCCCAGACCGACGATATGGACGGTTTTGCCCAGAAAGGTGACGGAAATTTCTACGCCGGTGACGTAGCGCATGCCGACGGCCTTGGCGGCTGCGGCTGCGCGGGCCTGGCCGCCGATTTCGTCGTGGTCGGTCAGCGCCCACAGCTCCACGCCATGGGAGGCGGCGCGTTCGGCCAGGGCTTCAGGGGTCAGGGTGCCGTCCGAGACCACAGAGTGGCAATGCAGGTCGGCGTTGAGGATGGAGGTCACCGGGGCATTTTAGGCGCTGGGGCTTGGCTGATGTTTTGGCGCTATCTGCTCGGTGGTGCTGCCTGTATTGGTTGGGCACATTTGCGGTGGGCGGCTATTGGTGCTTGTTGAGCCAATGGCCTGCATTCCCGGTGCGCTCATGCTTTTTTATGACACTTTCACGGCCAAACAACAAACTTGCAAACAGAGGGGCCGGTGTTTCCGGTGCAAGGAGCCCTAGCATGGCGTGGCGGGTAGGGGCAGCGATCATTTGCTGGTTTGCCATGGGCGCTGGTACGCCTTGTGCCGCAGAGGTTTTGACCTGCGAAACACATGCGGCTAACTGGAAATGGCAAGAATTCCATTGCCCTGTGACGATCACCACAGAAGGGCAAAAAATGCGCTTCAAGGCAGATTTCTCGGGCAGTCACGACGACACGCGCTTGTCCATGACCCTTTCGCTGGACGGCGTGCCAGTTGCATGCAGTCCAGACAGTAAAACATCACTCCTTGGCGAAGACGGCAGTGTCAGTCTTGACTGCCACTTTGTAGCGGCCGGTGCCCCTGGAACAAAACGGACACTTGCGGCGATCGTACAAATTTGGCACGCCCAGTTAGATGCCATCCAACTGAGTATTCCGTGATACGAAGGCAGACGGCCGCCTGGGTACTGGCGCTTTACTGGCGCAAACAACAAATCAAGTCCCGTTCCCAGTATTGTCCTCCATGGGTTCCTGATCGCGCTGAAGGGCCCGCAGCGCTCGGGCCTGATTAATCCGCTCAACCCATCTCCCGGCAGGGCATATACCTCGTGGTAAAGCCCAACACCCGGCTTTAAAAGTCCGCCGCGCAATCCCAGTGCATGGGCATGCCGTTGTGCGGATGCTTGAGCGACAGCGCGCAGGCGTGCAACAGCAGGCGTGGGGCCATGGCCTGCACTTGCGCGGGGGCATACCAAGCATCGCCCACGATGGGATAGCCCATAGCCTGCATATGCAGGCGCAATTGGTGGCTGCGCCCGGTCAGGGGTTGGAGTTCGACGCGGCTGCTATTGCCATGCACATCCTGCCCCACGCAGCGCCAGCGGGTTTGGCTGGCTTTGCCATCGGCCTGGATGATGCGCAAGGGGCGACGTGGCCAATCGACGGCAATCGGCAAGTCTATGGTGCGCCAGATGGCGTCTGGCTCTAGCAGACCGGCCACGTGCGCTACATAGCGCTTTTCCACCAGGCTATGGGCAAAAGCGTGGTTCACAGCGCGCTGGACATCGGCGCCGCGCGCCATCAGCATGAGGCCAGAGGTCGCCATGTCCAAGCGGTGTACCACCAGTGCATCGGGGAACTGCGCTTGCACGCGGGCGCTCACGCAGTCCTGCTTGTCCGCGCCGCGCCCGGGCACCGACAACAGCCCCGCCGGTTTGTGCAGCACCACAAGTGCATCGTCCTGGTAGAGCAGTGTGATGTCCGCAAGGTCCGGGCGGCTTCGCGTGTTCATCGCCGCTGCTGCGGATCGCGCACGGCTTGCACTTGCAATTCACTGATCGGCGCGGCCTGGTTGCCCCAGGCGCTGCGGGCATAGCTCAGCACCTGCGCAATTTGCGCGTTGCTCAGTTCCAGCATAAAGGGCGGCATGCCAAAAGGCCTGGCGTTGCCATGCGTGGATGGCGCAAATCCACCGTAGAGCACGCTCAGGACTGCGTTATGGGGCTTTTCCATGAGCAGTGCCCGGTTGCCCGCGAGTGCGGGGTACACGCTGTCGCGGCCTTGGCCTTGGTCACCGTGGCAGTCGGCGCAGTGATTTTTATAAATGTCTGCGCCTTGCACTTGCGTAGCGCTTGCGTTGGCCTTAGCAATTGAATGTGAACCTTCAAGGTGGCTCTTGTCCGCATCTTGATGGGGAGGTGGCATTGCACTGCCTACTTTCATCGCGACCAAAGACTGCAAATACACCACCATCGCCTGCGCATCCGCGTCGCTCAGGTATTGCGTGCCGTGCAGAACCACTTCGGCCATGGGGCCGGTGGCAAAGCGGCCAGCGCCTAGGCCGGTTTGTAAAAAGCTTTGCAGTGCGGGGCCGTCGGTCGCTCCGGCCTGCGCGGTGTCACGCAAGGAAGGCGCATACCAGGGCAGGCCGGGCAAGACACCGCCCGTGCCGCGAGACGCATTGCGCAAGCCGCCCAGTACGTCACGCGGGCTGTGGCATTCCTGGCAATGGCCCAGACCTTCGACCAAATAGCGCCCGCGCGTCCAGGCCACCGGGTCCGTACCGTCTGGCGCTGCGCTTTCCCGCGCGTCTTGGAAAGGGCGAAAGTACAACGCCCGCCACAGTCCGAGCGCGGTTTGCGTGCCCAATGGCCAGACCATATTCGCAGCGGCTTGGGGTCGGGGCACGGCGGGCACCGATTGCAGGTAGGCCCACAGCGCATCCGCGTCGGTACGTGTCAAGCGGCTGTAGCTGGTGTAGGGAAAGGCGGGCGAGAGGCGCTGCCCCTGCGGACCCAGACCCAGGTGCAGGGCTTGCCAGAAATCGTTGGCCGTCCAACGCCCCAATCCATGCGCCGCGTCCGGGGTCAGGTTGCTGGTGTAGACCGTACCAAAAGGCGTAGTAATGGCCCGCCCACCGGCGAGTAGGGCGCCAGCGGGCGCGGTATGGCAAAACACGCAATTACCCACGCGGGCCAAGTATTGCCCGCGCTCCACCTGCGCTAGGGAGGGCGCTTGCACAGAGGCGTTCCCCGTGTTTTCACTGCCCGCGCTGGCGGAAGCGTTTGCGGCGGTTGTCGTCTGCGCAATGGGGCTGACGCTCGCTTGCCGGTAATAGGCATCAAAGCCCCACAAGGCCCATAGCAGCGCGCCTGCTAGTACCGTGCATAGCGCGAGAGCCAGCGCGCGCAAGGTGCCGCGCCTCACCACGGCGCGCTCCCGCAGCGAATCTCTTTGGCGCCGGGGGGCAGAGGTGGTTTTTGCGCGGTTGCGCGCGAGACCAGTGGCACGGTTTGGCTGGACAACCACGTGCTCAGGGCATGCACATCGGCATCGCTCAAACGCTTGGCGATATCCGCCATGCAGTCGGGCGTCTGGGCTTGGCGTTGGCCGTTTTGCCAGCTACCTAACTGGGCGTTGAGGTAATCACGTGGCAGGCCTAACAAGCCCGGCACCGAAGGCTGCGTGCCGGTCAGCGCAGTGCCGTGGCATTGCACGCAGGCCGGTATCTGCAAGTCCAGGTCGCCGCGGCGAACCAGTTGCAGCCCACGCGCCAAAACCGCCTTGTCAGCAGATGGCGGCGCAGGCGGGGGGTAGGGGATTTCCAGCGCCGCAAAATAATCGGCCAGCGCGCGCAGATACGCATCGTCCAAAGGCGCGAGCAGGCTTTGCATCAGCGGGTAGTTGCGCCGCCCTTGTTGCAGGTTGACGAGTTGGTTGTAAAGGTATCCGGCAGGCTTGCCCGCAAGGCGGGGATAGTAGCCATCGGGGCCGGAGCGGCCCTGTGGGCCGTGGCAAGCTGTGCATGCCAGGGTGCGCTGGGCCATGCTGTCTTCAAAAGGCAGGGCCTGCGCTTGCAGGCATGCGCTTAGCAGCCAGCAGCACAAAGCAAGGCGCCACAGGGGTTTGAGAAAAATTCTTGTTATATCCCGGCGCATAGAGCAAAGCTTAACGCCTATGCCGCTTTGGGGGCTTGAAGCCCTTTTCAATCCTGCGACAATGGGAGGGTATTTTTAAAGTTTTTTTGTGATTGCAGTTCCCATGTCCAGCACCTCTGTTTTTCCGGTACGCGCCACCGCCGTGCGCGATGCCAAAGCGATCAGTGATTTATATGCGCTGGTTGCGCTTGATTTGTACCGCTCCCTCTTGGGCACCGACCAGCTACCGCCCTTGGGCCAGGACAAGCGCCAGGCCTATTGGCGCGAAGCCATTGAGTTTGCCGAACCCCAAGTCATGGCTGCGATGCATGGCGAGCGCATCGTCGGTTTTGTCGGCTTTGACCGCAGCCGTGACGATGGCAGCCGCCAGACCACGGGCGAGATCAGCGATATGTATGTACACCCGGATTTTCAGGGCTTGGGCGTGGGCTTGTCTCTGTGGCACGCAGCGCGCCAGGGCTTGCACGACGAAGGCTGTATCGATGTCACCCTGTGGATGCAAGCGCGCAATGCGACTGGCTTGCGTTTTTTTGAACTGGCCGGTTTCAAGCGCGAACCCGGTGCCGAGCGCGAAGTGCAGGTAGCAGGGCACACCCTATCCGAGCTGCGTTTGCAGCGGACATTGATATAAACCTGTAGCTGGGTTCATCGGGGTCGCGAACCCCGCAAGTCGCGCAATCTAGGTCTTGCGCACGATCACGCTGCCAATCGAATAGCCTGCGCCAAACGAGCAGATCACGCCGGTTTCACCGCTTTGGATGTCCGCTTTGTTGCGGTGAAAAGAAATAATGGAGCCGGCAGAAGCGGTGTTGGCAAACTCGTCCAAGATGACGGGCGCTTCGTCGGCGCTGGCATCGCGCCCGAGCAGGCGGCGGATGATGAACTGGTTCATGGACAAATTGGCCTGGTGCAGCCAGTAGCGGCGCACCTGCTCCGGTGTCAAGTCCAGGCTTTGCAAATGGCTTTCAATATGCTCAGCCGCCATGGGGCAGACTTCCTTGAAGACTTTGCGGCCCTCTTGCCGAAAGAGCTGGTCGCGGTCGTCCGGGTCGCGGTCTTCGGCGCGCGACATAAAGCCCTGGTTATTGCGGATATTGTTGGAAAAAGTGCTGAGCAAGCGCGTGCCCAAAATCTCAAAAGCGCCTTCGGGGGCCAAGTCCAGACGCTCGACCAAAATGGCGGTGCACACGTCACCAAAGATGAAATGGCAGTCACGGTCTTTCCAGGCCAAATGTGCCGAGGTAATTTCTGGGTTGACCACCAGCACCGCACGCGATTGTCCGGTGCGCACCGCGTTATACGCTAGCTCCAGCGCAAAGGTCGCTGAGGAACAAGCCACGTTCATGTCAAAAGCGTAGCCATGTATGCCCAGCGCCGTCTGAATTTCCACGCCCATGGCCGGATAGGGGCGCTGCATATTGGCAGCGGCGCAAATCAGGCCATCCACGTCCGCCGCCGTCTTGCCGGCTGTGCGCAATGCGTCCTGGCAGGCCAGCACGCCGATCTCAGCCATCATAGAAATCTCGCTGTCCGGACGCGGTGTAAAGCGCGGGCGCATACGGGTCGGGTCGATGACCCCTTGCTTTTCCATCACGTAGCGGCTTTTTATACCCGAGGCCTTTTCGATGAACTCCACGCTCGAATCGGTGAGCGCAGTGTGCGTGCCTGCGGCAATCGCGTCGGCGTGGCGGGTGTTTTCCAGCGCAGCATATTCGTTATAGGCCTGCACCAGTTCTTCATTGCTGATGGTGTGTGGCGGGGTAAACAGGCCGGTGCTGCTGATGGCAACGCGATGCATAGGGTTTCCTTGAACTTGGGCAGGTGTGTGGCGCAGGTGGCTCAGGCCAGGGCGTGGCGTACAAAATCCAGCCGGTCCTGGCCGAAGAACATATGGTCGCCCACAAACATAGTCGGGGCGCCAAAAACGCCGCGCGCCACCGCTTCGTCGGTGTTGCTGATCAGCTGGGCTTTGACTTGCGGGTCGGCAATCAAATCCATAAATTCCTGCGCTTCAAAGCCCACTGCGCCCAGCACCTGGGCCAGCACCTGCGGATCGCCCATATTGCAGGGCTTGACCCACATGGCCTGAAACACCGTATCGATGTAGCGCCCCAAAGCATCGGGATGGCGCATTTGGATGCCGCAGGCGCCGCGCATCAAGGGCAGGGTGTTGATAGGGAAATGCGGGTTAAACGCAAAGGGCACGCCGTATCGGTCTGCCCAGCGCTGCATGTCCTGGCCCATCCAGCGGCCCTTGGCGGGTACGGTGACCGGGCTGGCATTGCCGGTGGCTTTGAATACACCGCCCAGCAGCATAGGCCGGTACACCAGGTGTGCGCCACATTCCTGCGCCAACTTGGGCAACTGGGTGTTGGCCAAGTAGGTGGTGGGGCTACCGAAATCAAAAAAGAATTCAATGGTTTTGGACATGGCGCTGTCTTTTCAGTGAAAGGCTGGTAGGGGCGCTGCGGGTGAAGCGGGTTTAGCCGTGGCGTTGGCGCGCAATTTCAGCACCTTGGGCCAGCGCATAGAGCTTGCGCGTGGCAATGGCGCGGTCCATGGGCGCCATGCCGCAGTTGGTGCAAGCGGTGAGCTTCATTTTGGGTACAAATTGCAAGGCACGGCCTATGGTGTCGGCCACTTCTTCGGGCGTTTCCACCACATCGGAGGCTACGTCGATGACGCCGACCATCACTTCTTTGCCTTCGAGCAAGGCCATCAAATCCATGGGCACATGCGAATGCGCGCATTCCAGGCTGACTTGGTTGATGCTGCTCTTGGAGAGCGCGGGAAATACTTTTTCATACTGGCGCCACTCATGGCCCAGGGTGTTTTTCCAGTCCGTGTTGGCCTTGATGCCGTAGCCGTAGCAAATATGCACGGCGGTTTTACAGCGCAGGCCCTGGGCGGCGCGCTCGAGGGCTTGTACGCCCCAGTCGGCTGCGTCGTCCATGTACACATTGAAGGCAGGTTCGTCAAACTGCACAATGTCCACGCCATCGGCCTGCAGCGCCAGCGCCTCGGCATTGAGCAGTTCGGCAAAGGCGAAGGCCATTTTGATACGGCCTTCACGCCCGCCGCCGTAGTACTGGTCGGCCACGGTGTCCACAATCGTCATGGGGCCGGGCAAGGTGAATTTCAGGGTGCGTTGGGTATGTGCGCGGGCCAGTTGCGCTTCCATGGCATGTACCCGGCCTTTGAGGCGCAGCGGCCCCACGACCTGGGGCACCATGGCGTCATAGCGGTTGTCCCGTATGCCCATGCGCACTTTGTTTTCAAAGTCTATGCCTTCGACCTGCTCCACAAAACCATGCACAAAGTGCTG
>CANFLU010000018.1 GCA_947447975.1 Comamonadaceae bacterium | reverse complement strand
GCCCATGTTTTGCAGTTTGTCTTTGAGTTCGATTTCCTTGGCCACGGACACACCGTCCTTGGTCACCGTGGGGGCGCCGAAAGAGCGCTCGAGCACCACATTACGGCCTTTCGGGCCTAAGGTTACTTTGACCGCGTTGGCCAAAATGTTCACGCCTTCAACCATGCGTGCGCGGGCTTCGCCGCCGAAAATTACGTCTTTTGCTGCCATGTTAGGACTCCAGAAATATCAATTAAAAAAACCTTGTTGGTGACACATTGCGTCGCGAGCGAACGTCAGCCTAGGCGCACCGCGCACAGACACCGGAACGTACTTTTTATACATCAGGATGGCGAGCATGGGGCAAGGACGCATGGCGTTCGCGCAGTAGCAATTACTTCTCGACAACGGCGAAGAGGTCGTCTTCTTTCATTACCAGCAGTTCGTCGCCATCGACCTTGACGGTCTGGCCGCTGTACTTGCCAAACAAAACGCGGTCACCCACCTTGACGGTCAGGGCGGCCAATTCGCCTTTGTCATTGCGCTTGCCTGGGCCGACGGCCAAGACTTCGCCCTGATCGGGCTTCTCGGCGGCGTTGTCAGGGATGACGATGCCGGAGGCGGTTTTGGTTTCGCTTTCGACGCGCTTAACAATCACGCGATCTGCCAATGGGCGCAGTTTCATGAGGAATCTCCTAAGTTTAGAAACGACTATTGAAAAAATCAGGCGGCCCGCCTTTGCTGATAAAGGGGACTGCAACAGATAGGTGGGGTGGTTTTGTTAGCACTCAACCCCAACGAGTGCTAATGATAACGTCTTTTCCTGGGTTTTCAAGGGGAGGACGGGCGACAAGGCCTCTGAAATGACTTCACCAGGGCTGAAAACCCGGCAAAGCGCCTTCAAATCCAGCCACCGGCTTGCCACTCTTTTTTGGCGTAACCGTAATACAGGGGCGCAGCCACCAGACCGGGCAGTCCAAATATGGCTTCCCCGACAAACATCACGGCCAATAGCTCCCAGGAGGCGGTGTTGGTGTGTTTGCCCAGAATGCGCGCGTTGATGGCGTACTCGGCTTTGTGGATGACCACCAGAAACACCAGACAAGCGATGCCAACGCCGACCGACACCGACAAACCTGCCAGGGTCAGCATGGCGTTACACAGCAGGTTGCCGACGATAGGGATCAGACCGCAAAAAAATGTAAGCGTGACCAGCGGCCCGATGTAAGGCACTTGCGCCCCGGCCAGCGGCAATGCGATCAGCAAAAGCGTCGCGGTGCAAGAGGCGTTAAACACCGCAATCCAAAACTGCGCCACCACCACCTGGCTGAACGCGGCGATAAACAGGCGTCCCCGCTCGCGCATTTGCAAGCGCAACGGTGCGCTGCTGGCCGCTATGGTGCCCGCTGCCATCAACGCACCAACGACCAGGCCCACGTAGACCAGCAGGAGCCCGTGCAAGCCTTGCGTACCCGCACCCGCCAACACACTGGCTTTGGACTTGAGCATGTCGGCCAACCAGAGTTGTACGTCCATCAGCTCCTCGGGCAAGTACTGCGCCCAATCGGGAGGTATTTTTTTGCGGATTTCCAAAATCGTTTGCGCCAGGTAGTGCAGCAGCGCCTGGTACTGACCGGCGGCGCCCAAGGCCATCGCCTTGGCGTTAAGCAAGGCCAGCAGCAGTGCTAGCAGGGGTAACACGATTACCACCGCCGCGGCGAGCGTCGCCCTAGGACCGTAACGCCAGCGCTGTCCTAAACGGACCAGCGCCTTGGCCGCCAAAAAGCCCAGGCAGGCGCCTAGCAAGCCAGGAAGCAGCGCGAAATGCAAGATGCCCAGCGCCAGCAAAAGAGCGAACCCCAGGCTGTAGCGGCGGGCCAGCGCAACCTCTGGCAGCCCTAGTTGCAGTGGGGCCTCGTTTGATTTTTTAGCCATGTGTATCAGTCCTCCTTGCGCTGCTGACGGCCAAAACGCAGCAACACCAACACCAACACGATTGCCAGCGCATGTTGCGCTTGGCGGCTTTCATCGTAATCCAAGGGTGCATCCAACATTTGGTAGAGCGCCAGCGCCATCACCGCGGCCAGCAAGCGCATTTGCCAGCCCTTTGGCGCAAGCACCCCAGGCCCTATGCGGCGCCAAAGCAGGTGCCCGATGGCAGCTGCCCATACCCCTAAACAAGCGCCCACCACCACATCACCCGGCCAATGCGCGCCCAGCGCGATGCGCGATAGGCCCACCAGGGCCGCCATCAACCATAGCCACATAAAGCGCTGGCGCCGCTGGGCATCCAGCGCAAAATAAATACTGCCCGCCACGGCAAATGCCGTCAGCGTGTGCCCCGAGGGCATAGAAGCAAGCTCCATGGGTTCGCCCACCAGACGGATTTGCGCATGCTCAATGACCCCGGCCGGGCGCGGGCTCATCAGCCATTCCTTGCCGATGCGTACCAAAATCACTGCCACCGGCGCGGCGCACAACCAAGCCCACAAAAGACGCGGCGCAAGCACCAACAAAGGCGAGGTCAAAGCCAACACACCCCAAGCATTGCCGCCCAAAGAGAGCGTCGCCCATAGCACTGCAGGGACGCTGGCGCAGGCCTGGTTGATGGCCAAAAACAAGGCCGGCTCCCACCAATGGAGCCACAGCGGCGCAGCCAACACCAACACCAGCAGCGGCAACCACCACCGCGCATTCATGGCCCGGGCTCCCGGTTACGTGGTTGTGGATCGCCGGCCCAGCCCTGGCAAGCATAAAAACGAAAACGCGCCACCGGTGCGCCGCCATGTCGTGCATCCAAAGTATCGAGCAATTGGCAACTGGCAAAGCCATGCGGACCCAAGGGCGTCTCAAAGGCCAGCAAAGAGTTGTCCACGAGCAAGGTGCTTGCCCCCACGGGCAAATCGCCGGCCCAGAGGGAAAACTGGCTATAGCCCGGAGCCAGCACATGCACCGGCAGGGGTCGGACGGACCAAGCCAGGCGGCTGGCCAGCGTCCAATTTTGTACCGACACGCTGGCAAGGCCTTGCGCCTGCGCCAGGCTGACCGCCCGCGCGCCGGCCTGGTCCCAGCCGAAGAGTTCCGCAAAGGGGTTGGCGCCCACGGACGTGTTGTCCCAAGTGCGCGGCAGCAAGGGTGCACCGGCGGACACCATCAGCCACAGCAATGCGGCGCACGCCAGTCCTTGCAGCAATACCAACGCGCCCAAAACCTGCGTGCGCAGGCGCTGACGGCCCCGGTCCCCATGGCCATAGCGGTAGCGCGCCAGCCCCACACCAGCAAATGGCGCCAGCGCCACCCAGGCGGGTGCCGTCCAATGCGGCAAGCTGCTACCCCCGCCAGCCAAATAGGCTAGCACCAGCCAGGGCAAGGCAAAAAATAAACGCAGCATCCCCTGCTTGCTATGCCCCCACATACCCCAAAGCAGCAAAGGCCCAAAGGCCAGCAATTGCAGCAACGCAAAGCGCGCTACTTCCCCCACCTGCCAACCATTGCCCGCACCATGCTGGCCCTGGTAGCGAAAAGACACCCAATCATGCGTTGCATTCCACGCCAGCACCGGCGAGACCATGAGCAGTGCCAACAGCACCGCCAGCCAGGGCCATGGCGAGCGCAACACGCGCACGCCATGGGCGGATACAAGGCACAGACCCGATGCCAAGGCAAAAAAGAGGGCGGTGTATTTGCTCAAGCCCGCCAGACCCAACAGGCAGCCCCATCCCAGCCAGGCAAGTCCCTGGGTCAGGCTGTCGGGCTGCATCAGGCGCAAGGTCTGACCCATGAGCAAAACAGTGAAAAACATCAGCAAGGTATCGGGCACCAAGCCTATGGCCAACACATGCAACAAGGGCGCCAGTGCCAGCGCAGCCAGGCACCACAAACCGGCATCACCGGTATAGCCAAAATTGCGTTTGCCTTGCAGATAATCGGCCAACCGGTACGCGCCCAGCACCGTCCCCAACCATAAAAATCCGGGTACGAAACGCAAATAGGCCACGGGTGCATCCACCGCCACCAAAGGCCATTGGACCCAGCCAACCAAAGGCGGATGGTCAAAATAACTCAGCGCTGGGTGGTAAGCGTATAAAAGGTAATGCGCCTCGTCCACCGACAGGCCGATGCAGGCGCCCACCACGGCATGCAGCAAGACCAATGCGGCTAACAGCGCTCGGTGGCGCGGGTGCTGGCCCAGCGCGGGATAAGCATCGCGTATCAATGCGGGCAAAATTAAATTTTCCAAGATGAAAGCATGCCGCAGTCTAAACTGCCGCCCCAAGGCCGGAGCCAAAGCCCCAAGACCCAAACCGTACTCGATTGCAAAGGAAAACCATGCCGACCTACCACGTAGAAATGATTGAAGGCCGCACCCTGGAACAAAAGAATAAACTGGTGCAAGAAATTACCCGCGTCAGCGTTGAAGTGCTGGGCGGTTCACCCGGCTCGGTGGATGTGATCATCACCGACATCAAAGCTGAAAACTGGGCTACCGGCGGAAAACTCTGGAGCGAGCCGCGCGATTAGGCAGCGCCTTGCGTCAGGCTGCGACGGCGGCCTCCAGCGCGTCGACAAACATGGACGGCACATCAAAGCCGGTCTGGTCGCTGATCTCTTGAAAACAGGTCGGACTGGTGACATTGATCTCGGTCAGGTGCGTGCCGATGATGTCCAGCCCCACCAGCAAGAGCCCGCGTGCCGCCAGCGTCGGGCCTATGGCCAGGGCCATGGCGCGGTCAGCATCGTTCAAGGGCTGGGCTACGCCCAGGCCACCGGCCGCCAGGTTGCCACGCACCTCACCGCCCTGCGGGATACGCGCCAAGCAAAAAGGCACGGGCACCCCGCCAATGACCAGTACGCGCTTGTCGCCTTGGGCGATTTCAGGTAGAAACTTTTGCACCATCAGGCTCTGCGCACCCTCGCGGTTGAGTGTTTCGATGATGCTACCCAGGTTCAGCCCATCAGCCTTGACGCGGAAAATGCCCATGCCACCCATACCGTCTAGTGGCTTCAAGATGATGTCCTGGTGCTCGGCATGAAAAGCGCGCACCGCTTGCGCATCGCGGGTCACCAGCGTGGGGCCTATGTGCTGGGGGAACTCCATGATGGCCAGCTTTTCGGGGTGGTCACGCAGGGCGCGCGGCTTGTTAAAGACCTTGGCGCCTTCGCGTTCGGCTTGCTCCAGCATATGCGTGGCGTAAAAATATTCGCTGTCAAAAGGCGGGTCTTTGCGCATGACGATGGCGTCAAAACTGTGCAGCGCGATAACCGCGCTTGCTTGGGCTTCAAACCAGTGCGCGGCCTGTCCGGTCAGGGTGATGCGCCGGATGTGGGCCTGCACCACGCCGCCTTGCTGCCACAGTAGCTGTCTCGGCTCGCAAGCGGCGATCTGATGGCCGCGCCGCTGGGCCTCGCGCATCATGGAAAAAGTGGAATCTTTATAGGTCTGAAAAGACTCGAGCGGGTCGGCTACAAACAAAATCTGCATCAAAAAAATCCTCCGGGAATACATCCTAGGCCTGGGTACGAACACCCGCCTAGCGAAGCGGCAAAGCCAGGGGTCAAAGCGCCCGCGGTTTAGGCCTTGCGTGGCCGATAGTGTTGCACAGCCAGCGCCAGACTGCCGGCCAGCAAGCCCCAAAAGGCAGAGCCCACGCCGCCAATGACCACACCGCTTAAGGTAATCAAAAAAGTCACCATCGCCGCTTCGCGGTCGGATTCTTTGTGCAATGCGCTGGCCAGTCCATTGCCGATGGTGGCCATCAAGGCCAGGCCGGCGATAGCCACGACCAGCGCTTGCGGAAAGGCACTGAGCATGGCCATGATGGTGGCGCCGAACAAGCCCAAAGCAATGTAAATCAGGCCGCAACATACCGCAGCGGTATAGCGGCGCGCCTTGTCGGGATGCGCTTGGGGGCCCATACACATGGCGGCGGTGATGGCGCTTAAGTTGAGTGAAAACGCGCCAAAAGGAGCAAACACCAGTGTGGCGACACCAGTCATGGTGAGGATGCGCGAGATCGGCAAACCGGCGTCACCCCCGCTAGCACGCTCATCGCCAAATCCACAGGCCTTGATGGCCGCGACACCGGGCATGTTTTGCGAGGCCATGGTCACCACAAACAAAGGCAGCGCCAGACTGACCATAGCCGACCAGGAAAATTCGGGCGCCACATAGACCGGCCACGTCAGGCCCGTAGGAATCACCACATTGGAAAAACCGCCTTGCCCGGCCACAAACAAAATAGCGAACAAGAGGGTGAGCGGAACCGCATACAAAGGCATAAAACGCCGTCCCAGCAAATAGGTCAACAGCATGAGCAAGACCAAGGGCAAAGCAGTTTGGGCGGCGGCAAAACCTGCAATACCAAAACGCGCCAGCACGCCAGCGAGCAAGGCACTGGCGATGCTCAGAGGAATGCGCTTGGTCAATGCCTCAAACCAACCGCTGGCGCCGATCAACACAATCAAGGCCGCACTGGCCATAAACGCACCGACGGCCTGGCCCATGGAGAAACCACCCGCCAGTCCAGCACTAGCCAATACCGCCGCGCCGGGTGTACTCCAGGCCACCATCACGGGTTTACGCAACATCAGGGATGGAATGGCCGTCGTCAGGCCCATGCCGATGCTGATCGCCCAGACCCAGGAAGCGAGCATCTCCTGGGTGGCGCCAAAGGCTTGCGCAGCCTGAAAGACGATGGCGATGGAACTGGTAAAGCCCACCAGCACCGCCACAAAACCGGCCGTAAAGGTGGACCAACTTAGGTCTTTGAAAAATTGCACCGCGAACTAGATCTCTATCTTGGAGCCCATCTCGACCACCGAGTTATTGGGCAGGTTCAAAAAGTCCGCAGCACTGCTGGCGTTATGGTGCATTTGGGCAAAAAGCTTTTCACGCCAAGGTGCCATGCCTTCGCCCAGGACCGGCACCACGGTATCACGGGATAAAAAGAAACTCGTGGACATCGGCTCCAAGGCTACGCCCCTGCCCTTGAGTTGCTGCAAGGCTTTGGGTACGTCCGGATCATTTTTAAAGCCATAGTGGATCAAGACCTGCCAGCAGTCATGGCCCAGGCGCTCAATTTCGATGCGCTTGTCCAAGCCGATCCAGGGGACTTCATGGTTGCGTACGGTGACAAACAAATTGGTCGCATGCAGCACTTTGTTGTGTTTCAGGTTATGCAAAAGTGCATTGGGCACGGTACCCACTGCGGCACTCAAAAACACGGCCGTGCCTTCTACGCGCGCGGGTGGACTGATTAACACAGAGTCCAAGAAACCACGCAAATCCATGGCATCGGACTTAATTTTGGAACTCAGCAGCGCACGCCCGTCTTTCCAAGTACCCATCAGCACAAACACCACCGCACCAATGGCCAAGGGGAACCAGCCACCGTCAAAAAGTTTGAGTAAATTGGAAGCCCAAAACACAAAGTCCACCGCGAAGAAAAAGCCTGTCGCCAGGAGACATAAAGCCAGCGGGTATTGCCATCGATAACGGATGACGAAAAAAGTGAGGATGGTGGTAATCAGCATGTCGGTACACACGGCGATACCATAAGCCGCCGCCAGATTGGTCGAGGACTTGAACATACCTACTGCCAGCACAATCACGACAAACAAGCCCCAGTTCACTGATGGGATATAAATCTGCCCTGCTTCGCGCGCGCTGGTGTGGATTAAGTTCAAGCGAGGCAAGTAGCCCAGTTGGATGACTTGCTTAGTCACGCTAAAAGCGCCGGTAATCAAAGCCTGCGATGCAATCACCGCCGCCGCCGTGGCCAGTACCACCAAAGGTATCAGCGCCCAGTCTGGCGCCATCATATAAAACGGGTTTTTCACTGCGGCCGGGTTGGCCAGCAACAAAGCGCCTTGACCGAAATAGTTCAATGTCAGCGATGGCATGACCACCATGAACCAGGCCATACGGATCGGCTTTTTGCCAAAGTGGCCCAAGTCGGCATACAAGGCCTCGGCACCGGTCACGCACAAGACCACCGCACCCAGCAAGATAAAAGTAACGCCGGGGTTTTCCCAGACAAACAGCACAGCGTAGTGTGGGCTAAGCGCCAACAAAATAGCTGGATTTGCGGCAATGTGAAACACGCCCAGGGCCCCGATAGCGGCGAACCAGACCAGGGTGATAGGGCCGAAAAATTTACCAATGCCACTGGTGCCGCGCTTTTGCACCCAGAACAGGCAGAACAAAATCACCAGTGTCAAGGGCACTACATACTTCACAAAGCGCGGCGAAATCACTTCCAAACCTTCGACCGCACCGAGCACCGAAATAGCCGGGGTAATCACCCCGTCCCCATAAAACAAACAGGTACCGAAAATGCCGACGTTCAGCAAGACCCGGCGCAACACCGGTTTGTCTTTCACCGCTTGTGAGGCAAGCGCCAGCATGGCAATCAGGCCACCCTCACCCGCGTTGTCGGCCCGTAACACCAACACCACGTATTTGAGCGAAACGATGGTGGTCAGCGTCCAAAAAATAATGGACAAAATGCCATACACATTGTCCGGCGTGAAGGGCACATGCCCGGATCCGAAGACCTCTTTGAGCGCGTACAGTACGCTGGTGCCAATATCGCCATAGACCACGCCAATGGCGCCGACGGTCATAGCCGTGAGTGATGATTTTTGTGGAGACACAAGTTGCACCGGCCACTACAGCGGCGCGGATTCGGTTGTCGCGGGGAGCGCCATTGTGCTACGGCAAAACCCGTTTTCGACCCGCTGGGCACGGTCAAACCAAAATATTTGTTGCAACGCAGCAAATAAAGTCGCCGCCGTAACCCGCCGGACGCCCTGCCCAGGGCCTAATCGTCCTCTTCGCCCAAGGGATCCGTGGCTTCCAGTTCATAGCTAGCAGCCAGCATCGCCAGGCGGCCTACGACGCCGTACATATAAAAGCGGTTGGGCTCGCTGGCGCCGGGGCGCACGCCCAGCTGCGGCAGTTGGGTGCTGGGCCCAAAGGCCAGCGGCACATACAAAGAGCCGGGTGCACTCAGGTTTTCGTCCACACCGCGATCTGCGTGGATGCGGTAAAAGCCGCCCACCACATAGCGGTCCATCATATAAACCACCGGTTCAGCCACCGCGTCATTCATACGCTCGTGGGTGAGCACGCCCTCTTGCACGATGAGCTGGCGCAAGCCACTGTCCTGTGGCTGCAGGGACTGGGCGCGTGCTACGAGCTCAGGCACTTGCTTGGCATCGCGCACTGTCATCAAGCCCATGCCGCTGTTACTGTTGTCGGCCTTCACGATAACAAAAGGCTTCTCCTTGATGCCGTATTCCTTGTACTTGCGGCGCACCTTGCTCAAAGTAGAGTCCACCCGCGCACCCAGGGCCGACAGGCCACGGGGGTCGGCCAAATCGAGGTCGCCACAGCTTTCATACAAAGGGTTAACCAACCAGGGGTCGATGCCGGTGAGCTTGCCAAAGCGCTTCGCGATTTCTTCATAGCAGGCGAAATGCGTGCTTTTGCGACGTACCGCCCAGCTGGCATGCAGGGGCGGCAGCAGGTATTGCTGGTGCAAGTCTTCCAAGATGCCGGGAATGCCGGCCGCCAGGTCGTTATTGAGCAAAATGGTGCAAGGGTCAAAGTCCTTGACGCCAATGCGCCCTTTGTTACGCAATACCGGCTCTAAGGTAATGCTCTCGCCGCCGGGCAGCTCAATGACCGTGCTTTTCTTGATTTCGGGGCTGATCGACCCAATGCGCACATTGAGGCCTGCCATGTGGAATATACGCCGCAGCTGTGCCAGGTTGCTCAGGTAAAACGTACTGCGAATGTTGTGCTCGGGGATGATGAGCAGGTTGCGCGCCTCGGGGCAAATTTTCTCTACCGCCACCATGGCCGCCTGCACGGCCAGCGGCAGCATCTCAGGCGTGAGGTTGTTCCAACCGTTGGGATAAAAATCCGTGTCCACCGGCGCCAGTTTGAAACCGGCATTGCGCACATCTACCGAGGTATAAAAGGGCGGCGTGTGCTCCATCCACTCCAACCGGAACCAGCGCTCAATCGCCGGCATGGTATCGAGCAGGCGTTGCTCCAGCTCATTGATAGGGCCGGTCAGGGCGGTGACGAGGTGGGGGACCATAGTGGGCAGTATTGGTGCGAGCTTGAAAGCCGATTATTTCAGGCCAACATGATGGATATGGTGCACATGTCCAAAAATTCAAGTGCCTCTATTACTCGATGGCATGGCGTGGAGAACATCCTCCCATGTGGCCGTTTAGCAACAAACTGCGACGACAAAACCTAGGCTCTCACTTCCCCCTGCCCCAGCACCACGTACTTGAGCGATGTCAGGCCCTCGATACCGACCGGGCCGCGGGCGTGGAATTTGTCAGTGGAAATGCCGATTTCAGCGCCCAGTCCGTATTCGAAGCCGTCGGCAAAACGGGTGCTGGTATTGACCATCACACTGGAAGAATCGACCTCGCGCAAAAAGCGCTGCGCGTGCATATGGTCTCGGGTGACGATGGCGTCGGTGTGGTGGCTGGAATAGTGGTTGATGTGGGCAATCGCCGCGTCCAGACCTTCGACCACTTTGATGCTGATGATGGGCGCCAGGTATTCTTCAAACCAGTCCTGCTCGGTAGCGTCTTGCACATTGGCGCCGGGCACGTCGGCGAGCAAGGCCTTGGCCTCGGGGCAAGAGCGCATTTCCACGCCTTTGGCAGCGTAAATAGCGCCAATTTGGGATAAAAATTCTTTCGCCACTGCGCGCGCCACGAGTAACCCTTCGCTGGCGTTGCAAGGGCTGTATTTTTGGGTCTTGGCGTTGTCCGCGACGGCCACTGCCATGGCGATATCGCAGGGGTCGTCCACATAGGTGTGGCAGTTACCGTCCAGGTGTTTGATCACCGGTACCTTGGCCTCACGACTAATGCGCTCAATCAGGCTTTTGCCCCCGCGCGGGATGATCACATCCACGAACTGCGGCATGGCGATTAACTCGCCCACCACCGCGCGGTCCGTGGTTTGCACCAATTGCACCGCGTCGGTCGGCAAACCGGCTTGCGCCAGCGCTTTTCCCACCAGCAAGGCCAGTGCTTTATTCGAGTCAATGGCTTCCGAGCCGCCGCGCAGAATGCAGGCATTTCCACTTTTGATAGACAGGCTTGCGGCCTCGATAGTGACATTGGGACGGCTCTCGAAAATCATGCCAAAGACGCCAATGGGCACGCGCATTTGCCCCACGCGGATGCCGCTGGGCTGCTGGCGCAGACCACTGATCTCGCCAATGATTTCGGGCATGGCCGCCAATTGCTCGCAGCCCTGGGCGCAGGTTTCCAACACTTTGGGCGTCAAACGCAAGCGGTCCACCAGCGGTGCGGCCAGGCCGGCGGCCATAGCGCGCTCTAGGTCTTTGGCGTTGTCCGCTTGCAAGGCCTGGGTGTTTTCCCGGAGCAATGCCGCCAAGGCCAGCAGCGCCCGGTTTTTGTCCGCCGCGCTGGCACGTGCCATGGCGCTGGACGCCGCCTTGGCCTGCGCGCCCAACAGGTGCGCCGTTTCGATGGGGTTGGCAACAGAGGTGTTCATAGCTGAATTTTCAAGGAAGCCCAAGTGTAGTTTCCGCCGCGCAAGCCCCAAAAAAAATCAGGCGCTCGCATTGGCAGCACGCGAAGCCGTAGCTTTAGCCGGCGCCGCCAGGCGGCACAAGTCCAGCGCCAGTCGGTGCAGCGCCTGCCAGCCGCTGGCGGGCCAGTCGGGCTGTTTGAGGCCTTTGATAATGCCGTCTACCGTGTGCGCAGCTTGCAGCAATTGCGCCAGTTGCGGCGCGCTAATGCGCGGCAACACGCGCTCAAACAAGCGCTCTTTGTTGCCCCAGATGCGGTTTTCGCGCAAGGCCAGCGGGAGCGGCCGCCCCTGAGCCATGGCGTCTTTCACGCGCTTAAGAGCGCGAATGTCTTCGGCCAGGGTGTAGTGCACCAACACCTCGGCCTCGCCTTCAGCCTGCAAACCTTCAAGCATGCGCTGCACACGCAGTGGCTGCCCGGCCAGCACCGCTTCGCTCAGCTTGAATACGTCGTAGCGCGCCACATTAAGCACCGCAGCCTCCACCTGCTCCCAGCGCAGCACGCCGTCGCTTTGCGAAGAGGGCGCAAACAGCAACGCAAGTTTTTGCACCTCTTGGTGTGCGGCCAGTAAATTGCCTTCCACCCGGTCGGCAAAAAATTGCAAGGTACGCTGCCCTTCCTCGCCCGCGGCCACCCGCAAGCCTTGGGCGCCCAGACGCTGCGCAATCCAAGCCGGCAAGTCCTTACGCTCTACCGGGTCTACTTGCAGCGTCACGCCGCAGTTTTCCAGGGCGCCAAACCAGGCCGTGCCTTTGGTGGCCTTGTCCAAACGCGGCAGCAACACCATGGTGAGTACCGCCTCGTTGCCCTGTGCCTGCGCAGCAATTTGTTGCAAGGCAACGCTACCTTCTTTGCCCGGTTTGCCGCTGGGAATGCGGATTTCGATGATTTGCTTGTCCGCAAACAAACTCATGCTGCCACCAGCGGCCAGCACTTCGCTCCAATCGAAATGCGCGCCTGAGACCATGTGTGCGCTGCGCTCGGTAAAGCCTTGGGTGCGCGCATGGGCGCGCAAGGCGTCCAGCGCTTCTTGTTGCAAGAGCGGCTCATCGCCATGGAGGGTGTACAGGCTTTTGAGCCCGCGCTCCAAATGCCGGCCCAGTTGCGAAGGCGCTAATTGCATGGCGCGCCAGCCCTAGGGCGCCAAGGTTTTGATCGCCGCCAGACGGCGCACGATTTGCTGCACCGCGTCGGTCTGCATATCGCGGTTGAGCATCACCTCTTCGGTTTCTTTGGACAGCACCGTGGCCTCGTTAAAACTAACGGTGCGCTCCAGGCGGATATCGGTCGGCTCAATCAATACTTTGCCCTTGGGCGTGCGTACCAAAAACCGCACCGCCAGGCGCAACTCAAATTCGCGCACCAACCCAGCGGCATTCACACCCACCACCACTTTTTGGCGCGATTCGCTCATGATCTCAATAAGTGCATCGGGTGCCGTAGCGCCCTCGGGTGTGACTGCTGGGCGGATCCGAGCACCGAGCAAACGCGACAACTCAGCGGCGACGCCGCCGGAGCGCTCCGGCGTGACCGCCACCGTATCAAACACATAGTTAGGCGCCCCGCGCAAGGCAAAACCGCAGCCCTGCAACAGCGCGGCCGATAAGGCCAGCGCCAGCCAAAGGATCAAAGTGCGATAGCTTGTAGGCATCATGCTGTGCGCGGGGCTTAAAGCACCACGTTGACCAAACGCCCGGGCACAAGCACAACCTTTTTAGGCGCGACGCCTTGGGCAAAACTTTGCACAGTGGCGTTTTGCAGCGCCAGCGCTTCAATCGCTTCACGCGTCGCGTCCGAAGGCACCAGCAAAGCGCCGCGCAATTTACCGTTGATTTGCAACACCAGCGAAACTTCGTCTTGTACCAAAGCGCTGGCGTCTATGGCAGGCCATGCCGCATCAAGCAAATCACCCCCCTGCGCGGCATAACCCAGTTCCACCCACAGCGCATGCGCCAGATGGGGTGTCGCCGGATAGAGCACCCGCAATAAAAGGCCAAAGCCTTCGGCCAAGGCCACGAGGCCATCGGCGGTGCCCTGCCCTTTGAAGTCTTCCAGGGCATTGAGCATCTTCATAGTGCCCGAGACCACGGTGTTGTATTGCATCCGCTGGTAGTCGTAGTCCACCTGCTTGAGCACCGTATGCATTTCCAGACGCAAGGCCTTGGCCTCTTTAGAAAAGGCCACGGCCGCCAAGCCACCACCGGTAGCCAGCGCGGCGTGGCCAGCGGCCAGGTCCAGTGCAGACAACTTATAGCCAAAATTCCAAACGCGGCGCAAAAAGCGGTAGCTGCCCTCCACCCCCGCGTCGTTCCACTCCAGCGTAGCCTCTGGCGGCGAGGTGAACATGGTGTACAGCCGCGCGGTGTCGGCGCCGTATTTTTCGATCAAGTCCTGCGGATCTACGCCATTGTTTTTCGACTTTGACATGGTGCCCACGCCCTCATAGTCGATAGCCGTACCCACCGGTAAATCACCCACCGCTTTGATCAACCGCGCGCCAATGACTTTACCGGCCGCGTCCTGCACATGCTCCACATCCTGGGGCCAAAAATACTCTTTACCACCCTTGTCGGTGCGGCGCGAATAAATGTGGTTGAGCACCATGCCTTGGGTGAGCAGTTTGGTAAACGGCTCATCGACCTTCACCAGCCCCAGATCGCGCATCACCTTGGTCCAAAAACGCGCGTACAAGAGGTGCAATATCGCGTGCTCGATACCGCCAATGTACTGGTCCATGGGCGCCCAATAGGCCGCACCCTCGGCCACCATGGCCTCACTATTGGCCGGGTCGCAATAGCGCATGTAGTACCAGCTCGAATCGACAAAGGTATCCATGGTGTCGGTTTCGCGCCGCGCCGCTTTGCCACACACCGGGCAGGTCACGCCCGCATGAAAACCAGCATGCTTGTGCAGCGGATTGCCCGAGCCGTCCGGAATGCAATCGAGCGGCAAGACCACCGGCAAATCCTTCTCAGGCACGGGCACCGCACCATGCGCATCGCAATGGATGATGGGAATTGGCGTGCCCCAATAGCGTTGACGGCTCACGCCCCAGTCACGCAGGCGCCAGGTCGTCTTTTTCTCGCCCAAGCCCAACGCGGCCAAATCAGCCGATACCGCATCTAAACAAGCCTGAAAGCCCAGGCCGTCGTACTTGCCCGACTGGACCGCTATGCCAGCGCCTTTTTCCGCGTACCAGTCTTGCCAAACCCGCGCATCAAACGCCAAATTAGTAGAAGCAGCAAGCGCGACGACTTGCCGAATCGCCAAGCCATATTTCAAGGCAAACGCAAAATCACGCTCGTCGTGCGCAGGTACGCCCATCACTGCGCCATCGCCATAACTCATCAACACGTAGTTGCCCACCCACAGTGCCACCGCTTCCCCGGTCAAGGGATGTGTCACCGTAAGGCCCGTATCCATACCGGCTTTTTCTTTGACTGCCAACTCAGCTTCGGTAGTGCCGCCCGCCTTGCATTCTTCGATAAACGCCGCCAATACGGGATTGCTTAAAGCCGCATGCTGCGCCAAGGGATGCTCAGGCGCGACCGCGCAAAAGGTCACGCCCATGATGGTGTCGGCCCGCGTAGTGAACACATACATGCGGCCATCGCCGATCAATGTGCCGCTGGCATCTTGGATGGCATGGGGAAACGCAAAGCGCACGCCCTCGCTCTTACCAATCCAGTTTTCCTGCATCAGCTTGACGCGCTCAGGCCAGCCGGGCAGGCCGGTTTGCACCTGGTCGAGCAACTCTTGCGCGTAGTCGGTAATCTTGAGGTAGTAGCCCGGTATCTCGCGCTTTTCTACGAGTGCACCAGTGCGCCAGCCGCGTCCGTCAATCACTTGCTCATTGGCCAACACCGTTTGGTCCACCGGGTCCCAATTGACCACCTGGGTCTTGCGGTAGGCCACACCTTTTTCCAGCATCTTCAAAAACAGCCACTGGTTCCATTTGTAGTAGCTCGGGTCGCAGGTCGCCACTTCGCGGCTCCAGTCGATGGCCAGGCCCATGGCCTGCATCTGCTGCTTCATATGGGCAATGTTCTCGTACGTCCATTTGGCCGGCGGCACGCCGTTTTTCAGGGCTGCGTTTTCGGCTGGCAGTCCAAATGCATCCCAGCCCATGGGCATCAGGACGTTGTACCCCTTCATGCGCAAATAGCGCGTGAGCATGTCATTGATGGTGTAGTTGCGCACATGGCCCATGTGCAACTTGCCGCTCGGATAGGGCAGCATGGAACAGGCGTAAAACTTGTTTTTGCCGGCGTCTTCGGTAACGCGGTAGGCCTCGTGGCCATTCCACAAAGGCTGCGCCCAATGGCTACGGGCGGCTTGCTCTATGGCGGAGTGTTGGTACTTGTCTTGCATTGGGGTTGGGGCTTTCAGGCAACAGGCATTTTAGGCGCGCACATCGCCGAGGCTTCAGCGGCGGCCCAAGGTGCGCACAGGCCAAGCCCTGCACCACTTAATGCGGCTTTTCGGTCACAAAGCCGATGCGGCTCAAACCCGCCGCATTGGCCAGCGCCATGAACTCCACCACCCGCCCATAGGGCACCGCCGCATCGGCGCGCAACTGCACCTCGGTGGCGGGGTTGCGCTCTGCCGCTAGTCGCAAGGCCTGCTGCAAGGCATCGCCCTGCAAACGCTGCTCCTGCACAAAAACCGCGCCGCTAGGGTCAATAGTCACTGCCAGGGCTTGCACGTCGCTTTGGCTGGAGGCCGCCGTGTTGGCCTTAGGCAAGTCCACCTTGACGGCGCTGAGCATCATGGGCGCGGTAATGATGAAAATCACCAGCAAGACCAGCATCACGTCAATCAGCGGCGTCATATTGATGTCGCTCATTGGCGCATCACTGCGCTTGACTTGAAGGCGTCCAAAGGCCATGACCTTAGCCTGAGTCCCGCGCGCCGTCCGGCCGATAGGCTGCCGACTGGCTTTGGTACACCAGCAATTCGCGTACATCGCGGGCGAAGCCCTCCAGATCGGCTTCGATACGCCCAATCAGCCGCCCCAGCAAGTTGTAGCCCAGCACCGCCGGAATGGCCACAGCCAGGCCCGCAGCCGTCATGATCAAGGACTCGCCCACCGGGCCGGCCACTTGCGCGATGCTGATTTGTCCGGCATGGGCAATCGTCGCCAAGGCCCCGTAAATGCCCCACACGGTCCCCAGCAGCCCGACAAAAGGCGCCATCGAGCCCACGCTGGCCAAGATGACTTGGCCCGATTGCAAACGCCGCACGCCGGCCTGCAAAGCATCGCGCAGCACGCGTGTCAATTGCTGTGCACTATCGCCTTGCGCCGCTAGGCGGGGCTGCGCGTCTTGGCGCATTTGCCGACGGCCCGCTTCAATCAGGGGAATCAGCAAAGCGGCGCGGTCAAACGCGGGCAAGGTGTGCAAAGCCTGCTCTAGATCGGCCGCCTGCCAAAAGGCCGCAATACTGCGCTCCAATCCAGCCAGCGCACTGCGCAGAAAAAAACTTTTCCAGACAATGATCGACCAACTGGCCAGGGACATGAGCAGCAGCAGCGCGGCTACCGCTTTGTGCACTGCGTCGCCTTCAAACATAGGCTATGGCGGCCTAGCGCAAGCCCAGCACGTCGAACATGTCGAACATGCCGTGTTGCTTGCCGGCCAGAAAACGTACCGCGCGCAGGCTACCCTGGGCATAGGTGGCGCGGCTGGATGATTTGTGGCTAATTTCAATACGTTCGCCGGTACCGGCAAACAATACCGTGTGGTCCCCCACAATGTCGCCACCACGGATGGTGGCAAAGCCGATGCTGGAAGGGTCGCGCTCGCCGGTAATGCCTTCGCGCGTGTACACCGCGCAATCGGCCAATTGGCGGCCCTGCGCCTGGGCGATCACCTCACCCATCTTCAAGGCAGTGCCCGAAGGCGCGTCTACTTTGTGGCGGTGGTGCGCCTCGATGATCTCGATGTCGTAGCCCGTGGTCAGGGCCTTGGCGGCTAGCTCTAGCAACTTCAGGGTCACGTTCACGCCCACGCTCATATTGGGCGCGAGCATGATGGGAATGTCTTGTGCCGCCTCGGCTATGTCGGCTTTTTGCGCCTCGCTAAAGCCAGTCGTTCCGATGACCATGGCCACACCCAGACGACGGCACGCGGCCAGATGCGCCATCGTCCCTTCGGGTCGGGTGAAATCGATCAAAAATTTGCTTTGTGACAGGCCCGCTTGCATATCCGACGCAATCCGTACACCCGTGACCTGCCCACCAAAGGCGCCGGCGTCCTGACCGATCGCTGGGCTATCCAAGCGGTCCAGCGCTGCGGCTAAATGGCAATCCTGGGCGGCGCGCACCGCCTCCACCAGCATCTGGCCCATGCGCCCGGAGGCACCGGCAATGGCGATCGCGTGCGTCATAGGTAGCTCTCGAGGTGGCGGCGGGTCTAGGGCTCTAGCGGCGGATAACTGGTGCGGGCCGGCGGAGGCGCCGAGGCAACGGTCTTGGGTGCCGGCGCCGGGAACTTGGCCAAGGCCTGTTCAGTGGCTTGCAGTGGCTGAGCCGCGGGCAGGGCTACGGTGGTGCGTAAGCTGCTGACAAACTCGGACTCCGTGGGCAGCTTATCGGCATCGATGTGGTCCAAGGTGTCGCCTTTGAAATACACCGTCACCTGGCGTAACTGCCCAGGCTTGCCCTGCTGGAACAAGCTAAAGGCATAGACCCAGCGGTCGGCGTGAAACACACTGGTAAGCAAAGGCGTACCCAGCACGGCCGCCACTTGGGCGCGACTGGCTCCTTTTGGAATGGCGGCAACTTGTTCGCGGCTGACCACATTGCCCTGCACAATTTCCATGCGATAGGGCTCCAAAATACCGGCCACCGAGTTGCTTGCTTTGTCCAAACTGCCGCAGCCCGCTGCCAAAGACAGCACACTGGCCAACGCAAACAGGGCCGCGAAACGGCGCAAAGTGGGTACAAAAATCATGTATTTGATGCGGCAGTAAGATGGTGGCATTGTAGCCCCGCCCCTGTATGGCCCGCTTTACCTATGAGCAACATCGACGAACTCAAAAGCACTGGCCTCAAGGCCACGGTACCGCGACTGAAGATATTGGAAGTCTTCCAGCGCAGCCGCCAGCGCCATCTGTCCGCGGAAGACGTGTTCCGTGTGTTGCTACAAGAGCGCGCCGACGTAGGCTTGGCCACCGTCTATCGGGTCTTGACCCAGTTTGAGCAAGCCGCCATCTTGAAGCGCAGCCAGTTTGAAGGCGGCAAATCCGTGTTTGAACTCGACCAGGGCGAGCACCACGACCACTTGGTGTGCCTGGACTGCGGCCAGGTGGAAGAGTTTTACGACGCCGAAATCGAAAAACGCCAAAACGCCGTAGCCAAGGCCAAAGGCTTCGCCATCACCGACCACGCTCTCAGCCTCTACGCCAGCTGCACCAAGGCCGACTGCGCCAACCGCAAAACGGCACGCGCCTAGACCCACGCAGCGCCCGCGTCGCCGCAGCGCGGCAAGGCCATCGCCCCATCGCCAGGGGCGCACATGCATGTTGCAAAAAAGAAACGCAATAGGCATTAATTATGTAATTTATAAGCTTTTCATTGCCCACTAGCGTTTGCCATGGTCGAATAAACGATGTTCTTTTTTTAGAGCATATTTTGTTTAACAATTTTCAGGGATTTGATATGAAAAAAACACTAGTCGCATTGGCCACTTTGGCTGCCGTGGGCGTCGCTTCAGCTGAAGTGACTCTGTACGGCAAGTTAGACGTCGGCCTGTCGTCAAGCAAAAAAGACGGCGAAGCAAGCCAAGGCGTTCAGTTCGGCTCAGGCAATTACGAAGGCAGCCGCGTTGGTCTTAAAGGCTCTTCAGACATCGCTGACGGCGTAAAAGGTATTTTCCAAGTGGAAGGCGGTCTGGGCGCTACAGACGGTTCTTTCTCCAGCTTTAACCGTGAAGCTTTCTTTGGCTTGGTCAGCAGCTACGGCACGGTCTCCGTTGGCCGTATGTGGACACCCTACGATAGCGCCTTCAATGACGCCCTGGAATACAACGGCTTTAGCGCGATGGGCAAAGCTTTCAATAGCGGCATTCACGGCGACAACGGTATGGACGGCTCGGGCGCTTCCAAGAACGCCATCCAATACAGCACGCCTAACTTCAGCGGCTTCACGGCATCGGTGATGTATGGCTCTAACGCCGATGCGACCAGAAATGCGATAACCGGCGTAGAAACGAGCGCGACCAACTACACCGGCTTGGGCCTCAACTATGCAAGCGGACCCTATGGGGTGAGCCTAGCCACCGAAAAAGTGACCACCAAACTGCAGGATGCAAGCGCAGCAGCTGGCGACTACAGCAACGCTTGGATCCTGTCGGGTTATTACGACCTGGGTATGGCGAAATTGTTTGCCGCAGTAAACGGCGCTACTGCCGACAGTGGTCCCAAGAACGCTGGTTTTGCCCTTGGCGTGTCGGTTCCCGTCAGCAAGGCAATGACCGTTGGCCTGGGTTACGCCACCGAGTCGACCACCAAGAGCGGACTTTCAGACGGCAAAGTAAATTCAACTGGTGTGCAAGTAGTTTACGCATGGAATGCAGCAACTGCTATCTACGGCGGCTACCGCAGTGCTGACACGACCAAGTTGGGTTCCACCGCTTCGGCCTCAGAATCGAAGTTCGCAACGGGTGTTCGCTATAACTTCTAACACGGCTGCTGGCCTGGCGCCAGTGACTGCATTTTGAGGGGATCAACCTCGCTGTAGCAATACAGCGGGGTTTTTATTTGCCAGGGGCCCCACGAAAAAGCCCCGCTGTATTGCTACAGCGGGGCTTTTAACTTTTAGATTCTCACACTGGCACCAGGCCAGCGGGGGAATTAGAAGTTGTAACGCAGGCCAGCGCCGGTGGTGCTAACCGAATCAACCGACTTGTAACCCAGGTAACCGATAGTGGTTTTGCCCATAGCTTTGATGTAGTTCACACCAAAACCGGTCTTGGCACCCGCGCCTGCGTCATAAGACGAATAAGAGGCGGCAATGTAGTCAGCGCCCACTGGCACTTTGGCGCCAATGTTAAAGCCGGTTTCCTTAACCGTACCGGTGTCATTGCTGGCGTAACCACCAATGATCGTTGCAACGCCCACGTTGTACTGGACTGCAGCGACGGTAGAGGTAGATGTTGCCGACTTATCTGTCTTGTAGGTCTGCATAGCAGCGTTGATCACCAGAGGACCTGCTGTGTATGTAGCGCCGCCGGACATATAGTTGGTGTGCTTGGCATCGCCGCCGCCAGGAGCAGCCATGACTTGAACCACTACGCCACCCATGTCAGGCGTTGTGTACTGGATAGATCCCGCTGCATTGCCTTGGCCATTGTTACCGGTATCAGAGTTCCAGAAGCCATTGCTCATTGCGGTGAAGCCGTTGTATTCCATCGCATCGGCGTACCACACTGCGGTGTCGATGGGAGACCACATAGAGCCCGCGTCGATCTTACCGAAGGAACCGGCAACGCTCACGAATGCTTGACGGCCAAAACCGCTGAACGATGCGGTCGACAGATCACCACCAATGCCGCCTTCCAAGTAAGCGCTACCCTTGAGGCCAGAGCCCAGGTCTGTATCGCCCTTGACAACGAGACGGCTGGTTTCCCAAACGCCACTCTTCACCGAACCATCGGCGCTACCGGCCTTGGAATAACCAACGTCGAGCTTGCCGCCAACGGAAAATTGAGCAGAAGCGCTACCAACGGCAGCAATAGCGGCCAAAGCGATCAGAGTTTTTTTCATTTCTTGATTCCTAAAGTTAAAAGTTAAACCGGTAGACCCCTGAGGATCGATACCGAATTGAACAATTTATATAGCTTGATTTGAATTACTCAAATTACGCGAATTTCATAAATTGACAAATCGATTACACCATTGATGTGTCAGTCAAACAACAAAAAATGCGGTTTGGCGATCACTTGGACTTTATTTCGTTGCTAAAAGGCAACGAAAAAGAGGTGCATAAGGAGAGGCATTAGGGAGATAGCGGCGCTATGGGCTGGCCCTGCTGCCAACAATCGCCTTGGCCCACCCTGCATTTGGGAAGTGAAGGCGCCGGTCGAGGGTGAACCGTCCGATGCGCGCATCCACGGTGCGCGGTGTGGCGGGTGGTGGGCCATCGCCATCGCCATCGCCCAGGAATCCATCGGCTTACCGCGTGCCAGAAGCATCGCCGCGCCCACAAAAAAAAGCCCTGTGGCCGAAACCACAGGGCTTTGTCGATCTATTCCAACTACTGGCGCTAGGCCAGCGGAGAGATTAGAAGGTCTTTAGCAAACGGATGCGGTATTCCGTATCCAATTGAGCTGGGGTGGTACCAACAGCGTTGACGCCCAGTGCCGAAGCAGCTGTACCTGCTGCGTACTTGCTATTGGCGCCTGCATCCGTATAGGTAATATAGCTGGCGTTCACATTGGTCGTCTTGCTGAGGTTGTAGGTAGCACCTAGGCCCAATGCAGACGAAGCTTTGTCACCCAGACGCGATCCGGAAAGCGCATATCCCATCCCAGCTTCGGCAGCATTTTTCGGAACAGTGGTCTGTTCGCCTCGGCCCATGTAATCCAATCCAAAGACGAAATTACCATAAGGCACTGCGACCGAGGCCACATATTGATCAGCAGCCAGGTCTTTGACTTGGTAACCACCAGCAAATTTAGCAAAGCCAGCGTCGTACTTTGCATACATGCGATAACGGTTTTTACCATCGACTGGAACAAAGAGTGCTCCCGTCGCGGTTGCGGTAGTACCGGTTGCAGAAGTTGCCACCGTGTTAACGGTCACTGCGCCAAAGTTTGTCCAATCACCACCCAAGGTGAGTGGGCCGATTGGGTATTCAGCGCCGAGCGCATAGAAAGTGACGCCCAATGGGTTACCGCGTTCATTGGAGTTCAGCGCGGTAGCGCCTCCCTCAAACTCACCGTAGCTGACGCTGACGGTGGCGTCGGCAAGCTTTGTGCTGAAGGTGACCACATCAATGATAGAGCACTTGTCCAGTGGCACGGAGTTGTTGGACTCATTGGAACTGTAGACCGTACCGGTCACAACGCCAGACATTTGCGCATTGATCGAGCCGCATGAACGCAATGCGCCTGTAGTCAGCACACCAAAGGGCGTTGTAAGCGAAACCGTTGCATCGCGATCAGCGACACCGTTTCCACGGCCACGCATAGTGAAACCGCCGCGTGCAGTAGCTTTCCAGCCGTCGCCCAAATCTTCCGTGGCAGTGATGTAAATTTCACCGTCTTGGATCGAGAAACCTTGGACGTGTTGTCCAGCTGCCGACGCCACGACGGCGGGGCTTTGCTGCCAGCTGAAGCCCAACTGACCAGACATGGTGACCTGCGCAAAAGACGCGCCAGTCGCTGCTACAGCGGCCAATGCGATAAGTGTTTTTTTCATTTCAATAATCTCCAAAGTAGTTCAAAACCCAGCAGTCCAGAGGCCTCTGGCGTCCGCTGATGCCCGCTGAAACTCAGAAAGCTACGCCTATTGGAGCAGAGGAACCCTTTTGTGCAAAGGCTTTGCAGGCGAAATAGGGTTATTCACTGCCATGCTCTGTTGTATTTTTGTGACAGATATGGAAAAGCTCCCGTAAATCTCCGGTAAACCTAGGGTTTACCCTTGCAGTGTGGCGTAAGCATTTGCCCCTGGGTGGCCGCCGCCGGTCTGCCGCTATAACTTCTGGTCCAGCGCACTTAGGCTAAGCTCAGTCCATGACTTCCACCACCGACCAGCTGTTGATCGCCTGCGACACGGCCTTGCGCACCCTGTTTGCGCAGCCCCATGCCTCCAAGCCCTGCCCTACGATCGCGGACCAAGCCACCGAGCTGACCGAAACTGAGAAAAGCCTGTCCGCCAGCCTGATGCGCGTAAACCATGTGGGCGAGGTCTGCGCCCAGGCGCTGTACACCGCCCAGGCCTTGGCCACGCCCAATGCCAGTTTGCGCGCACATTACCAAAAAGCCTGCCAGGAAGAAACCGACCATTTGGCCTGGACCGCGCAACGCCTCGAGGAACTGGGCGCCCGCCCATCCTTGCTCAACCCGTTGTGGTACGCCGGGGCCTTTGGCCTGGGCCTTTTGGCTGGGCGTATGGGCGACGCGGTCAGCCTGGGCTTCGTGGTGGAAACCGAAAACCAGGTGGGTGCGCACTTGGACAGCCATTTGCAGCAATTACCCGCCAATGACCATGCATCACGCGCGATCGTCGCCCACATGCGCGATGACGAGATAGGCCACGCCCGCCAGGCCAGCCTGGCTGGGGCGGCGCCATTGCCCAGCTTTGTCGGCGGCATGATGCGCGCTGCCGCCAAAGTGATGACCACGGTGGCGCACCGGGTTTGAGGCGGGTGATGCAATGCGGGGACTTTGTGTATTTAGCTCAGCGATGCGCATAGACAGGCGCAGAAATTCATACCCAAGTCCAGCGTCCACCACTACCTAATAGTTGAGCATCGTCAAGACTTTTATGGTGCCTATTTTTTAAGCAGGGCGACTCTCCCGCGCAGACAATTCAAAATACAACGTAAGACTGCATGGAAAACCCAGAAATTGCCAGGCAAAAATGTAAAGCGCCCGATTGCCCATTACCCAAACACCCTACATAATTTAGCCATGAGACCATCCCTAGCCCTCGCAACTCACAGGGAAGAAATCAGGCAAATAGTGCTGGCACACCGAGCAACCAATGCCCGTGTGTTCGGATCTGTAGCACACGGCTCAGACACGGATGAAAGCGACCTGGACATTTTGGTCGATACGACCGCTGACACAACACTCTTTGACTTGGGCGCAATACGGTACAAATTGCGCAAGCTTCTGGGCGTGTCAGTAGACGTGTTAACGCCAGGCGCGCTACCAGATAAATTCCGCGATATTGTGATCGCTGAGGCAATCACCGTATGAGTCACCATCCACTGCGATTGATAGACTACTTAGGTCATATTGTTGAAGCGATCGACCGGATAAATAAATATTGCCAAGACTTAGACGAACCATCGTTCCTATCCAACGACATGGTTCAGGATGCGGTGGTCCGTAATTTCGAAATCATCGGCGAAGCAAGTAAAAACGTTGAGCGTGTAGCTCCGGATTTCATATCGACCCATCAAGAACTGCCCTTTGCATTTGCCTATGACATGCGCAACGTATTGGCGCATGGCTATTACAAAGTTGACTTGGGTGTGGTGTGGAAAACCATTGAAAAAGACTTACCCTACCTCAGGGAGCAAGTCGCTCTCGCCATCAAAGACGTTTGAGTAGTGCGGGCTCGTTAGGGGGAGCTCCGAGGCTTGCAAAGGCTCAAGTTTGAGGATGTCACTTCAGGTACAAGCTGGCCAAATCAAAAAACATGGGGGCCTGGCCCCGCGCATCGGCAATTGCCAGTAGAAGCTGATCGAAATCGGGCTGCTGGTGTAGAAACTTAGGCGCCCGCGCCACTCCCGAAAGCGATTGCGTGTTGCAGCGACTTTTACAGCGCCGGGTCTTAAGCCTCGGTCAACTCAAAACTGGTCGTGACCTCGGCCGTTTTTCCCAGCATGATGGTGGCCGAACAGTATTTTTCGTGGCTCATGGCGATAGCGCGCTCGACGGCGCTAGACGGGATGTTCTTGCCGGTAACGGTGAAATGCATGTGGATTTTGGTGAACACCTTGGGGTCGGTGGCGGCGCGCTCGGACGTGAGCTTGACGCTGCAGCCCTGCACTGCGTGGCGGCCGCGCTTCAAGATGAGCACCACGTCGTAGGCGGTGCAGCCGCCCGTGCCCGCGAGCACGGTTTCCATGGGCCGAGGCGCCAGGTTTTGGCCGCCGTTTTCGGGTTTGGCCGCGTCGGGCGCGCCGTCCATCATCAGCACATGGCCGCTGCCGGTTTCGGCCACAAAACCCATGCCAGAGCGGGTGCCGCTGTTACCAGTCCAACTGACGGTGCATTCCATACCAATTCCCCTAAAGCATCATGCGTAACTGCCATTTGCGGCAAAGGCGCAGATTATCATCCGCCTTGCACTTTTGAAACCCATGAAAAAAGCCCCCAACCTGTCGCCTGCCGACTACCTGATCAAAATTCTCAATGCCCGTGTCTATGACGTGGCAACCGAATCGGCCCTGGAAACGGCCACAAACCTGAGCCAGCGCATCCACAACACGGTGTTGCTCAAGCGCGAAGATCAGCAGCAGGTGCGCAGCTTCAAACTGCGCGGGGCCTACAACAAGATGGCGCATATGAGCGCCGAACAACTCAAAAAAGGTGTGATTTGCGCCTCGGCCGGCAACCATGCGCAAGGCGTGGCGCTGGCGGCCAGCCGTTTGCAGGCGCGCGCGGTGATCGTGATGCCGGTGACCACGCCGCAGGTGAAGGTGGACGCGGTACGCGGCTTTGGCGGCGAGGTAGTGCTGCACGGCGACAGCTATACCGATGCGTATCACCATGCGCTGACGCTGGAAAAAAAACAGGGCCTGACCTATGTCCACGCGTTTGACGACCCGGACGTGATTGCCGGCCAGGGCACGATTGCCATGGAAATACTGCGCCAACACCAAGGACCCTTGGACGCGGTGTTTGTGGCGATTGGCGGAGGCGGGCTGGTCAGCGGCGTGGCCAATTACATCAAGGCGGTGCGCCCGGAGATCAAGGTCATTGGCGTGCAAATGAACGACTCGGACGCGATGATGCAATCGGTAGCCCGCGGTGCGCGCGTCACTTTGGCGGACGTGGGCCTGTTCTCCGACGGTACGGCGGTCAAGCTGGTGGGCGAGGAGACATTCCGCATTGCGCGCGGGCTGGTCGATGAATTCATCACGGTGGATACCGACGCGGTTTGCGCAGCGATCAAAGACATTTTTGTGGACACACGCTCCATCGTCGAGCCTTCGGGCGCGCTGGCCGTTGCGGCTATCAAAAAATACGCGGCGGCCCACAAAACACGTGGCAAAACCTATGCCGCGATTTTGTGCGGCGCGAATATGAACTTTGACCGCCTGCGCTTTGTGGCCGAGCGCGCCGAAGTGGGCGAGGAGCGCGAAGCCTTGTTCGCCGTCACCATCCCCGAAGAGCGCGGCAGCTTTCGGCGCTTTTGCGAGCTGATTGGCGAGCTACCCGGCGGGCCGCGCAATGTGACCGAATTTAACTACCGCATGAACGACGCCGCGCAGGCGCATGTGTTTGTGGGCTTGAGTACCAAAGGGCCGGGCGAATCGGGCCGGATTGCGCGCAATTTTGTAAAGCATGGCTTTGGCGCGATCGACCTGACCCATGACGAACTGGCGCAAGAACATATACGCCATATGGTAGGCGGCATCTCGGCGCTGGCCAAAGACGAGCGCGTGCTGCGCTTTGTGTTCCCCGAGCGGCCGGGCGCGCTGATGAAGTTTTTGAGCCTGATGCGCCCGGGCTGGAACATCAGCCTGTTTCACTACCGCAATCAAGGCGCGGACTACGGCCGCATCTTGGTGGGCCTGCAAGTCCCCAAGTCGGACGACAAAGCCTTTGCCAAGTTTTTGCGCGCTCTGGGCTACCCCTATGTGGAGGAGACCGACAACCCGGTCTACCGCATGTTTTTACAACGCTAAGCAAAACCATGGCTGCGACCCTGGACGGCAAACTGGTGGTGGCGATTTCTTCGCGTGCGCTGTTTGACTTTGAAGAAGAAAACCAGGTGTTTGAACAAGGCGATGACCGCGCCTATATGCATTTGCAGCGTCAGCGCCTAGACACACCGGCCACGCCGGGCGTGGCGTTTTCCTTGGTAAAAAAACTGCTGGCGTTTAACGACGAAGGCAGCGATGCGGACAAGCGGGTGGAGGTGGTCATTCTCTCGCGCAACGACCCGGTCAGCGGGCTGCGGGTGATGAAGTCGGCAGCGCATTACCAGCTGCCCATCATCCGCTGCACATTTACGCGCGGCGAATCGCCCTGGCGCTATTTGCAGCCGCTCAAAGCCAATCTGTTTTTAAGCACGCATTTAAGCGATGTGCGTGCCGCCCTCATGGCCGGCGTGCCTGCGGCACAGGTGTATCCGCAATCGGCGCACGCCAGCGTGGCGCATCCGCAGGAAGTGCGTATTGCTTTTGACGGCGACGCGGTACTGTTTAGCGACGAGGCCGAGCGGGTGTACCAGTCGCACGGGCTCGATGCGTTTCAGCAGCACGAGCAAGACAAAGCGGCACAGCCCTTGCCCGATGGGCCTTTCAAGCCCTTATTGGTGGCCTTGCACCAGTTGCAGCAAGCCGCTCGCCCCGCCATGCGCATACGCACCGCGCTGGTCACCGCGCGCAGCGCCCCCGCGCATGAGCGCGCCATCCGCACGCTGATGGACTGGAACATTGAAGTGGACGAAGCCATGTTTTTAGGCGGCCTGGACAAGGGCGCTTTTCTGCGCGAATTTGAGCCTGATTTTTTCTTTGACGACCAGACTGGCCACATCGAGTCCGCCGCGCGCCATGTGCCCGCAGGCCATGTGGCCAGCGGCGTGCGCAACTAGGGCCGCCCGATGTCAATCAGCCGCCTGCACAGCCGCTACCGACTGGCCGCAGTCTGCGTCGTGCTGCTGGTGCTGGGCGCCTGCGCTCAAACGCCTGGCGTGGGTGCGCGCAGCCCGGCCGGTGATGCGGCACAGAGCGCCCGCTTGGACACCAGCAGCATGGCGGCGCGCTGGCGCGCGCTCAACCGTCTGGGCTACGGCCCCAGCCCCGCGCTCTTGCAATCGGTCCAAAGCGCGCCCGACGCGCGCCAGTGGGCCCATGCCCAACTCGACGCCGCCTGGGCCGCCAGCCAACAAGCGCCCACCCTGCCCCCCACCTTGGCCGAGATCAATTTGACCCTGCCCCAGCTGTTTGAGGGCGCCAAAAAAGAACGGCTGGCGCGTGCGGCCGTGACCGCTGCCAACCCGGTCAACGAGGCCTTGCCCAACGACAAACGTTTTGATTTTTCGCAGCCCACCGAGGCCCTGCACTTCAACCGCACCATGGTGAACAAAGCGGTCGCCTGGCGCCTGGCCAGTTGCAGCAACGAGAGCCTAGAAAATCCGCTGCTCGCGCGCATGACCGAGTTTTGGTTTAACCACTTCAATATTTACCAAAACAAAGGTCCGGTGCGCCCCTTTGGTGGCCACTATGCGCTGCATGTGGCACGCGCCCATGCGCTGGGCAAGTTTGAAGACCTGCTGCTGGCCAGTGCGCAGCACCCGGCGATGCTGTTTTACTTGGACCAGTGGCAAAGCGTGGACCCGCAAAGCGCCCGCGACAACCGCGGCCTGAACGAAAACTACGCCCGCGAACTGCTAGAGCTGCACACCCTGGGGGTGCACGGCGGCTACACGCAAGACGATGTCCGCGCCTTGGCCCGGGTGCTCACCGGATGGACCATCTCGGCCCAAGCGGCCACGGGCTTTCAGTTTGTCAGCCGCGCGCATGATGGCGGTAGCAAAACGGTGCTGGGCCAAACCTACCCCGCCAGCCCGCTGCAAGCGGGCCAAAGCGAGGGAGAGCAAGCGATCCGCTTTTTGGCGCGCCAGCCGGCCACGGCCAAGCGTATTGCGTTGCGCCTGGCGCAGTACTTTGTGGCCGACACGCCGCCGCCCGACTTGTTAGCCGCCATGGAGGCGCGCTTTTTGGCCAGTGGTGGCGACATCCGCCAGGTCATGCAGGTGCTGCTAGACAGCCCGGCCTTTTGGGCCAGCGAGAACCGTTTGTTCAAAACGCCTTACGAGTTCGCCTGCACCGCCTTGCACACCGCGCGCGCTGGTGAGGACCGCAGCAAATGGGTGCTGGCCTGGGGCTATGCCGCCGTGGCCGGCCAGCCCATCCACCAATGGCAAACCCCCGACGGCTACCCTTTTGACAGCGCCACCTGGCTGGCGCCTGAGGCCCTGACGCGCCGGCTGGACTTTGCCCTGAACATGACCCGCAATGCCGACGAGTGGGAGGCGCTCTACCCGCTGCTGAGCCCAGCCAGTCGCAACGCAGTGCTGCGGCAAGCACCGGCGCAGCGCATGGGCTTTGTGCTGAGCAGCCCCGAGTTCATGTACAAATAAGCGGAACCATGAAACCCACCATGCAGATCCACCGCCGCCAAGTCCTGATGATGCTGGGTGCCAACGCCTGCGCCCTGCGTCCGTCCTGGGCCGATACGCCCGACGCTGCACCCGGGCGCCTGGTGCTGGTGTTTTTGCGCGGCGCTTACGACGGCATCTCTGCCCTGGTGCCGTATGGCGATGCGCAGTACTACGCACTGCGCCCCAACATCGCCATCGCCAAACCGGATGGCAGCGCCTCCAGCACGCTGGCGCTAGACAAAGTGTTTGGCCTGCACCCGGCCATGGCCGGCCTTTTGCCGCTGTGGCAGCAAGGCGTGCTGGCGGCTATTCCCGGCGCCGGTTCGCCGGACAGCACACGCTCGCACTTTGACGCGCAGCACCATTGGGAAACCGGTCTGCCCGGATCCAGCGCAGCGGGCGCGGGCTGGATGAACAGCCTATCCATGCGCTATGGCAAAGAGCGCAGTGCCCTGGGTGTGGGCGAGGCCAACCCGCAAATTTTGGCCGGCCCGCAGGCCGTGCAACTGGTCGCCAGCGGCCAGGCCGCCACGCGCGCCGGTGCCTTGGCCGATACCCGTACCCGCGAGGCCATCCTCAAAATGTATGCGGCCAACCCCAGCTTGGCCCAATCAGCCCAAGCGGGCGCCGACAGCCGCATGCAAACAGCGGCCATGCTGACGCAAGCGCAGGCCGAAGCGGCGATGGCAGCAACGCCGCCACAAGCGATGGCCAGCACCGCAGGCAGTGACCACGCCATACAACAAGCGGCCAACAATGGCGCGCCGCCGGCCCAGGGCCTGGCGCTCGATGCGCAAAACCTGGGCACGCTGATGGGGAAAAACCGCCAACTGCGCTTAGGCTTTTTATCCGCCGGCGGCTGGGACACCCACCTCAACCAGGGCAACACCAGCGGCGCATTGGCCAACAACTTGGGTAACCTCAGCCGTGCATTGCTGCAACTGCGCCGCCATTTTTCGGAGCCAAAAGACGTGGTGATAGTCGCCAGCGAATTTGGCCGCACCTGCGCTGAAAACGGCACCCGGGGCACAGACCACGGGCATGGCAATGTGATGTGGCTGATGGGCAACGCGGTGGCCGGCGGGCGCTGGCACGGCCAATGGAGCGGGCTGGCCCAAGGCAATTTGAACGAAGGACGCGATCTGCCGGTGCACCACGACTTTCGGGCCGTCTTTGCGCAAATTCTGGCCGGTACCCAAGGCGTGGCGCGCGAGGACACCGAGCGCCTATTCCCCGGCTACCGCTGGGATGCGCGTCTGGACGGCTTGCTACGCGCTTAGGCCAGCGCGCTGGAAAAACCGGCAAAGCCCTTGGCGCGCAAATCGCACGCAGGGCAAAGCCCGCAGCCGTAGCCCCAAGCATGGCGCTGGCTGCGGTCGCCCAAATAGCAGGTGTGGCTGTGCTCCACGATCACATCCACCAAGGCCTGGCCGCCCAGACGGTGCGCCATGTGCCAGGTGGCGGCTTTGTCTATCCACATCAAAGGCGTTTCGATCAAAAAGCGCTGGTCCATGCCTAGCGACAGCGCCAGTTGCATGGCTTTCATGGTGTCGTCGCGGCAGTCCGGGTAGCCCGAGTAATCGGTTTCGCACACACCCGTTACCAGCACTTGCAAACCACGCCGGTAGGCCAGGGCGGCGGCCAAGGTCATGAACAATAAATTGCGCCCGGGCACAAAGGTATTGGGCAGCCCATTGGCCTGCATGGCGATCTCTGTATCGCGCGTGAGCGCGGTTTCGCTGACGGCGCCGAGCACCCCTGCATCAAGCAAATGGTCTTCACCCCAACGCGCCGCCCATGGCGCAAACTGTGCACGCAAGGCTTTGATGACCTGCAAGCGCGCATCCAGCTCCACCCGGTGGCGCTGGCCGTAATCAAAGGCCACGGTTTCCACGCGTGCGTACTTGGACAAGGCGTAAGCCAGGCAGGTGGTGGAGTCCTGCCCGCCGGAAAATAAAACTAAAGCGGAATCGTGCATGGCGGCGATGTTACTTAGGGCTTGGCGTGAAGCCTCAATGCACTTTCTGCGACAGCGCTTCGAGTTGCAAGGACAAGTGGCGCACGGCTTCGGTAAGTGCCAGCAATTCGCGTTCTTTGAGGATGTCTATTTTTTCATGCAGCAATTCGATTTCCAGCTCGGCTTTGACATTGATTTCATAGTCGTTTTGCGCATGGCGGCGGTCTAGTTCGGACTGGCGGTTTTGGCTCATCATGATGGCCGGTGCGGTATACGCGGCTTGGAAGGACAAGAGCAGATTGAGCAAGATGAAGGGATAGGGGTCCCAGCCCGTGGCACCGAACCAGACGTTGCCACCAATCCAAAAAATAATCGCAGTGCTTTGGATCAGGATAAAGCGCCAAGACCCTATGGTGGAGGCCACTGCATCGGCCATGCGCTGGCCGCGTGTCAGCGGGCTTGGCTCCTGCGGCACCGCGTCGGCCAGTACCAAGGGCGCCACTTTCGCGCGGCTGCGCCTGTGCGCCCGGCGGTGTGCGCGCAGCAACAAAAGTTCGGCCTGGTCCACGGCGGGCGTGACCGCCTCTGGCGATGTGGTGGGGGTAGTCGGGTTCATGCAGCTTCTCCGAAAGCACTGTGGCACGCCGATTGTGCGCCGTCCCAGGCGCACCGTTCGCCCTTAGTAGCCTGGTGTGTCGGCAGCAGGATGCCCTGCGCAGGCCTGTCATTGCAAGAAGCGCGGCGCGCCCTAGGTGCTTGACGCACAGGCCGCCATGGCTTGCTTGGCCGCGCTTGCCAAAACGCGATCAGGATTTTGCGGAGTATGCTCAGCGCGCAACACCATCCACTACATAAAGCACACATGCCCACCTCGCCCCGATTCAAACTCTCGATGCTGGATTTGGTCGCGGTGCGCGAAGGCGCGAGCGTAGGCCAAGCGCTGGATGTAGCGCGCCAGACGGTGCAGCACGCCGAGCGTCTGGGCTTTAGCCGCTACTGGGTGGCCGAGCACCACAATATGGCGGGCATCGCCAGCTCGGCCACAGCGGTGCTGGTGGGGCACTTGGCGGGAGCGACTTCGCGCATCCGCGTGGGCTCGGGCGGCATCATGCTGCCCAACCATGCGCCGCTGGTGGTGGCCGAGGCCTTTGGCACGCTGGCGGAGTTGTACCCGGGGCGCATTGACTTAGGCCTGGGCCGCGCGCCGGGCACCGACCCGCTGACCATGCGCGCCTTGCGCCGCGACCGGGTGGAAACCGAAGACGACTTTCCGCGTGATGTGGCCGAGTTGCAGCGCCTGCTGGCGCCCGCGCAGCCCGGCCAGCGCTTGGTGGCCATGCCCGGCGCCGGAACCCAAGTGCCTATCTGGCTGCTGGGCTCGAGCCTGTACTCGGCGCAACTGGCGGCGCAGCGCGGCCTGCCCTATGCCTTTGCTTCCCACTTTGCGCCGCGCCTCTTGCACCAAGCGCTGGACATTTACCGCCGCCTGTTTCAGCCCTCCGAACATCTGGCCGCGCCCTATGTGGCCATCGGCGTGCCCTTGCTGGCCGCGCCCAGCGACGAGGAAGCGCAGTTTTTGGCCAGCAGCGTTTACCAGCGCGTGTTGGGCATTCTGCGCGGCGAGCGCCGCCGCTTACAAGCGCCGCAGGCTAATTTCATCGCCCAGTGCCTGCCGCAAGAACGCGCTGCGATTGCCGACTTTTTAGGCGCGGCGGTAGTCGGCGGGCCCGACACCGTGCGCACCGGACTGCATGCCTTGGCCGATAGCACCGAGGCCGACGAGCTGATGCTAGTCTGCGATGTGTACGAACCCGCGCTGCGTCTGCGCGCCCTGGATATCGCCGCCCAGGCACTGCAGGTGATGCCAGAGAGCCTCGAGCCAGCCTGACAAGGCAGTTTGTCAGACAAAGCGGACAAAATCACGCCATCGGGCGTCAATTGGTTAGGATGTAGCCATGTTGCATCTGTGCCCCGGCTGTTTTGCGGCAAGCGTGGTCTGCGCCAAGGCGCGCATCGCGCGCTCCCGTGCACAGTGCTTTCGCGAACCTTCTCAGGCAGCACGTCCATGGCTTTGACCTTTCCTTTTTCCGCCATCGTCGGCCAAGACGATATGAAGCTGGCCATCGTGCTTACCGCCATCGACCCCACGATTGGCGGGGTACTGGTCTTTGGCGACCGGGGTACCGGCAAGTCCACTGCCGTGCGCGCTTTGGCTGCCTTGCTGCCCAAGATGCGCGCCGTGACCGGCTGCCGCTACGGCTGCGACCCGGACGCTGCCCGCTGCCCTGACTGCCTGGCCGCTAGCTCTGGCAAAGCCCGCGCCAGCGCCTTGGTCGGCGTGCCGGTGGTCGATCTGCCGCTAGGCGCGACCGAAGACCGCGTGGTTGGCGCGCTGGACCTGGAGCGCGCTTTGTCCCAAGGCGTAAAGGCTTTTGAACCCGGCCTGCTGGCCCGCGCCAACCGGGGCTATTTGTATATCGACGAAGTCAATTTATTAGAAGACCATTTGGTGGATTTACTGATCGACGTGGCCGCCTCGGGCGAGAACGTGGTCGAGCGCGAAGGCCTGAGCGTGCGACACCCCGCGCGCTTTGTGCTCATCGGCAGCGGCAACCCCGAAGAAGGCGAATTGCGACCGCAGTTGCTAGACCGGTTTGGCCTGTCGGTGGAAGTGAAAACGCCCAGCACTTTGGAGGAGCGGGTAGAGGTGGTGAAACGGCGTGATGCCTTCGAACAAGACGCGCACGCTTTTACCGAACAATGGAAAAAAGAGGATGACAAAGTGCGCAAAGGCATTGTGGCCGGGCGCAAGCGCTTGGCCGCTGTGCAGATACCCGACAGCGCACGCGCCTTTGCCGCGCAGCTGTGCATGGCCCTGGGTACCGACGGACTGCGCGGCGACCTGACCTTGGTGCGCGCCGCCCGCGCCTTAGCCGCTTGGCAGGGCGATAAGTCGGTCACGCAAGCGCATTTGCAGCGCGTGGCGCCACCGGCTCTGCGTCACCGCTTGCGGCGCAATCCGCTGGACGATGCGGGCTCGTCCACCCGCGTGGAGCGGGCCTTGGCCGAGCTGGCCGCTGCGCCCCACCAATAGGCACCCCGCATGCAAGGCGACTGTGCCACGATAGCTGCCCTGTTTGCCGTAGACCCGGCCGGCTTGGGCGGCGTGGCATTGCGCGCGCCCGCCTGCGCTGCGCGCGACGAGTGGTTGGCGCTGCTGCGCACACTCTTACCCGCCGAATGTCCCATGCGGCGCGTGCCCTTAAACACCGGTGACACCGCTTTGCTTGGCGGCCTAGACCTGGGCGCTACGTTGCAAGCGGGCCGCCCGGTGGCGCTGCAAGGCTTGCTGGCACAGGCCGATGGCGGGGTGTTGCTGCTGGCCATGGCCGAGCGCATGACGGCGGGGGCAGCCGCGCGCTTTGGCAGCGTGCTCGATAGCGGCCAGGTGCTGCTACAACGTGACGGCCTGGACCGGGTGCTGCCCGCCCGCATTGGGATCGTGGCGCTAGACGAAGGCGCCGACGCGGACGAACAACTGCCTGCCAGCCTGGCCGAACGGCTCGCCTTTCATCTGCGCATGGACGGCCAGGCAGCGGATGAAGAAAGCCCAAGCTGGTCGGCCGAAGAAGTGCAAGCCGCACGCCAGCAGGTGGGGCGGGTGCAGATGGCGCCAGAGTCGGTGCAGGCCCTGTGCGCGGCGGCCATGGCGCTGGGCATTGATTCGCTGCGCGCCAGTTTGTTTGCAGCCCGTGCTGCGCGCGCAGCGGCGGCGCTTGCGGGTTGTGACACGGTAGAAGAAGAGCATATTGCCGTGGCTGCACGCCTGGTGCTGGCACCACGCGCCACACGATTGCCCCCTGCGCCCCCAGAGCCAGCGCAAGAGGCCCCGCCAGAAGCAGAAACCGCGCCCGAGCCGCCCGCGCAAGACGCCAGCGAAGTGCCCGATCCGCCGCCCCAAACACCGCCCGAAGGACTGGATGGCCGCAAAAACGAGGATAGCGAGGAGGCCGACAGCCGAGCCCCCGAGGCAGAGGAGTTGGCTGAGCGCGTGCTCGAAGCGGCGCAAGCGGCCATACCTGCCGGTTTGCTGGCCAGCCTGAAGATTGGCGCATTGCAACGCGCCAAATCGCCCACCTCGGGCAGCGCCGGTGCCGAGCAAAAAAATGCCTTGCGCGGCCGACCCGTGGGTGCGCGCAAAGGCGAGCCGCGCGCCGGTCAGCGTATCAATGTGCTGGAGACTTTGCGCGCCGCCGCACCCTGGCAAAGACTGCGCCGCAGCACCCTGCCCCCGGCATCGGCATCGCTAGGGAAGCCGCGCATCGTGGTGCGCAAAGAAGATTTTCACGTGACGCGCTTTCGCCAACTGGGGCAGACCACCACGGTGTTTGTGGTCGATGCCTCCGGTTCCTCGGCGCTGAATCGGCTGGCCGAGGCCAAGGGCGCGGTAGAGCTGCTGCTGGCCGATTGCTATGTGCGGCGTGACAGCGTGGCGGTGCTGGCCTTTCGGGGCAAGACGGCTGAAACCTTGCTGCCGCCCACCCGCTCGCTTGCGCGCGCCAAGCGCAGCCTGGCCGGACTGCCCGGCGGTGGCGGTACGCCGCTGGCCCATGCCATCGATGCCGCAACCGCGCTGGCGGGACAGATCAGGCGCAAGGGTGAGACGCCCATCGTCGTGCTGCTGACCGACGGCAAAGCCAATATCGCCCGTGACGGTAGTGCAGGCCGTGGCCCTGCCGCCAGCGACGCCCTGGCCGCGGCTGCGCAGCTGCGCGCCCTGGGGGTGAGCGCGCTGCTGGTGGACACCTCGCCCCAGCCCCAAAACAGCGCCGAGCAAATTGCCGTCGCCATGGGCGCGCAGTACCTGGCCCTGCCCTATGGCGGCGCGCAATCGCTCAACCAGGCGGTTCGCGCGGTCGCTGGGCGCAACTAAATTGGCGCGCGCTATGCCCCCACGCCAAGGCCTGGACTGGGAACGCGATGGAAAAGATTGGCCGCTGCGACAGTACTCGCACTTTGTGCAAACCCCGCGCCTGCGCTGGCATGTGCAATACGCGCCGCACGCCGATGCGCATGCGCCCACGGTGCTGCTGCTGCACGGCACCGGCGCCTCCACCCATTCTTGGCGCGATGTATTTCCTCTGTTGGGCGCGCGCCACAGCGTGCTGGCGCTGGACTTTCCGGGCCATGCGTTTAGCGCCATGCCGGCGTCTGCGGATGTCGCTCGCTTGTTTTCGCTGCCGGGCATGGCCGCTGGGGTGGCCGAATTGCTGGCACAGATGGGCATCCGGCCGCACACCATCGTGGGCCATTCGGCCGGGGCGGCGGTGGCCTGCATGCTGTCTTTAGACGGCCATGTGCAGCCTGCGCACATCGTCTCTGTCAATGGCGCGCTGCTGCCGCTCGATGGCTTGGCCGGGCAGTTGTTTTCGCCCATGGCCAAGCTGCTGGCCAAAGCGCCCTTGGTGCCCGAGCTTTTTTCTTGGCAAGCGGCCCAACCCGCGGTGCTGCAAAGGCTGCTGGACGGCACCGGCTCCACGCTAGATGCGCAGGGCCGCGCGCTCTACCAAAAGCTGATTGCCCAACCCGCCCACGGCGCTGGCGCGCTGGCCATGATGGCGCATTGGGACTTGCACACTTTTTGGATGCGGCTGCCAGCGCTAGAAACACCGCTGACGCTAATCGCAGGTGAACAGGACTTGATCGTTCCGCCCTCAGTGGCCGAGCGGGCGGCGGCGTCACTCAAGCGACAGCCTCAGCCGCCCGTGAGCCGGCTCCCTGGTCTGGGCCACCTCGCCCATGAGGAGCAACCGGACACCTTGGCGCAGTGCATTTTGCGCGCCATGAACTGAGCGCCCACCTGGGCTTTCCCTCTGCCAGCGCACCAGCCTGGCAGCTTCCCGTATCACCCCCTAAGCCCTCAGCACAGCCCTGTGAGGGCTTGGGGTCATTTTTCCCCAAAAACGAAAAATAGCGTAAACCCGCGTTGACATTGACGCCGTAAGTGTCTATATTGATTTACATCAAAAAGTGACAAGTCAAGTTGTCACTTGGAAATACTTCCCGGCAACTCCCAAGGAGACAGGCAATGAAGGCGATTAACCGTATCGAGCAATCTTTGGCCATGGCACTGGCAGCGGCAGAGGATGCCAGCTGCCCGCCCAAGCTGGCATCTGCCGTGCGCCACGCCGTGTTTCCTGGCGGTGCGCGCATCCGTCCGCAGCTATGTCTGGCCGTCGCCCAGGCTTGCGGCCAGGACGATCCAGCGCTGAGCGATGCCGCCGCTGTTGCCATCGAATTGCTGCACTGCGCCTCGCTGGTGCATGACGACCTGCCTTGTTTTGACGACGCCCCCACCCGCCGTGGCCGCGCTTCGGTGCACTGGGCTTTTGGCCAACCCTTGGCCGTACTGGCTGGCGATGCGCTGATCGTGCTGGCCTTCCAGACCTTGGCCGGTGCCGCTGGCAAGTCGCCCGAGCGATTGCCCGCGCTGTTAAAAATTATTGCCGGGGGCGTGGGCATGCCCGGGGGTATCGTGGCCGGGCAGGCCTGGGAGTCGGAGTCACGCGTTTCGCTGATGCAATACCAGCGCGCCAAGACCGGCGCCTTGTTTGTCGCCGCTACTTGCGCCGGGGCGCTGAGCGCCGGGGCCGACCCGACCCAGTGGCAAGCCCTGGGCGACTGCCTGGGCGAAGCCTACCAAGTGGCCGACGATATCCGCGATGTGATGGGCCAGGCCGATTTGCTGGGTAAACCGGTAGGTCAGGACGCACAGCACGCGCGGCCTAATGCGATTGCCAATCTGGGCTTGTCAGGCGCTATCGAACACTTCGAGTCCCTGATTCAAGCCGCTGCCGACTCGATTCCTGAAGGCCCCGCTGCGCAGGCCATGCGCGACCTGGTGTGGCAGGAGTCCGAGCGTTTGGTGCCGCGCGCCGCCTGCAACGCCTACCGCCAAGCCGCCACGCAAGCCGTGGGCGCCTGAACACCCCGGCACGCTGCACCACGCTTTTTAGGAACACCCCAGCATGAAAACATTGGACCTGGCCTCGCTGCCGCAAGCCCACGGACGCACATCGCCCTGGAGTGACCGCATCGGGGCGCTGATGGACCGCTGCTTAACCAGCGACGCCCTTTACCGCTGGAGTGTGTCCAATCCGCTGACGCGCTGGATCACCCGCCGCCGCGCGCGCCAGGTGTTTGACTTGATGGCCGGTTTTGTTTATTCGCAAGTGCTGCTGGCTTGCGTGCGCTTGCGCATACTCGAAGCCGTGGCCGAGCGGCCACGCAGCTTGGACGAGTTGGCCCAATGGACGCATTTGCCCGCTGCGGGCTTACAGCGCCTCTTGCAGTCAGCGCTCGCGCTAGGCCTGCTCAATCTGCGTAGCCAGGGCCGCTATGGCCTAGGGCCCTTGGGTGCGCCGGTGGCCGGCCACGCCGGCATTCGCGCCATGATCGAACACCACGCGGTGCTGTACCAGGACATGCAAGACCCGGTGGCCATGCTGCAAGGGCCGGGACAGCCCGGCGCTATGGCCCAGTACTGGCCTTACACGCTGGACGAAGAAGCACAAGCTGCGCAAGCGGCCCAGGCCGCGCTGGCGCAGGCCGAGAAATACGCGCGCTATTCCAATTTGATGTCGGCCTCACAACCCTTTGTGGTGGATGAGATCTTGGCCAGCTACCGCTTTGACGACCATCGCTGTGTGTTGGACGTGGGCGGCGGCCAGGGCACGTTTATGTCGCGCTTGGCGCTGCATGCCACGCACCTGCAGGTGAAATTGTTTGACCTTCCAGAAGTCGCGGCGCTGGCGCGGGCCAATTTCGCGCGCCAGGGCTTGGAGTCGCGCAGCCAAGCCCATCCGGGCAGTTTCCTGAAAGACCCGCTGCCCCGGGGCGCGGACCTGGTGACCTTGATCCGCGTGGCCCATGACCATCCGGACGCCGATGTACGGACCCTGCTGGCTGCGATTTACGAGGCGCTGCCGCCAGGCGGCACCTTGCTGCTGTCCGAGCCCATGGCGCAAGAGCAGGGCGAGACGCCGCAGGGCGATGCCTATTTCCACTTCTACCTGCTGGCCATGGGCGCAGGCCGCTTGCGCACACCACGCGAGCTGATGGCCATGATGGCCGAGGCCGGTTTTGCGCACCTGGAGATTGTTCCCAACCCCATGCCTCTGCAAACGCAGATCCTGATTGGCCGCAAATGTCAGGGTTTACCCTTAAAAACGCCATCTTCTGTAAATATTCATTGACATTTACGTATGTCAATGTAACGATACACCCATGCAAGCTAACGCGATTGTTTTCCAACAGCCCAAGGCCCTGGCTTTGAGCGGGCTGACGCTGCCTGCAATGGGCGCGGCGGACGTGCTAGTCAAGGTGGAATACAGCGGCATCAGTACCGGCACCGAACGCTTGTTGTGGGAAGGCACCATGCCTGCCTTCCCCGGCATGGGCTATCCGCTGGTGCCCGGCTATGAAACCGTGGGCCGCGTGGTGGCCGCTGGGGACCAGGCCACGCTAGCCGTGGGCACACGGGTGTATTTGCCCGGCTCGCAATGCTTTACCGACGCACGCAATTTGTTTGGCGGCTCGGCCTCGCGCCTGATGGTGCCCTCTGCGCGCGCCATGCCCATGGAAGAGTCTTTGGGCGAGCAAGGCATCTTGTTTGCGCTGGCAGCTACCGCTTACCACGCACACAGCGCACCGGGGCTGCGGCAGCCGGATTTGATCGTCGGCCACGGCGTGCTGGGCCGCATGATCGCGCGTCTGGCCGTATTGGCAGGCCACACCCCTGTGGTTTGGGACACCAACCCGGCACGGCGCGGCGGCGCAGTGGGCTACGAGGTGATGGACCCGTCCAACGACACGCGGCGCAATTACCAATGCATTTGTGATGTCAGCGGCGTGAGCTCCTTGCTCGACGACCTGATCAGCCGCCTGGCCCCCGGTGGCGAAGTGGTGCTGGCAGGCTTTTATGACGCGCCACTGTCTTTTGTATTTCCCCCCGCCTTTATGCGTGAGGCGCGTATCCGTATCGCAGCGCAATGGGCGCCACCGGACTTGGCCACGGTGATCGCACTAGCGGGCGAGGGCCGCTTGTCACTCGATGGTTTGATTACCCACCAACACGAAGCAACACAGGCCGATGCCGCCTACCGTACCGCCTTTGGCGATGCCGATTGTTTGAAGATGGTTCTTGATTGGAGACAAATAGCATGAGCGCAAGCACGATTCCTGCGGTGGCCCCGGTAAATTTCATGCGCGATATTTTGCGCGCCGAAGCCGCAATAGAGCCCGCGCCGGTCAGCACCAAAGAAGCGACCAAAGAAACCCAGATCATTGCCATCTACGGCAAGGGCGGTATTGGCAAAAGCTTTACCTTGGCCAACCTCAGCTACATGATGGCGCAGCAGGGCAAAAAAGTATTGCTCATCGGTTGCGATCCAAAAAGTGACACCACAAGTTTGTTGTTTGGTGGACGCGCTTGCCCCACCATCATCGAAACCTCGTCCAAGAAAAAACTGGCGGGTGAAGCCGTCGCCATTGGCGATGTGTGTTTTAAGCGCGATGGCGTGTATGCCATGGAATTGGGTGGTCCTGAAGTGGGGCGTGGCTGCGGCGGACGCGGCATCATCCACGGTTTTGAGCTCTTAGAAAAACTCGGCTTTCACGAGTGGGGCTTTGACTATGTGCTGCTCGACTTTTTGGGCGATGTGGTGTGCGGCGGTTTCGGCCTGCCGATTGCCCGCGATATGTGCCAAAAAGTAATCGTGGTGGCCAGTAATGATTTGCAGTCGCTGTACGTCGCAAACAATGTGTGTTCGGCGGTGGAGTATTTCCGCAAGCTCGGCGGCAATGTGGGCGTGGCTGGCATGGTCATCAACCGCGACGACGGCACCGGTGAAGCTGCGCAGTTTGCAACGCAAGTGGGTATCCCGGTGCTGTCCACCATTCCGGCCAATGAAGACATTCGCAGAAAGAGCGCCAGCTACGAAATCATCGGCCGGCCCGACTCGGTCTGGGGCCCGATGTTTGCCGAATTGGCAGAAAACGTGGGCACCTCGGAGCCGGTGCGCCCCAAGCCACTGACCCAAGACCAGTTGCTGAGCCTGTTCGCAGCCTCGGCCGTGGGCCGCGATGTCGTACTCGAACCGGCTACCCAATTTGACATGTGCGGACGGACCGAAAACACCAAGCCGACGCTTGAAGTCGTGTACGACGAAGTTTGAACGTCCGGCGGCACTGATTCATGAGCAAAACCATTCCCATCGTCAATGCAAGAGCGCCCGCGGGCGTGAGCACCGCCATTGAAGGCGACGGCATGGGCTGCCACGCGGGCGGCGAAAAAATGCTGGCTGCGGCCAAAGCTTCGGGCAAATCCGAAGTGCTAGCCCAGTACGCCAAAGACTACCCCGTAGACCCAAAAGCCGGGCCGCACGACCAGCCCCAAAGCATGTGTCCGGCCTTCGGTTCCCTGCGGGTAGGCCTGCGTATGCGGCGCACCGCCACTATTCTTTCGGGCTCGGCCTGCTGCGTGTATGGCCTGACCTTTACCTCGCATTTTTACGGTGCTAAACGCAGCGTGGGCTATGTGCCTTTTAACTCCGAATCGCTAGTCACTGGCAAGCTGTTTGAAGACATTCGCGAAGCGGTATACCAAGAAGCAGACCCCGCCAAATACGACGCGATCGTCATCATCAATTTGTGCGTGCCCACGGCCAGTGGCGTGCCGCTGCAATTGCTGCCCAAAGACATCAACGGCGTACGCATCATCGGCATTGACGTACCCGGCTTTGGTGTTCCCACCCATGCCGAGGCCAAAGACGTGCTGGCCGGTGCCATGCTGAAATTTGCGCGCGAAGAAGCGCTGGCCGGCCCGGTGCAGGCCCCGCGCACGGGTCGCTCGGACAAACCCACGATCACTTTGGTGGGCGAAATGTTCCCGGCGGATCCGGTGATCATTGGCCGCATGCTCGAGCCCATGGGCTTGGCTGCCGGACCGGTCGTGCCAACCCGTGAATGGCGCGAGCTCTATGCCGCGCTGGACTGCGCTGCGGTCGGTGCGATTCACCCCTTTTACACCGCCAGCATCCGCGAGTTTGAAGCCGCTGGCCGGCCCATCGTCGGCTCTGCACCGGTAGGCCATGACGGCACCGAAGCCTGGTTGCAAGCTATTGGCCATGCAGCCAATGTGCCGCAAGCGCAAATCGACATGGTGAAAAACATCATGCTGCCGGCCATCAAAGCTGGTCTAGCCCGCATGCCGATCAACGGGCGCATCACGCTCAGCGGCTACGAGGGCTCGGAACTGCTGGTGGCGCGTTTGTTGGTGGAAAGCGGCGCCGACTTGCGCTATGTGGGCACCGCTTGCCCGCGCACGGTCTGGAGCGAGCCCGATTGCCAGTGGTTAGAGGCCCACGGCGTGCATGTGCAGTACCGCGCTTCACTAGAACAAGACCTGGCCGCCATGCATGAGTGGAAACCCGATCTGGCCATTGGCACCACCCCGGTAGTGCAAGCGGCTAAAGAGCTGAGCATTCCCGGTCTGTACTTCACCAACCTGATTTCCGCGCGTCCACTGATGGGCCCGGCAGGTGCAGGTTCGCTGGCGCAGGTGATCAACGCAGCCATTGGCAACAAGTCGCGTTTTGATGAAATGAAAGCCTTTTTTGGCGAGGCCGGTACCGGCCATGCCACGGGTGTCTGGGAAAGCGCCCAAGGCGTGCCGCAAGACCGGCCTGAATTCAAAGCCGAGACGCGTCGCTTGCTGGAAAAGCAGGCCAAGAAGCGTAAAGCGGAGGCCATGATATGAGCCAGTCCTGCATGCGCTTGCAGTGGGCTATTGCCACAAAGAACGCAGCGCGCGCCCCAAGCTCGGAGGGCCTGCCATGCTAGTGCTGGACCACGACCGTGCCGGTGGCTACTGGGGAGCGGTGTATGTGTTCACCGCCATCAAAGGCTTGCAGGTGGTGATTGACGGTCCGGTGGGTTGCGAAAACCTGCCAGTGACTTCGGTGCTGCATTACACCGACGCGCTGCCACCGCACGAACTGCCCATCGTGGTAACCGGCCTGGCCGAAGAGCAACTCGGGCGCGAAGGCACCGAAGGCGCGATGCGCCGCGCCCACGCGGCACTGGACCCGGACCTTCCTGCTGTGGTGGTGACGGGCTCCATCGCCGAAATGATTGGCGGCGGCGTCACGCCCGAAGGTACGAATTTGCAGCGCTTTTTGCCGCGAACGATTGACGAAGACCAGTGGCAATGCGCCAACCGCGCCATGTTCTGGTTGTGGCAGCAATATGGCTTACGCGAAGTGCCCCAGCGCGAACGCAAAGCTGGTGAGCGTCCGCGCGTCAACATCATCGGGCCGAGCTACGGCACTTTCAATTGCCCTAGCGACCTGGCCGAGATTCGCCGCTTGGTGCAAGGCATAGGTGCCGAGGTGAACATGGTGTTCCCACTGGGCAGCCATTTGGCGGACGTGTCGCGCCTGGTGGAAGCCGATGTCAATATTTGCATGTACCGCGAATTTGGCCGCATGCTGTGCGAGGCGCTAGAGCGGCCTTATCTGCAAGCGCCCATCGGCCTGCACAGCACCACCAAGTTTTTGCGCAAACTGGGCGAGTTGCTGGGTCTGGACCCAGAGCCTTTTATCGAACGCGAAAAGCACAGCACCATCAAGCCGATCTGGGACTTGTGGCGCTCGGTGACACAAGACTTTTTTGGCACCGCCAACTTTGGCGTAGTGGCCAACGAAACCTATACGCGCGGTATCCGCCACTTCCTGGAAGATGAAATGGGTCTGCCCTGCAACTTTGCAGTCTCCCGTTTAGCTGGGGCGAAAACGGATAACGCCGAGGTGCGCAAACTGGTGACCGAAAAAACACCGCTGGTGCTCTACGGCAGCTACAACGAACGCATCTACCTGGCGGAATGCGGGGGCGGCGGCATGATGAAAACCAGCTTTATCCCGGCTAGTTTTCCGCTGCCCATCATCCGTCGCCATACGGGTACGCCATTTATGGGCTATGCCGGCGCCACCTACATCATTCAAGAGTTTTGCAATGCTTTGTTTGACGCCTTGTTCCACATCTTGCCCTTGGGCACCGAGCTGGACAAGATTGAAGCGAGCCCCAGCCGCGCCATCGATGACTCGCTGCTGCCCTGGGAGCCTGAGGCCCAGCGAATCATGGAAGAACTGCTGGAGCAGCAGCCGGTGTTGGTACGTATTTCTGCCGCCAAGCGCATGCGCGATCAGGCAGAGCGCGATGCGCGCGAAACCGGCCGCTCGCAGGTCGAGGCACAAAGGTTTATTGAATTGTTCGGTCAGGTAAATGCTGGAGCACATGCGTGAAAGCCGTGCTGTGGTGTTCATCCGATCGGTCAATCCTCCGGCTCGTCCGGGGGTTCAACTGCCGTGGCATGCGTGCTGTGGCAGTCCGTTCCGTACCCACCCGGGTGCGGAGAGTCGCCGAAAGGCATTTTGTGAGAGGCACTAACTATGACTGATGCAGCTAACCCCTCAGGGCTGACAGACGAAGAGGCCCAGGAGTTCCACCAGTACTACGTACAAGGGTACATCTTGTGGGCCGTGGGCGCGTTCTTCGCGCACAGCTTGGTGTGGATCTGGCGTCCCTGGTTCTAACGAGCCAAAAAATGGAGGTATGTATGGCCCAAGCAAACGAAACGGATCCAACTTTTAGCTCTGATAGCCACCTCAATGGCTACCGGATGATATTTGTTTTGATCTTTTGTGTGTTCATGGCGCTCGCCGTGGTTGGACAGTTGCTGGCACTTAACTGGCGCACCTGGCTACCCGGAGCGGAGGGATCGACGACCACCCTGGTCGGCGTGAAATCTGCTGTCTATACCGTAATTTCTCAATTGAGTTAACGAAAGGAAATTCCTATGTGGCGCATTTGGCGTGTGATAGACCCGCGCAAGGCGGTCGTGTTAACAGGACTGTTGATCGCGTTTGTGTCAACAACGATTCATCTGATCCAGATCAGTGGCGATCGTTACAACATCAACAGCTGGCATCCCGATACGGCCAAGGCCGCGAAGGCTGCTCAGAACGCGGCTCTGCCGCAAAAGTAAGGACCTTTGGTCTTTATTCCGGCAGGCGCACGTGGCTCATGTTTTTGAACCCTGCGTCTGTCTTTTTCGAACCATTGACCTCGCCGCGCTGGAACCGTTAGACCGTATACAGGTCGGAGGATGCAACTATGTCCATGCTGAGTTTTGAACGTAAATACCGCGTGCGCGGTGGAACGCTTTTTGGGGGCGACCTGTTTGACTTTTGGGTCGGCCCTTTTTATGTCGGATTCTTCGGAATCACGACGATTTTCTTTGCCGCACTAGGCACCATGATGATTTTATGGGGCGCGGCCATGGGCCCGACCTGGAATCTCTGGCAAATCAATATCGCCCCGCCTGACATCTCGTATGGCCTGCGCTTTGCGCCGATGATGGAAGGCGGTTTGTGGCAGCTCATCACGATGTGCGCTATTGGCGCTTTCGTATCCTGGGCGCTGCGCGAAGTCGAAATCTGCCGCAAGCTGGGCATGGGCTTGCATGTACCCGTTGCCTTTGGCATGGCGATTTTGGCCTACGTCAGTTTGCAGGTGATACGGCCGGTGCTAATGGGTGCTTGGGGCCACGCTTTTCCGTATGGCATTTACAGCCATCTGGACTGGGTGAGCAACACCGCCTACCAGTACCTGCACTTTCACTACAACCCCTGGCACATGATCGCCGCAAGCCTGTTCTTTGCAACGGTGCTGGCGCTGTCTATGCACGGCGGCTTGGTGCTTTCAGCTACCAACCCCGGCAAGGGCGAAGTCGTCAAGACGCCAGAGCATGAGGACACCTTCTTTCGCGACTTTATCGGCTACTCGGTAGGCACCTTGGGCATTCACCGTCTGGGCTTGTTTCTGGCACTGGCTGGAGTCTGGTTCGGCATTGTCTGCATCGTGGTCAGCGGACCTTTCTGGACCGGTGCCTGGCCCGAGTGGTGGGGCTGGTGGCTGAACATGCCGATCTGGCGTACCTGAACACACGGAGGACACTGACATGGCCCAATATCAAAACCTGTTTACCTCGGTGCAGCCGGTTGGTCCCACGCACCATGGCGTGGATCTGCCGCGCGGCGATGACAAGCGCACCGGCACTCCCTTTCTCTGGCACTTGCTTGGACGCATTGGCAATGCCCAAATCGGACCGATATACCTAGGCTCGCTCGGCGTAGCGTCCTTGATTTTCGGTATCGCGGCATTCAACATCATCGGCTTCAATATGCTCGCTTCGGTGGACTGGAACCCTATCCAGTTGCTGCGTCAATTGTTCTGGCTGGCACTGGAGCCGCCAGCGCCCGCCTATGGTCTGGGCATTCCACCCTTGGCCCAAGGCGGCTGGTGGTTGATCGTCGGCTTTATGCTTACCGTGTCCATCTTGCTGTGGTGGGCCCGCACCTACCGGCGCGCACGCCAACTGGGTTTGGGTACGCACGTGGCCTGGGCTTTTGCTGCGGCAATTTGGCTGTATCTGGTATGCGGATTGTTCCGCCCCATCATGATGGGCAGCTGGTCTGAAGCGGTACCGTTTGGCATCTTCCCGCATCTCGACTGGGTGTCTGCGCTGTCGCTGCGGCACGGCAATTTGTTCTACAACCCCTTCCATGCGCTGTCGATCGTCTTTTTGTACGGCTCGGTGCTTTTGTTTGCCATGCACGGTGCCACGATTTTGGCGGTGAGTCGCTACGGTGGCGAACGCGAAATCGAGCAGATTGTGGACCGCGGTACCGCGTCGGAACGCGCCGCACTCTTCTGGCGCTGGACTATGGGCTTTAACGCCACCATGGAATCTATTCACCGCTGGGCCTGGTGGTTCGCCGTGCTGTGCCCCTTGGTGGGTGGTATCGGCATTCTGCTAACGGGCACCGTGGTGGACAACTGGTATCTGTGGTCGGTCAAACACCATGTCGTACCTGCTTACCCGCTGGGCAATCCGGTGGTTATCGATCCGGCAATCCTGGGAGCCAAGCCATGAAACTGACAATGAAACTCGCGCTGTCCCTGCTTGCACCGCTGGCCGCCGGTCTGCTGACCGGTTGTGAGCGTCCTCCTATTGAGACGGTACAAACCGGCTACCGGGGCACCGGCATGGAGCAGATTTACAACCCGCGCACTTTGCTCAAACAAGCCTCGCTCAACCAGGCACCGGCCCCTGCCGATGCTGCGACAGCGGATGGCCCCAAGGCCAGCGAAGTGTATAAAAACGTGCAAGTGCTCGGGGACCTTAGCGTGTCCCAGTTCAACCGCCATATGGCCTCCATTACCCAATGGGTGGCCCCCGATGCCGGTTGCGCTTACTGCCACAACACCGAGAACTTTGCCGAGGACACCAAGTACACCAAGGTGGTGGCGCGGCGCATGATCCAAATGACGCAACGTGTCAACCAGGACTGGAAGTCGCACGTGGCCGAGACGGGCGTGACCTGCTACACCTGCCATCGGGGTAACAACATCCCGACCAATGTCTGGTTTGCGCCCAAAGACCGCAAGTACGCCAATAGCGCCATGGGCGATCTGGCCGGACAAAACCTGGCATCCAAATCCGTTGGATTAAGCTCCCTGCCTTTTGATCCCTTCACGCCTTATCTGAAAGACGCAGCCCCCATCCGCGTCAATGGCAATGAGGCCATGGCAGGGGTAGGCAATTACGCCAACCGCGCATCGACTAAGCAAACCGAGCATACCTACTCGCTGATGGTCCATATGTCCGAGTCGCTGGGCGTCAATTGCACCTACTGCCACAATACACGCAACTTTCAGGGCTGGGAGGAATCGCGTCCGCAACGGGTAACGGCATGGCATGGCATCCGTATGGCGCGTGATCTGAATAACGACTATATGGTCCCACTCACCGACAAGTTCCCGGCCGAACGCCTGGGGCCCAAGGGGGATGTAGCCAAGGTCAATTGCACTACCTGCCACCAAGGCGCTTACAAGCCGCTGTATGGCGCCGCAATGGCCAAAGACTATCCCGAGTTGCAGGCCCTGGCCAAGCCCTAAACTCGAAAAAAAACCACAAGGCCTCCACACATTGCGGTGGAGGCCTTTTTATTTGGACACCCAGACATGGATGCCGCCAACGCGAGCAAGGACAGCGACCAGACCATCGTGCTGGTACTGGCAGATATTGCGCCGGCATCACTGGTGTGGGGTTGGACGCGCATTGTCAAAGGCCCCAGCCCGTGGTTAGCAATTGACGGTGTACGTTTCGCCAAAGTGCTGGGCAGTGGCTATGAGGGCGGCTTCAGCCTCAAGCCCAGCAGCTCGCGCCAAGGACTTTTTCTGGTGTTTCATACCGCACTGGCCGCTGCGGATTTTTTAGCGCACTCTGCCCTGATGCAAGGCTACCGCGAACGCTCCCGCGAACTCTGTGTTTTGCAATTGCGCACCTGGTCTTGCCGGGGCAGTTGGGACGGAACGGCACTGGATGTGACCCGCAGCGCACCCACCCAAGGCCCTATCGCGGCACTGACACGCGCCTCGATTCACTTGCGCAAAGCCTCGGCTTTTTGGCAACACGCGCCGCCTTCGCAAAGCGCGATCGAAAGCGTGCAAGGCGTGCAACTGGCCGTGGGCTTGGGCGAAGCGCCGTTTCTGCGCCAGGCTACCTTTACCGTGTGGGACAGTGTGGCGGCCATGGATGCGTATGCGCGCTCGGGGCCGCACCTAGAGGCCATCAAAGCAGCGGCGCAAAATCAGTATTTTTCAGAATCCATGTTCGCCCGCTTTGTTCCTATTTCCATAGAAGGTCGCTGGAAAGACCGCGACTATGGCTGACCCCTTACGCACCCGCCGCGTAGTGGTGGTGGGCGCGGGCATAGGTGGCCTGTGCAGCGCTTTGGTGCTAGCGCACCGGGGCTTGGACGTGACCTTGGTCGAGGCTGCAGCGACACCAGGCGGCAAAATACGCCAAACCCTGGTCGATGGTGTGGGCGTGGATGCCGGACCCACCGTATTTACCATGCGCTGGGTGCTAGAGCAGATGCTCGCCGCAATGGGCAGCTCCTTGGGCGACATCTTGACGCTGGAGCCCATCGGGGTGCTGGCCCGCCATGCGTGGCGCGGCAGCGCGCAGCGCTTGGACTTGCTGGCCGATACCCAGGCCAGCGCCGATGCCATCGCCCGCTTTAGCAGCCCGCAAGAGGCCAAGCGCTTTTTAGGCTTTTGTCAACAAACCCGCGCGCTGTATGACGCGCTAGAAAAACCCTATATCCGCAGCGAGCGGCCCAACTTGCTCAGCATGGTGGGCGACTTGGGTGTCGGTGGCATGGCCACGCTGGCGGGCCTGGGGCCGTTTGCCAGCCTGTGGCGCAGTCTGGGGCGGCATTTTCATGACCCACGTTTACAGCAGCTCTTTGGCCGCTACGCTACTTATTGCGGCTCTTCGCCTTGGTCCGCGCCCGCGACCTTGATGCTGGTCGCACAAGTGGAGCTCGATGGTGTCTGGTCGGTGCAAGGCGGTATGTTCGCGGTGGCGCAGGCCTTGGCCACTCTCGGGGAACAGCATGGCGTGCAGCCCCGCTATGGCCAGGCTTGCACGCAAATTTTGTTAGCCAAGGGCCATGTCAGCGGCGTGCAACTGGCCTCGGGCGAAGTCATCCCCGCAGACGACGTGGTGTTCAACGGCGATGTGGCGGCGCTAGGCCAAGGCCTGTTGGGCGATACGCTGCGCACCTCTTTCAAACCCGTGCCTGCCGCAGCGCGTTCGCTGTCGGCATTTACCATGGCGATGCACGCCACTGCCAGTGGTTTTCCGCTGGTGCGGCACAACGTGTTTTTTGATAAAGACTACCGAAGCGAATTTGAAGATATTTTTCAGCGCCGCAGGCTGCCGCGCCAAGGCACGGTGTATGTGTGCGCGCAAGACCGGCAAGACAGCGGTTTGGCACACAGCGGGCCGGAGCGCTTGCTGTGTCTGGTCAATGCACCGGCGGACGGCGACACCCACAGTTTTGATGCAGGGGAGATAGATACATGCGAATCGCACAGCCTGGACTTGATGCGCCACTGTGGACTGGAACTGCAATGGCAGCCGCAGCAACGGGTACGCACGCTGCCGCAGGACTTTGCCCGCCTGTTTCCGGGCAGCGGGGGCGCACTCTATGGGCAGGCGACCCACGGCTGGATGTCGGCCTTTGCGCGACACTCGGCGCGCAGCCCGGTGCCGGGTCTGTACCTGGCGGGGGGCAGCGTGCATCCGGGGCCGGGCGTGCCGATGGCGGCGATGTCGGGCCGGTTGGCGGCCGCCACGTTGATGGCGCACCACGATTCGACCAGCCGGTCGCGCCGGGTGCTTATCTCTGGTGGTATGTCGACGCGCTAAGCGACGACGGCCAGCACGGCCTGTCCATCATTGCCTTTGTGGGCAGCGTGTTCTCGCCCTATTACGCGCTTGCGCGCAAGCTGGGCGGCGGCGCGGCCGAGGCCGAAAACTTTTGCGCACTCAACGTCGCCCTGTATGGCAAAGCGGGCAAACGCTGGGCCATGACCGAGCGCGGGCGCTCGCATATAGAGCGCAGCGCAGACCACTACCGCATAGGCCCCAGTAGCCTGCACTGGGATGGCCAGGCGCTGCTCATCGAATTTGACGAAATCAATGTCCCAATACCAATGCGCGTGCGGGGCCGCGTCACCGTGCGGCCCGAAGGCCTGTGCAGTTTTGTCACGCCCCTAGACAACGCAGGCCGCCACCGATGGGGTCCGATAGCGCCCTGCTCGCGCGTGGAAGTGGAACTAGACCACCCTAGCGCGCGCTGGACAGGGCACGCCTATATGGACTCCAACGAGGGCGATGAACCGGTGGAGCAAGGTTTTCGCGATTGGGACTGGGCGCGCGCAGAAATGGCCAATGGCGACACCGCCGTGGTCTACGACGTACGCCCCCGTGACGGCCCGGGCCGGGTGGTGGCACAACGCTTTGCGCGCAATGGCGAAACCACAGCTTTCGATGCCCCACCCCGCCACGCATTGCCCACCTCAGCTTGGCGGATACGGCGCGCCATGAGTAGCGAACCAGGCCAGCCGCCGCAAATCGTGAACACGTTGGAAGACACGCCGTTTTACGTGCGCTCTCTGCTACGCACCCGTCTGCTCGGCGAGGATGTGACGGCCGTTCATGAATCCCTGGACATACCGCGTTTGGTGTCGCTGCCAGTGCGACTGATGTTGCCTTGGAGGATGCCTAGAAGAGGATGAACTGTTCCAATAACGCCTCACCCATTACAAAACGACAGACAAAAAAAAGCCCGGTCCTAAGACCGGGCTTTTTCGCTTTAATAGCCTGAGAATGTCCTACTTTCACACGGGTATCCGCACTATCATCGGCGCTGAGTCGTTTCACGGTCCTGTTCGGGATGGGAAGGAGTGGTACCAACTCGCTATGGTCCTCAGGCATAACTTTTTGTCACCTTGTGCCGCCCTTAGGCAAACACAAAGCAACCAATTTATAGAGCTAATCAGCTTCATCGATTTCTCGACCTCAATATCTCTATCGAGGATTTTGAATGCGTCAACTTGGCATAACTTCCTTGAAAAGCTTGTTCGCTATTTCTAGCGTTTAGCAAATCAAAGTTATAGGGTCAAGCCGCACGAGCAATTAGTATCAGTTAGCTTAACGCATTACTGCGCTTCCACACCTGACCTATCAACGT
>CANFLU010000017.1 GCA_947447975.1 Comamonadaceae bacterium | reverse complement strand
TTGCGCCAGCATCGGCATTTGCGAGCGGCCAATGCCAAAAGCCGACCACACTGCGCCCGGCGGCAGGTTGTCCACCATGGCTTTCATGGGGGTAGTGTCCGCGGGTGCGCCCCATGGAATGCCCAGGCAGAGCTGGAACAGCGGGTTGTCCAGCAGGCCCTCTTTCATCATTTGCTTGGCAAACCAGAGGTGGCCGGTATCAAAGATTTCGAGTTCGGCTTTCACGCCCAGCTCGGTGATGCGCTTGGCCCCGGCGCGCAGCGCCATCGGGGTGGAGACATAAATCGTGTCGCCGTCGCCAAAGTTGAGGGTGCCGCAGTCCAAGGTGCAAATTTCGGGCAGCAGTTGTTCTACATGGATCAGGCGCGCCATGGGGCCTATCAGGTCGGTGTTGGGGCCGAAGTGTGTGGGGTTCTCACCGGCGCCGATTTCCAGGTCGCCGCCCATGCCGGCGGTCAGGTTGACGATGACATCGATGCCCGAATCGCGGATGCGGTCCATGACTTCGGCATACAAAGCAGGGTCGCGGCTGAATTGTCCGGTCGCAGGGTTGCGCACATGGCAGTGCACCACGGTGGCGCCGGCCTTGGCCGCTTCCACCGCCGCCGCCGCAATCTGCGTGGGCGTGACCGGGATAGCCGGGTGCTTGCCGACGGTGTCGCCCGCACCCGTGAGTGCGCAGGTAATGATGACGTTGGGGTTCATAGTGCGTAGTCCGTTTCTTCAAGGTCAAGGATGGCTTTGAGCGCCCGCAAGTGCAAGGCGCAAGCGTCGGTAGGGTAATCGTTCCATTGGGCGCAGGCCTGGCGTGCCACCGCCTCCGGTATCAGGGCCAGCGGCCGGCCCGTGGACAGGGCCAGCACCTGCACTTTGGCGGCTTTTTCCAGGTAATAGAGTTCGTCCAAGGCTTGGGCCACGCTGTCGCCAATGACCATTACGCCATGGTTGCCCAAAAACAGCACGCTTTTGCCGTCTTGCATCAGGGCCGCGACGCGTTCGCCCTCGGACGTATCCAGCGCCATACCCGCATAGTGCCGGTCGTAGGCGATACGGCCATAAAAGCGACAGGCGTTTTGGTCTAGCGCCAGCCATTCAAAGTCTTGCAGGCAGCACAGCGCGGTGGCATAGGGCATGTGGGTGTGCAATATGCAGCGCGCCTGTGGCAATCGCTGGTGCAAGGTGGCATGCAGGTTCCAGGCGGTGGGGTCGGCGCCCAAGGCGGCGATGCCCTCGCCACTGTGATCTGCATCGAGCAGCAGCAGGTCGCTGGCCCGGATGCGCGAAAAATGGCTTCCCACCGGGTTGAGCAAAAACCGCGTGCCGCCTTCGGAGACTGCCAGGCTGAAGTGGTTGGCAATGGACTCATGCATATCCCAGCGCGCGGCCCAGCGAAAGGCAGCGGCCAGATCGATGCGATCTTGCATCAAAGGGTCTTGTGGGTGCATGCAAGGGTTCCGTCCAAATGCCACTGTAGGGCGACTGTCTGCACCAAGGTGCTAAAGGTGCGACGCATTTTCCGCCAAAAGCGACCTGCGCCTGCGCGCCCTTTTTTGGGCCTGCCAATCGAAAGAATTGTCCCACTTTGTTAGCAATACGTCGCCTTTTGGCGGCTGGGGCATGCGCTACTGTGTCACCATCGATGCTTCGCCGTCTTGCTGCGGCTCGCAATTGTGTTTGTTTATGCAACTCCCCCGTTTTTCCCGACTCACGCTGCCCCTGGCCTCCTTGCTGTCGGGCGTCAGCATGTTGGTGGTGGGCATTGCCCTTTTAACGGTGGCCATTGGCGCGCAGGCGGGTCTGGCTAAGTATTCGGGTCTGGTCACCGGCATGATCATGTCGGCCTATTTCGCCGGCTTTGTGTATGGCACCTATGCCTGCCCGGGCCTCATCCGCCGCGTGGGCTACATCCGTGCCTTTGCCGTGATGGCCTCGGTGGCCTCCGCCCTGCCGGTGCTGCATGCCTTGTGGACCAACCCCTGGTTCTGGGGCTTGCTGCGCTTTACCACCGGTTTGTGCATTGTGGGCTTGTACATGGTGATTGAAAGCTGGCTCAATGTAGTGGCCGGGCGCGAAAGCCGGGGCAAGGTGTTTGCGGCCTATATGGCGGTCAGCGGCGTGTCCACGGCGCTGGGGCAGTGGCTGATTTTGGCCGGTGACCGCTTCGGCTTTATGCCCTTTGCGTTTGCGTCCATCTTGTTTTCCTTCGCCTTGGTGCCTACCACCATGACGACCATCCGCGAACCCAAGCAAACCCATGCACCGTCCATGAGCCTGGTGCGTTTGTTTGCCATCTCGCCGATTGGTGCCATTGCCTCTATGGGCTCGGGCCTGATCAGCGGCACGTTTTATAGCCTGGGCAATGTGTTTGGTAAAGGCGTCGGCTTTAGCGACAGCCACACCGCCACTTTCATGGCCGCTACGATTTTGAGCGGCGCCGCGTTTCAGTACCCGGTGGGTCATTTGTCCGATCGCTACGACCGGCGCTTGATGTTGATCTGGGTCTGCCTGATTTCCTCTTTGCTCGCGGCCGTGGGCTTTTATTTGGCGCGCGAATATGAAAACCTGCTGGTCATGCTGGGCGTTTTGTACGGCGCGCTCTCGTTTTCGATTTACGGCCTGAGCGTGGCGCACACCAACGACTTGATCGAGCCTTCTAAAGTGCTGGAAACCACCGGTGGCCTTTTGCTGCTCTACGGCATAGGCGCCACCCTAGGTCCGACCATGGCCGGCGGCATGATGGACTATTTGGGCCCTGAGAGTTTGATGCTGTACTTCGCCTTGGTTTTGCTGGCCTTGGCAGGCACGGTCTGGTACTTCATGCTGGGCCAGGCAGAGCGCGTCGACATGCCCGCACCGCGTTCGGACTACGTGATCATGGACGCCAGTTCCCAAGCCGCCTTGCAAATGGACCCGCGCGCTTTGCCGCAAGATGCGGAATAAGCGTTTGGCCCGCGCTAGCCTGGGTGCACAATCGCGCTGCACCCCCAAGCCCTCACCTGAAAGACGCGCATGCAACACGTGACATTCACCCAAATGCAAGACGGCACGGCGCAGGATTACCAGTTGCTGCACCGCTTGGAGCAGGCCTACATCCAAGCGCTGCCCGACCGCTTGCTGGCGGCTTTGCAAGATTTGAGCGAGTCCTTGCCGGGTTACCAGATCAGCCGCTTGGAGCATTCGCTGCAAAGCGCCACGCGTGCCGAGGATGATGGTGCGGATATCGACATGGTGGTGGCCGCGCTATTGCACGACATTGGCGACGTGTTGGCGCCAGACAACCATTCGCAAATGGCCGCCGCTATTTTGAGGCCCTATGTGCGCGCCGAAGTGACCTGGGTGGTGGAAATGCATGGCCTGTTTCAAATGCAGTTTTATGCGCACCACCTGGGCAAACCCCATGATGGCCACTTGGCTTATGCAGACCACCCTTGGTTCGCCAGTTGCCAGCGTTTTTGTGCGTTGTACGACCAGACGGCCTTCGACCCCGCCTACCCCAGCCGTCCCTTGGCGCACTTCGCTCCGATGTTGCGCACCGTGTTTGCCCGCCAGCCCTTTGACCCGGCGGTATTGCAAGAGCCAAGCAAGGCTTGATGGACGGGCTGCACTTGCTGCCTGGTGCAGGTGGCCGCGCAGTAGCAAGGCAAATACCTTGTGAGGCCTGCAAAGCCTCGTGCCATCACACCACCAAGGGTGCCTCCTGCATGGCCTCGCATTGCTCTTGCAGCATGAGCACCTGGCCCTGCCAATAGTCACTAGAGCCAAACCACGGGAAGTTCTGCGGGAACGTCGGGTCGCTCCAGCGGCGGGCCAGCCAGGCGCTGTAGTGGATCAGGCGCAGCGTGCGCAGCGGCTCTATCAAGGCCAGCTCGTCGCGGTCAAATTCTCGGAACTGCTCGTAACCGTCCACTAAGAACCCCAATTGGCGGCTGCGCTGGCGGCGGTCGCCGCTGCTGAGCATCCACAAGTCCTGCACCGCTGGGCCGGTGCGCGCATCGTCCAGGTCCACAAAATGCGGCCCCGGCCCGGCGCTAAGGGCAGCGTCGGTCGGCGTCCACAAAATATTGCCCGGGTGGCAGTCCCCGTGCAAGCGCAGCATGCGTATTTGCGCCTCCCCGCTTGTCGCTGCTTGGCCGCACAGCGCTGGATGCGCCGCTACCAGGGCCAAGGCCTCGTCGCAGTGCCTGCCCCAGGCCGTTTGTACGTCCAGTGGGATCATGTCCTGACCCAGCAGCCAGTCGCGCGCGTCGCGGCCAAAACTCTGCAAGTCCAGCGCTGGTCGGCTGGCAAAGGGCTTGCGCGCCCCCACGGTGTGTATGCGCGCCAGAAAGCGGCCAATCCATTCCAGCACCTCTTCGTCGTCCAGTTCGGGTGGGCGTCCACCCCGGCGTGGGCTCACGCTAAACCAAAAGCCGCCAAAGCTGTGCAGCGTGGCTCCGGCCAGGCGCAGCGGCCCGATGGCCGGAATCTCCGCCTCCATCAGCTCCTGCGCAAAGTGGTGCTCCTCCAAAATCTGCGTTTCGCTCCAGCGCCCGGGCCGGTAAAACTTGGCCACTACCGCGCTGCCGTCTTCCAGTTGCACCTGATAGACCCGATTTTCATAGGAGGACAAGGCGGTCAGGCGGCCGTCGCCGCGCAGGCCGACCGATTCCAGGGCGTCGAGGACCAGATCGGGCGTCAGGGTTTCAAAAACATGGTGCATACCCCGATTGTCAGGCCGGAACCACTGCCTTAGGCTATGCGCCAAGAGACTCAACACGGCGCGCAGACATTGGAGTTTGGTATGGGATTTAACGACGTCATTACCCTGCAAGGGGGCTTTGCCCCGGTGGAAGAAGAGATCACGGTCGAGTTGACGCAGGTGCAAGGCGAGATTCCGCGTGACCTGCACGGCATGCATGTACGCAACGGCCCCAATCGGCGCTTCGAAGCGCCGGGCCGCTACCACTGGTTTGACGGTGACGGTATGTTGCACGCGGTACGCTTTGAGGGCGGCCGCGCCTACTACCAGAACCGCTGGATTCACACCCAGGGCTTGCAGGAAGAAACCCAGGCCGGCCACGCCTTGTGGCAGGGCATCAAAGACCCGCCGCGCAAAGACCGGCCCGACATGCCGCTCAAGAACACAGCCAACACCGACGTCAAATACTTTGCCGGCCACTTGCTGGCCATGTGGTACCTGGGCGGCGAGGTGTATCGCGTGCGGCCCGGCGACCTTTCCACCGTGGACACCTTGGCGCTGGACCCGCGCCTGGCTGGTTTGCATATTTCAGCGCATTCCAAGGTCGATGAACGCACCGGCGAATTCATCTTTTTTTGCTACGGCAAAGTGCCGCCCTATATGCATTACGGTGTGCTCGATAAAAGCGGCGTACTCACAACCTTGATCCCTGTGCCGCTGCCCGGCCCGCGCCTGCCGCACGACATGGCCATCACGCGCAACTACACCGTGCTGCACGATTTGCCTTTGTTTCAAGACCCCATCGCTGCGGCTGCGGGGCGCCACAAAATCGCGTTTTATCCCGAACTGCCTTCGCGCTTTGGTATCGTCCCGCGCCATGGCAGCACGCAAGACATCCGCTGGTTTGAGGCCAGTGCGACCTATATGTACCACGTGGCCAATGCCTGGGAAGAGGACGATGGCCAAGGCGGTGTCGAAATCGTCATGACCGGCACGCCCTTCAAGCCCCAGCGCGATGGCCGTGGCCAGCCCGACGCCACGGGCCTGCCGCGCCTGATCGCGCAACTGGGCATCGACTGCATGTTCTACGAGTGGCGCTTTAATTTACGCACCGGCCAAACGCGCGAACGCGTACTCGACGATGTACTCAACCAAGAGTTCCCCATCATAAACAGCGCGCGCATGGGCGAGCCTACGCGCTACGCCTGGAATATCCTGATGGGCAGCAGCGATCAGCCCGAAGACCCGCGCTTTTGCGGCATCGCACGCCACGATCTGCACACCGGCAGCTGCACCGCCTACCACGGCGGCATGCACCAATGGCTAAGCGAACACAGCTTTGCGCCCAAAGACCGGCACGTCAAGGAAGACGACGGTTACCTGGTCGGCTTTGTATGGGACGCCCAAGACGCGCGCTCCTATGTGAGTATTTTTGACGCGGCCAACGTGGCCCAAGGGCCTGTCGCTCGCATCGCGTTACCCCAGCGCGTACCCAATGGTTTTCATGCCACCTGGGTGAGCAACGCAAGGCTGGCACGGGGCTGGTAAATATTGCGTGCAAGGCTTTATATGCTTGGGCATGGGATCCCGGTTAAAACCAACCCATGATGTTTGATCTACACGAAGAGCGCGAAGCTTGGGCGCTCGACCCAACGGTGCACCATTGCAATCATGGCTCGTATGGCGCGGTGCCATCGGTCGTGCGCGAAATACAGCGCGCAGTGCAGGACCAGGTACAAGAAAACCCGGTGCGCTTTTTTGCCCGCGAAGCACAAGACCGCGTGGCCGCTGCGCGCGCGCACATCGCAGCCTTTCTAGGTCAGCAACCCGAACAGATCGCCTTGGTGCGCAACGCTACCGAAGCGGCCAGCACCACCTTGCGCGGATTTCCATTTCAGCAGGGCGATGAGGCGATTATTTTGGACCAGGAGTACGGCGCAGTGGTGTATGCCGTGCAACGCGCTTTGGCCAGCGCAGGCGGGGTTTTGCGGGAAGTTGCCATTCCCATGGACGATGATGCGGCGCAGATAGTGGCCCGGGTCGAGGCGGCGATCAACTCCCGTACCCGCTTGCTGGTGGTGGACCATATTACGTCGGCTACGGCTCGCATATTGCCAGTGCAGCAACTGGCCGATGTATGCAGGGCGCATGGTATTGCGATCGCCGTGGATGCCTCGCATGCGCCAGGGCAACTGAACCTCGATTTGGACCGCTTGGATGCCGATTTTTGGTTTGGAAATTTGCATAAATGGGTGTGCGCGCCATTGGGTAGTGCGGTGTACCGCGTTGCGCCACGCTGGCAGGCGCGCATGCGTCCGCTCATAGTTTCTTGGCGCGACGCGGAGGACTATCCCGCGCCCTGGGACATGCTGGGCACGGTGGATGTCAGCGCCTGGCTGGCAGCGCCTGCGGCCATTGATTTTTTCGCCCACCTGGGCTGGGAGCGTGTGCGTGCAGCGAACCAGGAACGCATGCGCTACGGGCGCGAATTGGTCTTGGCCGCCTTAGGTCTTTCCAAAGACATCTTGCCGCCCGATGCCATCGCCATGGGCCTGGTGCCTTTGCCTGCCTTGCAAGGTGGTCGGGCGGCCTGCGCCGCCTTGCAAAAGCGTTTGGCCGAGGTGTATCGGGTGGAGACTGCGATAACGACCTGTGCCGGGGCCTACTACCTCCGGGTCTGCGGGCAGCTTTACAACAAGGCGCAAGACTACCAAGCGCTAGCCAGCGCGATACGCACCGAGCTGGGCGGCTGCTAACTTGCGGCCGCCAGAAACTTAAACCGAATCCAAAGTAGGTAGGCGGCGGTCACGATGGGCTAGGCTCTGAGAAATTGCGCATGGAGGTCGATGACAGGAGCCAATGCCTGCCGCCCTTAAGCCGTGCTTTGCGCCGCGTCCGGCGCTACGTCTTCATGCACCTCGCCCAAGTGCGCAAAAGGCACAGCCTGTTTCACTAGGATAACCGTGCAGGGCGCGGCCATGGCTACCTTAATGGGTACGGTAGCGATCAGGCGCTGGGTTTTGAGGCCATGGGTGGCGGCGCCCATCACGATCATGTGGACCTGGTTGCCCACGGCGTAGTCGATCAGGGCTTGCGCTACGTTGCCGGACTCCAGTATGTGGCAGCTGGTCTGGTGGCCTGGATGGTTCAGGGCGCGTACCCATTCGTGCAGCCAAGCCAGGTAGCGCCGCTGCACGCTGGTTTCGCTTTGCGCATCGACGCTGCTATTGCTAAGGCTGTCGGGGATGACGGTGACGCAGGCCAGGCGGGCCCCGGGGCGTATGCCTAAGGAGCGCGCAGCCGCTTCGCGCAGTGAATACAAGGTCGCGTCAGAGGCGTTTTCATAGGGCAGGGCCACCATCACGATAGGCACCTGGCTGATTTGCTCCGATACCAGCGCACTGGGCTGGTAATGCATGCCGGCGGCCTTGAGCCAGCGCTTGGTATGCGTCCAAAAACTGGTGGGCTGGGTGTTGTGCCCGCGTGCGCTCACGGCAATTTGCGCCGGGTGGGCCAGGTCAAAAGCCAGATGCGCTGCCGAGGGATAGCGTCGCGCGGCCTCGGGCTCCAGGCAGCGCATCACCACTTCTTGCAGCCAGGGCGGCAGCTCGGGTCGGTAGGTGCGTGGGGGCACCGGGTCTACCCATAGGCGCTGGCGCACACCTGCGGGCGTGCGCGGTGTGCCAAAGGGCAGATGGCCGGTACACAGTTGGTAGAGCATCACACCGATGGCAAAAATATCGCTGCGCAAATCGCCGCGCACGCCCACCACTTGTTCGGGTGCAATCCAGGCCGGCGAGCCCACGGCTTTGCGCAATTGCTCGGCCAGCAAGTCCGGGTAATGCGCATGAAAGGACAAGCCAAAGTCCAGCAAAAGCATGGGGCTGGCGGGCACTTCCAGGTCGGCGGTATCCGCATCCGAGCCTGCAACGCCAGCGCTAGCGCCAGGCGAACCCGCATGGGCAAATGCGTCTGACGCGCCGGTGCGCACAGCGACGCTGCTGCGCAAAAGCAGGTTATCGGGTTTGAGGTCCAGGTGCACCGCGTCTTGCCGGTGCAAAGCGTGCGTTGCCTGTGCCATGCCCAGTCCCAGCTTGGCAATCGTCGCGGCGTCCAGCGCGGCGTGTTGGGCCACCCAATGTTGCAGCGTGCGGCCCTGCACATACTCCATCACCAAATAGGGCACATGCTGCAAATCCCCCGCCGCCACAAAGCGCGGCACATGCGGCCCGCTCAGGGCTTGCAAGATGTTGCACTCCACCTCAAAGCTGACGATGTTTTCTGCGCCATCACCACTGGCCATGCGCGGCACTTTCATAGCCATGGGAAAGCCGGGGTCTGCCCGGCCATCGGCATAGCTGACACGGTAAATATGCGCCATGCCGCCGCTGTGCAAGCAGCTATCGATGCGAAAGCCGTCCAGGGTGCTTCCGTCTTCTAGCAGTTTCACGCGATGCCCTCTAAGCGCATCGCAAATGGCTCGGGCAGCCCGGCAGCACGTATGGCCGCCGCCGCTGCCGCATTGTCATAAGCCACCCGAAAAAAACGCAGCTGCGCATGGTCGGTGTCTAACAAGGCGTACATCGCACCGGTTTTTCCATCACGCGGCTGCCCGGCCGAACCAGCGGTAAACAACCACTGCCGGTGTGCAGGTACCGGAATCGCGGTGCCTGGCCAAGGGGTGAAGGGCATCAATGCGCCACCCATGCCGCGGTAGTACAGCGATTGCGCGTGCACATGGCCACCGGCCACGTAGCGCAGCGCGGGCCACTGCGCGCTCGCCGCGTCCAGGCTGCGTTGCGCGGCCAGTGCATCGCGCACATAGTGCCAGTGTTCGGGCTTGTCGGCGCTGGCGTGGACTAACAGCAAGTTCTCCCAGCGCAGTGACAGGGGCAGCGCGAAGAGCCAATCGCGTTGTACGCCGCTTAGTTGGGCATGCGTCCAGGCCGCGCCCTGTTCGCCCACTTGCGTGACCTGGGCAGGCGGACGCGCGGCCAGCACATCGTGGTTGCCTTGGACTACCAGCGCGCCTTCGTCCGCCAGCGCCATGACGCGCTTCACCACCTGCTGTGGGTAGGCGCCATAGCCGACCAGGTCGCCTAAAAAGGCCAGTTGCTCTGCGCCTTGCTCAGTCGCGTGCGCAAGGCAAGCTTCTAGCGCATGCAGGTTGCTATGGACATCGGCAATGCAGGCGATGCGCATAGCGGCCAGGGCCTATTGTCCGAAGCGTTTGCGGGTGAGCGCCAGCGCCAACCAAAACGACACCACGGCATAGGCCAGCAGCACGCCACCGTGGTGCAGCACATTGCTAGGCCACTGGTCCATAAACAACGGCCGCACCAGCGCCACCGCATTGGCCAGCGGTAGCCAGTCGGCCACCGTGCGCACCAAAGGCGGCAGTTGCTCTAAGGGGAAAAACACACCGCCTAAAAACATGGTGGGCGTGAGGAAGAGTGTGAAGTAATAGGTAAAAAAGTCATAGCCCTTGGCCAGCGCGTTAAACACCAGCGCCATCGAGCTAAAGGTAATGCCCACACCGAGCAACACCGGCCAGGCCACCAGCAGCTTAGGGCTGTGGCTGATTTGCAGCGCCAGCATCACGCCCAAAATCGCCGTCACGGTAAACAGCGCCTTGAACGCTGCCCACAACATCTCGGCCAGCACGATATCGTCCAGGCCTACCGGCGCGTTCATGATGCCGTCCCAGGTCTTTTGCACATGCATGCGCGAGAAGGCCGAATACAGTGCCTCAAAGGACGCGGCGTTCATCGCGCTCATACAGATGCTGCCGCTGGCTAGGAACAAGATGTAGGGCACCGGTTGCCCGTCGATGGTCAGTTGCCCCACCAGTGCGCCCATGCCGTAGCCAAAAGCCACCAGCCACATCAGCGGCTCGGCGATATTGCCCAAGAGGCTGGGAATAGCCAGCTTGCGCCAGACCAGCAAATTGCGTTGAAACACTGGCCAAAAGCGCAGCGTCAAATGCGGTGCGCGCCAGGGGCTTTGGATTTGGGGGGTGAAAGCGGGGGAATCAGGCATATCAAGCGTCCTCGCGGATCTGGCGTCCGGTTAGTTTTAGGAAGAGGTCTTCCAGGTTGGCCGGGCGGTGCAGGGTGCGTAACTGCGGGTAGACCGCCAGGGCTTGCAAAAGCGCGCCGGCCTGGTCGGTGTAAAAAAACACCGTCTCGCCACTCACCTCTACCCGCGCGGCCAGAGCGCGCAGCGGGCCTTCGCGCACTTGTAGCGCGCCCACGCCAAAGACTTCCACCACATCGGGCTCTAGGTGCTGGGCGATCAAATCGCGTGGTTTGCCTTCGGCAATTTTTTTGCCATGGTCTAGCACCAAAAGGCGCGAACACAGGCGCTCGGCCTCGTCCATAAAGTGGGTGGTCAGCAAAATCGACTTACCCTGTTGCAAGAGCGCTTGCAGGCGCTCCCACATCAGGTGGCGGGCCTGCGGGTCCAGGCCGGTGGTGGGCTCGTCCAGCAACAATAGCTTGGGGTCGTTCACCAGCGCGCGCGCCAGGCTTAGGCGGCGCTTCATGCCACCGGACAATTCGCCCGGTTTGGCCTTGGCTTTGCTGGTGAGCGAGGCAAACTCTAAGAGGGCCGGGATGCGCTTTTGAATCTCGCGGTCCTTGAGCCCGAAATAGCGGCCATAGACCAGCAGGTTCTCTTCGCAATTGAAGTCTGGGTCCAGCGTGTCCAGTTGCGTCACTACCCCAATCTGCGCCTTGATCGCCAGCGCATCGCGCGGCATATGCAGGCCCAGCGCGCTGATGCTGCCGCCATCAGGAGCCGTCAGCCCCAGGCACATGCGCACCGTGGTCGTTTTGCCCGCCCCATTGGGCCCGATCACCCCGAGGCATTCGCCCGGGGCAATCTCAAAAGACAGGTCATCGACCACGGTATTTGCGCCAAAGCGCTTGCACAGGTGGCGCGCGGAAAACAGAGCGGTATGGGGGGCAGGGTGTGGCATGGGGGGAGATTGTCGTGGATTGGCCATCAGCGCCCATTGGCATTGGATCGCACGCTGTTTTTGGATAGGGCAGGCTGCTCAGGCAGACGCGTTGCGCCGTCCGCGGCGCGCGCCCAGCGGTATGATGGCCCAAGGTCTGTGTTGCGGTCGCCAAGTTCCATACCGCTTTACCTCGCAGCCACAGAATCACAGTTCTTGATTAGGGAGTTCAATCCTCATGGTTTTTCGACTAAATTTGCGATTGCTTTTTGCCGGCATAGCGGTAATCGCGCTTAGTTTCTTGCTCAACGGATGCGGGGGTGGTGGCGCGGCAGCCGATCCCCCTGTGGGTGGCATTGTTGCAACGCCTGGCGCAGGCAAAGTCACCATAACGTGGAACGCAAGCCCTGGTGTTGATTATTGGCTGGTGTACGCCGCAGCACCTAGCATTTCAGCGACGCCAAGCCCAACGATAAACCATATCTGGGCGAGAAATGTCAGCTCTCCGTATGTCATTACCGGGCTGGCCAATGGGGTGACCTACGCATTTGCCATGAACGGGCGCACTTCGGGGGGGCCGGGTGGAGCGAGTACCCCTTCGGCCTCTGCGACACCGCGGCCCGCCGGGGCCAGCTGGGTGCTGGACACGACGACGGCCGGCGCGCAAATGGGTAGCAATGCCATGACCGGCATTGCTTTTGACGGCGGCGCTAGCTTGATCAGCGTAGGCAGCAATGGATCCATATACAAAGGTGCGGTCGGCGCTACGTCCGGCATCATCTGGGCTGCCGCATCACCCGCGAGCGTTGGTTTCAACGGGGTGACCTATAGCAATGCCACTGATGGTTTTGTAGCAGTGGGCGCGGGTGGATACTGCCAAGGTACAGACCTTGCTACGCCAAGCTGCACCAGCACCAGTCAGACCTGGAATGCGGTGGCAAGCAACGGCACGCAGACCGTCATGGTGGGTAATGGTGGAAATATCCTGCATTCCGATAGTCCCGGGGGCGTCTGGACAGCGGGCAACGGCGCAGCAGGCAATCTCAATGGCTTGGCCTATGTGGGAACGAACTGGATTGCAGTAGCCTCTTCCGGCGCCATTTACAAAAGTTCAGATGGCAACACCTGGACGGCGGCAACCGTCTCCGGCAGCCCAGCCGGTGCGCTCAAAGGCATCGCCGCCTATGGCGATACTGCCATCGCCGTGGGTACGGGCGGCACGGTTGTGACGAGCACCGACGCCGGGTTGACCTGGACGGTGCAGCCTGCAATAGCCGGGGCGCCGGTCCTCAATGCCGTTAACGTGTCCTATGACCAAATTTTAGTGGTGGCCAATGGGGGCAACGTATACACCAGCCCCTTGCTTAGCGTGCCGGCATGGACGACGGTCAGTAGTGCCTCCACGCGTACGACCAATAACCTTCTGGCCGTATTCGGTTCGTCGTCGCAGTATTTTGCCGTTGGAAGCGCGGGTACCAGTATTTACGCGTATTAGTAAACCCGTGCCATCTGTTCCCTGCCCTGTAAGCAGCAGGCATCTGCCCGCGGGTGTATTGCAAGCCTTACTGAAACGCCACCTCTGCAAAGCTGCGTAGCTTGCGGCTGTGCAGTTGGTCTAGGCCGCGTTCGCGCATGAGTTCGATGGCGCGTATGCCAATGCGCAGGTGTTGGTCCACCCGCTCGCGGTAAAAGTGGTTGGCCATGCCGGGGAGTTTGATCTCACCGTGCAGCGGTTTGTCGCTGACGCACAGCAAAGTGCCATAAGGCACGCGAAATCGAAAGCCGTTGGCGGCGATGGTTGCGCTTTCCATGTCCAGCGCCACGGCGCGGCTTTGGCTAAAGCGCCGCTGCGCTTGGTTGTCGGGCAGGAGTTCCCAGTTGCGGTTGTCGGTGCTGGCTACGGTGCCGGTGCGCAAAATATTTTTTAGAGCACTGCCTTGCAAGCCTGTGACATCCGCTACCGCTTGCTCCAGCGCCACCTGGATTTCGGCCAACGCTGGAATGGGCACCCACAGCGGTAGTTCTTCGTCCAGCACATGGTCTTCGCGCACGTAGCCGTGCGCTAACACGTAGTCGCCCAGTTGCTGGGTGTTGCGCAGTCCGGCGCAGTGCCCCAGCATGATCCAGGCGTGCGGGCGCAGCACGGCGATATGGTCGGTAATGTTTTTGGCATTGGCCGGGCCCACGCCGATGTTGACCATGCTGATGCCGCTGCCGTCTTCGCGCACCAGGTGGTAGCCCGGCATTTGCGGCAGGCGCGGCGGGCTGTGGCCTTCGGCCTGGGTTGCGGCCCCAAGCTTGGCAACCCGGCGTGTCGTCAGGTTGCCCGGCTCCACAAAAGCGCTGTACGGGCTGTTCGGGTCGGCCATGGCTGCGCGGCCCAGGGCGATAAATTCGTCGATATAAAACTGGTAGTTGGTAAACAACACAAAGTTCTGAAAATGCTCGGGCAAGGTGCCGGTGTAGTGGCGCAGGCGGTGCAGCGAATAGTCCATGCGCGGCGCGGTAAACAGCGACAGCGGTTGCGGCTCGCCGGGGCCGGGCGCGTAGGTGCCGTTGGCGATACCGTCGTCCATGGCGGCCAGGTCTGGCAGATCAAACACATCGCGCATACGGGCGCGGCGCTCGGCGCTCATCTCGCCTTCTAAGTGGTCGTTGTCGGCAAAAGAAAAGTGCACCGGTATGGGTTGCGTGCTGGTGCAAATTTCCAGTTCTACCGCATGGTTGTTGAGCAGCAATTGGAATTGCCCCAAGTAATAGCGCTCGTACAAATCAGGCCGCGTGAGTGTGGTTTCAAAACGCCCCGGCCCGGCGACAAAGCCGTAACTCAGACCCGCGCCCTCGGCCTTGCCCGTGCGCGAGACGGTGTCGGTATGCAGACGCACCAGCGGATAGAAAGCGCGCACATGGCCCAGGCGATCATCCCCGGCTACAAAAGCCTGCATGCAGGCGCGTAAGTGCGCGATGCTTTGGGTGTAAATACTTTGCACTTGCGCCAAAGCCAGGGCGGCGGAAGTAAATTTTTGTGGGGCGATAAACGGTGGCTGATTATTCATGCAGCTATTGTGCCTTCGCTAACTTACCAACGCCAAGAGGTGGGGTGCACTTACAAAGTGACCAGATGCTCAGGAGTCGCACCATGCACAGCGCTCAAGGGTATGCGTGCATCCAAGGTCACCAATCGACCCGCGTTCTGCACTGCCAGTCCCAGTAGATACAAGTCGGTCAATTGCCGTGGCCCATGGATGTGGGCGTGGTGAAAGCGCGCAGCATCCAAAACGCTGATGTCGTCGGCCCACAATTGATGAAAAGTCGTACGGGTGGAACCTTGCAACATGGCTACCAGCGCGGACACAGGCTGGGGTTTGCTGTAACCGGGCTGGCTCATGATGCGCAAGCAGCCATTTTGGGTCAGTGGGCAGCTGGCCCAGCCATCAGCAATGTGTGCTTCTAGCCACAGCGCAGCGCGTTCGTGGTGGATGTGATCGCGGTCGTGCAGGGCAATGAGGACGTTGATATCGAGCAGTGCGCGCATCAAATGCCCTCGGCATCGCGCAAGCGCTCAATCAGTTCGTTGCTAACAATCCCACCCCTGGCGGGCAGGGGGCTAATGCCGTAGCTAGCCAAGCGTTCAGATACCTGCAAGCCACCGCTGGGTGCGGGGGGCGAATACAAGCCACTTGCATCAGTGGGCTGCGTAAAAGCGCGGCGGGCGAGTTCGCTAATGGTTTGGCCCAGCGACTTTTTCTCGCGCTGGGCAATTTCCTTGGCGGCAAACAGGACATCGTCGGCAATATCTAGGGTAGTTCGCATGGCGTACCTTGGTGTTTGATGATTGATGCTATCACATCACGCATCAAACATCCCAGATAGCTGCTTGCCGACAATGCCGACCTTAGACTCGCTCCATCACCAAAGCAATGCCCTGGCCCACGCCTATGCACATGGTGCACAGTCCATACCGCCCGCCGCTACGCTCCAATTGCTTGAGGGCGGTGGTGACCAAGCGCGCGCCGCTGGCCCCTAGGGGGTGGCCCAGGGCGATGGCGCCGCCCTGGGGGTTGACGCGGACGTCGTCGTCGGCCAAGCCCAGGTCGCGCAGCACAGCCAGCCCTTGGGCGGCAAAAGCTTCGTTGAGTTCGATCACGTCCATGTGCGCCAGCGTCAGCCCGACCTGCCTCAGCACCTTGCGCACCGCAGGCGCGGGGCCAAAGCCCATAATGCGCGGCGCCAGGCCTGCGGTGGCCATACCCAGCACACGGGCGCGGGTTGTTAGGCCATGTTGTTGTGCCGCGCTGGCGCTGGCCAACAAAAGTGCGCAAGCGCCGTCGTTCACACCCGAGGCATTACCCGCTGTGACGGTACCTTGCGGATGCACGATGGGCTTGAGTTTGGCCAAGGCGTCTAAGGAGGTGCTGCGCGGATGTTCGTCCCGCACCACCAGCACGGCATCGCCTTTCTTTTGCGGGATGCTGACCGGCGTGATTTCGGCATCAAAGAAGCCTTCGTCTTGGGCGCGCACCGCGTTCTCTTGCGAGCGCAAGGCCATGCGGTCTTGGGCTTGGCGGTCTATGCCAAATTGTTGCGCCACGTTTTCAGCAGTCTCGGGCATGGAGTCCACGCCATACAACTGTTTCATGAGGGGGTTGATAAAGCGCCAGCCTATAGTGGTGTCGTACACCGCATTGTTGCGGCCAAAGGCACTGTCCATTTTCGGCATGACAAAAGGCGCGCGGCTCATGCTTTCTACGCCCCCGGCAATCATCAAATGCGCTTCGCCGCTTTTGATGGCACGCGCCGCGCTGCCTACCGCGTCCAGGCTGGAGCCGCACAAACGGTTGATGGTGGCGCCGGGCACCTCCACCGGCATGCCCGCCAGCAAAGCGGCCATGCGCGCCACATTGCGGTTGTCTTCACCGGCCTGGTTGGCACAACCATAGAACACATCGTCCAAGGCGGCCCAGTTGACGCCGGGGTTGCGCTCCATCAGCGCCCGTATGGGGATGGCTGCCAAGTCATCGGTACGTACTGACGACAGCGCGCCGCCATAGCGGCCAAAAGGGGTGCGAATGGCATCACAAATAAAGGCGTCTTGCATGGTTTTTCTCGCTTGGAAAAATTGGGTGCTGCGCGAAGGCTTATGCAGCGTACTGCGCTTGCCACAGCGCGTGGCGCAGCCAGGGACTGACGCGGTAGCGCTCGCCCCGGTAGTGGGTATCCAGCGCCTCAAGCACTTCCACTACCGCAGGTGCGCCCCAACGGGCCAGCCATTCAAACGGGCCTGCGGGGTAGTTCACGCCCAGCTTCATAGCGGCATCGGCGCCTGCAGAGTCGCACACGCCTTGCTGCACCGCATCGGCGGCTTCATTGACCAGCATAGCCAGCGTGCGCGCCACCACCAGGCCAGGCTGATCGGCCACGCGCTGTGGCGCAAAGCCCAGCGCGCCCAAAAGCGCTTGTGCCAGCGCGATGTTGTCAGCTGAGGCGCCGCTGGAAGCCGCAAAAGCCAGCACCGCCGAGCCGCCTTGCGGTACATGCCAGTCGTACACCACCACCTGTGCGCCCAAAGCGGAAGCAGGGCGGCCATCGGTCTGGCGTAGTTGCAGGTCTCCAATTTGTAGGCCGGTCCAGTCGCTGCTTGTCACCAAGTCCGTGGCAATGCCTGCCGCTTGCAGGCGCGATGGCCATTCGGGCGGGGTTTGTGCGTCCTGCGCTCTACGGTGCAATTGCAAGCGACTGATGGCCGGCAAAGGCAGGGTCTGCGTATCCACCGTCGGCGGGTGGCTGCCCGCTGTGTAGTCGTAAATGCCGCGCCCGCTTTTACGTCCCAAGCTGCCGCCATCGACTAAAGCGCTTTGCACCAGTGAGGGCATATAGCGTTTGTCAAAGAAGTTGGCTGCATAAACCGCTTGCGTTACCGCGAAGTTGGTGTCGTGACCGATCAGGTCCATCAGCTCACACGGCCCCATGCGAAAGCCGATGGCGCGCATGCAGGCATCGATCACCTGCGGGCTGGTACTTTGTTCGTGCAAAAGTGCGAGCGCCTCAGCGTAAAAAGGCCGGGCAATGCGGTTGACGATAAAGCCCGGCGTAGACCGTGCATGCACCGGCACTTTGCCCCAGGCCTTGGAAAGTTCGAAAATCGCATGCGCCACGCCAGACGAAGTATGCAAGCCCGACACAACTTCCACCAATTTCATGACAGGCACGGGGTTGAAAAAATGCATGCCCACCACGCGACCAGGTGCGCGCAGGCCTTTGGCAATAGCGCTAATCGACAAAGACGAGGTATTGCTGGCCAGCACGCAGTCCTCGCCCAGCAAAGATTCCAGCTCGGCAAACAAGGCGCGTTTGGTATCGAGGTTTTCTACGATGGCTTCAATCACCAAACCGACATCCGCCGCGTCGGCCAAGCTATCGACCGGCTGGATGCGCTTCAAAATTCCGTCTACTTGTACCTGGGTCAATTTTCCTTTGGTAAGCAGCACGTCTAGGCTTTCGCGCAGCTTGGCATGGGCTTGGCGCGCCGCGCCTTCGCGCGCGTCCACCAAGTACACGCTGTGCCCGGCTTGCGCGGCCACTTGCGCAATACCTGCGCCCATAATGCCTGCGCCAATGACCAGGATTTTTTCAAAGGGAAGGGTGGGGTTCATAGGGTTTGCATTGGTCTTTGCTGTGCATGAAAGAGAGCAACTCAGTGCAGGGTGACTTAATACGTCTCCAACTGCAAACGCCCATGTTGCTTCAAATCCTGGGCAATAGCCGGCCAGTGCAGCCCAGCATCTTGCGTAATGTCGCGCAGCGCTTGCAACACGCCTTCTTCCATGCTTTTCAAGCCGCACACATAAAAATGGCTTTGCCCGTCTTGCAACAAGGCTACCAGTTGAGGCGCGGCTTCGCGCATTGCGTCTTGCACATAGCGCTTGGGTTTGCCGGGCGTGCGTGAAAACGCAAAGTGGATATCGATGAAATTTGCAGGTAGTTTTTGCAGCGGCCCAAAGTAGGGCAATTCCTGCTGTGTACGCGCGCCAAAGAACAACACCAACTTGCCGCCTTCAAACTTGCCGCTGGCTTGGAGGCGTCTGCGCCACTCGGTCATGGCGCGCATGGGGGCGCTGCCGGTGCCCGTGCAAATCATCACAATGTGGCTACCCGGGTGGTTGGGCATCAAAAAGCTGCTACCAAAGGGCCCGATCACTTGCACGCTATCGCCGGTGTTCAGGTCGCACAAGTAGTTAGAGGCCACGCCTTGTACGGCCTGGCCTTGGTGGTCCTGCACCACGCGTTTGACGGTGAGCGACAAATTGTTGTAACCGGGTCGCTCGCCATTGCGCGGGCTGGCGACGGAATATTGGCGCGCATGGTGCGGCCTGCCACTGGCATCGACACCGGGCGGCACGATGCCGATGGATTGCCCCTCGAGCACCGGAAACGGCATGCTGCCAAAGTCCAGCACGATGTGGTGGGTTTCGTTGTCGGTACCCGCCTCGTTCACCTGCATATTGCCCACCACCGTCGCGCGTGTGGGCGATTTGGGACCATGCAAATTCGTATAAGGATGCGCAGCGGACCAGGGCGGCAAGGTGGAGCCCAACCCGACCAAGCCATTTGCATCAGGCGCAATGGCCTGGGTAATCGCGGCGGCCTGCACCGAGCTGCTAGCCGTCTCAAACGCCGTGCTGCCGGAGACTTGCGCAATGCTGGGCGAAGCTTGCGCTGTGCCATGGTCTTGAGGCGCTGGCAACTCGTCCCAGGAAAGCTGTTCTTGCAGTGTGTACGCCTTGCTGCGCAGCACCGGTAGCCAATGGTCGATCGAGCCGGTAGGGCAGGGTGGCACACAGGCCATGCAATGGTTGCATTTGTCTGCATCGACCACATAGTTGCGGCTGTCATGCGTGACCGCGCCCACCGGGCAGGTGGCTTCGCAGGTGTTGCAACGGATGCAGACCTCGGGGTCAATCACATGTTGCTGTAGCAATTCGGCGGCGTCTGTGCTCATGGCATCGTTTCTTGGTGTCGTTGTTGCGATTGTGGCTTCAATTTATATCCCGCTTCGGTCGTATTGTTGCTGCGCGCTGGCCCGCGCTCAGCTTGGCTGAGCCCGAGTCCACGCAGGCCGGGGCCGGGCTCCACACAACGCAGGCTAATCGTTCGTCGCCCGGCCCCGGCCTGCATGGCCTCTGCGAAGTAGCAGGTGTGGACGTGGAACAAAAGAGCACGGATATTGCGGACCTTACTTGAAAGTGCCAGCAGGTAACCGTTTCTTAACCTGCAATGGCAATTTGAATCATTCTGCGCACCAACAAAGCCGTTCGCAGCGTGGTGGCAGCGGCAGGCGGGGTGACGATTTTTCGCTCGCGTATGAGGAACCCTGCCTGCCGCTGCCATCACGCGGGTCCAGCCCGTAAGCCAAGCCTTTCGCACCTAGCACCTGCAAGTCACTGCCACCGCGCGGGCTCAGCAAAAAAGCAGCAATTAATTAAACCGAACGTACTCAAAATCCACCGGCTGGCGGTTGATACCGATGGCCGGCGGCGCGATCCAGTTGGCGAATTTTCCGGGCTCGACCACCCGGCCCATCAGGCTTTGCACAAAGGCGCGGTCTTCTGGCGTAGGCAACCATTCGGCAACCTTGGCCTTCCATTCGTTCTCGGACACCACGCGGCCATCGGGCGAAACTTTGGAGCCCGACAAAGCGCCGATATTGCGGTGAAACGCCTTGTGCGGCACGCTCAGGCGATGCGGTAAACCTGCTTTCTCGATGACGCGGTTCCAGCGCTCCACTCCACCGACTGAATCTTTGATGAAATCATCGCGCAGCACTTCGTTGAGCGCATTGAGCATGGGCACTTCTTTCTCTTGCAACTGGCCGTTGACCACGTTGAGCACCTTGTAGGTCTGACCGCGCAGCACATGGTCGTCCTCGCGCTTGGTCTCTTCATAACGGCCTTTGATGCCGGTGGAGTAAAAGGTCGCCGCGTTGCTGGACTCGTCGGCGCCGAACAAATCGATGGTGACGCTGAAATGGAAATTCAAATAGCGCTGCAAGGTGGGCAAGTCGATCACCCCTGCCGCACGCAGTTGGCCCACGTCGTCGGATTTGAGCTCGTTCATCTTGGCGCAAGTGCGCTGGATGATGCGGCTGATGCCGGACTCGCCCACAAACATATGGTGCGCCTCTTCGGTCAGCATGAACTTGGTCGTGCGCGCCAGCGGATCGAAACTGCTTTCCGCCAATGCGCACAACTGGAACTTGCCATCGCGGTCGGTGAAATAGGTGAACATGAAAAAGCTCAGCCAATCCGGGGTTTGCTCGTTAAAGGCCTGCAAGATGCGCGGGTTGTCTTCTTGCCCGCTGCGCCGCTCAAGCAGCGCCTCGGCTTCTTCGCGGCCATCGCGGCCGAAATGCTTGTGCAGCAAATACACCATGGCCCAGAGGTGGCGGCCTTCTTCCACATTGATTTGGAACAGGTTGCGCAAGTCGTACATACTGGGTGCGGTCAAGCCCAAATGGCGTTGCTGCTCCACCGATGCAGGCTCGGTGTCGCCTTGGGTGACGATGATGCGGCGCAAATTGGCCCGGTGTTCGCCGGGCACATCCTGCCAGGCTTTCTCGCCTTTGTGGTCACCAAAGTGGATGCTGCGATCGGCCTCGCCGTGGTTGAGAAAAATACCCCAACGGTAGTCGCGCATCTTCACATGGCCAAACTGCGCCCAGCCTTGCGGGTCCACGCTGACTGCCGTACGCAAATAAACCTCATGGTCTGTGGTGCCCTCGGGGCCCATGTCGTCCCACCAATTGATGAAGTTGGGCTGCCATTGTTCTAGGGCGCGCTGCAAAGTGCGGTCGCCGCCCAGGTCCACGTTGTTGGGGATTTTTTCGCTGTAGTTGATGGCTGACATGAAGGACTCCGTGGTGAATTGCGTCGTAAAGTAGTGTGGATCAATGAATGTCTGTGTGGGCGCTTAAACGCGGTTCCAGTCAAACGCAGCGCGTTCGCCTTTGCCATAGACCTTGAGCGCGCCTTTATCACCCACCGCATTGGGGCGTTGAAAAATCCAGTTTTGCCAGGCGCTTAGGCGGCCAAAGACGCGGGTGTGCATAGTCTCTTTGCCGTTGAAGCGCAAATTGGCCTCCAGGCCAGTCATGGCGTCGGGCGACATGGACACGCGCTCTTCAATCGCAATGCGCACTTCGTCGGCCCAGTCGATGTCATCGGGTGCGGCAGTGACCAGACCCAGCGCGTGGGCGGCGTCGGCATCCAGCGCTTGGCCCACTGCGGCGTGTACCGCCTCCAGCGGGCCCACTTCCTCGTAAAAACGCCGCTGCAAACGGCTTTGACCGGTGGCCATGGGGTAAACGCCAAAGTTGCGTTCGCCCACGGTAATGTGCGGCGTGCTTGCGGCATCATCAGGCAGCATCAGCTGGTAGCTGCGGTCGCAGGCCAGCGCAAATTCGAGGTAAGTACCGGCAAAACACGAGCCTGGCTCGATCAGGGCAAAAAGGCTGCGCGAGGACAGGTCCAAACGGCTCAAGGTGCGCCGCAGCAGGCCGGTGGTTTCGCGCACGAGCCAATGGCCGGCCTGCGCTTGCAACACCGCATCCATGGCCAGCACGGCAGCGGCATCGCCTTCGGTTTTGATTAGCCAGATGCCGATGTCCAGCGCATTGGTGCGCATATGCAAGATCGCGTCTTCCAGCTCGCGCGCCATGCGCAAGGGGAACCACTGCGCGCCTTGGGCCTCAATGTCGGCGGCGCTGGAGGGCTGCGCGCCCTGGGGCGCTTGAATGGTCCATACCGCGCTGCGCTTGGCGCGGTCTATTTCTACTTTGAGCGTGCTGTAGTGCAATGCATCGGCACTGCGTGTGCATTGCAAGGGCGTGAGTGCAACGCCTTGCGCACCTTCGGGCCGGTCACTTTGTGCAGCCAGGGCCAGTGCGCGTTCCCGCACGCGGGCGGCGAACTCTGCAGGTTTGGCCAGTCCGTCGACCAGTCGCCAGTCTTTGGCTTTTTGGCCGCGCACGCCTTCGGCGCTGGTGCAAAACACATCGGCTAAGTCATGGCGCACGCGGCGTTTATCGGTCACGCGGGTCAGGCCGCCGGTGCCGGGAAGCACGCCTAGCAAAGGCACTTCGGGCAGGCTGACGGCGGACGAGCGGTCATCGACCAGCAGGATTTCGTCGCAGGCTAGCGCCAGCTCGTAGCCGCCACCGGCGCATGCGCCATTGACCGCCGCCAGAAATTTCAGGCCGCTATGGGCCGAGGAGTCTTCCAGGCCGTTGCGCGTCTCGTTGGTGAATTTGCAGAAATTCACTTTCCAGGCATGGCTGCTCAGGCCCAGCATGAAGATGTTGGCGCCAGAGCAAAACACTTTCTCTTTGGCGCTGGTAATGACCACGGTGCGCACCTCGGGATGTTCGAAGCGGATGCGGTTGATGGCGTCGTGCAACTCGATGTCCACGCCCAGGTCGTAGCTGTTGAGCTTGAGCTTGTAGCCCGGGCGCAGGCCGCCGTTTTCGTCGAAATCGGCATGGAGTGTGGCCACGGGGCCTTCAAAGCTGAGTGACCAGTGGCGGTACTGGCTGGGTTCAGTCTGGTAACTGACAAAAGATTCAGGGTGCATGGCGGACTCACTTTGAAACACGCATAAAAATGCATTAATTCGATGAAAATGCAGAATAATGCATAAATACAATACCTGTCAAGCAGTTTATTGCCGCTCAGGGCGCGATTTGCAAATAATCTCGCACCGTGGCCCGCAGCAGTTCGAAAGTGGCATTCAAGTCCTGCGCGCTGGTATTGATGGCAAATTGGGCTTTGGAATAAAAGGACTGGCGCCCGCTCAAAATACTTTTTAGGTCTTCCAGGGCTTCTTTGCTGGCCGCCATGGGCCGCATATCCCCTTGGGCGGTGACGCGGCGCAAGTGGTCCGCCGGATCCGCTTGCAGCCACAGCGTGGTGCAGTGCCCCAGCAGCAGGGTAAAGCTGGCCGGGTCGGACACCAAGCCGCCAGGGGTGGCGATCACCGCCTCGGGGTAGATTTGTATGCTTTCCTCCAAGGCCCGGCGCTCGTAGCGGCGGTACGCGTTGGCGCCGTACAAGGCCTGGATTTCGGCGACGCTGCAGCCGGCGAATTTCTCAATTTCGCGGCTCAGTTCGACAAACGGGTAGCCCAGGTCTTGGGCCAGCATCTGCCCCAGCGTGGACTTGCCCGCGCCGCGCAGGCCCACCAGGGCGACACGGGTGCTGCGCTCGTGTGCCGCGCCGCCGGTGCCAAGCAGTTCGCCGATGGCGATACGCACCCGGTGCAGCGTGGGCGCGTCGCATTGCTCCAGCATTTCGCGAATCATCAGCCAGTCGGGCGAGGAGGTGCTCACATCGCCCAACAACTCGGCCAAAGTGCACTGCAAGGCCTTGGCCACTTGCAAGAGCACCAGCACCGAGGCATTGCCCAGGCCGTACTCCATATTCGCCAGATGCCGCTCGGACACCTGCGCCGCCGCCGCCAACGCCTTGCGCGTCATACCCCGGCGGGCACGCAGCGCGCCTACGCGCTGGCCCAGGCCGACCAGATAGGGGTGTTTTTCCTCGCTGCTGGGCGCGTTGTCCGAAGAAGTTTCTGTGTCGGTATGCAATATAGTGCTTGACATGATGGAAAAATGAATTTAAGGTCCGCTTACGCACAATAATGCATTTATTTAGAAGCCGCAAGTACGCGAGCGCCCTGTTGAGCACGATGGCCTGACCCCATTCCCAGGCCGCGGGCTACAAACTGGCGCCGCGACGCAGCGATAAAGAGGAGCAATGAACATGGCAGAAACCGCTGCGATGGACCCGCAGGGTGAGGTGTTTAATTTCGCGCAGTACCTGCTGGACTGCAATGTCGGACACCCCGCGCGCCTGGCCTATGTGGACGACCAGCGTGCGCTGCACTATGACGCCTTGGCCCACCATGTGCGCGCCGTGGCCGCTGCACTGCAGGCCAGTGGCGTGCGGCGCGAGGAGCGGGTTTTCTTGCTCATGCACGATTGCATCGACTGGCCTTGCGCCTTTCTGGGCGCTATGCATTGCGGCAGCGTGCCGGTGGCGGCCAATACCTTGCTCAAGGCCGAGGACTACGCCTATATGTTGGCCAAAAGCCGCTCGCAACTGGCTGTGGTGTCGCAGGCCCTGTTGCCAGTGTTGTTAGAGGCCATGGCCCTGGGTCCGCACGAGCTGCGCCAAGTGGTCGTCTCGCGCGCAGTCAGGCCACTGCCCGAAGGCTGCGTCGCGATAGAGGACTGGCTGGCGGCGCCGCCCGCCCTGGCGCAGTGCGCGTCTACCCACCCGCAAGACCCCGGTTTTTGGCTGTTTTCCTCGGGCTCCACCGGCAGGCCCAAGGCCACGGTGCACAGCCATGCCAACCCCTACTGGACGGCCAAGCTCTACGGGCAAGATGTGCTGGCTTTACAGGCCGGGGAGGTCTGCTTTTCAGCCGCAAAATTGTTTTTTGCCTACGGTCTGGGTAATGCGCTTACCTTTCCCTTGAGCGTGGGCGCCACCACCGTCTTGATGGCCGAGCGGCCCACGCCCGATGCGGTGTTCCACCGCCTGCAAGGCGGCGTGGGCGGACACAAACCCACGGCTTTTTATGGCGCGCCCACTTTGTTTGCGGCCATGCTGGCGTCGCCTGCTTTGCCTTTGGCCAAGGCCATGGCGCTACGCCTGGTGTCCTCGGCGGGAGAGGCCTTGCCGGCGGACATCGGCCAGCGTTTCAAAGCACATTTCGGGGTGGACATCATTGATGGCATAGGCTCCACCGAGATGCTGCATATTTACCTTTCCAATCGACCCAACCAAGTGCGCTATGGCACCACCGGCTGGCCGGTGCCGGGCTACGACATCGCACTGCGCGACGACGCTGGCCAGGCCGTACCCGACGGCGAGACCGGCGACTTGTTCATTCGCGGGCCCAGCGCCGCCATGTTGTACTGGGGCAACCGCGAAAAAACCATCGAGACCTTTCAAGGTGCATGGACACGCAGCGGCGATAAATACAGTCGCAATGCGGATGGCAGCTATACCTACAGTGGCCGCAGCGACGACATGCTTAAGGTCAGCGGCGTGTATGTCTCGCCGTTTGAAGTTGAGTCCACGCTCATCGAACACCCGGCGGTGCTGGAGGCAGCGGTGATCGGCGTGCCCGATGCCGACGGACTGACCAAAACCAAAGCTTATGTGGTGCGCAAAGCCGGGCAGGACGTCAGCGCCGAGGCGCTCAAAGCTTTTGTCAAGGACCGCTTGGCGCCCTTCAAATACCCGCGCCTAATTGAATTTGTGGCCGAGCTGCCCAAAACCGCAACGGGCAAGATTCAGCGCTTCAAACTGCGGGCTTTGTCGGCAGGGCAGGCATGAGCGAGCCGGTGCAATGGCAAGATATTGCCTATGCCGAGGGCCAGGCCCGCATCGAATACCAATGGCTGGGTGCGCGCAATGCGCCCGGCCCTTGCATGATTTTTTTACATGAAGGCCTGGGCTCCTTGGCCATGTGGAAGGATTTCCCGGAACGCCTGTGTCAGAGCCTAGGGTGCACAGGATTGGTCTATTCGCGCCCAGGCTATGGGCAGTCCCAAGACTTGGCAGACCCGCGGCCTTGGGGCATCGACTTTATGCACCGCCAAGCAAGCGCAGTCTTGCCGGCCTTGCTCACAGCACTGCAAGTTCGCCAGCCACCGGTATTGCTGGGCCACAGCGATGGCGCATCGATTGCCCTTTTGTACGCGGCCATGTATCCAGAAAATTGCCGGGCAGTCATTGCACTGGCGCCGCATGTGTTGGTGGAGCCCAAAACCCTTGCCGCTATTGCGGCTTTGCAAGCGCCGGAGGTTCGCAAGCCATTGCTGGCGGCTTTAGGGAAGTACCACCGGGATGCGCAGGCCGTCTTGGACCGGTGGATGGCGGCCTGGCTGGCGCCCGATTTTGTGGCCTGGTCAATTACTGACACAATCGCGACTTTACATTGCCCGGTGTTGGCAGTGCAGGGAATGGACGATGAGTACGGGACGCTGGTCCATATTCAGTCGCTGGCCCAGCAATATGCCGCTACCGAACCAATAATTTTCGACGCATGCGGCCATGCGCCGCACCGCGATCAAGCGGCGCGTCTGAACGCCGCAGTAGCGCATTTTTTGCAACACCTATAAGGAGACATCCCATGCTTCCCACTGTCAACTCTCTGGCCCGTTGGGCGGGCGCCACTGTGGCATTGACTGCTTTGAGCGCCGGTTTGGCGAGCGCGCAAACCACCGGCAAACTCAAGGTCGGCTTTATGCTGCCTTACACCGGCACCTTTGCCTCCTTGGGCACGGCGATCGAAAACGGCTTTCGCCAGCATGTCACCGAGCTGGGCGGCAAGATCGCCGGTCGCGAAGTGGAGTACTTCAAAGTGGACGATGAGTCCGAGCCTTCCAAGGCAACGGATAACGTCAACAAGCTCATTAAGCGCGACCAGGTCGATGTGTTGATCGGCACCGTCCACTCCGGCGTGGCCATGGCCATGGCCAAGGCCGCCAAAGAAAGCGGAACGCTGTTGATCGTGCCCAATGCAGGTGCCGACGCCGTCACCGGTGCCATGTGTGCATCCAATATTTTCCGCAGCTCCTTTTCCAACTGGCAACCTGGCTACGCCATGGGTGAAGTGATGGCTAAAAAAGGCATCAAAAAAGTAGTCACCATTACCTGGAAATACGCCGCTGGCGACGAGTCGGTCAAAGGCTTTAAAGAAAGCTTTGAAAAAGGCGGCGGCACGGTGGTTAAAGAATTGAGCCTGCCCTTTCCGAACGTAGAGTTCCAGGGCTTGCTGACTGAAATTGCGGCCACCAAGCCGGATGCGGTGTTTACTTTCTTTGCCGGTGGCGGCGCAGTGAAATTCGTGAAGGACTATGCGGCAGCGGGCCTTAAAGGCACGATTCCTTTGTATGGATCGGGCTTTTTAACCGATGGCAACCTCGATGCCGAGGGCGCTGCTGCCGATGGCTTGTTCACGGCCTTGCATTACGCCGACAGCCTCAACACCAAGCGCGACAATGCATTTCGCCTGAACTACGCCAAGACCTTCAGAATGCAGCCTGATGTGTACGCAGTGCAAGGCTACGACGCGGCGCAAATGCTGGCTATTGGCCTGAACGCCACCAAAGGCGACGCCACCAAGTCCGCCGATATTTCGGCCGCATTGCGCAAGGCCACGATCGACAGCCCGCGCGGCCCCTTCACTATTTCTGCGGCGCACAACCCAGTGCAAGACTTCTACCTGCGCCAATCCAGCGCTAAAGAGAAGGAAAACAAAGTCATTGGTATCGCCAGTGCCAAACTGGCCGACCCGGGCCGCGGCTGCAAAATGTAAGGGTTTGGAGCGATATGCATAGGGCTTGTGTTCTAGCGCTTCATTGCGCTAGGCGCTGCCCTGTATCTTTATGGACCTCACCACGTTTTTGATTCAGTGCCTGAATGCACTGCAATATGGTTTGCTGCTGTTTCTGGTGGCCTCGGGCCTGACGCTGATCTTCGGCATCATGGGCGTTATCAATCTGGCCCATGGCAGTTTTTACATGATAGGCGCTTACATGGCTTTTGCCCTGGCGCCCTTGGTGGCGGCCACGGTGGGCGGCGGTTTTTTCAGCACTTTGCTAGTGGGCTTGGTCTTGGCCGTGGCGCTGGGCTATTTGCTGGAGTGGGCGTTTTACAGCTTTCTCTACACCCGCGAGCATTTGCAGCAAGTGCTGATGACTTACGGGTTGATTTTGGTTTTCGAGGAGCTGCGCAGCCTGCTGGTCGGCGACGATGTGCACGGCGTGCAGGCGCCCGAATTTTTGTCCGGCAGCATCCCGCTAGGCGACATGATGGTGTACCCGGTCTATCGCCTGTTTATCTCTAGTGTATGCCTCTTGCTGGCGCTGGGCATGTACTTTGTTTTCGCCAAAACCCGTCTGGGCATGATGATCCGCGCCGGCAGCACCAACCGCGAAATGGTGCAGTCCCTGGGCATTGATATCAAGTTTTTGTACCGGGTGGTGTTTGCCGCCGGGGTGGCCATTGCGGTGCTGGCCGGCATGGTGGCCGCGCCCGTGTCATCGGTCTATCCGGGCATGGGCAGTCTGGTGCTGATTATTTGTTTTGTGGTGGTGGTGATCGGCGGTATTGGCTCGATACGCGGGGCCTTGTTGGCGTCCTTGCTGATTGGCGTGGTCGATACCTTTGGCAAAGTGCTGGTGCCCCAGGTGGCCGGTGTGCTGGTCTATGTCCTGATGGCCCTCATATTGTTGTGGAAGCCTGACGGCTTGTTCAAGGCTGGGTGATGCGCGCGCAGCTTCCTAAATTTTTGTTTGTGCTGGCCTGCTTTACGGCGTTGGCGGTATTTCCTCATGTGGCGGGCAAGTTTGGTGTCGACTTGGCCACCAAGATCATGATTTTTTCGGTGCTGGCGCTCAGCCTGGAATTGCTGGTGGGCACTACCGGACTGGTTTGCTTTGGGCAAGCCGCGTTTTTTGGCATAGGGGCTTATGCCACCGTACTTTTATCGCCCTCCGACGGGCCAGCCTCGCTGGCGACCTTGTTGCCTCTGTGCGTGTTGCTAGCCGCTTCGTATGCGCTGGTGGTGGGTGCCCTGTCTTTGCGTACCAAGGGCGTGTACTTCATCATGGTCACCTTGGCGTTCGCACAAATGGCCTATTACGTGGTGCACGACACCCCTTTGGGCGGTGGCACCGACGGCATTTACCTGATGATGAAACCGACGCTGGGTGACTGGCTGGATTTGGATAAGCCCCTGGTGATGTACCGCTTTACCTTGGCCTGCCTGCTGGCCACCTTTGTGTTTTTGGCCTTGTTGGGTCGCTCCCCATTCGGCCATGCTTTAGCGGGTATTCGGGTGAACGAACAGCGCATGCGCGCCACCGGCTTTTCTACCTATCCCTACAAACTGGCGGCCTTTGTAGTCTCCGGTGGAATTGCCGGACTGGCCGGGTTTTTATTTGCGGTGAAAGACGGCTTTGTGAACCCGGAAATGATGAGCTGGCATATTTCGGGCGAAGTGCTCATCATCATTATTTTGGGTGGGCTGGGGCATTTGCGCGGCGCCCTTATCGGCGCATTTGCCTTCGCTCTGTTACAAGAATTTTTCCGCTCGGAGTCCATCTTTGGCGAGTTTGCCAAACACTGGCATCTGGGCCTGGGGCTCACCATCATTGCCAGTGTGGCTTTGCTGCCGCGCGGGCTGGTAGGTATACCCGCGCAGTGGCTGGGCCGCGTGCGTCGCCTGCCTGGCGGGCACGATGTGGCACATACAGCGCCAAGCAAGGCAGGCCATGCACAGCCCTGAGATATTGCTGCGCGGCATCGGCATCAGCCGCCGCTGGGGGGGCCTCACCGCTTTGGACAAGGTGTCTATCGATGTGGCGCGCGGCAGCGTGCACGCCGTCATAGGCACCAACGGCGCAGGCAAGTCCACGCTGGTCAATATTTTGTCGGGCGAATTGGAAGCATCGGCGGGCTCGGTGCATTTGCTCGGTCAGGATGTGAGCGCTTGGAGCCAGCCGCGCCGTGCCCGCGCTGGCCTAGGCCGCAGCTACCAGCGCAACACCATTTACCCCAGCTTCACGGTGCTAGAAAACTGCCGCCTCGCAGCACAGGCCATGCACCAGCAAGCCTGGGCCTGGTGGCGTAGCGCAGCGAGTTGCAGCAAGAGCCTGCAGGCGGCGCAGCAAGCCTTAATCCAAGCGGGCTTAATGGATCTGCGCGAGCGCGAAGCAGGTTTGTTGTCACACGGCCAAAAACGCCAACTTGAAATCGCCATGTGCCTGGCGACGCAACCCTCGGTGCTGTTGCTGGACGAGCCCTTGGCGGGCATGGGCGCCGAAGAAACCGAACGCATGCTGGAGCTGCTGACAGCCCTTAAAACCAGCCACGCCATGCTGCTAATCGAACACGACATGGATGCGGTATTTCGCGTGGCTGATGTGATTACCGTGCTAGTGAACGGTCAACGCATTGCCTGCGGTAGCCCCGAAGCAGTGCGCAACAGTCCCGAAGTGCGGGTCGCCTATTTGGGGGAGCACTGATGCAAATCCCAATTTTGCAAGCGCGCGGGATTCAAGCCTGGTATGGCTCTGGCCAAGTTTTGTATGGTGTGGATGTGGACATCGCGCGCGGCCAGACCATGGGCCTGCTGGGACGCAACGGCATGGGTAAGAGCACCTTAATCCGCACCTTGCTCGGGCATGTGACGCAGCGCAGCGGCAGCATCCGCGCTTTTGGCGTGGATGTGTCCAACAGTCGCCCGCATGAAGTGGTGCGCTTGGGCGTGGCTTATGTGCCAGAAGGTCGCGGCATATTCCCTAATTTGACGGTGCGCGAAAACCTGGTGATGGCCGCCCGCCCGGGTACCGACGGGCGCAGCGACTGGCCGTTTGCCAGGGTGATGGAGACCTTCCCGCGCTTGGCTGAGCGCCTTTCCAATCTGGGTGCCGAACTATCGGGCGGCGAGCAGCAAATGCTGTCCATAGGCCGCGCCTTGATGACGCATCCGCAACTCATCATCCTGGACGAAGCCACCGAGGGCTTAGCCCCTTTGATCGTGGCTGAAATCTGGCGCGTGATCGAAGGCATACGCCAAAGCGGCATCGCCACCCTGATCGTGGACCGCGACTACCGCAAAGTGCTGGAACGCGCGGACACCGCTATCGTGTTGCAAAAAGGCCAGGTGGTGATGCAAGGCAGTGGCCAGGACTTGCTACGCGATCCGGCGCTGGCCGGGTTTTTGGGCGTGTAGCAGATCCCACGTGCCCAGCAATAAGGGCACCCGCAGGTGCCCTTATTTTTTGCAACAAAGCAGCAGGCTATTTGCGCTGCGCTTTCACCTTCAAACGCCATGCATGCAGCAGCGGCTCGGTGTAGCCGCTCGGTTGCGCCAGGCCTTTGAAAACCAGGTCGGTGGCCGCCTTGTAGGCTTTTGAGGTCTTGAAATTACCAGCCATAGGCTGGTACAGCGGGTCCCCGGCGTTTTGCCCGTCCACCACCGCGGCCATACGCTCGAAGGTGGCTTGCACTTGCTTTTTGGTGACGATGCGGTGCAACAGCCAAGTGGCAATGTGCTGGCTGGAAATGCGCAGCGTGGCGCGGTCTTCCATCAGGCCCACGTTGTGGATGTCGGGTACTTTGGAGCAACCCACGCCCTGGTCAATCCAGCGCACTACATAGCCCAATATGCCTTGCACATTGTTGTCCAGCTCTTGCTGTTTTTCCTTTTCGCTCCAGCCGGTGTGGGTGGCTACCGGAATGGTCAGCAAGTCATTGAGCAAGCCGGCGCGCTCTTTGCGCAAGTCGATAGTTTCCAACTGCTTTTGCACATCGCTGACCAGCACTTGGTGGTAGTGCAGGGCGTGCAGTGTGGCCGCAGTGGGGCTGGGCACCCAGGCGGTATTGGCACCTGCCTTGGGGTGTACGATTTTTTGTTCCACCATGGCCTTCATGAGGTCGGGCATGGCCCACATGCCTTTGCCGATTTGCGCTTTGCCGCGCAGGCCGCAGGCCAGGCCGGTCAGTACATTGCTGCGCTCGTAGGCTGCGATCCAGGGAGTGGCTTTCATCTCGGCTTTGCGGATCATGGGGCCGGCGTGCATGGCGGTGTGCATTTCGTCGCCGGTACGGTCTAGAAAGCCGGTGTTGATAAAGGCCACACGGCTGCGTGCGGCGCCGATACAGGCTTGCAAATTGACGCTGGTACGGCGCTCTTCGTCCATGATGCCCAGCTTGACCGTGCTCTCGGGCAAGCCTAGCAAGGCCTCGACGCGGCCAAACAATGCATCGGCAAAAGCTACTTCTGCCGGGCCGTGCATCTTGGGCTTGACGATATACACCGAGCCTTTGCGCGAATTGCGCACCATGCCCGCCGCTGCATCGGCCCGGGTGCGTTGCAGGTCGTGGATGGCGATGGCGGTTGTGACTACCGCGTCCAAAATGCCTTCGGGGATTTCATGGATGCTTCCGTCTTTGGCAGTGTAGGTGATGGCCGGGTTGCTCATCAAATGGCCCACGTTGCGCACAAACAGCAGCGAGCGGCCATGCAGCACCACGGGCTTACCGTCCGCACCGGTATACACACGGTCGGCGTTCAAGCCGCGCACAAAGCTCTTGCCGCCTTTGCTAATGGTCTCGGTGAGCGTGCCTTGCAAAATGCCCAGCCAGTTGCGGTAGGCCAGCACTTTGTCTGCCGCATCGACCACTGCCACCGAATCTTCTAGGTCCAGGATGGTCGATAGTGCGGCTTCCACCACCACGTCAAACACACCGGCGGCATCGGTTTTGCCAATGGCCGTCGTGCGGTCGATCTGGATGTCCAGGTGCAAGCCGTGATGTTCCAACAGCACCGAGGAGGGCGCTTTGGCCGCACCTTGAAAACCTTTGAACTGCGCTGGCGTGGCCAGGCTGGTGTTGCTGCCGTCTTTGAGGGCCACGGCCAGCTTGCCGTTTTTCACGCTATAGGCCACGCTGTCTTTGTGCGAGCCTTTGCGCAAGGGGGCGACGTCGTCGAGCAGCCTGCGCGCGTAGGCAATCACTTTTTTACCGCGTTTGGGGTTGTAGGGCTTGCCACTGGGGCTGAGCTTGGTGGCGCCGCCGTCTTCGGAAATCACGTCGGTGCCATAGAGCGCGTCATACAAGCTGCCCCAGCGCGCATTGGCGGCATTGAGGGCGTAGCGCGCATTAAGTACGGGCACGACCAACTGGGGGCCCGCTTGGATCGCCAACTCAGCGTCCACATTTTTCGTGGTGATGCGCGATTTGGCGGGCAAAGGGGCCAAATAGCCAATGCCTTTCAAGAACGCCTGGTAGGCTTTCATGTCGGTAATCGGGCCGGGATGGGCTTGGTGCCAGGTATCGATTTCGCTTTGCAAGCGGTCGCGCTCGGCCAGCAAGGCGGCATTCTTAGGGGCCAGATCGGCCACGATGGAGTTAAAGCCTTTCCAGAATTTGGCCGGTTTGACGCCAGTACCGGGCAGCACTTCGGTATCGATAAAGTTTTGCAAAACGGTGGCGACATGCAGTCGGCCGATGGTGGTGCGGGCGGTGGCCATAGAGGTTCCTTTGAAACAGACAGGGATAGGCGCGCGCAAGAAATTACACGTTGCGCTACTGTATTCGATACTTTGACGCATACTATGATCCTAAAAAGCAATCCATTCGTGACAAAAATGAATACACCCAAGCCTTTGCCCCTGTCTGGCGTCCGCGTTGTCGAGTTCACCCACATGGTCATGGGCCCTACTTGCGGCATGGTGTTGGGCGATATGGGTGCCGATGTCGTCAAGGTCGAGCCGCTGGCCGGCGACAGCACCCGCAAGCTCTTGGGTGTGGGGGCCGGTTTCTATCCGCTGTTCAACCGCAATAAAAAGAGTATCGCGCTGGACTTAGACAGCGTAACTGGTCGCGAGGTAGTAGCGCGCTTGGTGGCGCAGGCGGATATCGTCAGCGAAAACTTCAAACCCGCCACCATGGAAAAGCTGGGGCTGGACTACGCGAGCTTGTCAGCGCGGTATCCGCGCCTGATCTATGTCAGCCACAAAGGATTTTTGCCCGGCCCGTACGAGCACCGCACGGCTTTGGACGAAGTGGTGCAAATGATGGGGGGCCTGGCCTATATGACGGGCCGCCCGGGTGACCCGCTGCGCGCGGGCTCTAGCGTCAACGACATTATGGGCGGCGTGTTCGGCGCCATGGGCGCCATGGCTGCGCTGATGCAGCGCCAGCAAACAGGGCAGGGCCAGCAAGTGCAGGCGGCGCTGTTCGAGAACAATGTGTTCTTGGTGGCGCAGCACATGCTGCAATTTGCCGTCACCGGCCAGCCCGCCGCGCCCATGCCCGAGCGCATTTCACCTTGGGGTATTTACGATGTGTTCAGCGTGCACGGTGGCGCACAAATTTTTCTAGCGGTGGTGGGCGATACCCAGTGGCGGGTGTTTTGCGAGGCCTTTGGCTTTGACGATTTGTACGCTGATACGCGCCTTGCGACGAATAACGACCGCGTGCGTGCCCGCGCCTGGATGATGCCTCTGTTGCGCGAACGCCTGGCAGCGCATAGCAGCGAGGAATTGGCAGCGATTTTTGAGCGCGAGGGCCTGCCCTTTGCGCCGATCACCGACCCGCAGCACTTGTTTGCTGACCCGCACCTAAAGCAAACCGGCGGTTTGGCGCCGATGACACTGCCCGATGGGCGTGCGACCTCGGTGCCCTTGCTACCCCTGACGCTGGACGGCGAGCGGCTGGGTCTGCGCCTGGACCCGCCACGTCTGGGTCAGCACGGACGCGAGGTCTTGCGGGATGTGGGCTACAGCGACGACGAAATCAGCGCGATGGTGCAAGCCGGGACTCTGGTTTTACCGCAGGATTAGCCCATGGACAGGCTCAAACAAATGGAGTCCTTTGTCGCGGTAGCCCTGCGCGGCAGCCTGACCGCCGCGGCCAAGGCCGAGGGTGTGGCGCCGGCCATCGTGGGGCGCAGGCTAGACGCGTTGGAGCAGCGTCTGGGCGTCAAGTTACTGGTGCGCACGACCCGACGGATGACGCTGACCCAAGAAGGTACGGCTTTTTTGGAAGACTGCCAGCGCCTGCTCACCGAGCTGGGTAACGCCGAGGCCAGCGTCAGCGCCGGTGGCATCCAAGCCAGCGGGCATTTGCGCTTGACTGCACCTGCAGGCTTTGGCCGGCGCCATGTCGCGCCACTGGTGCCGTGGTTTCGCGAACTCCACCCGGAGGTGACGGTGTCACTGAACCTGAGTGACCGGGTGATCAATCTGGCCGGTGAGGGTTTTGACTGCGCGGTGCGGGTAGGGGATTTGCCCGATTCGTCCTTGGTGAGCCTACGTCTGGCCGATAACCGGCGCATGTGCGTGGCTACGCCCGCCTACCTGGCGCGACACGGGCGGCCCACACACCCCGCAGACTTGCAGCGCTTTGACTGTCTGACCCTTTCCAGCGACGCGTCGCAAACCCGCGGTTGGGCCTTCACCCTACCCAAGGCGGAGGGTGGCGAGGTCATCCACCTCAAGCCCAGCGGGCCGCTGGACTGCTCGGATGGTCAAGTTTTGCACGATTGGTGTTTGGGTGGTTGGGGCATCGCCTGGCGCAGCACCTGGGAGGTGGAGGCCGAAATCGCCGCTGGCCTGCTCGTGCCGGTACTGGAAGAATTTGCCGCTCCGCCCAACGGAATTTATGCGGTATTTCCCGAGCGCAAACACATGGCGCTGCGTTTGCGATTGTGGATCGACTTTCTCAAGCTGCACTACAGCCGCGAGGGTTTTTGGACCGCATCGCGCCATTGAGCGCGGGTTGGGGCTTTGCGTACTTGCTGGTAAGGTGCGACTTGGACATATCGGTGTACCAACAAGGCACGACTGGTTTGATTGTCAGGCCCCGAATTCGTCGCCCAATTCCTTGCCGCGTCGCTGCGCAGCCTGCATGGCGGCGATGAAAGCGGCTTTGACGCCGCTGGCTTCCATAGACGCCAGTGCAGCAAACGTGGTGCCGCCTTTGGAGGTCACGCGCTGGCGCAGCACTTCGGGACCATCGCTAGATGCGCCGGCTAATGCGGTGGCGCCGCTAAAGGTGGCGAGCGCCAATTGGTAGGCCTGCGCAGGCGCCAAGCCCATGGCCACGCCCGCGTCACGCATGGCCTCCAGAAAATAAAACACATAGGCTGGCCCGGAACCAGATAGCGCAGTGACCGCGTCGATCTGCGCCTCTTCGTCGAGCCAAAGCGTTTGACCGGTGCTCTGCATGAGTTGCGCTACATGCGCTTTGTCGGCCTCGCTCACGCCAGGGCGCGCAAACAAGCCGCTGATGCCCTGACCGATGAGTGCCGGCGTGTTGGGCATGGCGCGCACGATCCGTTCGCTCTGCAGCCAATGCGCCAACGTATCGCTGCGTATGCCGGCCGCTACGCTCAAATGCAAAGCTTGCCGTGTATGGCTTTGCGTGGCCCCGGCTGCGTCCTTCAAGGTTTGCGGCTTGACGGCCCAGACCACCACATCGCAATGCCGTAAAAACATACCGGGCTGCGCTTGGGCGTGCACGCCGTAGCGCGTCAGCAATTCGTCGCGCGCCGCGGCAAGGGGTTCGACCACTGCGATGTCGGCAGCTAGTGTGCCGCGTTTGATCAGACCGCCGATGAGGGCGCCGGCCATTTGGCCGCCGCCTATGAATGCAATGGATTGGGTCATGGAGTGTGCAAATGCTGATGCGCCTAGCGCTTCAGTCTAACTGCCGCTTACATGCAGTGGATGCACCTGTGTTGCAAATGCGTTCTCGTCGCAGGCCTAAACCGCCGTGGTTTGCCGCACGGCGTGCTCCCAGCGCTGCATCTGTTCCTGGGCTTGGACGCGGGTGATTTGTGGTTCGAAGCGGCGCTCGGCTTGCCATAGTTGGCTCAGCGAGGCGGTGTCTGGGTACAGGCCCGTAGACAGTCCGGCCAGGTAGGCAGCGCCTAAAGCAGTGGTCTCGGTGACCTGCGGGCGCAACACGCTGATGCCCAGCAAGTCGGCCTGAAATTGCATCAGCAAATCATTGACGCAGGCGCCGCCATCGACGCGCAGTTCGGTCACGGTTGCGGCACCGGCTTGCTGCGCATCACGCGCCATGGCTTGTAAGAGCGCGGCGCTTTGAAAGGCAATGCTTTCTAAAGCCGCGCGGGCGATATGGCCCAGGGTGCTGCCGCGTGTTAGCCCGGTCATGGTGCCGCGCGCCTCCGGGTTCCAGTAGGGAGCGCCCAGGCCGGTAAAGGCCGGTACCAGCATGACGCCACCGCTGTCGGGCACGCTTTGCGCCAGGGCTTGCACCTCGGCGCTGCTGCGGATGGCGCCCAGCCCGTCGCGCAGCCATTGCACTACCGCGCCGCCTACAAATACGCTGCCTTCTAAGGCAAATTCGGGCTGCGCACTGGGCTGCGCGGCACTGGTGGTAATCAGGCCATTGGTCGATGTCTGGAATTGTGAGCCGGTGTGCATCAGCATGAAGCAGCCAGTGCCATAGGTGTTCTTGGCCATACCGGCGCTAAAGCAGGCTTGGCCGAACAAGGCGCTTTGCTGGTCGCCGGCCATGCCGCCTACCGGAATGCTGTGGCCCAGCAGGCCTGGATCAATGTCTCCAAAGTGTGCGGCCGAGGGCAGCACTTGGGGCATCAGGCCCGCCGGAATGTCCAGTGCCGCTAAGAGCTCCGGATCCCAGGTGTTGCTGTGCACATTAAAAAGCATGGTGCGCGCCGCATTGCTCACATCGGTGGCGTGCACCCGCCCGCCTGTCAATTGCCACAACAGCCAACTGTCCACCGTGCCAAAGGCCAGTTCACCGTGTGCGGCCTGGGCACGGGCGTCTGGCACATGGTCCAAAATCCATTGCAGTTTGGTGCCGGAAAAATACGCATCGACCAGTAAACCAGTTTTTTGGCGTATGGGTTCGGCCATGCCGCGTTCGCGAAGCGCCGCGCAGGCCGGCTCGGCACGCCGGTCTTGCCAGACGATGGCTTTGTGGATGGGCTGGCCCGTCTTGCGGTTCCAGACCACGGTGGTTTCGCGCTGATTCGTGATACCAATCGCGTGCACTTGCTGTGCACTGATGCCGGCTTTGGTCAGCACCGCACGCGCGGTCGCCAGCTGGGTGCGCCAAATTTCCAGCGGGTCGTGTTCCACCCAGCCGGGCTGTGGGTAATACTGTGTCAGCTCTTCCTGCGCCATGGCGACGATGCGGCCTTGCGCATCGAAGACGATGCTGCGGGAGCTGGAGGTACCTTGGTCAAGCGCGAGCAGGTAGGTCATGGCAGGTGGTGATGGATAAGGCAATAGGGGTAAAAAAACGGTTGACCGGCCGAGCGCGGAATCAGTCAGCCGCCAGCGTAAATCGTACTTGGGCTTCGGCCATCAAGTCCATAAAGGGCTCCGGTGGAATGGCGTCCGAGAACAAGCGGTCGATACTGGAGAGCTGCGCGACTTCCACCATCGCCGCGCGGTTGAATTTGCTGGCATCGGCGGCCAGCCACACTTCGCGGGCATGCGAAATAATGGTTTGTGACACCTTTACCTCACGGTAATCAAAGTCGCGCAACGAGCCATCTGACTCGATGGCTGAGATGCCGATCAGGCCGATGTCCACCTTGAATTGGCGGATGAAATCCACCGCTGCCTCCCCCACAATGCCCTGGTCGCGCCCGCGCACCACGCCGCCCACCACAATCACTTCGCTTTGTGCGTTGGCGCTCAGGATGGCAGCTACGTTCAGGTTATTGGTAATCACCCGCAATCCTTCATGCTTGGTCAGCGCCCGTGCGATGGCCTCGGTGGTGGTGCCGATATTGAGCAGTAGCGAGCAGCCATTGGGCACGGCATCGGCCACCGCCTGCGCGATGCGCGCTTTGCCTTGGGCGTTGAGGATTTCGCGCTGCGGATAGGCCAGGTTTTCGACGGTGGAGCCAGGCACGCGCACGCCGCCGTGAAAGCGCGCTAGCAGGCCTTCGTCGGCCAGCCGCTGCACGTCGCGGCGCACGGTTTGCAGCGTCACTTCCAGCGTATCGGCTAGGCGCTCCACCGTTACCGAGCCTTGCGCCCGCACTACGCTTAACAGCTTGATTTGTCGTGGATTAGGGTTCATGCGCCGATTGTCCGAGCCTTGGGTAAAGATGACCCGCACACTTTAAATCGAACAGAAAGGAATAGTTTTAGGGTAAACACCTAGTAAAAACGAATAATTTCGAACAATAATTCTCACATTCGAATTAACGTCGCGCTAAATTGGTGCGAACGATCAAGGGTGTCTGATGGACTTGAGTTTGCAAGCGGTAAGCAAAAAAGTGGGCGCGCAGCCGTGGCTGTACGCGCTGGACATGGACTTGCGTCCCAATGCCGTGACCGTGCTTCTGGGTGCGACCCAGGCGGGCAAAACCAGCCTCATGCGCATCATGGCCGGACTCGATGCTCCCAGCAGCGGCCGTGTACTGGTCGATGGGGTAGATGTGGTGGGCGTGCCGGTGAGCCAGCGCAACGTGTCTATGGTCTATCAGCAATTTATCAATTACCCCTCCATGACGGTGTTTGACAATATTGCTTCGCCCTTAAATTTACGTGGTGAGACCGGGGTGCGCGAGCGCGTGCACGCGCTGGCTGAAAAGCTGCATATTGAGATGTTTTTGGAGCGCTATCCCTCAGAGTTGTCTGGCGGACAGCAGCAGCGTGTGGCACTGGCACGGGCGCTTGCCAAAAGCGCGCCCTTGATGTTGCTCGATGAGCCGCTGGTGAACCTGGACTACAAGCTGCGCGAAGAGTTGCGTGATGAGCTCAGCGCATTGTTCGCGGCGGGTAATTCCACCGTGGTCTATGCCACCACCGAGCCGGGCGAGGCTTTGCTACTAGGTGGATATACCGCGGTGATGGACGCTGGCCAATTGCTGCAATACGGCCCTACCGCCGAGGTGTTTCAACGGCCCCGCTCTATCCGTGTTGCGACCGCATTTAGCGACCCGCCTATGAATCTTTTTGCGGCGCGGGTGCAGGAGCAGGCGCTGGTCTTGGCCGACGCCAGCAAGGTCGAACTCGCCAGCACATTGGCGCCTGGCCCTGTGACCGCAGGCCTGCGAGCTAGCGCCCTGCGCGTGCAGGGTCGCGAGGGCGATGTTACGGTCAAGGCGAGTGTGGCGCTGGCCGAAATTTCCGGTTCGGACACTTACGTGCATGTGGATACGGCCCTGGGCGCGATGGTGGCGCAACTGGCCGGAGTGCACTACTTTGAGCTGGGCGACGCTATGCCGGTGTATTTCCGGCCGCAAGACGTCTATGTGTTTGACAGCGCCGGTACGCTGGCCCTGGCGCCGATGCGCGAAGGGGTGCACTGACATGGCGCGTATTGAGCTTGATCTGGCGCATGCTTACCGACCCAAGCCACAACAGGATAGCGACTACGCCCTGCTGCCCTTGAAAATGTCTTTTGACAACGGGGGAGCCTATGCCTTGCTCGGCCCCTCGGGTTGCGGCAAGACGACCATGCTCAACCTGATGTCGGGCCTGTTGCAGCCCTCGCAAGGCACGGTGCATTTCGACGGGCAGGACGTGACACGCGCTTCACCGCAGCAGCGCAACATCGCGCAGGTGTTTCAGTTCCCGGTGATTTACGACACCATGACGGTGGCAGAAAACCTGGGCTTTCCGCTGCGCAACCGCAAGATGCCTGCGGAGCAAATCCGCAAGAGGGTAGGCGAAATCGCTGAGATGTTGGATTTGAGCGGCCAGCTCAATCAGCGCGCATCGGGCTTGGCAGCCGATGCCAAACAAAAAATTTCGCTCGGTCGCGGATTGGTGCGCTCGGACGTGTCGGCCGTGTTGTTTGACGAGCCTTTGACCGTGATCGACCCCCACTTGAAGTGGCAGTTACGCCGCAAGCTCAAGCAGATTCACCGCGAACTCAAGCTCACGCTGGTCTATGTCACCCATGACCAGGTGGAGGCCTTGACCTTTGCGCAGCAAGTGGTGGTAATGACCCGCGGGCGCGCGGTGCAGATGGGCACGGCAGCGCAGTTGTTCGAGCGGCCTTCGCATACTTTTGTGGGTCATTTCATTGGTTCGCCAGGCATGAATTTTCTGCCCGCGCATATGGGTCCGCAGGGCTTGCAGGTGTGCGGTAGGGCCTTAGCGCTTGGTGCTTTGCAAGGCGAGTTGCCCCACGGCGATTTGACGCTGGGTATACGCCCCGAATATGTGCGCTGCGCTGCTAGTAGTTTTGAAGGTGCGCTGCCCATGCAAGTGCAGCAGGTTCAGGATGTGGGCACCCACTTCATTGTGACGGCCAGCCTACAAGCGCAGGTCTTTAAAGCGCGCTTAGCCATGATGGCCGAACCGTTTGTCGTGGGCAGCACCGTGTGGTGCCAGGTGCTTAACGACAAAAGCTGTTTTTATCGTAACGAGGAGATCGTGGCATGAGCGCGAGCAACAAGCCGGTCAATCAAAAGGCCTGGTTTCTGATTCTGCCGGTGCTGGTGTGCGTGGCCTTTTCCGCCATCTTGCCCTTGATGACGGTGGTGAACTATTCGGTGCAGGACATTATTTCGCCCGAGCGCCGTATCTTCGTGGGCACAGAGTGGTTTGTCGCCATCATGCGCGACGAGGAACTGCACGGCGCATTGTTGCGCCAGATCACGTTTTCACTGGCGGTGCTCTTGATTGAAATTCCGCTGGGCATTGCGCTGGCCTTGTCCATGCCGGCCCAAGGCTGGCGGGCCTCGGTGGTCTTGGTCGTGGTGTCGCTGTCGCTGCTGATCCCGTGGAATGTGGTGGGCACTATTTGGCAGATATTCGGGCGCTCCGACATCGGGCTCATGGGTGCCGCATTGCAGGGTTTGGGTATCGAATACAGCTACACCGGCAATGCGACGCACGCCTGGCTGACGGTCTTGCTCATGGATGTGTGGCACTGGACGCCGCTGGTCGCGCTTTTAGGTTATGCCGGTTTGCGCTCCATCCCCGATGCCTATTACCAGGCGGCCAGCATTGACGGAGCCAGTAAATTGGCGGTGTTTTGGTATGTGCAGCTGCCCAAGATGCGCGGTGTGTTGATGATCGCGGTGCTGCTGCGCTTTATGGACAGTTTCATGATTTACACCGAGCCCTTTGTGCTCACCGGCGGCGGCCCGGGCAATGCCACCACCTTCTTGTCGCAGTTCCTGACGCAAAAAGCGGTAGGCCAATTTGACCTCGGACCGGCAGCTGCGTTCTCGTTGATTTATTTCCTGATTATTTTGCTGATGTGCTTTGTGCTGTTCAACTGGATGCAGCGTGTTGGCACCCAAGCCAAGGAGGGCGACCATGCATGAGCAACGTTTCCATAAGCGATCGATCTTTTTGATCGCTTATATGGTGTTTGCCTTGCTCCCGGTGTATTGGATGGTCAATATGTCCTTCAAGACCAATACCGAAATTCTGGCCAGTTTTGCCCTGTTCCCGCAGCATTTCACTTGGGAAAACTACCACCTCATCTTGACCGACGTGTCCTGGTATTCGGGCTATATCAATAGCCTGATGTATGTCGCTATGAATACCGTGGTCTCTATTTCGGTGGCCTTGCCGGCAGCCTATGCATTTTCGCGCTACAGCTTTTTAGGTGACAAGCATGTGTTCTTTTGGCTGCTGACCAACCGCATGACGCCGCCCGCTGTTTTTCTATTGCCCTTTTTCCAGCTTTACACCACGGTGGGTCTGATGGATACCCATTTGGCGGTGGCCATGGCCCACCTCTTGTTCAACGTGCCTTTGGCGGTGTGGATTTTGGAAGGTTTCATGAGTGGCATTCCACGGGAGATTGACGAAACCGCCTATATCGACGGCTATTCCTTCCCCCGGTTTTTTGTGCGTATTTTTCTGCCGCTGATTAAAGCCGGAGTGGGTGTGGCGGCTTTCTTTTGCTTTATGTTCAGCTGGGTCGAATTACTGCTGGCGCGCACCTTGACCAGCGTCAATGCCAAGCCGATTGTGGCGACCATGACGCGCACGGTATCTGCCGCGGGTATGGATTGGGCCACTTTGGCCGCCGCTGGGGTGCTGACGATTGTGCCGGGCGCCATCGTCATCTGGTTTGTTCGCAACTACATCGCCAAGGGCTTTGCCATGGGGCGGGTGTAAGCGCGATGCACAAGGAGATGCGCAATGTTTGAGTGGATGGCCTGGACGACGCCGGTTGCGGTATTTTTTGTATGCATCGCACTGATGCTGGTGGGTATGACGGTGTGGGAGATCAAGTCACCCACCGTCATGCGCAAAGGCTTTTTGCCAATAGAAACCACCCGGGGTGACCGTTTGTTTATTGGCTTGCTGTGCGCCGCCTATGTCAACCTGGCGTTTTTGGGCTTGAGCGGACGTTTGGCTGAGTTGCTCAGTTTGCCCCAAGAGCCGTCGATTTGGTTTAGTTTTGTTCTGTCCATGGCCGTACTGGCCTGGGTCATGCATAAAGGTTGATTTGAGCGTGAAGGATCGGTTCCCTTTTCCCCTGGAGCCGAAGCAGCCTTTGAAAGTAGGGGGTGTTCATCAATCGAGGAGACATAGCATGAAGTTACGGTATTCAATGGTGTCTGTCGCAGTCGCCTGCCTGCTGGCTAACAGCGCGTGGGCGGACGAGGCAGCAGCCAAAAAATGGATCGACAGCGAATTTCAACCATCGACGCTGAGCAAAGACAAGCAGCTAGATGAAATGAAGTGGTTTATCGAAGCGGCCAAAAAACTGCAAGCCAAGGGTATAAAGGAAATTTCGGTGGTCTCAGAGACCATCACGACGCACGAGTATGAGTCCAAGACACTGGCCAAAGCCTTCGAGGAAATCACCGGTATCAAGGTCAAGCATGATTTGATTCAAGAGGGCGATGTGGTTGAAAAACTGCAGACCTCTATGCAATCGGGTAAGTCGATTTATGACGGCTGGATCAGCGACTCGGACCTGATCGGTACCCATTACCGTTACGGCAAGATCTTGAACCTTACGGACTACATGACCGGCGCGGGCAAGGACTACACCAATCCGGGCCTAGATATCAAAGACTTCATTGGCACTAGTTTCACAACCGCGCCGGACGGCAAGCTCTACCAATTACCTACGCAGCAATTCGCCAACCTGTACTGGTTCCGCGCAGACTTGTTTGACCGCAAAGACCTCAAGGAAAAGTTCAAAGCCAAGTATGGCTATGACCTGGGGGTTCCGCTCAACTGGAGTGCGTATGAAGATATCGCCGCATTCTTTACCAATGATGTGAAGAACATCGACGGCAAGCCGATTTATGGCCATATGGATTACGGCAAGAAAGATCCTTCGCTCGGCTGGCGTTTCACGGATGCGTGGTTGTCTATGGCCGGTACAGCCGACAAAGGTATCCCCAATGGCATGCCTGTCGATGAGTGGGGCATTCGCGTCGCTGATGACAAGTGCACACCCGTGGGTGCTTCTGTCTCCCGCGGCGGCGCGACCAACTCACCTGCTGCGGTCTACGCTTTGACCAAGTACATCGACTGGATGAAGAAGTATTCGCCCAAGGAAGCCATTGGCATGACCTTCGGTGAAGCCGGTCCGGTGCCGGCCCAGGGCCAGATTGCACAACAAATCTTCTGGTACACCGCCTTCACTGCGGACATGATCAAGCCCGGCCTGCCGGTGGTCAATGCGGATGGAACTCCGAAGTGGCGCATGGCTCCCGGCCCCAACGGACCCTACTGGAAGCAAGGCATGCAAAACGGCTACCAGGACGTAGGCTCATGGACCTTCTTCAAAGACCACGATCCGGACAAAGTCGCAGCCGCTTGGCTGTACGCCCAGTTCGTTACGGCTAAAACCACGTCCCTGAAGAAAACCGTGGTCGGCCTGACACCGATCCGCGAGAGCGACATCCAATCCAAAACCATGACCGACATGGCGCCCAAGCTAGGCGGTTTGGTGGAGTTCTACCGCAGCCCCGCCCGCGTGGCCTGGACACCCACCGGAACCAATGTGCCTGACTATCCTAAGTTGGCCCAACTCTGGTGGAAAAACGTGGCCGTGGCGGTGACGGGTGAAAAGACCCCGCAAGCGGCTATGGACAACTTGGCCGAAGAAATGGACCAGGTCATGGGCCGTTTGGAGCGTGCTGGTATGGCCAAGTGCGCGCCTAAGCTCAACGCCAAGATGGATCCTTCCAAATGGCTGAGCGACAAGGGTGCGCCTTGGAAGAAACTGGCGAATGAAAAGCCAAAAGGCGAGACCATTGCCTATGACACGCTGCTCAATGCGTGGAAAGCCGGCAAAGTTCGCTAAGCCGCTGCGGGCCTGAGGCCCGTGTTTTGAGTGGCCGTTCGGCGTAGTGTCGGGCGGCCACTTCCCCGAATTTTTTGGACGCGCCCTTAGCCGGTGGGGGATGGCACGTCCCTAGGTTTTGACATATGGCCAACCAGCACACTGCATTGCCCGCGCCACGCGCTGAGATTCTTACCCGCCTGGGTGAGGATGTGGTGTACGACGTGGCGGTGGTTGGCGGTGGATCGACCGGACTGGGCATCGCGCTCGATGCGGCGATGCGCGGCCTCAAGGTCGTGCTACTGGAGTCGCATGATTTTGCGAAGGGCACTTCGTCGCGCTCCACCAAGCTTGTACACGGGGGCGTCCGCTACCTGGGACAGGGCAATGTGTCCTTGGTGCGCGAAGCTTTGCATGAGCGACGCACGCTGCTCCACAGTGCGCCCCACATCGCGCAACCCCTGGCCTTTGTCGTGCCTGCCTACCGTTGGTGGGAAAAGCCTTTTTATGGTGTCGGGCTCAAACTGTATGACCAGTTGGCCGGTGATGCCGGGCTGGGCAAGACGGAAGTTCTGGGCCGCCAGGACACTTTGGGGCTGATCCCGGCGGCCCGTACCCAGGGGTTGCGCGGCGGGGTGCGGTACTGGGACGGTCAGTTCAACGACGCGCGTCTAGCGATTGCCATTGCCCGCACGGCGGCGCAGCAAGGCGCATTGCTTGTCAACTACTGCCGCGCCGAGGCCTTGATGTATGAGGGCGGCCGCATCGTTGGGCTAATTGCTACCGATACGCGCAGCGGCACGTCCTACCGCGTCCGCAGTGCGTGCGTCATCAACGCGACCGGTGTGTGGGTGGACGCTTTGCGCGAAAAAGATGCCCAGCAGGAGTCCGCCGCCGCTTTCAAGCCCTTGGTCGCCCCTAGCCAAGGGGTGCATCTGGTGGTGGATCGTAGTTTTTTGCAAGGCGATACCGCCCTGATGGTGCCCAAAACATCGGACGGACGGGTGTTGTTCGCTGTGCCCTGGCTCGGTAAGGTCATTCTAGGTACCACCGACACGCCGCGCCAAGACTTGTCCCGCGAGCCGCAGGCCTTCAAGCAAGAGGTGGACTTTATTTTGGGCGAGGCCGGCAACTACTTGCACCGCGCACCTACCCGTGCTGACGTGCGCAGCATTTGGGTCGGCTTGCGCCCCCTGGTCAAACACCAGGACGATCAGGACACCAAAACCTTGAGCCGGGAACACACCGTTGCCATCAGCCGGTCCGGGCTGGTCACCGTTACGGGCGGCAAATGGACCACCTACCGGGTGATGGCCGAGGATGTGCTCGCCGCCTGCCAGGAGGCCCGTCTCATAGCCGCTTTGCCCGCTTGCCGTACGCAGCAGGCCCGTATGGTGGGTGCGCCCTTGGCGCAAGCGGCCGTCACCTCCTTAAGCCTGCCGCCTGGATTGCATTCCTATGGTGCGGAGCAGGCGCTCGTGCAGTCCCTGCCGGGTGCCGCTACTTGGATCTGCCCGGGATTGTCCGAGGCCATGGTCCGCTTTGCGCTGCGATATGAATATGCGCTGACTGTGGAAGACGTGCTGGCAAGGCGCTCGCGGCTTCTGTTCTTGGACGCACAGCAGGCTGCTGCAGCGGCCAGCCAAGTGGCAGCGCTCGTGCACCAGGAGTTGGGACAGGATGCCGGCGAGTCTGAATTTCTGGAACTTTGCGTCCATTTTTCACAGATTCCGTAAAAAGCGCCGAAAAATGTGGACAAGGCGCAGATAAATAGTGCATAATCGCGGGCTTCGCTCTTAAAAGCTGAAGATTCTGCCCACATGGAGTCAGCCCGAACGGTTCGGGTTGAGGACAGCGGGCCCAAGACTGACTGGTACGCGTTTTCTCGGTAATCCGAGGTAGCGCTTCCGGTGCAAGTTGGGAAAAACTGACATGATCCAAACTGAATCTCGACTGGAAGTCGCCGATAACACCGGCGCGAAATCGGTCCTTTGCATCAAGGTGCTAGGTGGCTCGCGCCGCCGCTATGCCAGCGTAGGGGACATCATCAAGGTGAGCATCAAAGAAGCTGCGCCTCGCTCACGCGTCAAAAAAGGCGAGGTCTATAGCGCAGTGGTGGTGCGCACCGCCAAAGGTATCCGCCGGGCAGACGGCTCCCTGGTGAAGTTTGATGGCAATGCAGCAGTGTTGCTCAACGCCAAGCTCGAGCCTATCGGCACCCGTATCTTCGGACCGGTTACGCGTGAATTGCGTACCGAGAAGTTCATGAAGATTGTGTCCTTGGCTCCCGAAGTTTTGTAAGGACAGGCTATGAACAAGATTCGCAAGGGCGATCAAGTGATCGTCATCGCAGGACGGGATAAAGGCAAGCGCGGCGTCGTGACATTGCGCAGTGACGACTCGCATGTGCTCGTTGAAGGTGTGAACCAGGTCAAAAAGCACACCAAGCCCAACCCGCTCAAGGGAACCACCGGCGGCATCGTGGACAAAACCATGCCCATCCACCAGTCCAATATCGCTATCTTCAACGTGGCATCGGGCAAGGCGGACCGTGTTGGTATCAAGGTACAGGCTGATGGAAAGCGCGTTCGCGTTTACAAGTCCAGCGGCGACGAAATCAAGGCGGCATAAATATGGCACGTTTACAACAGCACTACCGCGAGAAAGTCGCGCCTGATTTGATGGCCAAGTTTGGTTTCAAATCGCCCATGCAAGTTCCACGCATCACCAAAATCACCCTCAATATGGGTGTGAGTGAAGCGGTAGCGGACAAAAAAGTGATGGACAGCGCGGTGGCGGATCTGACCAAAATCGCTGGCCAAAAGCCGGTGGTTACCAAGTCCAAGAAAGCGATCGCTGGTTTCAAAATTCGCGAAGGCCAGGCCATTGGCTGCATGGTTACGCTGCGTGGCGTGCACATGTATGAATTTCTGGACCGCTTTGTCACGGTTGCCCTGCCCCGCGTGCGAGATTTCCGTGGTATTTCCGGACGCGCTTTCGATGGCCGTGGCAACTACAACATCGGCGTGAAAGAGCAAATCATTTTCCCTGAAATTGAATACGACAAAGTTGACGCTTTGCGCGGCCTCAATATCAGCATCACCACGACCGCAAAGACCGACGAAGAGTGCAAGGCGCTGTTGTCCGGTTTTCGTTTCCCGTTCAAGAATTGAGGTGACCAGTGGCAAAAATGGCTTTAATCGAGCGTGAGCTCAAGCGCGACAAACTGGTCGCAAAATACGCGAAAAAACATGCTGCGTTGAAGGCGGTTGCGGGTGACGCAAAGCGTAGCGACGAAGAGCGCGCCGCGGCGCGTTTGGACTTGCAGAAGCTTCCGCGCAACGCCAATCCCACGCGCCAGCGTAACCGCTGCGCCATCACGGGTCGTCCCCGTGGCACGTTCCAGCAATTTGGTCTGGCCAGAGCAAAGATCCGCGAAATGGCGTTTGCCGGTGAAATCCCCGGTATCGTCAAGGCGAGCTGGTAAGCGGCAGGAGAACCCGATATGAGTATGAGTGATCCCATCGCAGACCTGTTGACGCGTATTCGTAACGCGCAAATGGTCGCCAAGCCCACCGTGTTGGTGCCTTCATCTAAAGTGAAGGTCGCCATTGCACAGGTGCTCCAAGACGAAGGCTACATCGACGGCTTCAAAGTGACGACTGCTGCTGGCAAGTCGGAGCTGGAAATCGCATTGAAATATTACGCAGGACGCCCGGTGATTGAACGTATCGAGCGCGTAAGCCGTCCAGGCTTGCGTGTGTACCGCGGCAGCGACGCCATTCCCCAAGTGCAAAACGGCTTGGGCGTAGCGATTGTGACCACCCCGCAAGGCGTGATGACAGATCGCAAAGCGCGCGCCAATGGCGTAGGCGGCGAAGTGCTGTGCTACGTGGCCTAAGCTGCAATCTGGAGAAATAACTATGTCCCGAGTAGGTAAACGTCCTGTCAGCATTCCCGCTGGCGTCGATGTGCAGATCAAGGAAGACCAGATCAGCGTTAAAGCGGCCGGTGGTACTTTGCATCTGGCGCAAAACGCACTGGTCAAAATTTCCAACGAGTCCGGCTCTTTGGTGTTTTTGCCTGCCAATGACTCGCGTGCCGCCGATGCCATGTCCGGCACCATGCGCCAGCTGGTCAGCAATATGGTCACTGGCGTGACCCAGGGTTTTGAGAAAAAGCTCATGCTGGTCGGTGTGGGTTTCAAGGCCCAGGCTACGGGCAACAAACTCAATCTGGCAATCGGTTTTTCACACCCTGTCAATATGGAGATGCCTGCTGGTATCACCGTGGCTACTGCGACGCCGACGGAGATTTCCATCAAGGGTGCGGACCGCCAGCGCGTGGGTCAGATTGCAGCGGAAATTCGTGGTGTACGTCCTCCTGAGCCTTACAAAGGCAAAGGCATCCGTTATTCGGATGAGAAGATCACCATCAAAGAAACCAAGAAGAAATAAGGAGCTGCACTATGTTGACGAAAAAAGAGCAACGTCTTCGCAGAGCGCGTCAGACCCGTATCCGTATTGCAACCCAAGGCGTTGCACGGCTCACGGTCAACCGTACCAATTTGCATATTTACGCAACCGTGATTGCCGGCACCGGCGATCGCATTGTGGCGACCGCGTCGAGCCTGCAGGCCGATGTGCGCAGCGCGCTGGGTGGTTCGGGCAAGGGTGGCAATGTGGCCGCAGCCCAAATGGTTGGCAAGCTGGTGGCTGAAAAAGCCAAGGCGGCCGGCATCGAAAAAGTCGCCTTTGACCGTGCGGGCTTTGCCTACCACGGCCGGGTCAAGGCCTTGGCTGACGCGGCGCGCGAAGCAGGCTTGCAGTTTTAAGCAGATCGGAACGAACCATGGCTAAAGTACAAGCAAAAATGCAGGGCAAGGTCGAAGGACCCGAGGACGGTCTGCGGGAAAAAATGATCGCGATCAACCGCGTGACCAAAGTGGTCAAGGGTGGTCGTATTCTGGGCTTTGCCGCCTTGACCGTGGTCGGTGACGGCGATGGCCGCATCGGCATGGGCAAAGGCAAATCCAAGGAAGTGCCGGCTGCCGTGCAAAAAGCGATGGAAGAAGCCCGTCGCAACATGATCAAGGTCAGCCTGAAAAACGGAACTATCCACCACCAGGTTATGGGCCACCATGGCGCAGCCAATGTCATGATGGCACCGGCTCCCAAGGGAACTGGCATCATCGCTGGCGGACCTATGCGCGCTGTCTTTGAAGTCGTTGGTATTACCGATATCGTGGCCAAGAGCCATGGGTCTACCAACCCCTACAACATGGTGCGTGCCACTTTGGACGCTCTGTCGATCTCCACCACGCCTTCGCAAGTTGCTGCCAAGCGCGGCAAATCGATCGAAGAGATCTTCGCCTGATCGGAGACTTGTCATGACTACACCTCAAACCGTAAAAATCCAATTGGTGCGTAGCCCGATTGGTTGCAAAGAATCCCATCGTGCCACTGTGCGCGGCCTGGGCCTGCGCAAAATGGGGAGCACCAGCGAGTTGGAAGACACGCCGGCCGTTCGCGGAATGATCAACAAGATCAGCTATCTGGTCAAAGTGCTGTAAGGGGCGGATGATGGAACTCAATGGCATCAAGCCTGCATCGGGCGCCAAGCACGCCAAACGTCGCGTCGGTCGTGGTATCGGCTCGGGTTTGGGTAAGACCGCTGGTCGTGGGCACAAAGGTCAGAAGTCCCGTGCCGGTGGTTACCACAAAGTGGGTTTTGAAGGCGGCCAGATGCCTATGCACCGCCGTTTGCCCAAGCGTGGTTTTAAATCCCATTTGCTCAAGTACAACGCCGAAATCACATTGACAACGCTAGAAGTGCTAGGGCTGCCGGAAGTGGACATGCTCACCCTCAAGCAAGCGGGTGTGGTGGCACCGATTGCCAAGGTGGTGAAAGTGATTCACACAGGCGCTTTGACCAAGGCGGTGAAGCTGACCGGTATTGGCGCAAGCGCCGGTGCTAAAGCGGCTATTGAAGCAGCTGGCGGCAGCATCGCCTAATTGATTTGAGAAGAGCCCGTGGCAAGTACCTCTGCGCAAACAGCTAAGAACGGCAAGTACGGCGACTTAAGTCGCCGCTTGGTGTTCCTGCTGCTCGCCTTGGTCGTGTACCGGGTGGGTGCGCACATTCCTGTGCCGGGTATCGACCCGAATCAATTGCAGCAACTGTTTAATGGGCAGCAAGGCGGCATATTGAGTTTGTTCAATATGTTCTCTGGCGGTGCTTTGTCTCGCTTTACCGTTTTTGCATTGGGCATCATGCCCTATATTTCGGCGTCCATCATCATGCAATTGCTGGGCTATGTAGTGCCCACCTTTGAGCAGTTGAAGAAAGAAGGCGAAGCCGGGCGTCGCAAGATTACGCAGTACACGCGCTACGGTACTTTGGGTCTGGCTTTGTTCCAGTCCATGGGTATTGCCCTAGCGCTGGAGTCTTCCGCGGGCTTGGTGATGTCACCTGGCATGGGTTTTCGCATCACCGCGATGGTGACTTTGACTTCGGGCACGATGTTCTTGATGTGGTTGGGAGAACAAATTACCGAGCGCGGCTTGGGTAATGGCATCTCTATTTTGATTTTTGGCGGTATTGCCGCCGGTTTGCCCAATGCCATTGGCGGTTTATTGGAGTTAGTGCGCACAGGGGCGATGAGCATTCTGGTTGCGCTCGTGATTGTGGTGCTGGTTGGACTAGTGACTTACTTTGTGGTGTTTGTTGAACGCGGGCAGCGCAAGATTCTTGTGAACTACGCACGGCGCCAGGTGGGGAATAAAGTTTACGGCGGCCAATCCTCGCACCTTCCGCTCAAGCTCAATATGGCGGGCGTGATCCCTCCAATTTTTGCCTCCTCTATTATTTTGCTGCCAGCCACGATTGCCAACTGGTTTAGTAGTGGTGAGTCTATGCATTGGCTCAAAGACATCGCGAGCACGCTCAGTCCCGGCCAGCCGGTGTATGTGATGTTGTATGCCAGTGCTATTGTGTTTTTCTGTTTCTTTTACACCGCATTGGTGTTTAACAGCCGCGAAACTGCGGACAACCTGAAAAAGAGCGGCGCCTTTATTCCTGGCATCCGTCCGGGTGATCACACCGCGAAATACATTGACAAGATTCTGCTGCGATTGACGCTGGCTGGTGCGGTTTACATCACCTTTGTATGTTTGTTGCCTGAGTTTTTGATTTTGAAATACAACGTGCCGTTTTACTTTGGCGGAACGTCATTGCTGATTATTGTCGTCGTTACCATGGATTTCATGGCCCAGGTACAAAACTACCTGATGTCGCAGCAATATGATTCATTGCTAAAGAAAGCAAGCTTCAAGTCTTCTTAAGTGGGGCTTGAAAAAAAGATGGGGCTGGCAGCGCAGCTGCTAGCCTGTAGATGTGGCAGGAAATAGTGACCGGGACATGGGTGTTGGTCACCTTGGTAGTTTTAGGAGAACAGAAATGAAAGTCTCGGCCTCGGTCAAGAAAATTTGCCGCAATTGCAAGATTATCCGTCGCAAGGGCGTGGTGCGTGTGATCTGTACAGATCCGCGTCACAAGCAGCGTCAGGGTTGATAGCTAGAGTT
>CANFLU010000016.1 GCA_947447975.1 Comamonadaceae bacterium | reverse complement strand
TCGACTGGTCCACCAGTTTCATGATTTCCCCCTCCAACGCAAAGCGCGCCTTGTCATCGACCAGCGCGCTGCTGTCCTTGACTACGACAAAGGCCATGGCCACCTGGCCTTTCAGGGTATCAGCCACGCCCACCACTGCGACTTCAGAGACATTGGGATGGCCGGAAATGCACTCCTCGATTTCACGGGTGCCCAAACGGTGGCCGGCCACGTTGATCACATCGTCGGTACGCCCCAGGATGAAGTAATAGCCATCTTTGTCGCGTGTAGCCCAGTCAAAGGTGCTGTAAACCAATTTACCAGGCACGCTTTTCCAGTAGGTGTTTACAAAGCGATCATCGTCTTGCCATACGGTTTGCATGCAGCCGGGAGGCAGCGGACCCTCGATCACGAGCACGCCTTTTTTATCGGCGCCATGTAACTCCTCACCAGTCGCTTCGTCCAGCAGTTTGACGTCATAACCATACATGGCAATGCCCGGACTGCCGAATTTACTAGGCGCTTTTTCTACGCCATTGGCAATGGTCAAAATTGGCCAGCCGCTCTCGGTCTGCCAGTAGTTGTCAATGATGTCTTTACCCAGGCCATCGCTAATCCACTGGGCGGTCGGTTCGTCCAAGGGCTCCCCAGCCAGAAACAGGGTGCGCAAACTGCTCAGGTCGTAGCGTTTGAGCAAAGCGGGGTCTTGTTTTTTCAATACCCGGATCGCCGTGGGGGCACTGAACATCACGGTGACTTTGTACTTTTCGACCAAGCTCCACCAAATGCCTCCATCAGGACGGATAGGCAGGCCTTCGTACATGATGGTGGCCATACCGGCGATCAAGGGCCCGTAAACAATGTAGCTATGGCCCACCACCCAGCCAATGTCGCTGGTGGAGAAATAGGTTTCACCGGCCTTGCCGCAAAAAATGGTTTCCATGCTAGCCGCCAGGGCCACGGCATAGCCTCCGGTATCGCGCTGTACGCCTTTGGGTTTTCCGGTGGTGCCGCTGGTGTACAGGGTGTAGCTGGGGTGCGTGGCATCGACCCATTCACAGGGCACGACTGCGTTGTGGTGTTTGGCTTGCAGGCTCGCCCAGCTATGGTCGCGCCCGGCTGTCATGGCCATTGGGGCCAATTGGCGATCCACAAGCAGTACCGCCTTCGGTTTGTGGCTGGACAAGGCTAGCGCCTCATCGAGCAAAGGTTTGTAAGGCACTACTTTGCCCCCACGCGAACCGGCATCCGCACTAACCACCACCACCGGCGATGCATCGTCAATGCGCGAGGCCAGCGATACCGAGGCAAAGCCCCCGAAGACCACCGAATGGATAGCACCAATGCGCGCGCAAGCGAGCATGGCAAAGGCCGCTTCTGCCACCATGGGCATGTAGATCAATACGCGGTCACCCTTATGCACGCCCAGATCCAGCAGAGCGGCGGCCATGGTTTGAACATGGGCGTGAAGCTGACGAAAAGTATAGGTTTGCTCGGTATCGGTTTCAGTGGATACGGCGATCAAGGCGAGCTGGTCTGGCCGGTCTTTGAGGTGGCGGTCGACCGCGTTATGGCATAAATTGGTGGTGCCGCCTTCAAACCAGCGGGCAAAAGGCGGATTGCTGTAATCGCATACTGTCTTGGGCTGCGTCTGCCACTCAATCCGTTGGGCCTGCTCAGCCCAGAAGGCATCGCGGTCGTCGATAGAGCGGCGGTGAAAGGCTTTGTAGTCGGGCATCTTTGTCTCCACGTTGAGTTCTACGCCGGTGCCGCGTAGCTGTCCGGATTATGAACATGCAACTTGCTAGTGGCTGACTACGGGCTCCGACAAGACCCCGCCCCGGGCCTCACTTGATCAATGCCTGCACCGCACGAAACTGGGGATGGTCGGCATGGCGCAACCATTCAAAAGCCACCATTTCGGTCGTCAGGAGTTCGGCGCCAGCGCCAGCCAGGCGGTCAAAGGCCGCATCGCGGTTGCGCTCGGTGCGGGCGCTGCAGGCGTCGGTCACCACCCATACCTCGAACTCGTCCTCCAGCAACGCCAAGGCGGTTTGCAGGAGGCAGACATGTGCCTCACAACCCGCCACTATGATGGATGGCCGCGCGTTGGGGTCCTGCGCCGGTTTTTGCAAATGCTTGGGCAGGCTGCGCGCATTGCCTGCGACGGGCTTGGTCGGCGGGCGCAATAGCTCTGACAAGCCGTCCTCCACGCCACTGAAATGCGTTTTCTGCAGACTGCGCAAAAGGCGAGCTGCCGCGAGCGCTTGGGTCGCCTCTAGCAGAGGTTCAGCGGTCGGGCCCAGCCGATCCGGGCTTTGTTCGAGCAACACCGTCGGCACGTGCAACAAGGCTGCCAGGCGGGCCAGGCGCACCGCGTTGGCCATGACTTGTGCGCCCTCGAATAAGGCGGGCATGAGACGCACCTGGTAGTCCACCAGCACTAACTGGCTTTCCTCAACGTCGAGCAACATGGGCATTCTTTCCGGGGTCTTAAATCGCAGAGCATAACCAGTCGCCAGGCCACCGATAGTGACGCGTTGGGGCCCCTATCGGGATAGGAGACGGGGCGCCTCGCCATGGCTGCAATGCCATGGGCTAGGTCGTGACACTTGAAAAAATTTACTAATGAAAATAATTTATTTATATAAATCAAAGTCTTATACAAATTATTTAAAGTAGTTTTTAATTGACTAAATGCCCAGTATCGTTTATATTTCGGCAATGAATTTTCCTGCCCGCCTTGCCCTGTGTCTGGCTTTTGCCTGTGGGCTTAGTGCCGCGCAAACCGTGCCGACCCATGACGATTTAGACAAATTGCTGACCGACAAAGGCTTGCTAGACCGCATTAGCGAAGCGGGCAACCACATGCAAAACCAAGCCTCCGAGCTCGTGGTTGGCGCGATGGGCTTCTTGGGTGTGCCTTACCGCCGTGGCGGTAACAGCGCCGAAAGCGGCTTTGATTGCAGTGGTTTCGTCAAAGCCATCTACGCGCAAACCATCGGCCTGGTGCTGCCGCGCAGTGCGGCGCAGCAAGCTGCGGCTACGCAAACCATAGACAAGTCCGAGCTGCGTCCAGGGGACCTCGTGTTTTTCAACACCATGCGCCATGCTTTCAGCCATGTAGGAATTTACGTGGGTAATGGCAAATTCATTCATTCGCCCAGGCCCGGCGCCGAGGTGCGCGTCGAGGATATGGGCCTGGCCTATTGGTCGCGCCGCTACGACGGCGCCCGCCGCGTCCAAACGGGCAGCGCGCCAAACCCCTAAGCCCTATTGGGTGGTAAACGAAAACTGCCCCGGGTTGCGAATGGGGTCAACGCCTACATGGATAGTGTCTTTGGGCACAAAGCGTCCCTCTAGCAGTAGTTTGGAAAGCGGGTTTTCCAAGCGTTGCTGAATGGCACGTTTGAGCGGCCTTGCGCCATACACCGGGTCAAAACCCACTTTGGCTAATTCGGCCACGGCTGCGTCCGATACCTCCAACACATAGTCCATGCGTGCCAGACGGTCCATCAGGGTTTGCAACTGGATCTTGGCTATGTTGGCAATATGGGTCGCGTCCAGCGCGTGAAACACCACGGTCTCGTCGATACGGTTGATAAATTCAGGCCGGAAATGGTTTTTTAATTCACCCGTGACCGCGTCTTTGATGTCTTCGCGGTCCTGGCCCACCATGCTCTGTATCAATTGCGAGCCGATATTGCTAGTCATCACAATGACGGTGTTTTTGAAGTCGACGGTGCGGCCCTGCCCATCGGTCAGACGGCCGTCGTCGAGCACCTGCAAGAGCACATTGAACACGTCAGGGTGCGCTTTCTCCACCTCGTCCAACAACAGCACGCTATAGGGTTTGCGGCGAACCGCTTCGGTGAGATAGCCGCCTTCTTCGTAGCCCACGTAGCCCGGAGGCGCCCCAATTAGGCGTGCTACCGAATGCTTTTCCATGAACTCACTCATGTCCATGCGAATCAAATGGTCCTCGCTGTCAAACAAGAAACCCGCCAAGGCTTTGCACAACTCGGTCTTGCCCACGCCGGTAGGGCCTAAGAATAGAAAGGAACCGGTGGGGCGATTGGGGTCCGACAAGCCCGAGCGCGAGCGGCGTATGGCATTGGCCACCGCGCCGATCGCCTCGTCTTGGCCGACCACGCGCTGGTGCAATCGCTCTTCCATTAGCAGCAGCTTTTCGCGGTCGCCTTGCATCAGCTTGGCAATCGGGATGCCGGTGGCGCGTGCCACCACCTCTGCGATTTCTTCAGCACCGACCTGGGTGCGCAGCAGTTGCGGCGGCGCTCCTTCGCCCCCTTTGGCGCGCCCCGCCTCGGTGTCTTGGGCCTCTTTCAGGCGCTTTTCCAAGCCCGGCAGGGTGCCGTATTGCAATTCGGCTACTTTGGTGAGGTCGCCTTTGCGCGTCAGTGTTTCAATTTGCTGGCGCAACACGTCAATTTCGGCTCGAATTTGGGCACTGCCCTGGGCCGTGGCCTTTTCAGCTTTCCAGATTTCGTCCAAATCGGCGATTTCGCGTTGTAAGGCCTTGATCTCCTCATTGATGAGCTCAAAGCGCTTGATCGAAGCGTCGTCTTTCTCTTTTTTCACCGCCTCCCGCTCGATCTGTAACTGAATCAAGCGCCGGTCGAGTTTGTCCATGACCTCGGGCTTGGAGTCCAATTCAATCTTGATCTTCGCCGCCGCCTCGTCTATCAGGTCAATCGCCTTGTCCGGCAAAAAGCGGTCGGTGATGTAGCGATGGCTCAGCTCCGCAGCGGCCACGATGGCCGGGTCGGTAATGTTGACACCATGGTGCACCTGGTAGCGCTCTTTGAGACCCCGCAAAATCGCGACGGTGGCTTCCACGGTGGGCTCACCGACCAAGATTTTTTGGAAGCGCCGCTCTAGCGCGGCGTCTTTTTCAATGTACTTTCGGTATTCGTCCAGCGTGGTTGCGCCCACGCAATGGAGTTCGCCGCGCGCCAAGGCGGGTTTGAGCATATTGCCGGCGTCCATGGCGCCTTCGGCCTTGCCGGCGCCCACCATAGTGTGCAGTTCGTCAATAAAGACGATGGTCTGGCCCTCGTCCTTGGACAAATCTTTTAAGACGTTTTTCAGGCGTTCCTCAAACTCGCCACGGAACTTGGCACCGGCCAGCAAGGAGGCCATATCTAGCGATAGCACGCGCTTGCCTTTGAGCGAATCAGGCACTTCACCGGCCACGATGCGCTGGGCCAGACCTTCGACGATGGCGGTTTTGCCGACACCGGGCTCGCCAATCAAGACCGGGTTGTTCTTGGTGCGGCGTTGTAAAACTTGGATCGCGCGGCGGATTTCGTCGTCCCGGCCAATGACTGGATCGAGCTTTCCAGCGCGGGCGCGTTCGGTCAAATCGACACAGTATTTTTTCAGGGACTCACGCTGGTCTTCGGCATCGGCGCTGTCCACGCCCTGCCCGCCGCGCACCGCCAATATGGCGGCGTCCAGACTTTTGCGGCTCAAACCCATGGCCTGTGCCTGTTTGGCAAAGTCGGACTTGGCCTCACTCAATGCCACCAGAAATAGCTCGCTGGCCACATACTGGTCACCGCGTTTCATGGCTTCTTTTTCGCAGGCCTGCAGGAGGCTCACCATATCGCGTCCTACCTGCACCTGGTCCTGGCCTTGTACCTGGGGCAGCTTGTGCGCGGCAGCATCTGCCATGGCCAGCAGGGAAGGCACGTTGACCCCGGCGCGCTGCAGCAAAGCCTTGGGGCCGTCATCCTGGCGTAGCATGGCGCCCAGCACATGGGACGGCTCAATATAGGCATGGTCCTGGGCCAGTGCTGCGCTTTGCGCTTCACCCAGGGCCTCTTGGAACTTGGTCGTTAGTTTGTCAATTCGCATAGGGCATCCTCAGTTAGGGCTCAGCTTGGGGCCGGTGCTGCATTTTCAAGCGGCGCAGGACGGCCCGCCCTGACTAAAATCAAGCCAATGAACATCCACCAGCTCAATGTGCAGTATGACGAAAGACAGGACCGCCTGCTGGTTCGGGTAAAAACGGTGCAGGAGCAAGAGGTGCGCCTATGGCTGACCCGCCGCATTGGCGTCAAGCTGGTGGAGCCGCTGATGACCGCGGTGACCCGCATCGAGGCCTTAGACCCGGCCGTCACCCTGGCCGATGAGGCGTCGCGCAAAATTTTGGTCGATCTCAAGCAAGAAGATTTTTTGCAAAAAGCCGATTTGCAAACGCCGTATTCCAACACCACCACAGCACTGCCCCTAGGCGAATTGCCCATGCTGGTGACCGAGGTGACTATCCATTTACATGCCAACGGTCTGACGCAATTGGTAATCAAAGACGGCGGCGACGAGGGACAAGAGGCGCGTACCTGCACCCTCAATTTGCAGTCCTTTATGGTGCACGGCCTGTTGCATTTGCTACAACAAGCGGTGCACCGCTCGCAGTGGCTGGACCCGGTGGAATCGCCGGACCATGAAGAAAGTGCGGCCGAAGCAGAACAAGCGCGGCGCACGCAAAAGAAAATCTATACCCATTGATGTCAGTCAGCGGTGACTGAGGGTTGCGCGATCAAGCGTTGGGTTTGTGGATGCCCCAGCGGGCTAAAGCGGCATCATCACTGACGCGGGCATCGACCCAGTGCGCGCCCTCATGGCCCTGCTCTTTTTTCCAAAAAGGGGCCTGGGTTTTAAGGTAATCCATCACAAACTCGCAGGCCTTGAAGCTTTCCCCGCGATGGGCTGAGGCCGCAGCGACCAAGACCACGGGCTCGGTCGGATGCATGAGCCCGACGCGATGCACCACGCGCACGCCGTAAATATCAAAGCGCTGGTGGGCCTCGTCAATCATGGCTTCGATGGATTTTTCTGTCATGCCCGGATAGTGTTCCAGCTCCAAAGTCTGGACGCTCCCGGCATGGTCCACATCATGGATATTGCGGTCGCGCACCGTACCTAAAAAAGTACAAACTGCACCGATGCGCGGGTCGTTTTCTTGCAACGCGGCGATTTCCTCGGACACGTCAAAACGCGCCGTCTGAATCCTCACACGGACCGCGCGATCATGTTTCGCAGAAGCAGGCGACGCACTCATCCTGAATTACCACGAATCAAGAAGTACGCCGCAACAGCCATGTTCATCCACCCGTGACAGGCGGAAAAAATGCAACCTCCGCACCCGGCATTAACGTCGCATCTTCCTCGCACAAAGTTTGATTGAGCGCCATGCGCAGTACACGGTCACGCCCCAGCGCCTGGGCCGCAGGACCACCGCCTCGTACCAATTCGTCACGCAACTGGCCCAGGGTTTGCGCCTGGGTTTTATACACCTGGCCGCTGCTAGCCATGGTCTCGCGGATGCTGGCAAAGAATTTAAGGGTGATGTCCATACCGCTAACTGTAAATGCGAAGCGCCACCTTGGTCTTAGCCCATCAAGTCGCTCAGGCCGATGAAATGCACCGTGTCCCCGCGCGCAATGCTGCGTCCCGGCGGATTGTCCACCAGACCGTCGCCCCAAACCACCGAGGTCAGCACGCCGGAACTTTGGTTGGGAAACAGGTCCAGACCGCCTGCCGCATTGCGCCTGACGCGCAAAAACTCCTGCCGCCGGTCGGGGCGCGGCCAATCAAAGTCTGCGCGCAGCGCTAGGCGGGACAAGGCCACGTCCTGGACACCCTGCATACGCAGCAAAAACGGACGCACCAGCAGCAAAAAGGTCACAAAGCTTGACACCGGATTACCGGGCAGGCCAATAAAGTGCGCCTCCCCCACGCGTCCATGCGCAAAAGGCTTACCCGGTTTGATGGCGATTTGCCACAGGTCCAAGCGGCCCAATTGCTGGACTGCAGGTTTGATATGGTCTTCTTCGCCCACCGACACGCCGCCACTGGTCAGCACCAGGTCATGCGCTTGCGCCGCATCACGCAAGGCCTGTACGGTGGCATCCAAACGGTCGGGGACTATACCCATATCCGTTAGCTCGCAGCCCATGCGGCGCAGCAAAGCCGCCAGAAAAAATCGGTTGGAGTTGTAGATAGAGCCCGCTGGCATGTCCTGCGGTGCCATTGTGCCCGGCATCACCAATTCGTCACCGGTTGAAAACAAAGCGACGCGGGGCTTGCAGGCAACTTGTAAATCTGCCAAACCCACGCTGGCCGCCATACCAAGAGCGGCAGGACCCAAGCGCAAACCCGAGTGCAAAACCGTAGACCCGTACATCACGTCCTCGCCACGGCGGCGTATCCATTGGCCGACTTGGGCCTGGGTCTGCACCTGTATGGCTGGCGCCGAAGGGCCGGAGCCATTCACTTCCATGCAATCCTCCTGCATGACCACGGCATCTGCACCCGGCGGAATCGGAGCGCCGGTAAAGATGCGGGCTACCGTGCCTGCTTGCAGTGGAGTGCCCTGACTGCCGGCCGGTATGCGTTGGGACACTGGCAATACACGCCCCGGCGCAATATCTGCGCAGCGCAAGGCGTAACCATCCATGGAGCTGTTGTCCTGCGGCGGCACTTCCAGCTTGGACACCACATCCTGCGCTAGCACACGCCCATCGGCCTGCAAAGTGCTAAGCGTTTCAGTGGCTACCCGCCGTTCGTCCAAGACCGCAAGCAATTGCGCCAGCGCTGTTGCGAGCGGTATCAGCGGGCTACGGGGCGTCGCGGACATGCGGATAGTTCAGGTGCAAGCCGCAGCGATATAGGCTTTGATCGCCTGCACATCTGCATCCATCACCTGCACACGTTTGGGCAAGTCTTCGATACCCGCAAACTTAGGCGGACGTTCGGGTTCGCGGCCAAGGGCCTCCACTATGGAGGATGCGAACTTGATGGGCAAGGCGGTTTCCAGCACCACCATGGGAGTGCCCGACTGGCGGTGTTGTTGCGCTACCTTCAGGCCGTCGGCCGTATGGGTCTCGACCACCACGCCAAAGCGCTGCCAGGTATCGCGAATAGTCGCGATGCGCTCAGCATGGGTGCTTTTGCCGCTGACAAAACCATACGCCTGTGCGGCCTGGGGAAACTTGGGGTCGGCGCCTAAATCGAATGCACCGTCGCGAGCCAAACCGGCACCAAACAAGCCCGCCACACGTTCGCTGTCTCGCCCTAGCAAATCAAACACAAAGCGCTCAAAGTTACTCGCCTTGGAAATGTCCATCGACGGGCTCGACGTTTCATGCGTATCCGCACTGCCCCGCACCCGGTACACCCCCGTGCGGAAAAACTCATCGAGCACGTCGTTTTCGTTGGTGGCAACCACCAGTTTTTCGATGGGCAAACCCATCATGCGCGCCACATGGCCGGCGCATACATTACCGAAGTTCCCGCTTGGCACACAAAAAGACACGCGCTCCTTGTTGCTGGATGTAGCCTGAAAATAACCAGCAAAGTAGTACACCACTTGGGCCATGAGCCGCGCCCAGTTTATCGAATTGACCGTACCGATTTTGTAGCGTTGTTTAAAGCTCAGGTCGTTAGAGACCGCTTTGACCAGGTCCTGGCAATCGTCAAACACACCCCGAATGGCTAGGTTATGGATGTTGTCATCGAGCAGGCTGAACATCTGCGCTTGCTGAAACGGGCTCATGCGTCCATCCGGGCTGGTCATGAACACGCGCACGCCTTTTTTACCTCGCATTGCGTACTCAGCGGCACTACCGGTGTCACCACTGGTGGCGCCAAAAATATTCAACTCCTCGCCACGTCGTGCCAATTCGTATTCAAACAAATTGCCCAGTAACTGCATGGCCATGTCTTTGAAAGCCAGCGTTGGCCCATTGGACAAGGCCTCCAGGTACAGGCCCTCTTCAAGCCGCTTGAGCGGCACTATGGCATCGGTACCGAATACTTCGGCGGTATAGGTTTTGCGACACAGGGCGCGCAAAACATCAGGGGGGATGTCATCGACGTACAAAGACAAAATTTCAAACGCGAGGTCCGCATACGGCAAGCTGCGCCAGCGCCTTAGTTCGCTGCTACCCACCTGCGGGTAGTGCAAAGGCAGGTACAAACCGCCATCTGGCGCCAAGCCTTCGAGCAAAATTTCGCAAAAGCGCTTGGGCGCTGCCTGGCCTTGTGCAGCGCGGGTGGAGATGTATTGCATCAGGCTAACTCTTCTTTGCGGATACGTACGATGTTTTGCAATACCGTAGGCAATGCCTGCATGCGTGCCAGTGCGGCATCCATGTGCGCTTCCTGGCAGTCGTGCGTCAAGATAATCAAATCGGTTTGGCTCGCGCTATCTCTGTCTACCTCGTCGGCTTCGCGCTGCAACACGGCATCGATACTGATGTCCGCCTCGGCCAATATGCCCGTCACCTTGGCCAACACACCCGCCTGATCGGCCACGCGCAAGCGCAGGTAGTAACTGGTGACGACCTGGCTCATGGGCAGTATCGGTAAGTCGCTCATCGCATCGGGCTGGAAAGCCAGATGCGGCACGCGCTGCGCCGGGTCGGCCGTATGCAGGCGCGTCACATCCACGAGGTCGGCAATGACGGCGCTGGCTGTTGGTTCGGAACCTGCACCCTTGCCGTAGTAGAGCGTGGTACCCACCGCATCACCTTGCACCACTACGGCGTTCATCGCGCCCTCGACGTTGGCGATGAGGCGTTTGGAGGGCACCAAGCTGGGGTGAACGCGCAATTCAATGCCTTGCGCGCGACGCTTTGCAATTCCCAGCAATTTGATCCGGTATCCAAGCTGTTCAGCATAGCGGATATCTTGCGCAGAGAGTTTAGTAATGCCTTCGACATAGGCTTTTTCGAACTGCACCGGGATGCCATAGGCAATCGCCGACATGATGGTCACTTTGTGACCAGCATCCACGCCCTCAATATCAAAAGTCGGGTCGGCTTCGGCATAGCCTAAGCGTTGCGCCTCTTTCAGTACATCAGCAAAGTCAAGGCCTTTGCTGCGCATTTCGGAAAGAATGAAATTAGTGGTTCCGTTAATGATGCCTGCAATCCACTCAATGCGATTAGCAGTCAGGCCCTCACGCAGCGCTTTGATAATCGGGATACCACCGGCCACGGCTGCTTCAAAGGCAACGATCACTCCCTTGGCCGAAGCAGCTGCAAAAATCTCTGTACCGTGAACAGCCAGTAATGCCTTGTTGGCGGTCACCACATGTTTGCCAGCGGCAATGGCATCCATGACCAAGGTCTTGGCGATTCCGTAACCGCCGATAAGCTCAATAACGATGTCAATATCAGGATTCGCAAGCACGGCGCGGGCATCATTCACGACAGCCACCCCATCGCCAACGATGGACCTAGCGCGCTCAGTGTCTAGATCGGCCACCATGGTGATTTCAATTCCGCGTCCAGCGCGTCGCTGAATCTCAGGCTGGTTACGCTTGAGAACATTAAACGTCCCGGTGCCCACCACACCGACGCCCAAAAGTCCTACTTGTATAGGTTTCATATCGCTCTTATTAAAAAATAACGCTGTCAAAACTAAACTCTACCCGGATTCAATTTAGGTTGTTGCATGCGCCAAGCGGTACCGCTCCAAAAACCGCGCCAAACGCCCGATCGCTTCGCGCAAATCATCCTCATGGGGTAAAAACACAATCCGAAAGTGGTCTGGCGCTTCCCAGTTAAAGCCCGTACCTTGAACCAGCATCACCCGCGTCTCCTGCAACACATCAAGGAAAAATTGTTGGTCGTCAACGATGGGGTACATCTTGGGGTCTAGGCGGGGAAACATATACAGCGCGGCACGCGGCTTGACGCAGCTGACGCCGGGAATTGCAGTAATCAGTTCATAGGCCAAATCGCGCTGGCGGCGTAGACGCCCGCCTTCACATACCAGGTCGTCGATACTTTGGTACCCACCGAGCGCCGTCTGAATCGCGTATTGGCCCGGGACGTTAGCGCATAAACGCATATTCGAGAGCATATTGAGACCCTCGATATAGTCCTTGGCATGGCGCTTTTCGCCAGACAAAGCCAACCATCCGGCACGGTAACCACAGGAGCGGTAACTTTTGGACAGTGAATTAAAGGTTAGCGTCAGCACATCCTGGCTGAGCGATGCAATAGCGGTGTGTCGCACACCGTCGTACAAAACTTTGTCATACACCTCGTCGGCAAACACCACCAATCCAAATTCGCGCGCAATCGCCACAATCTCCAGCAACAAAGCGTCGGAGTACAGTGCGCCGGTAGGATTGTTCGGGTTAATGACCACGATGCCTTTGGTCCGCGGCGTGATTTTGGCGCGGATATCGGCTACATCGGGCATCCAGCCCTTGGCCTCATCGCAGCGGTAATGCACCGGCGTACCGCCTGAAAGGCTGGCGGCAGCGGTCCACAATGGGTAATCCGGCGCAGGCAATAGCAGCTCATCGCCGTCATCGAGCAAGCCATTGGTGGCCATCACAATAAGCTCGCTGGCGCCGTTGCCCAAATAAATATCGTCCAGCGCCACACCCTTGATCCCCTGCTTTTGGGTTTCATGCATGACCGCTTTGCGCGCCGCAAAAATACCTTTGCTGTCGGAATAGCCGGCGGAGTTGGGCAAATTGCGGATCATGTCCTGTTGGATTTCTTCCGGTGCATCAAAGCCAAACACCGCCAGATTTCCGATATTGAGCTTGATGATTTTTTGCCCGTCTTCTTCCATCTGACGGGCGCGGTCCATGATGGGGCCACGAATGTCATAGCAGACATTCGCTAGCTTGGCGGATTTTTGTATGGTTTTCAATGGCACTCCGATGCAGGCGCACTAAGGACGAAACCTATAATTTGACCACAGTTCAGTTCTTTTTCGCTTTACAGGTCGGCCTTTGGGCTGCTATTTATCCACTATGAAACTGCAAGCTGATCAGGCCCAAGGCCCCAGCCTTACCGGATACGGCCCGGGCTGGATCGCCATCAACGGGGAAAAAGTGTTGCACAGCATGCTTTTAAGCAGCATGGGCCACCGACAAGCCTGGGGCTGCGAAACTTTTGAACAAATGGGCGCTGCGCAGTTTGACTGCCTTGCGGACTGGGGGGCGGAACTGGTGCTTTTTGGCAGCGGTGAGCGGCTGCGGTTCCCACAAGCACAATGGCTCAACGCGCTCTATGCGCGCCGCATCGGGGTGGAAACCATGGATACCCCTGCGGCTTGTCGGACCTTCAATTTTCTGGCGGCCGAAGGCCGTAAAGTCGTCGCTGCATTACTGGTGTAGCGCAAGCGGCGTGGCAGGCCCCGCAAAGTCTTGCATTTTTTCAGCGTAAAATAGCGGGTTGACGCCGCAGCGCAATAAGTTCAATCGACAGCGCGACGGCTTGCCTGACACATTCTGCACGCGAGACTCAATACCCTATGGCGATCGTTGTCAACAAACCCCTACCCGAATTTGAAGCCAACGCCACTGGCGGCGTGCGGGTAACCAACAACTCGCACGTGGGCAAGACCCTGGTGCTTTATTTTTACCCCAAGGACAACACGCCCGGCTGCACCACCGAAGCTATGCAGTTCCGCGACCATTATGCTGATTTTGTGAAGGCTGGTAGCCAGGTATTTGGCGTATCGCGCGACAACATGAAGTCGCATGATGAATTCAAAGCGCGCCTGGAGTTGCCTTTTGAACTGATCGCCGACACCGAAGAAAAAATGTGCCATATGTTTGGCGTGGTCAAAAACAAGATCATGTACGGCAAGAAGGTCAAGGGCATCGAACGCAGTACCTTCCTGATCGGCCCTGATGGCTTGGTCAAGGAAGAGTGGCGTGGCCTGAAAGTACCGGGGCATGTGGAAGAGGTATTGCAAGCGGTTAAATCGCTCAAGGCCAAGGCTTGAAGGATTTATCCTCGCATTCCTTGTCATCATTTTCTTGCCATAGGCCTCATGCATAATGGCTCAATGCCAGCGAAAGATACCTTCCCCAAAAGAGGCCGCCTCATACCCAGGTGGCCTTTTTTGTGTCCCGCGCTAATTGCCACCTGATATTTATTTCCTGAGTTCTACGACATGCCATTGCCACCCGCGCCGACCAAGCCCGCTGACAAACTCTCCCCATCCGCTTACTCCAAGTCCATCCCGCAGGGAAAGGCGACCAGCGCTAAACGCCCAGCCGCCGCCCGTGAATTGGAGGCAAAAGCTCCTGCGCGGATCGCGCGACTTGAGCAGCAAGCCAGTCCCACCATGCGTGCCCAGGTAATCCCCATCACCGCTGCACTGCCCGCAAGCAGCTATCCACAAGCGCGTGCGCCCCAGGCCGATCTCCGCACAAAGCCCGCCGAGGCGCCCCTGGTACCCAGCGGTGCGGGCGCCAAAGCCAGCGGACGTGGAGAGAGAAAAATCCGCCGCACCGGTCCGGCGAAGTTATTCGTGCTGGACACCAATGTGCTCTTGCACGACCCGATGTGTTTGTTCCGCTTCGAGGAACACGATATTTTTCTGCCGATGATTGTGCTGGAAGAATTAGACGGACACAAAAAAGGCATGACCGAAGTGGCGCGCAATGCACGCCAAACCAGCCGCACCCTGGACGCGCTAGCAGGCACGCCGGGCGCCGACATCAGTAGCGGCTTTACGCTCAATAGCACCGGCCAGCGCGAGGCGAAGGGCAAACTCATGTTTCAAACCCTGGCGCTGGACTACAGCCTGCCAGGCAGCTTGCCGCAAGGTAAAGCGGACAACCAAATATTGGGCGTGGTGGCCGCTTTGCGTACCCAATATGCACCGCGTGAAGTGGTGCTGGTGTCTAAAGACATCAATATGCGCGTCAAAGCCCGTGCGCTAGGCTTGGCCACCGACGACTACCAAAACGACAAGACTTTGGAAGATGGCGATCTGCTGTATTCGGGCGCCATGGCTTTACCCTTAGATTTTTGGGCCACGCATGGCCAAAAAATTGAAAGTTGGCAGCAAGGTCAACATACTTTTTACAAAATTGACGGCCCTGTCGTGCCGCAGATGCTGATTAACCAGTTTGTCTATTTTGAGTCGCCCGGCGAGCCCAGTTTGTATGCCCGCGTGACTGAAATTCGTGGTAACACCGCCGTGCTCAAGACCTTGCGTGATTTCAACCATTTGAAAAATGCGGTCTGGGGCGTAACCACGCGCAACCGGGAACAAAATTTCGCGATGAATTTGCTGACCGACCCGGACGTGGACTTTGTGACCCTGACGGGTACCGCGGGCACCGGCAAGACCTTGATGGCGCTGGCCGCTGGGCTGACGCAGGTGCTCGATGACCGGCGCTACACCGAGATTATTGTCACCCGCGCCACGGTGAGCGTGGGCGAAGACATTGGCTTCCTGCCCGGCACAGAGGAAGAAAAAATGGGCCCCTGGATGGGCGCGCTAGACGACAACTTAGAAGTGCTGGGCAAAACCGATAGCAGTGCTGGCGAATGGGGCCGTGCTGCAACGTCAGAGCTGATCCGCAGCCGCATCAAGATCAAGAGCATGAACTTCATGCGGGGCCGCACTTTCCTCAACAAATACGTCATCATCGACGAGGCGCAAAACTTGACGCCCAAGCAAATGAAAACCTTGATTACCCGTGCAGGGCCAGGCACCAAAATAGTTTGCATGGGTAATTTGGCGCAAATTGACACGCCTTATCTGACGGAAGGCTCGTCGGGCCTGACGTTCGCGGTGGACCGCTTCAAAGGCTGGCCACACGGTGGCCACATCACCCTGGCGCGCGGCGAGCGCTCCCGCCTGGCCGACTTCGCCAGTGAGGTGCTGTAGGTAAGCCGCCTAAAAGTCCCCGCCGCCGCCGTGCGCCAAGTTCTCAAACTTGGTGATATTGCGCAGAAAGGCCAGCTTGACGGTTCCGGTGGGTCCGTTACGCTGCTTGGCGATGATGATCTCGGCGACGCCCGGCTCCTTGCAAGCCTCTTTGGTGTAGTACTCGTCGCGATAAATAAACATGATGATGTCGGCGTCCTGTTCTATCGCGCCGGACTCGCGCAAATCGCTCATCATGGGTCGTTTGTCGGGTCGCTGCTCCACACTGCGGTTGAGCTGCGACAGGGCGAGTACGGGGCATTTGAGTTCGCGTGCCAGCATCTTCAGGCCTCGGGAAATTTCGCCCAGCTCGGTGGCGCGGTTTTCACCATCACTGGTGCCGCTCATCAGCTGCAAATAGTCCACGACAATCAAACCGAGTTGCCCGCAAGTGCGCGACAGGCGGCGCGCACTGGAGCGCAAGTCGCCAGAGCTCAGGCCTGCACTTTCATCGATGTGCAGAGAAATGGTGCGCAGCTTCTCAATCGTCTCGGTTAGCCGCGGCCACTCTTCTTCGGTCAGCTTGCCGGTGCGCAAATGGCTTTGATCAATGCGGCCAATGGAGCCCACGATACGCACCGCCAGTTGCGCAGCGCCCATTTCCATGGAAAAAACCGCTACCGGGAGCCCTTCGTTCAGCGCTACATGCTCGGCAATATTGATCGCCAAAGCGGTTTTACCCATGGACGGACGGGCTGCTAAGACGACCAAATCGCCTGCCTGCAAGCCTGCGGTCATACGATCCAAGTCATAAAAACCTGTAGGTACGCCGGTCACGTCATTGGGGTTGTCGGCCATCTCCTGCACGCGATCAAGCAGTTTGATGACCAGGGTGTCCATGGCTTGAAAACCGTCGCTATTGCGCTTACCCTGCTCGCCGATATTGAATATTTTTTGCTCGGCCTGGTCCACGATGTCGGACACCGCACGTCCCTGCGTATTAAAAGCACTGGTGGCAATATCGTCGCTGGCGGTGACCAGCTTGCGCAGGATAGAGCGGTCGCGCACGATTTCGGCGTAGCGACGGATATTGGCTGCGCTGGGCACGTACTGCGCCAGTGAGTTGAGATAGACCAATCCGCCGACCTCTTCACCATGGCCCTGGCTTTGCAAATGCTCATACACCGTAATGACGTCGGCCGGGCGGCTGCTGTTGACCAGAGACCCGATAGCGGCGAACACTAGCTTGTGTTCGTAACGGTAAAAGTCCCCTTCTTGCAAGACATCGCTAACGCGGTCCCAGGCGTTATTGTCCAAGAGTAGGCCGCCCAGCACGCTGGACTCACCTTCAATCGAATGGGGCGGAATACGCAGTTGCGCGAGTTGCCTGTCGGGCAACAAATCGTCCGGCATTAAACCGTCTTCAGACATGCATCCATCCTTTTATTTACCACTATGCAGAGCGGCATAGCGCCCTGCCCCAACGAGACGATATTCCATTAAAAAAGCCGCGAGGGCGAACCCAGGCGGCTTTTGGAGCCAGGTGCCGCAGGGCCGTGACCCTACAGCTTAACCTGAACCCGATCAGTCTCGATCAGGTCGATTCGCCGTACACCGAAACAGTGATATCGACCACCACGTCGGTGTGCAATGACACGCTGACCTGGGTATCGCCCACTACCTTGATCGGGCCGTTGGGCATACGAACATTAGATTTAACCACTTCATAGCCACCTTTGACCAACTCTTCGGCGATGTCAGCGTTGGTGACTGAACCAAACAAGCGTCCGTCGACGCCGGCTTTTTGGGTCAGCTTAATGGTCGTGCCACCCAGTTTTTCACCCAGAGCCTGGCTCGCGGCCAGTTTGGCCGCAGCAGCCTTTTCTAGCTCGGCGCGGCGCGCCTCGAATTCGGCTTTAGCAGATTCGGTGGCGCGACGCGCACGGCCCGAAGGAATCAAAAAATTACGGGCATAGCCGTCTTTGACTTTCACGATCTCGCCCAGATTACCCAGGTTAACGACCTTATCGAGCAGAATAATTTGCATGGTCGGACTCCTTAGATCTTGTGTTGATCGCTATACGGCAGCAACGCTAGAAAGCGTGCGCGTTTGATAGCGGTATTGAGTTGGCGCTGGAAAATAGCGCGGGTGCCGGTCAAACGGGCAGGGATGATCTTGCCGTTTTCAGCGATGAAATCGCGCAAGGTGTCGATGTCCTTGTAGTCGATCTCTTCCACACCGGTGACGGTAAAGCGGCAAAAGCGCTTACGCTTGAACAGCAGCGATTGGGTGTTGCGCTTGGGGCGCTTGTCTTTGTTGAACTTCTTGAACGTGGCCATAAAGCCTCCTATAACAAATCTTGCGAAAAATCCTGTATTTGCAAAACAATCGATTTACCGACTCGGGAGTTGCTGAGATAGCCCTGGAATTTCCAGTTACTACCTAGCGCCTGGATTGACAGCCTTTCGGCCAGCGCACCAAAAGCCATCGCCTTGAGCACCATCTTGACCTGCCGCTTGCCCTGGCCATCCTGCACTTCGGACTGATGCTCTAGCAGCAGCTCTAGCGCCGGTATACCGGCTGGCGTGTAACGCAAGGTATGCCTCTCGGCGATACATGCGGTCAAAACAACTGCGTTAGCGGACACTCCTGACGTAGATTCGATGTATTGAAACGCGAGTTTAGGCTTGGTATTCAGCCTGCTGGGTTTTGCGAGCGTCTTCACGCTCCACGGTTTTCATCATCGAAGAGGGGCCGGTATCGGCTTTCTTCTTCGAGACGGTCAGGTGACGCAGCACGGCATCGTTGAACTTGAATGCATGCTCGAGTTCAGCCATCACGGCCTGGTCGGCTTCAATGTTGACGCATAGGTAATGGGCTTTGGCCAGCTTGTTGATCATGTAGACCATTTGACGACGGCCCCAATCTTCAACGCGGTGCACTTTGCCACCGCCAGCGGTGATCATGCCTTTGTAACGTTCCAGCATCGCTGGCACTTGCTCGCTCTGATCCGGATGGATCATGAGAATGATTTCGTAATGACGCATGGATACTCCTTGTGGATGGCCCTTTCGGAACCGGAAAAAGCTACCCCCGGCGTCTAATCGGGGTGCAGCAAGGCGAAAAGCCCTCCATTATAGCCCGCCAACGACCCAAGGCGCAGTCTCAAGGCGCCCGGCCCGCGCGCAAAGGGCAGCACTTTGGGAGCAGCACCTCAGGAAATAGTGGGTTGGTTCCGGCGAGTTGGCCTCGAAATCCCTCTGTCCCCCGTCAAGACGCTGATCAGCACCGTGGCAAAAAACCCGGCGGGCACACCGAATACACCCGCAGACACCGGTTGGATGCCCCACCAAAGCCCCCCGCTCGCACCATGGGGCAGCAGCTCGCTCAGAAAGGGCAGGTTACTAAGCATGTAATACAAAGTAACCCCGAGGCCTGTCAACATACCCCCTACGGCTGCTGCGCGGGTGGTACCGCGCCAGAAAATACCCAACACCATCGCCGGCACCAGCCCGGCACCGGCAAGGGAAAATGACGCCGCAACCAGGTAAAGAATGCCCGCCGGGCGCTGCGCCGCCGCATAGGCTGCAAGCAAAGCCACCACCAGCAGCGCGAACTTAGACCACATCACGGTGCGCATCGCCTTTACCGGGTCGGTTTCACCTTCGAACGCCAGGTCATGCGCCAGGGCGTTACCGATGGTCAGCAACAATCCGTCAGCCGTCGACAATGCCGCTGCCAAGCCACCGGCTGCAACCAGCACGGAAAACACATAAGGCAAACCACCGATCTCAGGACTTGCCAACATGATCAGATCAGCCCCCACATGAATTTCGGCAAATTGCAGTAGGCCGTCACCATTCACATCGGAAAAGGACAATAGGCTTGGATCCTTAGACCACTGCGCCATCCATGGGGGCAGTGCGTCCATCGGTTGTCCTACCAGATGAGCCATCACTTCATATTTCACTAAGACCGCTAACGCGGGTGCGCACAGATAGAGCAAGGCAATAAAAACCAAAGACCAAGCCACTGAGCTACGCGCCTCGCTGACCGAGGGCGTGGTGAAGAACCGGGTAAGCAAATGCGGCAGTCCGGCCGTTCCCACCATCAGGCAAAACATCAGTGCCAGGAAATTGGCTCTGGAGCTGTTGAAAAGTGCAATTTCCTGTTCGTTGCCCTGTGGATCGCCCGCGAAGGCTCGGGTATGCGGATTAAGGCCCGATAAAGCATGGGCGCGCTCCAAATAATCGTTCATTTGCCGGGTCCATTGCGCACGCGCGCCATCGACATCTTTTGGTAACGCGGCAAGTTCTTTGCGCAGTCGCGCTGCCAAGGCCTGCTGAGATGGTGAATCATCTAAGACCTGGATCTGCGAACGCAGCGCCATCCGCTCGGCCTTGAGCCTTGTGTCAACATCCTGTAACTTCGCCTGCAAATTCTGCGCGCGATCTACGTACAACGCGATGACTTCTGCTTCGGCCGGCGAAGCCATTATTTGGGCCTCCATGGCGGTAATCTTGGGCAATTGGTGCCCGTACGCGAGTGCCGCAACCGGGTTACCCGTTTGCTGGTAGGACAGCCAGCTGACAGGTAACAAAAAAGCCAATATCAATAAAACATATTGCGTGGCCTGCGTCCAAGTCACCGCACGCATGCCACCCAAAAAAGAACAAACCAGCACGCCGCCCAATCCCAACAAAATCCCGATTTCAAAATGCAGGCCAGTCAGGCGCGAAGTAATCAGGCCGACCCCGTAAATCTGCGCCACCACATAGGTAAAAGAACACAAGATAGCCGCCAGTGCAGCTATCCGACGGGGCCACTTGCCGCCAAAGCGCTGCGCAAAAAAATCAGGCAAGGTATAGATGTTGCACTGGCGCAAATAAGGGGCTACCAGCAATGCGAGCAGACAAAACCCGCCCGTCCAACCCAGCACATAGGCCAGGCCCCCGGGCTGATCCCCCATACCGGAAAAACCTTGCAAGTACAGTCCGCCGGACAAGCTGATGAAAGAGGCGGCACTCATCCAATCTGCGGCCGTGGCCATGCCGTTGTAGACCGACGGAATACGACGCCCAGCAACGTAATACTGGTCCACGTTGGTGGTTCGCCCATAGACACCAATAGCGGCATATAGCACTAATGTGAGCGACAAAAAAATTCCGGCTATCCAGGGCCTGGGTAAGCCTGCATACTGGCTCAGACCCAAACCGATCAAACAAGCGAGCACACCCAGCAAATAGAGGGCAAATCGGCGATGCAGCCCCGCTGGGCTTGTCGGCACAAGCGCGGTGCGGCCTAAAAAAGCATCATGCCGGTTTTGATGCCAGGCAAAAAAAACGACGATACCGATAAACACCAGCACGGAGCCTTGCGCGGCAAACCAGAATCCGACAGGCCATCCGGCCACCACCGTATCGAGGTCGCGGGCAAAAAAGACTACTCCGAACGAGGCGGCAAACCACAGACTCAATAAGACCGCGTGTAGCGGCCAACGCATTGTGGTTTGCGCGACCCTCATTCTTTGGCGAGTTCCTGCCAGGTCGCAATCACCGAATCCGGATTAAGGGAAATCGAAGAGATGCCTTCGTCCACCAGCCAGCGGGCAAAGTCGGGATGGTCGCTGGGACCCTGACCACAGATGCCCACGTACTTCCCTTGGGCCAGGCAGGCCTGAATCGACATCCGGATCATGGCTTGTACCGCAGGGTCCCGTTCGTCAAAATCCGCCGCCAAAAGCTCCATGCCTGAATCACGATCTAAGCCCAACGTCAGTTGGGTCAAATCGTTGGAGCCAATCGAGAAGCCATCGAAGTACTGCAAGAACTCCGTAGCCAAAATTGCATTGCTAGGGATTTCGCACATCATGACCAGCTGCAGTCCGTCCTTACCGCGCTCTAAGCCCTGACGCGCCAGCAGCTCGGTAACTTTGCGCGCCTGCTCTAGGGTTCGCACAAAGGGCACCATGATTTGCACGTTGCTCAGGCCCATGTCCTGCCGCACCCGTTTGAGCGCTTCGCACTCCATCGCAAATGCCTCACCGAAGTCTGCACTTACATAGCGTGCCGCGCCACGAAAGCCCAACATCGGGTTTTCTTCTTCCGGTTCATAGCGGCTGCCACCAATCAACTTGCGATATTCGTTGGACTTGAAATCGGACAGGCGAACGATGACCGGTTTGGGCCAAAAGGCGGCTGCAATCGTCGCAACACCATCGGCGACACGGTCCACATAAAACGCCCGAGGCGAGGCATGCCCGCGCGCCACCGACTCCACGGCTTTTTTCAGGTCCGCATCGACATTGGGATAGTCCAGGATCGCTTTGGGATGCACGCCGATGTTGTTATTGATTATGAACTCCAGCCGCGCTAGGCCCACGCCCTCATTGGGCAGCTGGCAAAAATCAAAGGCGAGTTGGGGATTACCCACATTCATCATGATCTTGACCCCAATCTTGGGCATGAGGCCGCGCTGCACTTCAGAGACCTCTGTCTCCAGCAATCCATCGTAAATGAATCCGGTATCTCCTTCGGAGCAGGCTACGGTAACCAGCGCACCTTCTTTCAAACGCTCGGTCGCGTCACCGCAACCCACAACGGCCGGAATACCTAACTCACGCGCGATGATGGCCGCATGGCAGGTGCGCCCGCCACGATTGGTGACGATCGCCGAGGCCCGCTTCATCACCGGCTCCCAGTTCGGATCGGTCATGTCGGTAACCAGCACATCGCCGGCTTGGACCGTATCCATATCGCTGATGTGGTGCACGATCCGAACCGGCCCCGTGCCAATCTTTTGCCCAATGGCACGCCCTTCTGCCAGCACCGCGCCCTTGCCTTTGAGGCGGTAACGGTATTCCACCGAATTACCTGCTTGGCTCTTCACCGTCTCTGGGCGCGCTTGCAAGATATAGAGCTCGCCGTCCACACCGTCCTTGCCCCATTCAATATCCATGGGTCGGCCGTAGTGCTCTTCGATGACCAAGGCATAGCGCGCTAATTGCTCCACGTCGGCATCGCTCAGAGAATAGCGGTTACGCAATTCGGTGGGGACATCGGTAGTTTTGACCAGTTTGGCGCCCGCAGCCTGTTCGGCAGCGCTGGTGAATTCCATTTGCAGCAGTTTGGAGCCCAGACTACGCCGGATAAGCGCCCGATTGCCGGCACGCAGCATGGGTTTGTGGACGTAAAACTCATCCGGATTGACGGCCCCTTGCACCACGGTTTCGCCCAAACCGTAGCTGGAGGTTATAAAAACCACATCTTTGAAACCGGACTCCGTGTCCAAGGTGAACATCACGCCAGCGGCGCCCAAGTCAGAGCGAACCATACGCTGCACGCCCGCGCTCAGGGCCACGTTGTCATGGGCAAAACCTTTGTGCACGCGGTAGCTGATGGCACGGTCGTTGTACAAAGAGGCGAACACTTCGCGGATTTTGTGCAGGACATCTTCAATGCCGGTGACGTTGAGAAAGGTTTCCTGCTGACCGGCAAAGGACGCGTCAGGCAAATCCTCTGCGGTGGCAGACGAACGTACCGCAAAAGAGGCTTTCCCCGTGCCGGCCTGCAATTGCGCAAACGCGTCGCGGATGTGTTTTTCCAGATCGGCAGGAAAGGGCTGGCCCTCCACCATGGCCCGGATTTCAGCACCTACCTGCGCCAGCGCGCGCACGTCCTCCACATCCAAAGCCTGGAGGCGTTGGCTGATGCGTCCCGCCAAGTCCTGGTGTTTCAAAAACTCGCGAAAGGCATGGGCGGTCGTAGCAAAGCCGCCAGGGACTTTCACTCCGCCAGGCAATTGGGAAATCATTTCCCCCAGGCTGGCGTTTTTGCCACCCACGGCCTCCACATCACTCATCCGTAATTGCTCGAAGGGGACGACCCAAGCGGTGTCGCTAAATAGTGCTGACATAGGAACTCCAAAGTTAAAAAATGGTCAAACGTCCACAGCGCATACGCGGGCGGTTTGGCGCAAGAGGCAGGCGGGCAGCGTCTCTTTATGGTTCTAGTTCTGGAGTCTGTGCACAGGCCAACGCTTGCGGCGTGGCCTCATTGTAGGGTTGGGCCAAGGGCTTGCGCATACCGGACAATAGGCTGCTTCAGGGCTCCGTATCGGGCGGGTCCGACCAAACCAAAGCCGCACCCTATGTCGCATCGCAGTGTTTTTTTTGTTTCCGACGGAACCGGGATTACCGCAGAAACCTTCGGAAAAGCCATCTTGGCCCAATTTGAAGTGCGTACGCGTTCGGTGCGTCTGCCTTTTATTGACACCGTGGACAAAGCCCACCAAGCGGTGCGCCAAATCAACCACGCCGGCACCCAAGACGGGCAAACGCCTATTGTCTTTAGCACCCTGGTCAATATGGAAGTGCTCAAGGTCATCCAAGACCATTGCCAGGGCATGCTCTTAGACATGTTCGGCACGTTTGTGCACCCGCTAGAGCAGGAGCTGCAGCTGACCTCCAACCACCGCATCGGGCGGTTTAGCGATGCCAGCAAAAGTCAGGAGTACCAGGCGCGCATCGAGGCCATCAATTTTTCTCTGGCCCACGACGATGGACAGAGCAACCGGGACCTGGAACAGTCGGACGTGATTCTGGTGGGCGTGAGCCGCAGCGGCAAAACGCCCACTTCGCTCTATTTGGCCATGCAGTACGGTATGAAAGCTTCCAACTATCCCCTCATACCCGAGGACTTTGAGCGCCGGCAATTGCCCGTCGCATTGGTGCCGCACAAGCGCAAAATCTTCGGCCTGAGTATCCAACCGGAGCGCCTGAGCGAAATCCGTAACGAGCGGCGCCCCAACTCCAAATACGCGTCCCTAGAAAACTGCCGGATGGAAGTGCAGGAAGCCGAAGCCATGATGCGCCGCGCCGGCATACGCTGGCTGTCCACGACGACCAAGTCGATCGAGGAAATTGCCACTACGATTCTTCAAGAACTACAGCCCGACCGTCTCACTTACTAAGGCGGGTATGGCTCTGACGGAGCCGCACTCAGCCTCGGCCCGATGTAGGGTCGGGCACTGCAGAGGCCAGTTCGCGTTTTAAAGTCCGATCGCAGCAATTCCAGCACGTGCCACTTGGGCATCTTCGCTGGATTTAACGCCGCTGACCCCAATGGCACCTAGACACTGCCCATCTTTCATAATGGGCACGCCGCCCTCGAGCATGCCTTCCAGGCGAGGAGCGCTGAGGAACGACATGCGCCCACCATTGATCATTTCCTCATAAATCTTGCTTTCCCGCTGGCCAAGCGCCGACGTGTGGGCTTTGGCTGGGGCTATGTGAGCGGAAATCGGAGCCGCGCCGTCTAGCCGTTGGAACCACAACAAATTGCCGCCGTCGTCCACGATGGCGATAGAGACGGCCCAGCCGTGCTTGTGCGCTTCGGCCTCAGCCGCCGCAGCCATGGTTTTCAAATCAGAGAGCTCAAGAGCAGCTTTGGTTTTCATACAAATGTCCAATGTAAGTATCAAAAGTGGCAAAAACGGCAGCATAACCGCTCCCAGCAGGCTGATTTACCCCAATGCACGAGGGGCAACCCTGCCAAAAATCGGGCTAATGCAGGTGTCCCGAGCGGCACAAGGCCTTGTAAGCGCCTAAAATCGCCTCACCTTCAACGGGTATCTTTAGGAGATGGACTATGAATGAACAAGCTTCCATATTGGAACAAGGTCTGGGCTATGAGGTCAGCGTGGAGCAGCGCAACAAGGTTTTGCGTAACACCTATGGGCTGTTGGCACTGAGCTTAGTGCCAACGGTACTGGGGGCCTGGGCCGGTGTAGCATTTGGACTGGGACAGTTTTTTAGTGGCGCCATGGGTATGGTGCTTTTCCTGGCGATGGCTTTTGGCTTCATCTACGCCATCGAGAAAACGAAGAACTCGGCAACCGGCGTGCCCGTTTTGCTGGCCTTCACATTCTTCATGGGCCTGATGATGTCTCGCCTGATCGAGTCGGTACTGGGGTTCAAGAACGGCCCTGATCTGATCATGACCGCTTTCGGTGGTACTGCTGGCGTATTCCTGGCCATGGCCACGCTGGCTACCGTGATCAAGCGTGACCTATCAGGCATGAACCAATGGTTGTTTGTCGGGGTCATCGTGTTGCTGGTCGGTGGCATCATCAACATGTTTGTCGGCTCTACCGTGGGAATGATGGTCTTGTCTATGGTTGCGATTGCCATATTCAGCGCCTATATGCTCTATGACATCAAACAAATCATCGATGGCGGCGAAACCAACTACATCAGCGCCACCCTGGCGCTTTACCTGGACATCATCAATGTGTTCCAAAATCTGTTGGCGCTGCTAGGCATTTTCGGTGGTGATCGCGACTGAGCCCCAAGCCTGTTTGCCCTGTGCCCAGGGCCCACAATGCTGATTTCAAAGGCCCGCAAGGGCCTTTGCGCGTTTTGCACCACAAGGCCATGCCTATACTTGTCCACTTAGGTACTAGGGCATGTATGCAAATTTCTATACCCATGTCGATCCGCTGGTTAGGCCTCTGGCTGGCGCTGGCGGCGCAAAATGCCTGGTCGACTGAGGTACAAGTGGCCGTTGCTGCCAATTTTTCGGGCACCATGCAGGCCATCGCGCAGGCGTTCGAGCAGGAAAGCGGGCATCAGGTCCGCATCATTACCGGGGCAACCGGCAAGTTTTACGCCCAAGTCAAGCATGGCGCACCCTTCCAAGTCTTGCTTGCGGCGGATACACAAACTCCTTTGTTATTAGAGCAAGAAGGATTCGCGGTAACGGGCAGTCGCTTCACGTATGCGATCGGACATTTGGCCTTGTGGAGTCAGCAAGCTGAGCTGGTCGACGCCCAAGGCGAGGTACTGCGCTCGACCCGCTTCAAGCGACTCGCTCTCGCCGATCCGCGGCTTGCGCCCTACGGTGCTGCGGCCATGCAAGTACTTGACCGCATGGGCTTGCTGGCCCAGGTCAAGGACCGCCTGGTGCAAGGCGAGTCCGTAGGCCAAACCTACCAATTTGTCGCCACGGGCAATGCCGATTTGGGCTTTATTGCCAGTTCACAATTGGTGGTGGACGCAAAGCGTATAGGCGGCTCCACCTGGATGGTGCCGCAAGCCCTTTACAGCCCTTTGCGTCAGGACGCAGTCTTACTCAAGTCCGGTCAAGCCAATGCGGCCGCACTTGCCCTCATGCGTTTTTTGCAATCGCCGCGTGCGCGTGCATTGATGCGTGACAACGGCTATTCCCATTAAAAACCCCCGCCATGCTATCTGCGCAAGACTGGACTGCTATTGGCCTGACACTGCGTCTGGCGACCGTAAGTACGCTAGTTTTGCTGCTGTTGGCCAGCCCACTGGCCTGGTGGCTGGCACGTAGCCGATCCGTCTGGCGCGCACCGGTGGCTGCACTGACGTCCCTGCCACTGGTGCTTCCACCAACCGTCTTGGGGTTTTATCTGCTGGTGACGATGGGGCCGGAAGGGCCCTTAGGGCGGATGACGTTGCTATTAGGCCTAGGTACCCTGCCCTTTAGCTTTGCCGGATTGGTCGTCGGCTCGGTGGTCTACTCGCTTCCTTTTGCGGTGCAACCGCTGATGCATGCTTTTCAAAGCATGGGCGATCGGCCATTGGAGCTGGCGGCCACCTTGCGCGCCTCACCGATCGACACATTTTTCAGCGTCACCATGCCACTTGCATGGCCGGGCTTTGTGAGCGCCGCCGTGCTCAGCTTCGCACACACCATTGGCGAATTCGGGATGGTGCTGATGATGGGGGGCAACATACCCGGCCAAACACAGGTGCTCTCCACACAAATCTATGGCCATGTCGAGGCCATGGCTTACACCCAAGCGCATACCCTGGCCGCTGGCATGCTGGCCTTTTCATTCGCCGTGCTACTGTGCCTAAACTTACTGCAAAAACGCGGTATACGCGTGGGAACGTAAGCGTGCCCACCGACAACCAAATCAAGCTGCGACTACAGCGCCCAGCCTTTGAACTGGAGGTGGATATCTCCCTTCCACCGAAGGGTATCACTGCAGTTTTTGGTGCATCAGGCTCTGGCAAAACCAGTTTGCTCCGCTGCGTGGCGGGTCTAGAACGCCCCGCCCATGGTTGGGTCCGCATGGGGGACCAGGTTTGGCAAGATGCTGAAACCTTTATGCCCACCTGGCGCAGGCCGCTGGGCTATGTGTTCCAGGAGGCGAGCCTGTTTGAACACCTCACGGTGCAAGGCAATCTTCAGTTCGGACTGCGCCGCAGCGCTAAGCAGCAGACCGGGCAGCGCCATCTGCAAGATGCTATCGAACTGCTAGGCATCGGCTCTTTACTGCAGCGGCGCGTTCAGCAACTGTCGGGCGGCGAACGCCAACGCGTCGCCATTGCCAGTGCATTAGCCCTGCAACCGCGCGTATTGCTGCTAGACGAACCGCTGGCAGCGCTTGATGCGTCCCGGCGCCAGGACATCTTGCCCTGGCTAGAGCGATTGCGCGACGAAGTGCACATCCCCATGCTCTACGTGACGCATGCCCTGGACGAAGTGGTGCGCCTGGCTGACCATCTGTTGGTGCTGGAAAAGGGCAAACTGGCCGATTGTGGCCCGGTGGCCGAGGTTTTGGGCCGCAGCGCCGCTGGAGCGGCTAGCGGCGAAGACAGGGGTGTATTGCTCCACGCCACGGTCCAAGAATTTGACCCGGCCTGGCATTTGATGCGCGTGGTCTTTCCCGGGGGCAGTCTGTGGGTTAAAGACAAGCCCTTGGCACTCGGTGCGTCGGTTCGCATTCGCGTGCTGGCGCGTGATATCAGCTTGGCGATCGGCCAGCCACCAGTCAGCAGTATTCAAAATCTACTGCCGGTTCGGGTGTTGGACATGATGGCCGATACCCATCCCTCGCAATGCCTGGTGCGGCTTTCGTGCGGCGATGCCCAGGCAACCGTGCTGTGGGCTCGCATCACGGCGCGTGCCGCCCATGCACTGGGTTTACAAGCCGGTATGCCCGCCTGGGCGCAGGTCAAAGCGGCGGCCTTGGTCGGGGCCTAAGGCGGCTTACGGAAAATTCGAATTAGAAACCGGCAAAACAGGGGAGGCGCGCACCGTTTTGCAATTTGCTGAACCCTTACGCACCGCGCAAGGGCCTATGCCGTCTTTCTAGGCTAGAATCCGGGGTTTTCCGCGGCAAGTACTGCGGGCTTTGGATTGGGCAGTCGTTTGCCCGAGGGCCCCTAGGCGGCTACCGCACCTGATGGATCGATTATGAAAGCTGGCATTCACCCCAATTACCGCGACGTTTGTTTTATGGACTTGTCCAACAATTTCAAATTCGTGACGCGCTCTTGTGCTAACACCAAGGAAATGATCAAGATGGAAGACGGCCGCGAACTGCCGCTGTACAAACTTGATACCTCCAGCGAATCGCACCCCTTCTACACCGGAACCCAAAAATCCGTCGACAACATGGGCGGTCGCGTGGAGAAATTCCGCAATCGTTTCGGCAAAACCGCAGCCAAATAAATGTCGCAGGCGCAAGCCTGACGCACAATCCAAGGCAGCCCGGCGATCCGTGCTGCCTTTTTTGTTTCCTGTATCGACGCTTTGAACACAACCCCTGCCATCGTGACCCAAGCTGGCGCTGCGCGACTGCCACGCTTGGCTTTGCTGTGCTTATGCTTGGTATACGTACTGGCAGGGTTTGTCGGCCGCAGCGGTTGGAAATTCGCGGACATGGGCGCATTGGGCTATATGGCCGAGCTGGCCTGGGGGTATTCGGATTGGTGGCATCCGACGTTGGCCGGCATCGCGTCAGAGCAGGGTGCGCTGTTACCTTACTGGCTAGGGGCGTGGATGTTGCAATGGGGCGGCAACGGTCTCCAAGCACAGTCCTTGGCACGTATCCCCTTTATTTTGGCGCTGGCCGCGGCCATGGCAGCACATTGGTATGGCACCTACTACCTGGCGCGAAGCCCCCGGGCGCAGCCCGTCGCATTTGCCTTTGGCGGGGAGGCTAAGTCCACTGACTATGCGCGTTCCATCGCCGATGGCGGCTTACTCGCGTTCATCGCCTGCCTGGGCCTGGCACCTATGGCGCATGAAACTTCGCCGGAGCTTATTCAGCTTGCCTTCGTCGCCCTATTTCTCAGTGGCGTCAGCGCCCTGCCCTGGCGACCGCAACGAGCATGCAGTGCCATCCTCCTGAGTTTGCTGGGTCTGTGTATCAGCGGTGCGCCATCTTTAGCCGTGATTTTTGGACTCGGGGCCATGGCTTTTGAGTTATCCCAGTTATTTTTGACCGTGGACCACACGCCAAGCCTGTACCGGGGTAAGGCGGGAATTCTGGTCTTGCTGGTGAGCACACTGGCCTGTGGAGCCATAGCCAGTGCGCTGGACTTGTGGCGCTGGAAACTAGATGCCCCATTGCACCTCGCTTCTCCGTGGCAAGGCTATAGCGAATTGCTGCTCTGGTTTCTTTGGCCGGCCTGGCCGCTTGCCTTGTGGACGCTATGGGTTTGGCGCCGCCAGCTCTGGAGCCTGCATGCCAGCCGCCATCTTGCGCTTCCGCTGCTGGTGCTCATTACCGTGTTAATCGCAAGCTGGTGCATGAATTCTTCTGAACACACCTTGTTGCTAGCACTGCCCGCGATATCGAGTTTGGCGGCCTTTGCCTTGCCTACGCTTAAGCGCCAAGTGGCTTCGCTCATCGACTGGTTCACGCTCTTATTTTTCACAGGCTGGGGCCTGGTGTTGTGGGTGCACTTTATTGCCATGCTTACAGGCATCCCGGCCAATCCAGCGACCAATATTGCGCGGCTAGCGCCGGACTTTGAGGCGCAATTTTCGTGGCTGGCTTTGTGCGTTGCCTGTATCGCTACCGTGGCCTGGGGCCGGCTGGTGCACTGGCGTGTAGGGCGTCACCGAGGTGAACTCTGGCGCAGCCTGGTGCTGCCCGCAGGTGGCATCGCCTGGTGCTGGACGCTCATGATGAGCATGGGCATTTCGCTGTTCGATTACACACAAAACTATGATCGTTGGGCATCCTTGGTGGCCAAACAGGTCAGCGCGCCGGGATGTGTGCGCGGCGAACAATTAAATATTGGCGAAATTGCAGCCCTGCGCTGGATCGCAAACTTGCCAATCAGTGCTCCTACGTTGCGGGATGACTGCCCCTGGATGCTCATACCGCCGGGGCCCGATGAATCCATACCGGCCCACATCGACCTGGGACAATGGTCTGCCAAAGCCCTGGTGGTACATCCGGCGGACCGCAATGTTCGGGTGTTGGTATTGCAGCGGCGCTAACAAGCGCTCAAGGGCGCGCCCAATCAAACACCGCAATGCTTTCGACGTGTGCGGTATGGGCAAACATGTTGACCACACCCGCCGCCGTACAGCGATAGCCGCCCTCGCTCACCAAGACAGCCGCATCGCGCGCCAAGGTGGCGGGGTTGCAACTGACATAAACAATCCGTTGCGGGGGCTGCCATCCGTCGGCATGCGGCGCTTGCTGCATGAGCGCGACCAAAGCCTGAACGAGGGCAAACGCGCCTTCGCGCGGAGGGTCCACCAACCATTTGTCTGCCACACCCTCGGCTCGCAAACCGGCGCTGTCTAATTCAAACAAATTGCGAACCGAAAAGTTGGTCGGTGCGAGCGCAGCCAAGGACGCCCGAGCAGCCTGATTCATGCGGTAGTTATCGCGCGACCGCGCCACCAAAGACTCTGCGCCCTCTATCCCCAGCACTTCGCGCGCCTGTGTCGCTAAAGGCAGCGTGAAATTGCCCAAACCACAAAACCAATCTATCACCCGCTCGTTTTTTTGTACCGCCAGCAAGGACAGCGCGCGCGCTACCAATACTTGGTTGATATGGGGATTAACCTGGGTGAAATCCGTGGGACGAAATGGCATGGTGATGCCGAAATCGGGCAAGCTGTAAGCCAGCGTACCGGTGCGAACCTCATCGGCAGGATCCAATAAAGTGATGGTGTCCGGGCCCTTGGCTTGCAACCACCATTGCAAACCGGGACGTGGCAACGCAAAAGCGCGTAATCTCTCTCGGTCCGTATCGCTTAGCGGCAGTAAATGGCGCAACACTAGCGCCGTAACATCGCCCTGTCCTTGGGTCGTGCTCGGGCCACCGCGGTCACCAATGGCCAACTCAATTTGAGGAATATGCTGCACCGCATCCATGGACGCAATCAATTCACGCAATGGCACAAGCATGTCACTGACATGCTGTGGTAGCACCGGGCAATGCTTCATATCGGCGACAAAATGGCTTTTGCGCTCGTGAAAACCAATCAATACTGCGCCTTTTTTACGCACGAAGCGCACCGACAATCGGGCACGGTAGCGATAGGCCCATGCCGGCCCTTCAATAGCACGCAGGATGCGATCGGGACGCAATTTGCCGATGTGACGAAATTGGTCTTCCAACGCCCTTTGTTTCACAGCCACTTGCGCCGCGGGATGCAAATGCTGCATTTTGCAGCCTCCGCAAGCGCCTTCGTGCAGACCAAAATGCGGACAGTGCGGCACCACCCTTTGCGAGGACTCTCGGTGCACTTCGGTGAGCGTGCCTTTATCAAAACTCGTCTTGCTACGATGGATGCGTGCGCTGACCACTTCGTAGGGCAAAGCACCATCAATAAATACGACCTTGCCATCGGCGCGGTGCGCTACGCCCTGGCCCTCCAGGTCCAGGCTTAGTACCGTCAAATGTTCTTGCAAACCTAGGGCTGCGGCAATCTGCGCCGGGTCCAGCACCTGCGTGCGCGCGGCACCCGCCTTTGGCGCGGCATGCTTGGGGGTAGCGGGACTGGGCGCAAGCGCCTTAGTGTCAGACATCTAATTTTCAGGGGTAAGCAGCGGTACGGGCCAGCCTTGTATCAGCGAATCGGCAGGTATTTGGTCGGATCTACCGGCTTACCCATTTTGCGCACTTCAAAATGCAGCTTTACCTGGTCGGCATCGCTATTGCCCATTTCGGCAATTTTCTGGCCCTGCTTGACCAACTGCTCCTCCTTAACCGATAGCGTCTGGTTGTGGGCATAGGCAGTGAGGTAGGTGGCGCTGTGTTTGACAATGATCAGGTTGCCGTAGCCTCGCAAGCCCGAGCCGGCGTATACCACTTTGCCGTCGGCAGCGGCCAAAATAGGCGTGCCTGCGATGCCACCGATGTCCAGACCTTTGCGGTTTTTGGCTTCGTCAAAGCTCGCCACGATGTCACCACGCACCGGCCAGATAAAAGAAACATCGTCCTCTACCACCGTTGCCGGCGCAGCTACCGATGCGGGCGCGCTGGGCGCGGCGGCCGGCGCAGGCGCCACAGTGCCAGGTGCGCTGGCTGCCTGCGCGGGCTTGCCTGCCGGTGGCAGCGCTACGGCCGAGGATTTGGACACCACCACCGGTCGACTGACCGCACCTTCTTCTTGTGTGCCTGGCGCAATGATGCGCAGTACTTGCCCGGTCTCGATACGGTTAGGGTTTTCCAAGGCGTTCCAGCGCGCAATATCGCGGTAGTTTTGCCCTGCCTCCAAACCGATACGCACCAGCGTGTCACCTTGCTTGACGGTGTAGTAACCGGGCTTGCCCGCGTTTTCTGTGCCAGGCGTAATGGCTGGCGCCTGGTGTGAGCCTGATTGCTCGGCCGTCCGCGTGCCTGTATTGCTGGCCTTTGGGGCAGGAGCGGACTCCGTGCTCTGCACCGGATTTTTGGCGCTCACTGGCGCGTTGCGGTCCTCCACCGGGGCGGGTTGCAACTGCTTGCTGCCGCAGGCAGATAAAAGCGCCAATCCAAACGCCAACAATAACCAATTAAATACTTTAACTTTATTATTTAAGTCTTTGAATTTCATAATTTTCCTCCCTTTCTAATATCAAGCCAAACCCGATTTTAAGGGCACAAAGTGGACGGCCTCTAACACCGTCTGGCGCACGCCCTGGGGGGTTTTTTCAAGCAGCACCAGCGACTGCCCATTGGCAGACCCCGCTTTCGCGCCAGCAGGCGCAGAGGTACCTAGCACCGGCGCAATTAAGCGTCCGCCCACGGCCAGCTGCTCAATCCAAGCCTGAGGAATCGCTTCGCCGCCGGCCGCCGCGATGATGGCCGCATAAGGCGCACCGGCCGGGTAGCCCAGCATGCCGTCACCGAAAAGCAAATGGACGCTGCTCAGGCGCAAGGGGCGTAAGTTAAGGCGTGCCTTGTCATGCAGACCACGCAGACGCTCTATGCTGTAGACCTCGGTGGCCAGATGGCTGAGTACCGCCGCCTGGTAGCCACAACCCGTGCCAATCTCCAGCACCCGGCCCAGGCGGCCATCCACGCCTTTGCGCAACAGTTCAATCATGCGTGCCACGACGCTAGGCTTGGAAATGGTCTGACCCAAGCCGATTGGCAAGCTGGTGTCCTCATAGGCCTGGTTGGCCAAACCACTATCGACAAACCTGTGGCGCTCTACCGAGCCCATAGCCGCTTGCACTAAAGGATCACGCAAGCCCTGCGCCGTCAGCTTTTCCACCATACGCCTGCGCACTGCACCCGAATCCATGCCCAGACCTTGGGGCGCATTAGGTAGGCCGCCCAGTTTGGTTTTTTTTGCCGGAACGCTAGCCGGCATACGGGCCGGAAAGCTAGGCCGGTCTTTCATGCGCCGCCCATGTGCGCCATGCTTTGCGCCCAATAGGTCAAGGCTTGGTGGTCCGTCAGATCCACCGACAATGGTGTGATCGCCATGTGACCGTGCTGGGTGGCATGAAAATCGGTTCCGGGCGCTTCGTCTTTGGCCGGACCTGCTGCGCCAATCCAGTACATGGTCTCGCCACGCGGGCTTTTTTGGGTAATCACTGGCTCGGCAGCATGGCGTTTACCCAAGCGGCACAACTTGACGTTACCGATATCCGCATAGGGTCGATTGGGAATATTGACATTGAGCAACCACGGCGCGCTGGAGATCAGCTGGCTCGATTGCATAGATAGCACCAACTCCCGGGCTTTGCGCGCAGCACTGGCCAGTTCCACCCAGTCCTTGTCTACCTGGGAAAACGCGATGGCGGGTATGCCAAAAAGATAGCCCTCCATGGCCGCACCCACGGTGCCAGAGTAGATAGTGTCGTCGCCCATGTTGGCGCCATTGTTGATGCCCGAGACCACCAGGTCGGGGCGGTAGTCCAGCAAGCCTGACAGCGCGATATGCACGCAGTCGGCCGGTGTGCCGTTCACATAGCGAAAGCCGTTCGCTGCACGATGCACGTACAGAGGCGCGTTCAAGGTCAGGGCGTTGGACTTGGCGCTGTTATTCACCTCAGGCGCGATTACTTCAACCTGCCCCACGTCTTTAAGGGCTTCGTACAAGGCGACAAGTCCCGCCGCTTGGTAGCCGTCATCATTGGAAATTAGTATTTTCATGGATGCGTGATTGTAGGTGCGCGTCTGTCCGCGCGGTCCTGGTGCAGGCAGTTAGCGCAGGCGCCTACCCTCGAGACAGGGACTGCCGTCGCGCGAGGGACAAGGCTGGTGATTCACGGCGCGATGCCGCACTCTATCATCCGCGTTTTATTGGAGAAAAACCTATGCACGCTTGGCTTTGCGAAAACCCCATTGGTGTTGATGCCCTCACCTGGAAAGAGCTGCCCACGCCGAGCCCGAAAGCGGGTGAAGTGCTGGTGCGCATTGAAGCGGCCAGCTTGAACTTTCCTGACATCTTGATCGTACAAAACAAATACCAGATGAAGCCGCCCTTGCCCTTTGTGCCCGGTTCGGAATACGCCGGCACTATCGAGGCCGTAGGCGAGGGCGTCAAACACCTGAAAGTCGGCCAGGCAGTGGCTTGCCTCAGTGGCACGGGCGGCTTTGGAACCCACACGATTGCCCCGGCTATGTTGTGCATGCCCCTGCCGCCAGGCTTTCCGATGGTGGACGCAGCCGCCTTCATCATGATTTACGCGACCTCGCACCACGCGCTGATGGACCGTGCTGCGCTCAAAGCCGGCGAGACCGTGCTGGTACTGGGCGCAGCTGGCGGCGTGGGCACCTCGGCCATCCAAATCGCCAAAGCCGCCGGGGCACGCGTTATTGCCGCTGCCTCCACCGATGAAAAATGCGCGCTGTGCCGCGGCATTGGCGCCGACGAAACTATCAACTACAGTACTGAAAACCTGCGCGAAGCCATCAAAACCATGACCGGCGGCAAAGGGCCGGACGTGATTTACGATCCTGTAGGAGGCGACTTTGCCGAACCAGCTTTTCGCTCCATCGCCTGGCGCGGACGCTACTTGGTCATCGGCTTTGCCGCAGGCCCCATCCCTGCCCTTCCCCTGAACCTCGCCTTGCTCAAAGGCGCATCTATTGTGGGCGTGTTTTGGGGCGACTTCACCAAGCGCGAACCGCAAAAAAGCATGGCCGCCATGGCCGAACTCGCCCAGTGGTATGCCCAAGGCAAGATCAAACCTGTCATCGACCGCACCATGCCCATGTCCGAACTGAAAGCCGCCTATGCCCACATGGGCTCGCGGGCCGTGATGGGTAAATTGGTAATGGTCAATGTTTGATTGCAAGCTTGGCGAAATCTGCCGAGACAAAAAAATACCACCCCGGTGTCCCGCAGGTGGTACTTGCAGCCCCTGTTCGGAGGCCATCGGCAGGTAAATCTGCGCGCAGCCGCGCTGACTTTAGCCGCCTTTTTTGGCGCGTTTGCCCGGGTTTTTCTTGCTGCGGGTAGCGACACCACGCTCTAAGCTGACACGTTGGCCGTGGCCACCGGTGCGCGAGCTCATGCCAGCAGGGGGTTTGGGTGCGGGGGTGGCTTTGCGGTCTGCTTCGGTAACGATGGAATTGCCCATGAGAATCTTTCCTGATAAATTGAAAACGAGGTGGCGTATTTGACCACTTTTTTTAAGGGGTGCTGCCAGCGGCTCAGGCGCGCAGCGCTTTTCGCAATTCCACGCCCAGTTCGGGCTTGTGGGCAAAGGGGTCGGTGGGGTTGCGTGAAAGCAGGATATCTTCCATCCGCGTCTGTACGGAGCCAATGGATTGGGGATGGCTGTAGATGTAAAACTGATTGGTCGCAACGGCATCAAACACTTTTTGCGCCACCGCAGCGGCCGACACTTTGCCGCTGCTGACCGCTTTCTGGCTCATGGCCTGGCTGATCATTTGGCTTCGCGTGGGCCGGCCTGACTTCACAGCAGCCGGTCGGTTGCGATGACTCTCTGTAATGCCCGTGGGTACGAAAAACGGGCACAACACGCTGGCGCTAATTTGACCAGTCACCAGGGCGAGGTCCTGGTACAAGGATTCGCTCATGCTGACGACTGCGTGTTTGCTCACGTTGTAGATACCCATATTGGGCGCGTTGAGCAGCCCGGCCATGCTGGCGGTATTGACAATATGCCCCTGAAAAGCCGCGTCTTTTTCGGCAGCGGCCAGCATCATGGGTGTAAATACTCGAATACCATGGGCCACGCCCATCAGGTTGACACCGATGACCCATTCCCAGTCTTGCAAACTGTTTTCCCAAATAAGGCCGCCCGAGCCCACGCCGGCGTTGTTAAACACAAAATGCGGCGCACCAAAGCGCGCCAGTGTGGCGGCGCCCAGCGCCTCCACCTGATCGGCCTTAGACACGTCCACCCGCATACCCAGCACTTGCACGCCGGCAGCCTGCATCTCGGCCACTGCGCTGTCCAGCGCGTCTTGCTGCACATCGGCCAGCACCAGGTGCATGCCCAGCTTGGCGCCTATGCGTGCGCATTCCAATCCAAAGCCTGAGCCCGCACCGGTAAGTACCGCCGTCTTGTTGCGAAAGTCCGAAATCATGCAAACATCCTATCCGTGGAGTTAAAAATTTAGAGCGTGACTGCACGCAGCACATAGCCAACACGCGGGAAGTGGACATGCACCGCCCCAGCACGCGGGTCTTCGCGGCCCAGGGTGTAGCGCGTGCGCGTAGCGGCCAGCAAAACCCCCTGCGTGGCTTCCTGCCCGAAAGTTTCGGCAGCCACTGTCACCACCGAACCCAGCGCAATGCCATGATCATCCTGAAACACATCCGATGCAGGTAATGCTGCCGGTGCGCTGCTATGCGCTAGCGCAATGGCTTGCTCAGCCGTCCATTTCTCAGACGGGCCGTGGCCGAGCGCGGCCATGCGGTCCATCCAGGCCAGGACTGTGGGGGTGGCGTCCAAAATACCGGCCATCACCGGCACCACCTGGCGCGTAAACCACAAGGGATGGTAGGCGGCAAAGTCCGCGACACAAGGGGCATCGCCCAGTAAAAAAGCCTGGCCATCCAACATGTGCGACAAGCGCCGCAAGTAGGACTTGTACATGCCACTGGCATCACCCGCGCGCAAGCGCGTCATCCCGCCGGACATGGCGGCGCGGTCCGCGCTAAAGGCTTGCGCTGCTTCGGGTGGGGCATTGGCAAACAGTGCGGCTGCGCCCTTTGCGCTGAGGTTGTGACCCATGGCCGCCCAAAACAAGGTACTGTCGGCCCACTGCGCCAATACGCGCGCCACGCCCTTACTCGCCTGAGGGTACAGACTGGGCTGGGGCTGCAAATGCTCTAGTACTTCGCAAATCAATGCCGTGTCGCAGTAAATATCGGCGCCAATTTGCAGAAAAGGCGTCTTGCGGTAGCCGCCAGTCAGCGCCAGCACATCGGGTTTGGGCAGGATGCTGGGTACGGTCACACTGCGCCAGGCCATGCCTTTATAGCCCAGCACCAGGCGTACTTTTTCCGAGAACGGCGAAATTTTGTAATGGTGCAATACCGGGGTATCTAGGCGTTCAGACATGGTCGCCTCCTGCGGCAGCTTTAGGTTTACGCGGTGCAAAAATCAGGTGCAAAGTGTCGGGAAGGTCGCGCACTTCGGCGCCATCGAGCACACCGCGCGCCTGCAAAACGCGGTGCAGCGCCGGCAGGTGGTAATGGGGCACGGCGGGGTACAAATGGTGTTCCAGGTGGTAGTTCACATGGTGCGGAAACAAGAGCCCACCGAGCAGTCGGTTGGACCAGCTCCCCCAGGTGCGGTTGCTGCGCGCTGCCGTCAAGGGCGAGGACAAGTCGCTGACCGCGCCATGCTCACAAATCGCACGCAAGCGCAATATCGGTTGCAGCGCGGTCATCAAAGGCACGATCCACACGACCAGATAAACCGCCACACCGTGCCAGCCTGCCAAGGCGTAAGCCAGCAGTGGCATGGCGATATGCGCGCCCACGACCCAGTAGCGGTCCTGCCGGGCGGCCTTGCGCAGTTGGGGCGAGGTGTCGTCCAAGGGGCGGATGGCACGTTGCGTGTCCTCGTTGATAGCCGGCGCACCAAAAAAATACGCATAGGTTTTCCAAGCATTCCAGCCGACGCTATCTTGCGCCAGTTTGCGCAGCAAATACGCATTGCCGCGCGGGTAGCCACCGTGGATGGCGGTGTCCGGGTCCTCGCTGCCGTAGAGGTTGTTGTGGTGCAGGCGATGGGTTACCCGATAGGTACACATGGAGACACCACTGCTCATGCCGATCAAGCGCCCCAACCCATCGTTGGCGCCGCGATGCGACAACAATCGGTAATGTGCGGCTTCGTGGGAGAGGATAAACAAGCTGTGCTGTGCGATGCCCATCAAGGCGATACCGGCCAGCATCCAAGGGCTGCCCCACAGGCCCACGATCAGCGCGCCTGCGACCACCAGCAGCACGCCGGTTTGCGCCATTGCCAATAACGAGCGCACATCGTCCAGTTGGGTGAAAGGCTGCAGTTCCTGCGCACTGAGCGCTTTGCGGGCCTGGGCATTGCGCGCGCCAGGCGCACGCAAGTCATCGCGGAACTCCTCACCCAGCATGGCCTCGCCTTGCGCGGTGCGTCCGCTATCGGGCCCAGCGGCAACCGCTTGCACATTGGCAACAGAGGACGCTAGGCTTGCGCCCTTGGAACCCGTGCTGTCCTGCTGCATGTTCATCACTCCTTGGGGACGAATGTACCGGGTGGCCTAAATCAACTTCACCAATTGTTTGCCGAAATTGCGCCCTTGAAGCAGTCCCAAAAAGGCCTGAGGCGCGCTTTCGATACCCTGCGCAATGGTTTCGCGCGCACGCAATGCACCGCTGGCCACCAAACCGCCTAATTCGGCCAAAGCAGCCGGCCAGACCTGCGGATGCTCGCTCACGATAAAGCCCTGGAAACGCAAGCGCTGCATCAATATCAGCTGCGGCGTGGCCATGGGAATCGGCGACCCGTTGTACCCGGCAATCATGCCGCAGACCGCGACCCGACCAAAAGCGTTCATCAAAGGCAGCACGGCATTCATCACCACGCCGCCCACGTTTTCAAAATAGCCTTCAATGCCTTGCGGACACACCGCGTGCAAAGCGGCGGACAGGCTGGCAGCATCAACGTGCTGCTTGTAGTCCACGCAGGCATCAAAGCCCAGTTCGTTCACTACATAGGCGCATTTTTCCGCGCCACCCGCAACGCCCACCACGCGGCAGCCACGCGCTTTGGCCAGCGCGCCAAAAGCGCTACCCACCGCACCCGAGGCGGCGCTGACGACCAGGGTATCCCCAGACTTTGGCGCGATGATGTGGACCAGCCCGTAATAGGCCGTAACGCCGGGCATGCCCACTGCGCCCAGGTAGGCGCTTAAGGGGATGCGGCTGTCATCGACTTTGCGCAGCAGGGCCGTCAAGGCCGCAGGCACCAGCGCGTATTCTTGCCAACCGCCCATGCCCACCACTTTGTCACCCACGGTAAAGCCGGGGTTTTGCGATTCAATGACTTCGCCTACCGTGCCGCCCACCATGGTTTGGTTCAGGGCTTGCGGCTGGGCGTAGCTTTTGGCGTCGTTCATGCGCCCGCGCATGTACGGATCCAAGCTAAGGTAATGGTGGCGCACCAATACCTCCCCCTCGGCTAAGGCTGGCGTTGGCGTACTCACCAGGCTGAAGTTATCTAAGCCGGGCTGCCCGCTGGGGCGGCAGGTGAGGTGGATTTGGCGGTTCAGTGGCATAGGGTTTACTCCGTGCTGTTTCCTGCGGAAGAACGCTGCAAGAGCGTTGCCGAGCGGGACACTTCTTTGAGGTATTTGAAAGTACCCACGGCCATGGCACAGGCCCGTCCTCGGGCGTCATAAATGGTGGACTGTGTGAATGCCAAAGTGGCGGTGCGGTGCAGCAACTGACCGCGGGCCACCAAAGGGCCGCTGGCCGCTTGCATAAAACTGGTTTTCATCTCGATGGTCACCACCCCTTGGCCCGGTGTGTCACTGCGTGCAGCGGTAGCCATGGACACATCCAGCAACGTCATCAGCGCGCCGCCGTGCGTCACACCCAAGGAATTTTGGTGTTCGGGCAGGGGCGCGTAGCGAATCTCGGAATGGCCGTTGGCGCACTGCTCAAGGGCAAAGCCCATATGCGCGACGAAGGGGATTTGGAGCCCATCGCCGCCCAAACTGCGCCAGGAGGCAGCCGCCTTCTCGGCTGCGGTTTGCGCCTCGTTAGCCACCCGTCACCACGCTCACGCCGCCGTCCACCGCCAGCCATTGGCCGGTGATGTGTTTGCCGGCGTCAGAGGCGTACAGCAGGCACAGGCCTTTGAGGTCTTCGTCATCGCCCAGGCGCTTGAGCGGCGCGTGCGCAGCCAGGCGCTCTTCCCCCATGGCCTTGAGCGTACCGGCCGTCATCTTGCTGGGAAAAAAGCCTGGGCAAATCGCGTTGACGGTGATGTTGTACTTGCCCCATTCAGCGCCTAAAGTGCGGGTGAAATTGATGACCGCACCTTTGGAGGTGTTGTAGGCCAAGGTGTTCATACCCTCGGGGTTGCCGCCTAAACCGGCAATCGAGGCGACATTGATGATGCGGCCTTGGCGACGTTCAATCATGCTTTTTTTGGCGATGGCCTGGCTCAGCAAAAAGTAGCCGCGCACATTGAGGTTCATGACCTTATCCCATGCGTCTATCGGGTGGTCCTCCGCAGGCGAGCCCCAGGCCGCGCCGGCGTTGTTCACCAAAATGTCCACATCGCCCATGCGCTGCAAGGTTTCGTCGGCCAGGCGCGCGATTTCGCTGTCTTTGGCGCAATCGGCGGCAATCCAGCGGGCATCAATACCTGCGGCTTGCAACTCGACGCTGGCCTGCTCCAAATCTTCGGCCTTGCGCGAGCTGAGCATGATTTTGGCACCGGCTTCGCCCAGCGCATGCGCCATTTGCAAACCCAGGCCGCGCGAACCGCCGGTCACCAGCGCAGTTTTGCCCGTCAGGTCAAACAATTGTTGAATCGTACGTGTCATAGGAATTTCCAAATTTGATTGAAGAAAAGGCAGCAGCCGTGTACGAGGATTCTTACCTCTGCCGCGCCTGCCGCATGTCGCACCAGCGATACCTGGGTAGGCAGCGCTGCCCGGGCACGGCCATTAGGAGGCTGTGTCTTCTTCGCGCAGGCGCGAGCGCAACAAGATAAGTACCACGCCGGCCGCCACCGCAAAAATCCCGCAAACCAACAGCGCCGTGTGGCCCTGGGCACCGGCTTCACGGGCAAATCCAGAAAGCACCGCCGAGAGCAGCCCGCCGTAAATCAGAATCCAGATCACCCGCTCCAATCGGAGCAAGCGTATATCGGTGGTACCGTTGTATTTTTTGAAAAATGCCATCAGAAAGCCTCCTCGGGAAATGTGGCGCAGGTCATGTCCCTCGATTCAACCACAGACAACCAGGCTCCGATTTTGGGCAATTCATAGTGGAAGAAGAATTGCGCCGCGCCCAGGCGCCCCTGGGTCGCCGCGCCCTGCCCCTCGGGATCTGACTCTAGCGCGGCGCACGCCACGTCCAGCCAGATCCAGGCCAGCACCGTGTGGCCAAAGGCCTGCATATAGGGCACGGCGTTGGCCAGGGCCTCACCAGGTACGCCGGTGGACCACGCGGCGCGGGTGGCCGTCCCCACTTGCGATAGCGCCTGCCCAAGGGCTAACGCGTGGTCGCCCAGCGCGCCATGGCAGCCTGCGCGGGCCATCGTGGCCTGCATGCGCGCAGCCAGCAATTGCATGCCTTTTCCGTTTTCCATCAGCACTTTGCGGCCCAGCAGGTCCAAGGCCTGGATGCCGTGCGTGCCCTCGTGAATCATATTGAGGCGGTTATCCCGCCAATATTGCTCTACCGGAAAATCCCGCGTGTAGCCATAGCCACCATGCACCTGTATCGCCAGTGAATTAGCTTCCAAGCACCACTCGCTAGGCCAGCTCTTGGCGATCGGGGTGAGAACTTCCAGCAACAGACGCGCGTCGTCCGCCGCTGCGGCCTCGGCCGTATGCTGTTCATCCACCAAACGGGCGCAGTACAAAGCCAGCGCCAATCCGCCTTCGCCATAGGCTTTTTGGGCCAGCAACATTCGTTTGATGTCAGTGTGCTCGATGATGCGCACCTGGGGCTGACTGGCGTCCTTGCCACCAGCGCCCATGGGCCGGCCCTGGGGCCTGTTTTTCGCATAGTCCAGCGCAGCGTAATACCCGGCCAAGCCGAGCATGGTGGCCGCGATGCCCACGCCGATGCGCGCTTCGTTCATCATGTGGAACATGCAGCGCAAGCCCTCGCCGGGCTGGCCCACCAAATAGCCGATGGCGCCTGCGCCCTTGCCGTCGAGCCCGGCGCTGCTGCCCACCGGGAACTTGCCCTCGCCAAAATTGAGCAGGGTATTGGTCGTCCCGCGCCAGCCCAGCTTGTGGTTGAGGCCAGCCAGCGCCACATCATTGCGCACACCGGTCAATGCGCCGTGGGCATCGACCAGTTTCTTGGGGACGATGAAGAGCGAGATGCCGCGCGTGCCGGGTACCAGTTTGCCCTGCGCATCCGGGATTTTCGCCAGTACCAGATGGACGATGTTCTCGCTCAGCTCGTGCTCGCCGCTGGAAATCCACATCTTGTTGCCCTTGAGGCGGTAACGCGGACCTAAGGCGTCGTCCGCATGGCCATCGCCATCGGGCACGGCACGCGTCACGATATCGGACAGGCTAGAGCCCGCTTGCGGCTCGCTCAAGCACATGGTGCCGGAAAAGCGGCCCGAAAACTCTTGCAGGGCAAATACCTTTTTTTGCGTCTCGGTGCCATGCACCATCAGCAAATTGGCGTTGCCCGTGGTGAGCATGCTGGTGCCAATGCCGACCGAAGCGCAGGCAAAAAACGCATTGGCGGCGGCCTCTACGCTATAGGGCAGTTGCATACCCCCGATGTCATAGTCCTGCGCGGCGCTGAGCATGCCCGAGGCCGCGTAAGCATCGGCAGCGTCTTTGCTGGCTTGGGGCAGGATGACGCGCTCGCCGTCAAAACGCGGCTCCTCGGTGTCTACGAGGCGGTTAAAGGGCGCATATTTTTCGCGCGCAATGCGCTCGCAGGTATCGAGCACCGCATCAAAGGTTTCGCGCGAATGATCGGCAAAGCGCGCGCGGCCACTGAGCTGCTCGGTGCGCAACCAATCGTGCAGTAAAAAATCGATGGTTGCGCGCAGCTTCATGGCAAGCGTCCTTTACAAGACTTCGAAAATACCCGCCGCACCCATGCCGCCACCAATACACATGGTGACGCACACCCGCTTGGCGCCGCGGCGTTTGCCCTCGATCAAAGCGTGGCCGGTCAAGCGTTGGCCACTCATGCCAAAGGGATGGCCCACCGCAATCGCTCCGCCATTGACATTGAGCTTGTCCGCCGGAATGCCCAGCTTGTCGCGGCAATACAGAACTTGCACCGCAAAGGCTTCGTTCAGCTCCCACAAGTCGATGTCGGCCACGGTCAGGCCCAGGCGCTTGAGCACCTTGGGCACTGCGTAGACAGGGCCAATGCCCATTTCATCGGGTTCGCAACCGGCCACCGCAAAGCCCAGGAAACGGCCCAGGGGTTTGAGGCCTTTTTGCTCGGCAATTTTTTCGTGCATTACCACTACGGCACCGGCGCCGTCAGACAACTGGCTGGCATTGCCTGCCGACACCAAACCGCCGGGCAGTGCAGAACGCAGATCTTTAATGCCCTCGTAGGTGGTACCAGCGCGGATGCCTTCGTCGTCGCTCACCGTCACTTGTTTGGTCATCATGCCCATGACTTTGTCGGCCACGCCCATGGTGACCTTAATCGGAGCGATTTCGTCCTTGAACAAACCTTGCTCCAAAGCAGCCGAGGCTTTTTGCTGACTGGCCGCGCCATACTGGTCCATGGCTTCGCGGCTGATGTGGTAGCGCTTGGCGACTTGCTCGGCGGTTTGCAACATAGCCCAATAGACTTCCGGCTTGTTTTTCTGCAGCCAAGGATCGGCCAGCATATGCTTGTTCATTTCCTGCGCGGTGCAGGAAATGGCTTCCACGCCACCGGCCACGTAAATGTCGCCTTCGTTGGCCAGTATGCGCTGCGCGGCGGTGGCAATGGTTTGCAAGCCTGAAGAGCAAAAACGGTTGATCGTCATGCCCGAAACACTAACCGGGCAACCGGCGCGCAGCGCAATCTGGCGCGCGATGTTGGCGCCGGTCGCTCCTTCGGGCGTACCGCAGCCCATGATGACGTCATCGACCTCACCGGCCTCGATACCGGCGCGCTGGATCGCGTGCTCGACCACATGGCCGCCCATGGTGGCGCCATGGGTCATATTGAAGGCGCCTTTCCAGCTTTTGGTCAGGGGCGTGCGGGCGGTGGAAACAATTACTGCTGAAGTCATGGCGGTTCCTTAATTAAATGTCTTGCCTTCGGCTGCCAGGCGCGCCAGCAAGGGCGCGGGCTTCCAGAAATTGGCATCGTCCAAGGGGTTTTGGGCAAAGCGGTGCATGGCTTGCACGACGTTGAACAGGCCTACTTCGTCGGCGTACAACATAGGGCCGCCGCGATAGGGAGGGAAACCATAGCCAAAGATGTAGGCGATGTCGATATCGCTGGCCTTATTCGCGATGCCCTCTTCCAAAATATGCGCTGCTTCGTTGACCAGCGCGAACACCAGGCGCTGCACAATTTCCTCGTCACTGATTTTGCGCGGCGTGATGCCGTTGGCTGCGCGGTAGTCCTCGATCATCTTTTCTACTTCGGCGTTCGGTATCGCATCGCGCTTGCCGGGTTTGTAGTCGTACCAACCGGCACCGGTTTTTTGGCCGAAGCGGCCCTTTTCACACAACAAGTCTGCGGTTTTGCTGTACTTCATGGTGGCGCGCTCCACAGAGCGGCGTTTGCGGATAGCCCAGCCGATATCGTTACCCGCCAGATCGCCCATACGGAAGGGGCCCATGGCCATGCCGAATTTCTCCATGGCTTTGTCCACTTGCTGCGGGGTGCAGCCTTCATCGAGCAAAAAGCCACCTTGGCGACCATATTGCTCGATCATGCGGTTGCCGATAAAGCCGTCGCACACGCCCGAGACCACTGCGGTTTTGCGGATCTTCTTGGCGACGGCCATGGACGTGGCCATCACGTCTTTGGCTGTTTTGGCGCCGCGCACCACTTCGAGCAGCTTCATCACATTGGCCGGACTGAAGAAATGCAGGCCCACCACGTCTTGCGGGCGCTGGGTAAAGGCGGCGATTTGGTTCACATCTAAAGTGGAAGTGTTGGAGGCCAAAATGGCGCCGGGCTTCATGACGCGGTCCAACTCTTTAAACACCTTTTCTTTGACGCCGATTTCTTCGAACACGGCTTCAATCGCCATATCGGTGCCGCTGAGCTCGTCATAACTCAAGGTCGTAGACAAAAGCGCCATGCGTTGCGCATATTTGTCTTGCTTGAGCTTGCCTTTTTTTACCTGGGCTTCGTAATTGCCGCGGATCGTGGCAACGCCTTTGTCCAGGGCTTCTTGCTTCATTTCCAACATCTTGACGCTGATGCCGGCATTCATGAAGTTCATGGCAATGCCGCCGCCCATGGTGCCCGCGCCGATGATGGCAACGCTCTTGATATCGCGGGGCTGGATGCTGGCGTCGATGTCCGGAATCTTGGAGGCTGCGCGCTCACCCAGGAATAAATGGCGCAAAGCGCGGCTCTCGGATGTCATCATCAAGTTGATGAAAATTTGGCGCTCGGTGGCCATGCCGTCCTCAAACTTTTTGGTCGCCGCTGCTTCCACCGCTTCAATGCACTTCAGGGGTGCCGGGTAGTTTTTAGACATGGCGCCCACCATATTGCGGGCAAACTGGAAATAGGCGTCACCCAGCGGGTGCTTGCAAGGCAGGTCACGCACCAGGGGCAGCGGACGGGTTGCGGCCACCGAGCGCGCGAACGCTAAAGCCTCCTCAGCCAGGCTTTCGGCAGACTTGGATAACTTATCGAACAGCTTTTGTCCCGGCAACATTGCCAGCATTTCACTCTTGATGGCCTCGCCCGAGACCACCATATTGAGTCCCGCCTCGACCCCCAAAACACGCGGCAGGCGCTGGGTGCCCCCCGCGCCGGGCAGCAGTCCTAATTTGACTTCTGGCAATGCAATGCTGGCGCCAGGTGCTGCGATGCGGTAGTGGCAACCCAGTGCCAATTCCAAGCCGCCGCCCATGGCCACCGAATGGATGGCCGCGATAACCGGCTTGGTGGATTTTTCCAGCAACAGGATGACGCTGTTGAGGTTGGGCTCCATCATGGCCTTGGACGAGCCAAACTCGCGGATGTCAGCGCCACCCGAAAACGCTTTGCCAGCGCCGGTAATGATGATGGCTTGTACCGCTGCATCGGCTAAGGCCTTGGCCATGCCGTCGGCGATGCCGACCCGTGTGGCATGCCCCAGGCCGTTGACCGGCGGGTTGTCGAGCGTGATAAGGGCGATATCGCCCTGAACTTGGTAGTGCGCTGTCATGCTGGCTTTCCTTGTGAAGATGCGGCAGTGGGAAGACGGAGAAAGAAAATAGAACGACCGTTCTTTTTTGCAAATTGTAGGGCTTTTTACGTCTGGGACCGTGCATTTTGTCCCAACTGGGACAAGGACTGATTCATACCTCCAACCACTCTTTGCGGACCGCCGCGTTGGCTATCAGTGCCTCCGGCGTCCCCTCAAACACCACGCCACCATGGCCCATCACCAGGCAGCGGTCGGAAATTTGCATCGCAATCGTGAGCTTTTGCTCAATCAGCAGCACCGACAGCCCGCGCGCGCGCAAGGCCTGCAAAAACCCGGCGACCAGTTCCACAATCTTGGGGGCAAGGCCTTCAGTGGGTTCGTCGATGATGACCAGATCCGGGTCGCCCATCAGGGTGCGGCACAGCGTCAGCATTTGTTGCTCGCCACCGGACAGCACGCCGGCCTCCACATCCGCACGCTCGCGTAAGCGCGGGAACAAGGTGTACATATCCTCAAAGGTCCAGCGGGGGTCTTTGCGGCTTGATTTTTCACCCAACATCAGGTTCTGGTGTACGGTCAGGCGCGGAAAAATATCGCGGTTCTCGGGTACAAAACCGATGCCTAACTGGGCGATTTGGAAAGGCTTTTTGCCAAGCACCTCTTGGCCTTTCCACTGCACCGAACCCTGCGCGTCAACCAGTCCCATGATGGCTTTGGCGGTAGTGGAGCGGCCCGAGCCATTGCGCCCCAGCAGCGCCAAAATTTCACCATTGCCCACTTGAAAATCCACGCCATGCAGCACATGGCTTTTGCCATAAAAAGCATGAAGTCCTTGTACGCGCAACATGCCTAGGGCCCTCGCTTGCTTGCGTCGACCTGGGCATCGGCCACTGCCGAACCGAGATAAGCCTCTTGCACGCGGGGATCCGCGCGCACCGCCTCTGGCGTGTCAAAAGCGATCACTTCACCGTAAACCAGGACGGCAATTTTGTCCGCCAGACCAAAAACCACGCCCATATCGTGCTCCACCGTCAGCAAGGTTTTGCCCTCGGTAGCCTCGCGGATGAGGGCCACAAAATGACTGGTTTCGCTGGCGCTCATGCCAGCGGTGGGCTCATCGAGCAGAATCACATTGGCACCACCGCCAATGGTGATGCCCACTTCCAGGGCGCGCTGCTCGGCATAGGTCAGGTCCATGGCCAACACGTCGCGCTTGCGCGCCAGCCCAATACGCGCCATCAGCGCCAGGGCAGCGGCGTTGGCATCGTGCATATCAGCCAGAAAACGCCAGAAGCTGTAGCCATAGCCCAAGCTCCAGAGCACGCTGCAGCGCAGGTTTTCAAACACGCTGAGCTTTGGAAAAATATTGGTGATCTGGAAACTTCGCGACAAGCCCAGTCGGTTGATCTCAAAAGGTTTTTTGCCTTGTATCGATTGCCCATGCAACAGGATGTCGCCGCCGCTTAAGGGGCTACGCCCGCTGATCAGATTGAACAGTGTGGACTTACCCGCTCCGTTGGGCCCGATGATGGCCACCCGCTCACCCGACTGCACCACCAGGTCGGTACCGCGAATAATCTCGGTATTGCCAAAACTTTTGCGCACAGCACGCAACTGCAAAGCGGGTGCCAACTTAGGGCCGGTCATGGCGTCATGGCGGCGCGCAAGCGCTCGTCCTCCATGCTTTGGTGCACCGCATCCCATTGCAGGGCGAAGCGGCGGCGCGACCACTCAAACCCCAACACGCCAAGGGCCAGATAGGCGAGCAAGACAGACCAATGCACAGCAGACGAAGTATCCAAGCCAATGCCCAAGAAACGGAGCACCGGGCCCATCGCAGCATCGAGTTGGCGGTGGTATACCATTTCCACGAGCGCAGAAAAACCCAGCGCACACACGCAGACGCTCAGGGCAAGCCAGCTATAGACCGGTAGCAAGGCGCGTATCTTGCCCTGGCGCGCTACGCGCAGATTAAGCATGATCAGACTGGCCAAGCCGCCCGGCGCATACATCACCATGAGCATGAAAACCGCACCCAGGTAAAGCAACCAGGCCTTGGTCAGTTCACTGAGCATGACAAAGGCCAGCACCATCAACACCGCACCGAGCATGGGGCCAAAAAAGAAGGTGGCACCACCTAAAAATGTAAACAGCAGGTAGGCGCCAGAACGGGCTGCGCCCACGACCTCGGCGTTGACAATCTCAAAGTTCAATGCCCCGAGGCCTCCCGATATCCCAGCAAAAAATCCGGCAATGATGAAGGTGGTGTAGCGGATGCGCTGTGGGTTGTAGCCGATAAATTCCACCCGTTCTGGGTTGTCGCGCACCGCATTGAGCAAACGGCCCAGGGGGGTTTGGGTGAATGCGTACATCAAGGCCACGCAAACCAAGGTGTAAATAGCGATCAAGTAATACACCTGCTCGGCCGGCCCGTAGCTAATGCCCAGCACAGGCGCACCCACCACCCGGTTGCCCGACACCCCGCCCTCGCCACCAAAAAATTCCGGCACCATCAGGGACATGGCAAACACCAGTTCGGCCAGGCCCAGGGTAATCATGGCAAAGGTCGTGCCGGATTTGCGCGTAGTCACATAGCCGAAGAGCACCGCAAAACCCATACCTGCGACGCCGCCCACCAAGGGCACCAGCGACACCGGCAGCGCCGGGCTGGCAGCGCACCAGGCGTTGAGCGCGTGGATCGCCACAAAGGCGCCCAAGCCGGTGTACACCGCATGCCCAAAACTGAGCATGCCGCCTTGCCCCAGCAGCATGTTGTAAGACAAACAGGCAATGATGGCGATACCCATTTGCGAGAGCATGGTGATGGACAAGCCGCTGTCAAATAGGCGGGGCATAGCAACGACGACCAAGGCAAAGGCCGACCACAACCAGATAGAACCCCAACGCGCTCCGGTATAGGGCGTGGCACTCATCCTTCGCGGCTCCCCAAGAGGCCGCGAGGGCGGAAAATCAAAATCAAAACGAGCAGCAAATAGGGCAATATCGGCGCCACTTGCGCTATCGTCAGCCGCGCCAGCGTTGTGCCCTGCCAGGACGGCGCCACCGCCATACCCATAGAGGCCAGCACACTGCCCACCGAGTAATCCAGCGACACGGCAAAGGTTTGCACGATGCCGATCATGAGCGAGGCGATAAACGCGCCGGACAAAGAACCCAGGCCGCCCACCACCACCACCACAAACACAATAGAGCCCACGGTAGCGGCCATAGCCGGCTCGGTCAGAAAGGTGCTGCCGCCGATCACGCCAGCTAAGCCGGCCAGTCCGGCCCCAGCGCCGAACACCAGCATAAATACGCGCGGTACGTTGTGCCCCAAGGATTCCACCGCATCCGGATGCGTCAGTGCCGCCTGTATGACCAGTCCCACTCGGGTGCGGGTGAGCAATAGCCATATAGACGCGAGCATGGTGACGGCCACCAGCATCATGAAACCACGCGTCGCGGGAAAAGGCGAACACACGATGCGCAGTACGGCATCGGTGGAGCTACACATCGCGGGCGCCACCGCACCGCCATGCACACTCAGGCCTGCAACCGAGTGGTTGACCAAGGTAAACACTGGGCCTTGCAAGAGCGCGGGCGGCGCAAAGTCCACCGCGATACGACCCCAGACCAGTTGCACCACTTCCAGCACCACATAAGTCAGACCAAAGGTAATCAGTAACTCGGGGACGTGGCCGAACTTGTGTACGCGGCGCAGGCAGTAGCGCTCAAACAGGGCGCCCAAAGCCCCTACCAATAAGGGCGCAATCACCATCGCCGGCCAGAAGCCTGCCAGCCGCGCCACGCTGTAGCCCACATAGGCCCCCAGCATATAAAAACTGGCATGGGCAAAATTGAGCACGCCCATCATGCTGAAAATCAGGGTCAAGCCCGAACTCAGCATGAAAAGCAGCAAGCCGTAACTCAGGCCGTTCAGGCTTGAAATGAGAAAAAATTCCATGAAAAACGCTGGCTTTCAAGGGTAAGCGAGGCGACCTTTTACAGGACGCAAATCGCTTACCGAAAAATCAGATCGCTGCTTAGGAAGGCCGCTTCATCTGGCAGCTGGTGGGCGTGCTGGAAACGTAGTTGGGGTACTCCTTGAGGGGCACCAGGGTCATGCCGGTGTTCTCCGGGCTGTAGGGGTATTTTTTATCGGCTTTTTGCCATACCGTCATGTACAGAGGCTGCTGCAACTGGTGGTCCAACTTGCGCATTTCCACTTCGCCGTTGAAGCTATCTACCCGCAAACCGTCCAATGCGGCAGCGACTTTGACCGGGTCGGTGGACTTGGCCTTGGCCATGGCAGCGCCCAACATCTGGTAGACACGAATCACGGAGCCAGTATAAAAGTCGTCGTTGTACTTGGTCTTGAATTCGGCCATCCATTTGTCCATCTGGCCGCCCATGTTGTAGTGGCTGTAGGCGATTTGGTATACCTTGCCTGCGCCATTGGTCCCCAGGGCCGTGGGCGTGCCGGTCACGCCAGCGTAGTAGGTGTAGAAGTTGCCGGTGTAACCACCCTCCATAGCGGCCTTCACCAGCAGCGACAAGTCAGAGCCCCAATTGCCTGTGATCACGGTATCTGCGCCCGAGGCCTTGATCTTGGCGATATAGGGTGCAAAGTCACGCACTTGGGCCAAGGGGTGTAGGTCCTCTCCTACGATTTGAATATCCGGGCGCTTGCGACCCAGGGTCTCTTTGGTGTACTTGGCCACTTGTACGCCATGCGAATAGTTCTGTCCCAGGATATAGACTTTTTTGATGTCCTTTTGGTCGACCATAAAGCTGGACATCGCCTCCATCTTCATCGAGGTGTCCGCATCAAAGCGGAAATGCCAGTAGCTGCATTTGCTATTGGTCAGGTCGGGGTCGACAGCGGCATCGTTGAGGTAAATAACTTCTTTGCCCGGGTTGCGTTCATTGTGCTTGCTCACTGCATCGGACAGAGCCAACGCGACCGAAGATCCATTGCCCTGGATGATGTAGCGCACACCTTGGTCAATCGCAGATTTGAGCGCGTTCAGGCTTTCTGCCGGGCTGAGTTTGTTGTCGATACCAGTCACTTCAAAAGTAACCCCAGCCGGGTTGCCTTTGCCGCTGAATTTTTCAGCGAAGAACTGGTAACTTTTGAGCTGGTTGACACCGACGGGGCCGAGCAAGCCAGACTGCGCATCAATGCGCACCATTTTTACGACTTCACCTTTTTGCGCCATGGCGCCGCCTGCACAAGCCAGGGCGACAGCCGCCGCGATGATTTTGAATTGAATGGACACCGGAAGTACTCCTAAGAAATCTAAGATCCCGAGGTTACAAGACTTCCACCCCGCCCCCACCGAGGGTTTGACCCTAGCTTAGTCGCTAAAGTGATAAACACCGCAGCGCAGCGCAGGCTTTAGGCCGTCGGTAGTTGGTAGTCCTTCAAGGTCTCACGCAATTTGACCTTTTGCATCTTGCCGGTGGCCCCCAAGGGAATGGCATCGATAAAAATCACATCGTCCGGGATTTGCCACTTGGCGGTTTTACCCTCAAAAAAGGCCAGCAAGGCCTCACGCGAAACATCGGCACCGGGCTTTTTCACCACCACCACCACCGGGCGCTCGTCCCACTTGGGGTGCTTCATGCCAATGCACGCGGCCATCGCCACGGCAGGGTGTGCCATAGCGATGTTCTCTACATCAATCGAACT
>CANFLU010000015.1 GCA_947447975.1 Comamonadaceae bacterium | reverse complement strand
GCCCAGGGGGATGGCGTCAACAAAAATCACGTCATCCGGAATCTGCCATTTGGCGGTCTTGCCCTCAAAAAAGGCCAGGAGCTCGTCCCGGCTGACTTCCGCGCCGGGTTTTTTCACAGCCACCAGAACCGGTCGCTAGTCCCATTTGGGGTGCTTCATACCAATGCCGGCGGCCATGGCCACGGCGGGGTGCGCCATGCCGATGTTCTCGACATCGATGGAGCTGATCCACTCGCCACCGGACTTGATCACGTCCTTGCTGCGGTCGGTAATTTGCAAATAACCGTCGGGGTCGATGGTGGCCACGTCGCCCGTAGGGAACCAGCCATTGATCAAGGGGGAGCCACCTTCGCCTTTGAAATATTCGCGGATCACCCAGGGCCCTTTGACCAGCAAATCGCCATAGGCTTTGCCGTCCCAGGGCAATTCATCGCCCCGGTCATCGACGATCTTCATTTCCACGCCGTAAATCCCACGGCCCTGTTTGATACGCACCGCCATTTTCTGGCTTGCATCCATTGCCAGATGCTTGTTCTTGAGCGTACAAACCGTCCCCAAGGGCGACATCTCGGTCATACCCCAGGCGTGCAGGACCTCCACGCCATAGTTGTCATTAAAGGCAGAAATCATGGCGGGTGGACAAGCCGATCCGCCGATCACGGTGCGCTTGAGCGTAGAAAAACGCAAACCGCCTTGCTGCATATGGCCCAGCATCATTTGCCAAACCGTGGGTACTCCGGCAGCGAAAGTCACTTTTTCGGATTCGATCAAATCGAAGATCGACTTTCCGTCCATGGCCGGCCCTGGGAACACCATCTTGGCTCCGGTCATGGCCGCTGAATACGGCAGGCCCCAGGCATTGACGTGGAACATAGGCACCACCGGCAGCACGCTGTCGCGCGCACTCATGTTCAATGCATCTGGCATGGCGCCAGCCCACGCGTGCAAGATGGTGGAACGGTGGCTGTAGAGCGCGGCCTTGGGGTTGCCCGTGGTGCCGCTGGTGTAGCACATGCTCGAAGCACTGTTTTCGTCAAACACGGGCCAGGTGTAGTGGGCCGGTTGATGGCCCATCCAGGCTTCGTAACTTTGGAGTCCGGGAATGCCGCTATCGGTCGGCAGACTGGCCGCGTCGCACAAAGCAATGAAATGCTTGATGGTGGTACAGCGTGCATACACGGCCTTGACGATGGGCAGGAAGGTCATGTCAAAACATAAAACCTGGTCCTCCGAATGGTTGGCAATCCACACAATTTGGTCCGGATGCAGCCGCGGATTGAGTGTGTGCAGCACCCGCCCCGAACCGCTTACCCCGAAATACAGTTCCAAATGCCGGTACCCATTCCAGGCCAAGGTGGCGACGCGGTCACCAAAGGACAACTGCATTTTGTCCAAGGCATTGGCCACCTGGCGGGAGCGCCCGGCTATGTCTTTGTACGTGCACCGGTGGATATCGCCTTCCACACGACGCGAGACTATTTCCCCTTCGCCATGGTGCCGCTCGGCAAAATCAATCAGGGAAGAAATCAGCAATTGCTGGCTTTGCATCAATCCGAGCATCGACATATCTCCAAAAAATGCGCCTTACGGGGGCGCGCCCGCATATTAACTGCACGGCGTCCGGGGACAGAAAAGTCCTGCCGCCGAGGCGGGCAGCGACTTTCGCTGAAAATGCGGGCATGACCGACCCCTTCACCCCTGCGGCAGTCGCCCCTCCACCGCCCGCGGATGCGGCGCTTACATCCTTGCCTTGGCAACAACGTTTTGCCCATTTGGGCCCGGATTTTGTGGCCGCCATCGCCCCGGCGCCCTTGCCCGAGCCTTATTGGGTCGGCCACAGTGGCGCTGTGGCGCAATCACTGGGCCTGCCGCCTGACTGGGCCACAGCCGACGTAGCGCTTCAAGCCTTGAGCGGCAACCAACTGCTTGCTGGCAGCGCTATGCACGCCAGTGTCTATAGCGGCCACCAGTTTGGCGTGTGGGCGGGCCAATTGGGCGACGGGCGCGCCTGCTTGCTCGGTGAGTTGGCCGGCCAAGAAGTCCAACTCAAAGGCGCTGGCCCCACGCCTTTTTCGCGCCGGGGCGATGGCAGAGCGGTGCTGCGCAGCGCAATTCGTGAGTTTTTATGCAGCGAAGCCATGCATGGCTTGGGCATCCCCACCACGCGCGCTTTGTGCGTGACCGGCTCGGACGCCACTATTTGGCGCGAAACGGCGGAAACGGCGGCAGTAGTCACGCGGGTGGCGCCCAGTTTTATCCGCTTCGGGCATTTCGAACATTTCAGCAAGCGAGAACAAATCCCCCAATTGCAAACCCTGGCCGATTTTGTGATTGACCACTACTACCCGCAATGCCGCGATGCGACCGGCGCGAACCCTTATCTTGCATTGCTAGGTGAAGTCAGCCGCAAGACCGCCGAGTTGCTTGCCCATTGGCAAGCGGTGGGCTTTTGCCATGGTGTCATGAACAGCGACAACATGAGCATCCTGGGCCTGACGCTGGACTACGGTCCGTTCCAGTTTTTAGACGCATTTGCACCCGGCCATATTTGCAACCATTCCGATACCCAAGGGCGCTACGCTTTTTCCGAGCAGCCGAATATGGCGTACTGGAATCTGTATTGCCTGACCGACGCGCTCATGCCGCTGATCGGAGACGAAGACGCAGCGACTGAGGCGGTGGACAGCTACCGTGCCCATTTCCATGCCGCCAGCCAGTTATGCCTGGCGAAAAAAATGGGGCTGAGCCAAGCGGACCCCCGTCAAAAAGCCCTGACCGATATGCTGCTGCCCATGCTGGCGGCGGACCAGGTGGACTACACCATTTTCTGGCGCCGCCTGAGCCACTGGGCCGCCACCATGGACGATGAAGACTTCTCCGTCATGGATTTGTTTGTCAACCGCCAGCAAATGCAAACCTGGCAGTATGCTTTCGAGTCTATGCACAAAGGTATGGGGACGACGGAGGTATCGGCGCGCATGCTGCGCGCCAATCCCAAATTCGTGCTGCGCAACTACATGGCGCAAGAGGCGATTGCAGCAGCGCAGGACAAGGATTTTTCAGTGCTGGCGCAATTGCAAAGCGTACTAGAAAACCCGTTTGACGAGCATCCGGCACACGAGCGCTGGGCGGGTTTTGCACCGGATTGGGCGGCCTCTATTTCTGTGAGCTGCAGTTCCTGAAGTCGCAGCGCTTCACTCCTCATTCAAAGGTATTTCCATGATCCACAAAACCGATGACGAATGGCGGTCCCTGTTGGCCGCCAAAGGCGCAGAGCCCATGGCGTATGCGGTGACGCGCCAAGAAGCGACCGAACGCGCATTCACCGGCCGCTGGGCCGACAACCACCAACAAGGTATTTACAGCTGTATTTGTTGTGGCAAAGCACTTTTTTCCTCGCAAACCAAATACGAATCCGGTAGCGGCTGGCCCAGCTATTTTGAGCCCATAGCGCCCGACGCCATAGGCACCAAAGAAGACGGCATGTTGTGGATGAAGCGCACCGAAGTGCATTGCGCCGATTGCCACGCGCACTTGGGTCATGTGTTTAGCGACGGCCCGGCCCCCACGGGACTTCGCTATTGCATGAACTCGGCCTCGCTGGACTTCACACCAGAATGAAAGCGCTCTTTGACCTGTTCCCGGTGCTGCTGTTTTTCGGCGCCTACAAGCTATTTGATATTTACGTGGCCACCGGCGTAATGATGGCAGCCACCGTGCTGCAATCTGGCTACACCTACCTGCGCGAGCGCAGCCTGCCGTTGATGCAAAAAGTCACTTTGGTGATGGTGCTGGGCTTTGGCGCTGTAACTTTGGGACTGCACGACGAACGATTTATCAAATGGAAGCCTACGGTTTTTTACAGTTGCCTGGCGCTTGGCTTGGCTGTCGCCGTATGGGCTTTGCGCAAGAATTTTTTACGCGCCATGCTAGGCAGCCAGCTAGAACTGCCCGATGCCTTGTGGCACCGCTTGAACGTGGCCTGGATTGCCTATTGCGCATTTATGGCGGCCCTCAACGCCTATGTTGTCTTGAACTACAGTACCGAGGAATGGGTCAACTTCAAGCTGTGGGGCTATGCCTTTCCCCTGGTCTTCATCATTGGTCAGGGCTTGTACATCGCGCCGCACATGAAGTTGGCAGACGAGCCCGAGCAGGCACCGCTTTTGCCCGAGGACACAGGAAAAAACCCATGAGCCCAAGCTTGCAGATCACTGCGCAAAACCTAGAGGCCCGCTTGCGCGAGCGCTTGCAAGCCGTGCGGCTGGAAGTCATGGACGAAAGCCACCAGCACGCGGGCCACGTCGGGGCCAATGACAGCGGCTATGGCACGCACTTTCGGGTGCGCATTGCTTCGCCCTTATTCAGCGGTAAAACAAGGGTTGCCTGCCACCGCCTGGTGTATGCCGCCGCGCAAGATTTCATAGACCAGGGCTTGCACGCGCTGGCCATCGAAATCGATACGGCGGGCTGAGCCCAGCGCTAGGACGCCGGCACCCTTCCCCTGGCACCCCCGCGAACCAGCGACAATACGCCCTTAGTTTTTCTTAAGCACCGAAGGATCTCGAATGAAATTTCAAGTTTGGACCGCTGCAGCGGCAACCCTCCTGGCCCTGTTTGCCGCCCCCACCCTGGCGCAAAACGTTGCCATTGTTAACGGCAAAGCCGTGCCATCTTCCCGCGTAGAAGCCCTGGCCCAGCAAGTGGCTCGCTCCGGCCGCCCGGTCACACCGGATATGCAAGGTCAGTTAAAAGAAGAGGTCATCGCCCGCGAAATCTTCAGCCAGGCTGCCCAAGCCATGGGCCTGGATGCCACAGACGACTTCAAAGCGCAAATGGAGCAAGTCAAGCAATCCATCCTGATTCGCGAACTGTTTGCCGCCTACCAGGCCAAAAACCCGGTCAGCGAAGCCGATGTGAAAGCCGAGTACGACCGCTATACGGCCGCCAATGCGGGCAAAGAATACAAGGCGCGGCATATCTTGGTGGAAAAAGAAGACCAAGCCAAAGCCTTGCTGGCCCAATTGAAAAAAGGCGCCAAGTTTGAAGACCTGGCGAAGAAATCTTCCAAAGACCCCGGCTCTGCCGTCAAGGGTGGCGAACTGGACTGGGCCAACCCCGCTAGCTACGTGAAAGAGTTCTCCGATGCCTTAGCGGCCCTGGGCAAAGGCAAAACCACCGAAGCCCCGGTGAAAAGCCAATTCGGTTTCCATATCATCCGCTTGGATGACGTGCGCGAAGCCACTATGCCCAAGTTCGAAGAGGTGAAACCCCAAATCTCGCAGCACCTGACCCAGCAAAATTTGGCCAAGTACCAGGAAGAATTGCGTAGCAAAGCCAAGATTGAGTAAACGGCTTAATCTTCCCCCATGAAAAACGCGGCCCAGTGCCGCGTTTTTTGTTGCCGATTTGCAAGCGCGATTTAGGTTCGCTGCCACCACCACAGGGCTCCGAGCATCACCGGCTGGTGCAACATGTAATACGTCAGACTCCGCCGTCCCAGAAAAGCCAAGGGTCGCAAGGCCATGACATCGGCCTGTTGCAGCGCATGGGTGGTGGTGCGGCCCAGCACCCAATGCATGGCAGCCATACCCCACAGCATCACGCCCAACCAAGGCACCAGCGGAACGTAGTCTTCGGTAATCGGCTTGGTACTGATCAAGCCAAGCCAGTTGAGCGGCTTGTCGTTGAAGGCGCTATCCCACCAAACCGCTTCACTGGCCCAAGGGGCCAGCCATTGCAAGGCGATCAGAGCGGCCCCCAGCAACCACAAGGCGCGCGCGCGCTGGCCGATAAAGCGGGTAATGAGCAGCATGACCGCCATGCCATGTAAAACACCAAAGTAAATAAAACTGTTCGGAAACATCAGGTAAGACCCCGCGCTCACCAGTACCGCGCAGGCTCCGATGTGCAAGAAACGTTTGCCAAAGCGGCGCCAGTTTTGCCCCTGCGCCAATGCGATGGCCTGGCCCGCTCCCGCGCACAGCAAAAACAGGCTAAGGATGCAGGTGCGCTGCACCGTCCAGCGCGGGTCCTGGTAAAAATTAGCTTGCAACAGACCGGCGTTGGCCAGATCAAAGCAAAAGTGAAAAATCGTCATCCACACCATGGCCAGGCCGCGTAGCGCATCCACCCATTGGTAGCGTGTGGGACCCATGACTTGCAGCCTATGCCACCAAGCGCTGAGCGCGCAGCCCCATTGGCCTGGGACTGGTTAAGGTAGATGCCAAAGGGATTAGTCCAGCCATTGGCGTGCGTTGTGCCACAGGTGCATCCACGGGCTACGCGCGCTGATGTCCAACGGGGTCCAGCTGCTTTGGACATTGCGAAACACACGCTCGGGGTGCGGCATCATGGCGGTGAAGCGCCCGTCCGCCGTCGTCACCGCTGTCAGGCCCGCCGGGCTGCCGTTGGGGTTGAACGGATAGGCTTGTGTGGCCTGCCCAGCGTTATCGACAAAACGCATGGCACGCAGGACTTTGGCGGCATCGCCGCGCTGGGCAAAGTTGGCAAAACCTTCACCATGGGCGACGGCGATGGGTAAACGCGCGCCGGCCATGCCTTTGAAAAACAGCGAGGGTGAGTCCAGCACCTCCACCATGGACAGGCGCGCTTCAAAGCGCTCGCTCAGGTTGGTGCTAAAGCGCGGCCAGTGGCCAGCGCCGGGGATGATGTCAGCCAGCTCGGCAAACATCTGGCAGCCATTGCACACACCCAAACCAAAGGTGTCCGGGCGTGCAAAAAACGCGCTGAACTGGTCCGCCAGGCGGGTATTGAAGGTGATGGAGCGCGCCCAGCCTATGCCCGCGCCCAGGGTGTCGCCATAGCTAAAACCACCGCAGGCCACCAGTCCGGCAAAGTCGCGCAGATCGGCGCGACCGGTTTGCAAATCGCTCATGTGCACATCAAAGGCTTCAAAGCCAGCTTCGGTAAAAGCGTAGGCCATTTCGATGTGCGAATTGACGCCCTGCTCGCGTAACACGGCCACACGCGGCTTGCGCGATAGCAAGGCGGGCGCGGTGGGCGCGGGCGCGGGGGCCAAACCAGGCGGCAAAACCACATGCATGCCGCCATCGCCCTGCGCGCCAAACGCAGCATGTTCGGCGTCCGCGCAAGCCGGGTTGTCGCGCAGACGGCAAATTTTCCAACTCACGCTGTCCCATACCTGGGCCAGGTCATGTAAGGGCGCGCTAAATACCGACTTCGCGTCGCGCCAGATTTCTAAGAACGGTGAATTGCCGTCCTTGGCCGGGCGCGTTTTGCCAATGACATGGCTGTGCTTGGATAAGCCATGTTCACGCAGCACTGCCATGACAGGGTCGCGGTCCGTTGCGCGTACCTGCAAGACCACACCTAGCTCTTCGTTGAAAAGCGCCTTGAGCGTCAATTCTTCGCGCAACGCACCGACTTGGTTTGCCCAGTTTTTGCTATCGCCCACGTCCATGCGGCTGTCGGAGACGCCATCGCCTTCGAGCACCAGCATGTCCACATTCAGCGCCACGCCTACACGCCCGGCAAAGGCCATCTCGGCCACACTGGCCAACAAGCCGCCGTCGCTGCGGTCATGGTAGGCGAGTATTTTTTTCTCCGCACGCAAGGCATTGACAGCTTGCACCAAGGCGACAAGATCTTGTGCATCGTCCAAGTCCGGTACGTGGTGGCCTGTTTGCTCCAGGAATTGCGCCAGGATGCCAGCGCCCATACGGTTTTTACCGCGCCCCAAATCGATCAGCACCAAGAGGCCATCGTCCACTGGCTGCAACTGCGGCGTTAGCGTGGGCCGCACATCAGCGATGCTGGCAAAGGCCGAAACGATCAGCGAAACCGGCGAACTGACTTTTTTCGCAATGCCCTCTTCATCCGTCCACTGGGTACGCATGGATAGCGAATCTTTGCCGACCGGAATCGAGATGCCCAATGCCGGGCACAGTTCCATGCCCACTGCCCGCACCGTGGCATAGAGCGCGGCGTCTTCCCCGGCCTCTCCACAAGCGGCCATCCAGTTCGCGGAGAGTTTCACCCGCGCCAGCTCGATGGGCGCGGCCAGCAAATTGGTAATCGCCTCAGCGATCGCCATGCGGCCCGAAGCTGGTGCGTTAATCACCGCCAGCGGCGTGCGCTCCCCCATAGACATGGCTTCACCGGCGAAGCCTTTGAAATCGGCTAGCGTGACCGCGCAATCGGCTACCGGTACCTGCCAAGGCCCCACCATCTGGTCGCGGTGGCTGAGACCTCCCACCGTGCGGTCGCCAATCGTCACCAAAAACCGCTTGGACGCCACCGTGGGGTGCGACAACACCGCCGTCACCGCACTTTGTAACGTCACGCCGCTTAAATCTAAGGGCGCAAAGTCGCGGCGCAGCGTTTGCACATCGCGGTGCAACTTGGGCGGTTTGCCCAGCAGCACCTCCATGGGCATATCGACCGGTGACGATGCGCCATCATCGGCCACCACCAATTGGCGATCTTCCGTCGCTACACCGACTACTGCAAAGGGACAGCGCTCGCGCTCGCACAAAGCAGTAAACAAGGGCAAGGACTCAGGGGCAATCGCCATCACATAGCGCTCCTGGCTTTCATTGCACCAAATCTCTTTGGGCGCCATGCCCGACTCTTCCAGTGGCACGGCGCGCAAGTCAAAACGCGCGCCGCGACCCGCATCATTGCTCAGTTCGGGGAAGGCATTGGACAAGCCGCCGGCGCCTACATCATGGATCGCCAGGATGGGGTTGGCATCGGCGCCCATCAACCAGCATTGGTTGATCACTTCTTGCGCGCGGCGCTGGATTTCAGGGTTGCCGCGTTGCACCGAATCAAAGTCCAGCTCCGCCGCATTGGCGCCGGTCGCCATCGAGCTCGCCGCGCTGCCGCCCATGCCGATACGCATGCCGGGCCCGCCCAGTTGCACCAGCAAGCTACCGGCAGGAAACCGCTTTTTATGTGTCTGCGCCGCATCGATGACGCCCAGGCCCCCAGCGATCATGATGGGCTTGTGGTAGCCGCGCTGCACCGTATCGTGCGTGCTGCGTGCGCTTTGTTCGAATTCCCGAAAGTAGCCCAGCAAATTGGGACGGCCAAATTCGTTGTTAAACGCGGCTCCGCCCAAAGGGCCTTCGATCATGATTTGTAGGGGGCTGGCAATGTGCGCGGGCTTGCCATAGCCGTCCTCCCCGTCCCAGCGCAAAGTGGACACCGTAAACCCGGTCAGCCCGGCTTTGGGCTTAGAGCCACGCCCGGTAGCACCTTCATCCCGTATCTCGCCACCCGCGCCGGTGGAGGCGCCGGGAAATGGCGAGATAGCAGTCGGGTGGTTATGCGTTTCTACCTTCATCAAGATATGCTGCAAGGCCTCGGTTGTGATGTAGGGCGGCGATTGCCGCGCACCCTGGGCCGACGCCGGGCGCGGTGCAAAGCGCTCTACCGCCGCGCCTTCCATCACCGAGGCATTATCTGAATACGCCACCAGCATGTGCTGAGGATGCATCTGGTGCGTATGGCGGATCATGCCGAACATGCTGCTGTTTTGGGCCTGGCCGTCGATGCTGAAGTCGGCATTGAAAATTTTGTGGCGGCAGTGTTCGCTATTGGCCTGCGCAAACATCATGAGCTCTACATCCGTAGGATTGCGCTGCAAGCGGACAAAGGCCTGGTGCAGGTAGTCGATTTCGTCCTCGGCCAGTGCCAAGCCAAATTGCGTATTGGCCCCTTCCAGTGCAGCGCGCCCCCCGCCCAGCACATCGCAAAAGTCCATAGGCGTAGCCGGCAAGGCCTGGAACAAACGGACGACTTGCGAACGCTCGTGCCAAACACTTTCGGTCATGCGGTCATGTAAACAGGCGGCGACGGACTGTATTTGGGCTTCATTTAAGCTGCCCGACCGGCCGAGCCAGGATTTGACATGTACGCGGTATTCGACAGCACGTTCAATGCGACGCACCGCAAAACCGCAGTTGTGGGCAATGTCGGTAGCCTTGGAGGCCCAGGGTGAAAGCGTACCCAGCCTGGGAGAGACCAGCAAGACATTGCCACCTTGCGGCTGGGGGGCAGGCTCGCCATAGCGCAGCAAGGCGCCCAGACGCTCCAACAAAGCCGATTCGGGCGCGGTATCCGTCGCAACCCAATGGACGTAGCGGGCATCCAGGGCGCTGATGGTGTCGTGAACGCGCTGCAATTGGGCCAGCAATTGCTGGCTGCGAAAGGGGCTTAGGGCGTTGCCGCCTTCAAATGTGCTGATGTGGAGCGTCACGGTGCAAGGTCGGCTGGAGGGAATCGGTAATTTTAACGGGGCATCCGTTTGCGGCCAGTGATGCGCGGTATGGGCTTGCCCGCCGCCCATCCTTGGACTGGAGGCCGCAGGCGAAGCGGCAAGTAAACTGGGGTTTTTCAACGCCTTGCGAGCCGCGCCATGACCGACAAAACCATTCCCATCCTGCCCATCAACCGCCGCAGCGCCAATATCACCGAAGGCAAATCGCGAGCGCCCAACCGGTCTATGTACTACGCCATGGGCTATGAAGAAACCGATTTCAAAAAACCCATGGTTGGCGTGGCCAATGGGCATAGCACCATCACCCCTTGTAACAGTGGTTTGCAAAAACTGGCCGATGCGGCGATTGCCGGCATTGAAGAGGCCGGCGGCAATGCCCAAGTGTTTGGCACGCCCACCATTTCGGACGGTATGGCCATGGGCACCGAAGGCATGAAGTATTCCCTGGTGAGCCGCGAAGTGATCTCTGATTGCATCGAAACCTGCGTACAAGGCCAGTGGATGGATGGCGTGGTGGTGATTGGCGGCTGCGATAAAAACATGCCCGGCGGCTTGATGGGCATGTTGCGCGCCAACGTACCGGCGATTTATGTTTATGGCGGCACGATTTTGCCTGGCAGCTACAAGGGCCAGGACCTCAATATCGTCAGCGTGTTCGAAGCCGTCGGCCAGAACGCGGCGGGCAATTTAAGCGATTTTGATTTGCACGAAATCGAGCAGCGCGCCATCCCGGGTCCTGGCTCGTGTGGCGGTATGTATACCGCCAACACCATGTCCAGTGCGTTTGAAGCCCTGGGCATCTCGCTGATCTACTCCAGCACCATGGCCAACCCGCACGACGAGAAGCTCAATTCCGCCAAAGCCTCGGCCCAGGTGCTGATTGAAGCGATCAAAAAAGACATCAAACCGCGGGACATCGTGACGCGCAAATCGATTGAAAACGCAGTCGCAGTCATCATGGCGACTGGTGGCTCCACCAATGCGGTGCTGCACTTTTTGGCCATTGCGCATGCGGCAGAGGTGGAGTGGACTATTGAGGACTTTGAGCGCGTGCGCGTGAAGACCCCGGTGCTGTGCGACCTCAAACCCAGCGGCAAGTACCTGGCCGTGGATCTGCACCGCGCAGGCGGCATTCCCCAGGTCATGAAGACCTTGCTGGTAGCAGGACTGCTGCACGGCGACTGCCTGACGATTACCGGCCAAACCAGTGCCGAGGTGCTCAAAGACATCCCCGATGCGCCCCGCGCAGACCAGGACGTCATCCGTCCGATCAACCAACCGATGTACGCCCAGGGCCACCTGGCGATTCTGAAGGGCAACCTCTCGCCCGAGGGCTGCGTAGCCAAAATCACCGGCCTGAAAAAACCCGTCATGACGGGCCCGGCACGCGTGTTTGACGACGAGCAATCCGCGTTGAAAGCCATTTTGGCCGGCAAGATCGTCGCCGGTGATGTGATGGTGTTGCGCTACCTCGGCCCCAAAGGTGGCCCCGGTATGCCCGAAATGCTGGCGCCCACCGGCGCGCTGATTGGCGCAGGCTTGGGCGAGAGCGTGGGCCTGATTACCGATGGCCGTTTCTCCGGAGGCACCTGGGGCATGGTGGTGGGCCATGTGGCACCGGAAGCGGCGGTCGGTGGAACCATCGCATTTATTCACGAGGGTGACTCGATCACCATCGACTCGCACGCACTGTTACTCCAACTTAATGTGTCAGACGAAGAAATTGCCAAACGCCGCGCAGCATGGACGCCCCCAGCACCGCGCTACACCCGTGGCGTACAAGCCAAGTTCGCTTTCAATGCATCGACCGCAAGCAAAGGCGCGGTACTGGACGACTACTAAGCCAGCCATCGGGCTGCCGCACGGCCCCTAGCCCTGTCCGGGCCGGAGGGTTTGCACCTGCAAATCGGCCGTGCCATCGGACAAATGGGCTTGTATGCGTTGGCCAATTTGCATCTGTGTAGTCCCTGTGAGCGGCCTCCCGGTTGCGTCCTGTAGCCAAGCATAGCCGCGGCCTAAGACTAACTGCGGATCCAATGCACCTAGGCGAACACCCAGTTGCGCGAGGCGGCTGCGCTGGCGTTCAATGCGCTGATGAGCCCCATGCTGCAGCTGGGTCTGGTGGGCGAGCATGCGCGTTTGCTGGGCCTGCAAGTGACGCAGCGGCCCGTAAGCCATACGTTGACCCAGGTTGGACAGGCGCAAATGCATACGACTTACCAGCGCTGCCGGTCGCCCCGCGCGGCTGGTGACCTGATCCAGGCGCTGCGACTGGCGGTCCAAGGCGCGCCAACCAGCGGTTTGCAGGCGCAATTGCAATTGCCCGGCGGCCTCGCGCAATTGCTCCAAAGGCTGGGCGCACAGCTCGGCCGCAGCCGTCGGTGTGGGCGCACGCAGGTCCACGACAAAATCGGCAATTGTGAAATCGGTTTCGTGGCCGATGCCACTAATCACCGGCACCGGACTTTGCGCTAGCACCCGTGCCAGGGCCTCGTCGTTGAAGGACCACAAATCCTCCATGGCGCCACCACCCCGCACCAGCAATATCACGTCGATAGACATGGCGCCGGCCACTGTAGCCGCCGGCGGTGCTGCCAAGGCATACAAAGATTCCAAGGCCTGCGCTAACTCAGCGGCCGCAGTGGCACCTTGCACGCTCGCAGGCGCGATCAACACCGTGATGTGCGGCACACGCCTTTGCAAAGCGCTGACCACATCATGTAAAGCCGCCGCACCCAGCGAAGTCACCACGCCGATGCCGCGTACCCGCTTGGGCAGTGGCTTCTTGCGCTCGGGCTCGAACAAGCCCTCAGCCTGCAAGCGCGCTTTGAGCAACACAAACTGCTCATACAAATTGCCCTCGCCGGCATCGACCATGGCTTCAACGACCAGCTGCAATTCCCCCCGTGGCTCGTACACACCCAGCCGCCCGGACACCTCGACGCGTTGGCCCTCACGGGGGGCAAACGCCAAGCCTGAGGCCGCCCGCTTAAACATGGCACAACGCAATTGCCCACCGCTGTCCTTGAGCGAAAAATAGCAGTGCCCACTGGCTGCACGGACAAAACCGCTGATTTCACCGCTCACCCGCACTGGATTGAAACGGGCATCCAAAGCGTCGCCAATCGCGTGGCACAAAGCCGCGACTGACCAGATCTGGGGTGCGCCGCGGCGCAAAGGCAAGGCTTCTGACATCAAGGCAATTCGAAGTATGGAGACGCTAGCGAGGGCGCGAAAAGGGAACCAAGAGGCTCGAATGCCCATATTAAGTGAAAAGCCGCGCAAGCCATGCTGCTTATGCGCCTTCACGAAGCTTCGCAAAACCATGACGCGCGCGAAAATCCCATGGGACCTGCAAGGTAAACTGAAAGCAGATTACTGTGCCGCCCTTGCTATGGTGCGGCGGTCCAACATCCTGGAGACAGCCTACCTGTGCCCATACACCGTGATGATGCGAATTGCCAGCGCCTAGCTTCCCGTATAGCGGTGCGGGTCGCTGTCAGCCTACCGGACCGCGCCGTATGACGCTTGCGCGTGAGCGGCGTCCCTACGCGCTTTGGCGCTGATCGCATGCGCAGCTTGCTAACCCAATTATTGCTTCGAGCCTGGCAGGGGAACACGGTCATCGTGTGGCTGCTGCTACCCGTTTCCTGGTTGTATGGCTTGTTGCTCGGCATGCGCCGCGCCCTGTTTGCCATAGGCTGGTGGCGAGTCCATCACCCTAGCGTGTGCGTGGTTGTGGTGGGTAATGTGGTTGCAGGTGGCGCGGGCAAAACGCCCACCGTGTTATCCGTGATCCAGCATCTGAGGGCCAGTGGCTGGGCAGTAGGTATTATTTCTAAAGGCTATGGCCGCACTGTGAGCAACACCATCGAAGTATCGGTCGATGCGCAGGTGCAAATGGTGGGCGACGAAGCCCTGCTGCTGCGCCAACGCAGCGGCACCCCGGTGTTTGTGGGCCCGTCACGCCAAGACAGCCTGCGCGCACTGCTGCACACTTATCCGCAGACGCGTGTCGTGGTCTGCGACGATGGCCTGCAGGATTACAGCCTGTACCATGATGTCGAAATTTGCATGATGCCCGAAGACGGTTTGGGTAAGGGCTATTTGCTGCCTGCAGGCCCCTTGCGTGAGCCCTGGCCACGCAAAGCATTAGCCTGCGCTGGAGTCAACGATGCACAGCTCCTGGTAGTCAGCAGCGGTACTAGCTTTGCGGGTGCATTTACTGCCCGGCGCCGCCTGGGGCTGATCGCCAGGCGGGCCGACGGAACAAGCTGCGCCGTGAGCAGCCTGCAAGCAGACCCAGCGGTCAAAGCGCTAGCCGGGATTGCGCGGCCCACCCAGTTTTTTGGCATGCTGGAAGCAGCGGGCCTGACACTGGCAGCGCGAGTCGCTCTACCCGATCACGCGGACTTTGCGGGCTTCACCCGCAAGTCACTGGGCCCGTACACCTTGCTCTGTACGGAAAAAGACGCCGCCAAACTATGGGCGATCGCACCCGATGCCTGGGCGGTGCCTTTGGAGCAAAGTCTGGACGCACACTTTTATACGGCATTGGACGCGCGCATCGCAAGCGCTTTGGCCGGACGTTTATCATCGCCGCATGGACACTAAATTAATGACCTTGCTGGTCTGCCCGGTCACCAAAGGCCCCTTGGAATGGCACGCGGAGATCCAAGAGCTGTGGTCGCGCAGCGCCCGCCTCGCTTATGCAGTGCGTGACGGTATTCCCATCCTCTTGGAAAATGAAGCACGTACGCTGAGCGACACCGATTTAGGCCTATAGCCGCGATGGTCACCACGGTCCTGATTCCAGCGCGCCTGGCCTCCAGCCGCCTACCCGAGAAACCCTTGGCCGATCTAGGCGGTATCCCTATGGTCGTGCGGGTAGCCCTGCGGGTTACGCAAGCGCTCCCCGCAGAGACCCAGGTGGTGGTAGCCTGCGACAGCCCGCGTATCGTCCAGGCCTGCGAGGCCTTTGGCGTGCAGGCCTTGCTCACCCGCAGCGACCATGTATCAGGCAGCGACCGTCTGGCAGAGGCCTGCCAATTGTTGGGATTGCACGATCAAGACATGGTGGTCAATGTGCAAGGCGACGAGCCGCTCATTGACACAGCGCTGGTGGCCGCGGTCGCCGGTTTGCTACACCAATACCCCCATGCCAGCATGGGCACGGCCGCCCATGCGCTGCAAGAGGGCGCAGATTTTTACGACCCCAATGTCGTCAAAGTCGTATGCGACGCCGCTGGCATGGCCATGTACTTCAGCCGCGCGCCCATCGCCTGGTGGCGCGACCGCCCCACCGACATACCGCAGGCGTTACCGCAGCCTGCGCCACTGCGCCACATTGGCATTTACTCCTATCGCGCCGGTTTTTTGCGCGCTTTTCCGACCTTGGCGCAGGCGCCCATGGAGATCAGCGAAGCGCTCGAGCAATTGCGAGCACTTTGGCATGGGCACAAGGTCGCGGTATATGTCAGTGACACGGTACCCGGGCCGGGCGTAGATACGCCGCAGGACTTAGAGCGCGTGCGCAAACTGCTAGCCTAACACCTGTACTTGGGCGGCTGTAAGGCACTTCATGTCAGACGCGTGCTATTCTCGACGCCAGACCCCATAACGCAGCCGTGCACCACCTCAAGGTAGTTCGGCGATTAAGAGACACTGATTTGCGAGGTTAGCCATGCGATTGATTCTGTTAGGTGCGCCCGGCGCAGGCAAAGGCACCCAGGCCACATTCATCTGCCAAAAATACGGCATCCCTCAAATTTCTACCGGTGACATGTTGCGCGCCGCCGTGAAAGCGGGCACGGCCCTGGGACTGCAGGCCAAAGCCATCATGGACACGGGCGGTTTGGTCAGTGATGCGCTCATCATCGGCCTGGTCAAAGACCGCTTAACCCAAGACGATTGCGCCAACGGCTTTTTGTTTGACGGCTTTCCTCGCACTATTCCGCAAGCGGACGCCATGAAAGCGGCTGGCGTCGCATTGGACTACGTGGTGGAAATCCACGTGCCCTTTGACGCGATCATAGAACGCATGAGCGGCCGACGCTCGCATCCGGCATCGGGACGCACCTACCATGTGAAGTTCAACCCGCCGAAAGTTGCGGGCCAAGACGACCTCACCGGCGAACCTTTGATTCAGCGCGAGGATGACAAAGAGGAAACCGTGAAAAACCGCCTCCATGTCTACAGCGCGCAAACCCGCCCACTGGTGACCTATTACTCAGAGTGGGCCGCCCAAGACCCCACCCACGCGCCGAAATACCGCGCCGTCAACGGCCAAGGCTCGGTGGAGTCTATTCGCGACAGCGTTTTTGCGGCCTTGCAAAGCTGAGCGAGAGTCTGCTTGCACAAAAAAGGACGCGCTAGGCGTCCTTTTTTAAGGCGCAAGACACCTCAATAGGCCTGACCCAACTGGTCCAAAATCGCTGGGTTTTCCAAGGTGGACACATCCTGGGTAATCGTCTCGCCTTTGGCCAGCGAGCGCAGCAGGCGGCGCATGATTTTTCCGGAGCGCGTTTTGGGCAGGTTTTCACCAAAGCGGATGTCTTTGGGTTTGGCAATCGGGCCGATTTCTTTGGCCACCCAGTCGCGCAACTCTTTGGCAATCAGCTTGGCTTCGTCGGGGCTGGGGCGCGCACGCTTAAGGACTACGAAAGCACAGATGGCTTCGCCGGTCAAATCATCCGGCCGCCCCACCACGGCCGCTTCGGCTACCAGGTCGGTCTTGGATACGAGGGCCGACTCAATTTCCATGGTGCCCATGCGGTGGCCAGAGACGTTAAGTACATCGTCAATGCGTCCGGTAATGCGGAAATAGCCTCGGTCAGCGCTGCGCACGGCGCCGTCGCCCGCAAGGTAAAGCTTGCCACCCATTTCTTCGGGAAAATAGCTTTTCTTAAAACGCTCCGGGTCGTTCCAGATCGTGCGGATCATGGAAGGCCAAGGTCGGCTGACCACCAATATGCCGCCGGTACCATTAGCAATCGGGTTGCCCACCTCATCGACGATCGCGGCCATGATGCCGGGCAAGGGCAAGGTACAGCTGCCCGGCACCAATGGTGTCGCTCCAGGCAGCGGCGTCATCATGTGGCCGCCGGTTTCTGTTTGCCAAAACGTATCCACAATGGGGCATTTCTCGTGGCCCACATGGCGGTAGTACCACATCCAGGCCTCCGGGTTGATGGGCTCACCCACCGAGCCCAAGATGCGCAGGCTGCTCAGGTCGGAGCGGTCGGGGTGCACTGCCGGGTCGCTTTCTGCGGCTTTGATGAGTGACCGGATGGCCGTGGGTGCGGTATAGAAAATACTGCACTTGTGGCGCTCAATCATTTGCCAAAAACGTCCGGCGTTGGGGAACGTGGGGACGCCTTCAAAAATAATTTGCGTCGCACCCGCCGCCAAAGGGCCGTAAGCAACATAGGTATGGCCGGTGATCCAGCCAATGTCGGCGGTACACCAAAACACATCGTCGGCACGTAAATCAAAGGTCCAGTCCATGGTCAGCTTCGCCCACAGCAAGTAGCCGCCGGTGGAGTGCTGCACGCCCTTGGGCTTGCCGGTGGAGCCCGAGGTGTACAAAATAAATAAAGGGTGCTCCGCGCCCACGGCCACCGGCGCGCAGACGCTGCTTTGCCCCGCCAACGCTTCTGCAAAGCTTGTGTCCCGGCCTGACACCATATTGCAGGCGGTTGCAGTGCGCTGGTAAACGAACACTGTTTTGATTGACTCGCAGCCGCCCATGGCCAAGCCTTCGTCCACAATGGACTTGAGCGGCAGTTCTTTACCACCGCGCATTTGGTAGTTCGCGGTGATGACGGCGACAGCGCCCGCATCGATGATGCGTTCTTGCAAGGCTTTGGCGGAAAAGCCCCCAAAGACCACGCTGTGCGTGGCGCCGATGCGGGCGCAGGCTTGCATGGCAATCACGCCTTCGAGCGTCATGGGCATATATACCAGTACGCGGTCACCCTTTTGGATACCCGCAGCCTTGAGCGCATTGGCAAACTGGCTAACACGCGCGAGCAATTCCTTGTAAGTAGTTTTCGTAACCGCACCATCGTCGGCCTCAAAAATCACCGCTGTTTTGTTCTCCACTGGAGTGCCCATGTGGCGATCCAAGCAGTTGGCCGAGGCATTGAGTTCACCATCATCAAACCACTGGTAAAACGGTGCATTGGATTCATCCAGCACCCGGCTAAATGGCCTAGACCAGCTTAAGTTGTCACGCGCCAACTGCGCCCAAAAGCCCTGATAGTCTTTGTCCGCGGCATCACACAAGGCCTGGTAAGCGGGCATGCCGGAAATCCGTGCGCCTTTTTGGCTCGCCTCGCTGGGGTAAAAAACCCGGTTTTCAACCAAAACCGACTCGATAGCGGATGTCGACGAACTCATAGAACGGGTCTCCTTGTGGTGTTCGAAAATCTGGCGCAATCTTCGGCGGCGGCACTTACAGTGCACTGACTTGGCGCTCAGACGCCCCAGATTCTGACGCGAAAGCGGCGCCCGGGCAAGCTGAGCGGTCAGGCACCCCGCTCACGTCAGGGGCTAAACTCTGGGCCTACTTTCCTGCCTCGCAAAATGACCACCATTACCCAAAACGACCTCGTTGAATCGGTCGCTGCCGCCCTGCAGTACATCAGCTACTACCACCCCGCCGATTACATCGCTCATTTGGCACGCGCCTACGAGCGCGAGCAAAGCCCGGCTGCCAAAGACGCGATTGCCCAGATTCTTACCAACAGCAAAATGAGCGCCACCGGCCACCGGCCCATTTGCCAGGACACCGGCATCGTCAATGTCTTCTTGAAAGTGGGTATGGACGTGCGTTTTGCCGGCTTTAGCGGCTCTTTAGACGACGCCGTGAACCAAGGCGTGCGCCAGGGCTACTTGCACCCTGACAACACCCTGCGTGCGAGCGTCGTGGCCGATCCCCAATTTGCACGCATCAACACCAAGGACAACACGCCCGCAGTGATCTTCACCGAACTGGTGCCCGGCAATAGCGTGGAAGTCACCGTAGCGGCCAAAGGCGGCGGCTCGGAAAACAAAAGCAAGCTGGTCATGCTCAACCCCGGTGATTCCGTGGTGGACTGGGTGCTTAAAACCGTGCCCACCATGGGCGCAGGTTGGTGTCCTCCGGGGATGCTGGGCATCGGTATCGGCGGTACGGCCGAAAAAGCCATGCTGATGGCCAAAGAGAGCCTCATGGACGACATCGATATGTACGCCTTACAAGCCAAATCGTCGGCGGGGCAAGCCCTCACGCAAACCGAGGAGCTGCGCCTGGAGTTGTACGACAAAGTCAATGCGCTGGGTATCGGTGCCCAAGGCCTTGGCGGACTGACCACGGTATTGGACATCAAAATCAAGCTGTATCCCACCCATGCGGCCAGCAAGCCGGTGGCCATGATCCCCAATTGCGCCGCCACGCGCCATGCGCACTTTGTGCTCGATGGCCGCGGACCGGCCTACCTGACGCCACCATCGCTGGACTTGTGGCCCTCAGTGGACTGGAAGCCCGATTACGTGAAAAGCACCCGGGTAGACCTAAACACCCTGACGCCCGCCCAAGTGGCGGCCTGGAAGCCCGGCCAAACCCTACTACTCAATGGAAAAATGCTCACCGGGCGGGATGCAGCGCACAAGCGCATCCAGGGCCTGCTGGCCAAAGGCGAAGCCCTTCCCGTGGATTTCACCAACCGGGTCATTTATTACGTAGGGCCGGTGGATCCGGTGCAAGGCGAAGCTGTCGGTCCAGCGGGCCCGACCACTGCAACGCGGATGGACGGTTTTACCGAAATGATGCTGGCACAAACCGGCCTGATTGCCATGGTGGGTAAGGCCGAACGCGGGCCCGTGGCCATCGAAGCCATCAAAAAGCACCAAAGCGCCTACCTGATGGCCGTCGGGGGCGCGGCGTACCTGGTCAGCAAAGCGATCAAACATGCCAAAGTACTGGCCTTTGCCGACCTGGGGATGGAGGCGATTTACGAGTTTGATGTGGTAGACATGCCCGTTACCGTGGCCGTAGATGCCGGTGGGACCAGTGCGCATATCACGGGCCCCGCACTGTGGCAGCAAAAAATCGCCAGCGGCGAGTTCAAAACAATTGCCGTGCAATCGGCCTGAGGCCTGATGCCTAGCAAGCGCGCCGCTAGCGGGCCTATAGGGGTCTTTGACAGTGGTATCGGAGGCCTCAGCGTGCTGGCCGCCTTGCGCCGGGAGTTGCCACAAGAGAAATTCGTTTATATCGGCGACGCTGGCCACGCCCCCTATGGCGAGCGGGATACTTCGCATGTGCTCAAACGCTCACAGCTGCTAGCAGATTACCTCATTACCCGCCACCAAACTAAAGCGCTGGTGCTGGCGTGCAATACCGCCACCGCTGCGGCCGTGGCCGATCTGCGCGAGCGCTATCCTGGCCTGCCCATAGTGGGCATAGAGCCGGCGCTCAAGCCGGCAGCAGCGCTGACTGCCAGCGGGGTGGTCGCCGTGATGGCTACCCGAAGCACGCTCGCCAGTGATAAATTTGAAACACTGCTGGGCACACAAAAGACCTCCGTGCGATTTTTGTTGCAAGCGTGCGATGGTTTGGCCGCGGCCATCGAACAGGCTGACCATCAGGCCATCGCCTCCTTATGCCAGCGCTATGCGCAGGCCTTGCGCCACAACCCCGTTGATGGGGCGCACATTGACACCGTGGTGCTGGGCTGCACGCATTACGCCCTTATCACCGATATATTGTCCAAGGTTTGGGGACCAGGGGTGAGGCTACTGGAGGCGGGGCAACCGGTGGCCAGGCGCACGCGCCAGGTACTGGAGGAGGCGGGCTTGCTGCAAGCGGCCCAGACCCTCTCACAGGGTGAGGCGCCCTACAGTACCTTGGTTTGTATGAGTACCGGTGATCCCGGCTTGCTCAACCATGCGCTAGCGGATTGGCTTGCCCAAGAAACACAACGGCCCGCCAGCGCCTTATCCTTACCCTAAGATGTTGCACATGAATGTGGCCTGTCCGACAGGAATCGAACCTGTGACCTACAGCTTAGAAGGCTGTTGCTCTATCCAACTGAGCTACGGACAGAAATGGGTGCGAATAATACAAATGAAAAAGCCAAAGACAATGCTTTGGCAAGAATATTGGTCGGGGCGAAAGGATTCGAACCTTCGACCCTCTGGTCCCAAACCAGATGCGCTACCAGGCTGCGCTACGCCCCGACTTGCGCATTCTAACCTCCGGGGTAATTTGGGTGGCACGGGGTGGCAGCGGCACACCATCAGGAAGCGCCATCGATGAGCACACCTGACCTGACCTGGATGCTACCTGGCGACCCGTTCCCCCCCTTCAATCGGGCATGGGGACCGGATAGCGACGCGCCGGGCTTACTGGCCGCCGGTGGTGCACTGGACGTGGAGACCTTGAGCGCCGCGTATACACGTGGTGTGTTCCCCTGGTTTAATGAAACGCAGCCTACGCTGTGGTGGAGCCCGGATCCGCGCATGGTGCTGATGACGGGCGAATTTCGGATCCACGACTCGCTGAGAAAAACCTTGCGCCGCTTCCAGCAAGATGCGCGCTGCGAAATTCGCATGAACAGTGATTTCGCTGGTGTTATCCGCCAATGCGCACAAGCGCCGCGTCGAGGACAAAACGGCACCTGGATCGTTCCGGCCATGGTGGAGGCCTATATTGATTTTCACCACGCAGGCTATGCCCACAGCGTGGAAACTTGGATAGACGGCCACTTGGTGGCGGGCCTGTATTTCGTAGCCATGGGGCGGGCTGTGTACGGCGAATCCATGTTTACCCAGGTGCGCGATGGCTCCAAGATTGCACTGGCGGCGCTGATTGCCCATTGCCGCGCTTACGAAGTACCGCAATTGGACTGCCAGCAAGTCACCGCCCACTTGTCGCGCCTCGGCGCAAGGCCCGTGCAGCGCGCGCAATTCCTTGCTACCATGCAAGCAGCTAGGGCGCAAACCCCCGTTCGATGGGAGTTTTCGGCCGAGAGCTGGAAACATTTGCACCAAGCCCACTGACGTCGCGCCATGACCAAACTTCACGATCTGCCGCTACAGACCCTGCAGTTTTACTCTACGGCGCCCTATGAATGCAGCTACCTGCAAGGCCGGCAAGCGCGATCCCAGGTAGCTACGCCCAGCCACTTGATCGATAACACGACCTACTCCGGCCTGGTAGAGAGTGGGTTTCGCCGTAGTGGAATGTTCACCTACCGCCCCTACTGCGACGGGTGTCAGGCCTGCATTCCGCTGCGCGTACCGGTGACCCGTTTTTCCCCTAGCCGCAGCCAACGCAGGGCGCTAAAGCAGCACGACCACTTGCAAGTGCGCGTGCAAAGTTTGGGTTTTTCTCAAGAGCATTACGAGTTGTACTTGCGCTACCAGCAGGATCGCCATGCAGGCGGCGGCATGGAGGAAGACAGCGTAAGCCAATACACGCAGTTTTTACTGCAAAGCCGGGTCAACTCCCGTCTGGTCGAATTCCGCGAGCCTGGAGAGGGCCAACGCGTTGGCGCGTTGAAAATGGTATCCATACTCGATGTCCTGGACGACGGAATTTCGGCGGTGTATACCTTTTACGAACCGCAGTCCGATGCGAGCTTTGGCACCTACAACGTGCTGTGGCAATTGCAACAGGCCAAATCACTGGGCTTGTCCTATGTTTATCTAGGTTACTGGATCGCCCAAAGCCAGAAAATGAATTACAAAATGCGCTTTGCACCCTCCGAGATTCTGGTCGATGGCCGCTGGCAAGATAGCGCTTCACTCGCTGGCAATGTAAATTTAAATTTATAAAATTCTCGTTCATTGTTGGACAGCCGTTCCTATAGCGCAAAATCGGGCGTTCTCCATAGCTGCATATGACCAAACTAGACACCCACAGTCCTTCAGCGCCATCGGTACAGGTGATTGAACGCATGTTCACGCTGATCGATGTGCTTGCATCGCGGGAAGAGGCTATGACACTGAAAGACATTAGTGACAAAGCCGGCTTGCACCCTTCCACTGCGCATCGCATACTTAACGACCTGGTACTAGGGCGATTTGCTGACCGCCCGCAACCCGGCACCTACCGCCTTGGCATGCGTTTGCTGGAGCTGGGCAACCTGGTCAAAGGCCGACTGAACGTGCGCGATGCCGCGATCGCGCCCATGCGCGAATTGCATAAACTGACCCAGCAACCGGTTAACCTGAGCATGCGCCAGGGTGATGAAATCATTTATGTGGAGCGCGCTTATAGTGAGCGATCGGGGATGCAGGTGGTACGTGCCATTGGTGGGCGAGCACCCTTGCATTTAACTTCCGTGGGCAAGCTTTTTCTCGCGGCCGACGATCCGCAGCGCATCCGTGCTTATGCCACACGCACCGGCCTACAAGGCCACACCAAGAACAGTATTACCGAGTTAGCGACCTTGGAGCGTGAGTTGTCCCGCGTACGCCAATATGGCCAAGCCAGTGACAACGAGGAACTCGAGTTGGGGGTGCGCTGCATGGCGGCGGGTATTTACGATGACCAGAACAAACTTATCGCCGGTTTGTCGATCTCTTCCCCCTCTGGCCGCATGGAAGACAGCTGGATGCCACGCCTCAAAGAGACCGCCCGAGAAATTTCCAAAACCTTAGGCTTTAGCGAGCGTTGAGCCACCCAAGCGCGTCAAATTTCAGATAGTCCGCAAGCTGGCTTCAGACCAGGCTTGGGCTTTATTGCCTGATAGGCCTTCCCGCCAAATCAAGTGCTGCGACCGGGGACACCCGGCTATTGACCATGGGTGCTGATTCGACCCAACGACGTACCCGCTCTGCATCGGCGATCCGGCTAAATTTACCCGCCGAATCCAAAAACACCATGATGATCTTACGCCCAGCGACCTTGGCTTGCATCACCAGGCATTGCCCGGCCTCGGAGATATAACCCGTCTTTTGCAAACCAATGTCCCAGGAGGGATTTTTCACTAGGCGGTTCGTATTATTGAACTGCAATGTGCGACGCCCCACTTCCACCTGATGTCCCGGCGAGGTGGAGTACTCGCGCAAAGTCGCGTCTGCATAGGCATAGTTGACCAGGGTGGCCAAGTCTTTCGCACTAGATTGGTTTTTACTCGACAACCCGGTTGGCTCGACATAGCTGGTGGCACTCATTCCCAATTCCGCGGCTTTGGTGTTCATCAGGCCGACAAAATGCCCTAAACCGCCTGGGTAGGTACGCCCCAGCGCGTGGGCAGCCCGGTTCTCGCTAGACATAAGGGCAAGGTGTAACAATTCCCCCCGGCTGAGCATAGTGCCGACCGTCAGCCGCGATCGACTTCCCTTTTCCATGTCCACGTCGTCCTGGCTAATGGTGATTAATTCCTCCATCGGCAATCTGGCTTCACTGATCAGAACGCCCGTCATCAATTTGGTGATCGAGGCAATTGGCAGCACCGCGAGTTCGTTTTTGTGAAGCAAGACCTCTTTGGTGTCCTGGTCGATCACGAAGGCCACACTGGATTTGAGCGCGAGCGCATCAGGCGCCCCATGAAGCCCCGCAATATCGCCAAAACTTGGCCGATTCGGCACCGCCGCCTGTTTTTTTACCTTGCTCTTGCTGCTAACCGGTGCCGCGCCAAAAGCCTTCGCTTTGACCCATTTGTTGCTGATTTGATGGCGTGCGGGATCGGCGCGATCACCGCGCTTTGCGTCTTGCGCGGCAAAAACCGCTCCCAGGGAGAGCAAAAATGCCAAGGAAATAAAAAGTTTTTTAGCCAATTTGCACCAAGTAGGTTGGTTACGGGCACGCCGCGGCGCGCCCGCCAATCAAAAAACACAGTTTAATCAAAAAACCCAATAAATCAAGCACTTGCATGAGAAACATCATGCATTTTCATGTAAAACTGCATTTTGCCTCGCGCGGCAGCGTGATCCCACTTAATTCGAAGCTCGTTCAGGGTACTCAGTAAGGCTTTTGCCTAGTCCACCACGGTAACCGTGAACAGAGGTTTTCAAACGCCGCAAACTAACGGCCCCTCTCGAAAGCCAAAGTCCTTGCCGCTTATTTATGCATCCCGCGCTCGTCGGGCTCGTCTGTGGATGTGCTGATAACACTCACCGGAACGCCCCTGAATCTGCGCACACCATAGACGACGTAGCCGCTAAATCCATAGACCACGAAAATGCCCAGCATGACCGTGGGCGGGTCGATATTGATGATGGCAATCCCTAGGGCGATGAGCACAATGACTGCGAAAGGTACGCTTTGTTTCATGCTGACATCTTTGAAGCTGTAGAACGGAACATTGGTCACCATGGTCAAACCAGCGTACAAGACCCAGGCGAACATAAACCAGGCCACGGATGTCGGTGCAATGCCTAGATCGGTACACCACCAGATAAACCCAGCGACCAGGGCCGCCGCCGCCGGAGAAGGCAAACCTTGGAAATAGCGCTTGTCCACCACATGGGTATTCACATTAAACCGTGCCAAACGCAAGGCCGCGCAGGCGCAATACACAAAGGCAGCGAACCAGCCCCATTTGCCCAAACCTTTAAGTACCCATTCGTAAGACACCAGCGCCGGTGCGGCGCCAAAAGACACCATGTCCGACAGCGAATCCATTTGTTCGCCAAATGCGCTTTGGGTGTTGGTCATGCGCGCAACGCGTCCATCTAAGCTGTCCAAGACCATGGCGCAAAAAATACCGATAGCCGATTGGTCGAAATGACCTTGCATGGCCATAACTACCGCATAAAAGCCGCCAAACAAAGCCGCCAGCGTAAATAAATTAGGAAGGACGTAAATGCCTTTGCGCCGTTTGCGCACAAAAATCGGCCCGTCTCCATCAGCCTGTGTCTGCGTGTTTTCTTCCATTCGATGTTCCTGGTGTGATTCAGATACAGCGTGCGAGCGCGCGCTCCCCGCTGGCAGTTCAACTTGTGCAGTGTACGCGGAGCCCCGCCCGGCACATAACGCCGAAAACGCCAAAGGCCACCGTAGTGGCCTTTGGACGCAGACCCTCCTTAGGGGCTGGATTAGTTGCGGGTTTGGTCCACCAACTTGTTTTTCTTGATCCAGGGCATCATCGCGCGCAAAGTCTCGCCGACTTGCTCGATCTGGTGCTCCGCTGTTAAACGGCGGCGGCTCAACAAGGTGGGCGCACCGGCTTTGTTTTCCAATATAAAGCTCTTGGCATATTCACCGGTTTGAATGTCCTTCAAACACTGGCGCATAGCCGCTTTGGTCGCGTCCGTGACGATGCGCGGGCCTGTCACATATTCACCATACTCCGCGTTATTGGAGATTGAATAATTCATGTTGGCGATACCACCTTCATAAATCATGTCGACAATCAGTTTGAGCTCGTGCAGGCATTCGAAATAGGCCATTTCAGGCGCATAACCGGCTTCCACCAGGGTTTCAAACCCGGCCTTGATCAACTCTACGGTTCCACCGCACAAAACCGCTTGTTCGCCGAACAAATCGGTCTCCGTCTCTTCACGGAAATTGGTTTCAATAATGCCGGCCTTGCCGCCACCATTGGCCATGGCGTAGCTCAATGCTAGGTCGCGCGTGCGACCCGACTTGTCCTGGTGCACAGCGATCAGGTGCGGAACGCCGCCGCCTTGCGCATAGGTGCCGCGGACGGTATGGCCGGGCGCCTTGGGAGCGACCATCCAGACATCCAAGTCGGCGCGGGGATTCACCAGGCCGTAATGCACGTTAAAGCCGTGGGCAAACACCAGCGATGCGCCCGACTTTATGTTGGGCTCCACGTCCTGGGTATAGACCGTGCCGATTTGCTCGTCGGGCAGCAAAATCATGACCACGTCGGCAGCACGAACCGCATCTGCCACTTCAGCTACTTTCAAGCCTGCTTTTTCTACTTTAGGCCAAGATGCGCCGCCTTTGCGCAGGCCCACAACGACTTTCACGCCGCTGTCATTCAAATTTTGGGCATGGGCATGGCCCTGACTGCCATAACCAATGATGGCCACCGTCTTGCCTTTGATCAGGCTCAGGTCGCAGTCTTTGTCGTAATACACCTTCATGCTTTTCTCCGAAAAATAATGGCGTCCTACGCCAAGTTACAAAACCAATGCAGGCGACCAGTGCTCGACTTCATCTTGCACGCAGTCTTGCGCCCACGCTCAAACCCGCAACACCCGCTCACCACGCCCAATACCACTGGCGCCAGTACGTACTGTTTCCAAAATTGCGTCCGTCTCGATAGCCTGTAAAAAGGCATCGTTTTTTGCTTGGTCGCCGGTGAGCTCTATGGTGTAGCTTTTGTCCGTCACGTCAATGACCCGGCCGCGAAAAATGTCCGCCATGCGCTTCATTTCCTCACGCTCTTTGCCCACTGCACGCACCTTGACGATCATCAGTTCGCGCTCAATGTAAGCGCCTTCGGTCAAATCCACCACCTTGACCACTTCGATAAGCCGGTTTAGATGTTTGGTGATTTGCTCAATCACATCGTCCGAGCCATTGGTCTGCAAGGTCATGCGCGACAAGCTGGGGTCTTCGGTGGGCGCCACCGTTAAGGATTCAATGTTGTAGCCACGGGCCGAAAACAAGCCGACCACGCGAGACAAGGCTCCGGGTTCGTTTTCCAGCAAAACAGCGATGATATGTTTCATACAAAGAGACGCCTCTTTTCACCGCCCTCCCCCGCGCGCGGTAACGCACAGGCTTGGCAAGCAATAGATTTGTCAGTCTAGGTTAATTAAATGCCATCCCAGGCGATTAAAGGTCTTCCGAGCCCAGCAGCATTTCGGTAATGCCCTTGCCCGCTTGCACCATGGGGAAGACGTTTTCGGTGGGGTCGGTACGGAAATCCATAAACACCGTCCGATCTTTCAGGCGCCGCGCCTCGCGCAAAGCCGGCTCTACGTCTTCCGGGCGCTCGATCAACATGCCCACATGGCCATAGGCTTCAGCCAGTTTCACGAAATTGGGCAGGGCATCCATATAGCTGTGGCTATACCGGCCTTCGTATTCCACCTCTTGCCACTGGCGCACCATGCCTAGATAACGGTTGTTCAAGGCTATCACTTTGATCGGTGTGTTGTACTGTAGGCAGGTGGATAGTTCCTGTATGCACATCTGAACCGAGCCTTCACCCGTGATACAAAACACCTCGCTCTCGGGCTTGGCCAACTTGATACCCATGGCGTAAGGAATACCCACGCCCATAGTGCCTAAGCCACCGGAATTAATCCACCGGCGGGGTTGGTCAAAGCGGTAATACTGCGCCGCCCACATTTGGTGCTGACCAACGTCGGAGGTGATATAGGTATCACCATCCTTGGTCATATTCCATAGTGTCTCCACCACAAACTGCGGCTTAATCACATCGCCCTTGCCATGATCGTATTTCAGGCACTGGCGGGCACGCCAGCCTTCAATCGTGTCCCACCAAGCGCCTAGCGCGTGGGCATCGGGCTTCAGCGCGCTTTCCTTGATCATCGCAATCAGTTCGTTCAAGACTTCCTTGACATCGCCCACGATGGGAATGTCGACCTTCACGCGCTTGGAAATACTGGAAGGATCAATATCAATATGAATAATCTTGCGCTCGTTTTGCGCGAAATGTTTGGGGTTGCCGATCACGCGGTCATCAAAGCGCGCACCAACGGCCAACAACACATCGCAGTTTTGCATGGCGTTGTTCGCTTCAATCGTGCCGTGCATTCCCAGCATACCCAGGAACTTGCGATCCGAGGCAGGATAAGCGCCCAAGCCCATCAAGGTATTGGTGCAGGGGTAGCCCAGCATATCCACCAGAGTGCGCAGCTCCGCAGAGGCATTACTCAGCAACACACCGCCGCCGGTATAAATATAGGGGCGCTTGGCAGCTAGCAATAGTTGCAAGGCTTTGCGAATCTGGCCACCATGGCCTTTGCGAACCGGGTTGTAGGAGCGCATTTCCACGCTAGCCGGGTAGCCTTTGTAAGGCACCTTTTTAAACGACACGTCTTTCGGGATATCGACCACGACTGGCCCGGGGCGGCCACTGCGCGCGATATGGAAGGCTTTTTTCATAATGTCCGCCATGTCGCGGGCATCTTTGACCAAAAAATTATGCTTCACGATGGGACGTGTGATGCCCACGGTATCGCACTCTTGGAACGCGTCCAAACCGATCGCGTGGGTAGGCACCTGCCCGGTGATGATCACCATGGGGATGCTATCCATGTAGGCGGTCGCAATGCCAGTCACCGCATTGGTCACGCCGGGCCCGGACGTTACCAAGGCCACGCCGACCTCGCCGGTCGCGCGGGCATAGCCGTCAGCAGCGTGCACCGCCGCCTGCTCATGGCGCACCAGCACATGCTGAATCGTGTCTTGCTTGTAAAAGGCGTCGTAAATATGCAGTACCGCGCCACCGGGATAACCCCAGACATACTGAACATTTTCGGCTTGCAACGCCTTAATCAAAATTTCGGCGCCGCGCAATTCAGGCACGCTAGCGGACTTAGAACCTGATGAGGCCGCGGCCGCGGAGGCCAATTCGGCTTTGGATATTTCCATGATGAACCTTTGCGAATTTCTCTGACGAAACACCTTGGGTGCCCCTTCGCAAACACTTTTGGTGTTTCGTTGGGACTTAAGATTTTGGTCATGGACGCATTGAATGCTGCGCCGGACCAGAACCCGTTTGCTTTTTGAACGAAAGGCGTATTATGGCATTTATTGCTGGTACCGCCCTTGCCAACCGCTCGGTCGCACCGGCCCGGTGCGATAATTTGTGCACTGTTATGAGACTTGTCCGCACGCTTTTGACCACTGCCCGGCCCCAGCGCCGTGCGCATCGGAGGCCGTTTGGCAACTGAACGCGAACTCGATACGTTCTTGCGAGGCGTTGAAAAGCGCGCCTTCAAGCGATCTTTTTATCATGTACGCAATGAAGAGTCCGCCTTGGACATTGTGCAGGACAGCATGATGAAACTGGCCGAACACTACGGGCACAAGGCGCCCGAGGAACTTCCCATGTTGTTTCAGCGTATTCTTAGCAACACCACCCTGGACTGGTTCCGCCGTCAAAAAACCCGTAACGCATTGTTCTCCCCCCTGGGTGACTTTGACGGCCCAGAGGGAGACGGCGAATTTGACGTTTTGGAGGCTCTTTTAGGGCGGTCGGACGACCCGCAGCAAGAAAGTAGCCAGAATCAGGCCGAGCGGGCCCAAACTTTGCGTGTTATTGAGCAGGAAATACAAAATTTGCCAGGGCGTCAACGGGAAGCCTTCCTGATGCGTTACTGGGAAGAGCTGGACGTCGCTGAGACTGCCTCCGCCATGGGGTGCTCGCAGGGTAGCGTCAAGACCCACTGTTCGCGGGCGGTGAGTGCACTGGCCAAAGCTTTACGTTTGAAAGGGATTGATCCATGAACATTTTTTCAGAACCGACCGGCCAGGCTAGCCAGTCTGAGGTGCGCTTTGGCGCCCGGATCGCGGCCCGCCTTGAACAGAGTTCCCAAGACCTTCCCCATCGGATCTCCGAGCGCCTGCGCGCGAGCCGCATGCAAGCGCTGTCAAGCCGGCGGGTCCTCGAAACCCACGTTGCGCCGGTGCTGGCCGCAGCCCAGGGCGGCGTCAGCGCGATGGGTTCGCAAGCGCCTGGCTTTTGGAGCCGTGCGTCAGCTTGGCTGCCTTTATTTGCCTTGGTGCTAGGCCTAGTGGCCATTGGCGTGATGCAAGACCAGGAACGGGCCTTCGAATTGGCCGAAATAGACGCCGAATTGCTGACGGCGGATTTGCCCCCCAGCGCCTACACCGATCCCGGCTTTCTGCAATTTCTGAAAAAAACAGCACAGGAATAGAATCAGAGGGCAGACGTCTCCATGCTCTCATTGTCAAGCTCCAATCCACCATTACGCCTATGGCTTTGCGCCTGTGCGCTGCAGTGTTTTGCGTGTGTTGGAAATGCACAGAGCACTGCCAGCGGCTTGCCTACGCTAAGTACTGCGAGCGCGGCAGCAGAGCCACGCTGGGACCAACTTAGCACAGCCGAGCAGCATTCACTGCAACCCTTGGCTTTGATTTGGGGTAGCCTTTCGCCAGGGCACCGGCGCAAGTGGCTGGCGCTGGCCAAAAATTATGCTGCGATGAGTGAAGCCGACCAGGAGAAGCTGCAAAGCCGAATGGCCCAGTGGGCCGCCCTAAAGCCCAAAGAACGCGAACAAGCCCGCTTGAATTTTGCCCAAACCAAAAAACTGCCGCCGGACGCGCGTGCAGCCACGTGGGAGGCCTACCAAGCGCTGTCCGAAGAAGAACGACGTGCCTTGCTGGACCAAGCGCCGAAAAAGGCGAGCGGCGCGGCTATTGCAGCAAAACCCGTTGCGTCCAGTAAGTTGGCCGAAGTACCGGTAACCCGCAAAACGCCCGAGCAGATAAAGGCTTCGTCCAATTCGCGACCCGCAATCGACCGCTATACCTTGCTTCCTCAAAAGGACAGTGCGGCATCCAACTAAAGCGCTCCGTGCGTCTTTTTGAAACAGGCGCGAACTGATTTTCGATGGCAATTCACTTAGAAAAAGAGTCGCTAGGCATGGCCGTGCCCGCGCGCCTGCCTGGTGCTTGAGGTATGCACGATCCGACCAAGTTAGCAAGTTTTGAGTACCGAACACCCGGCGTATGGCGGCGCATGGCGTGCTGGCTCTACGAGGGCATGCTTGTCTTTGGCGTGGTTTTCATTTCGGGCTACTTGTTCGGCACGCTGACCCAAACCCGCAATGCCATGGATAACCGCGCTGCGTTGCAGGTTTTTCTATTTTTTTCCCTGAGCGCGTATTTCGTCATTTTTTGGACACGGGGCCAGACGCTAGCGATGAAGACCTGGCATATCCGCATAGTGGATAGCCAAGGTGAGCTCATTTCTCGGGAACGGGCATTGCTGCGTTACCTACTAGCCTGGGTGTGGCTGCTACCACCTCTGGCACTGGCCTGGGCCGCCGCTTTGCCGATGGGCGCACAAGCGCTGGTATTTCTACTTTGGGTTGCCGCCTGGGCCGGTAGCAGCGGACTGGCACCGCAACGGCAGTTCTGGCACGATAGGCTTGCAGGTACTCGGCTCATCCACCACAGGCCAATTGAGCCAGCGGCCAGAGGATCAAGCCTGTGAGCCGCGCCCGCCGCCGCAGGTATTAGACCGCGGACTCGTCTTGCTCGCCGGTACGAATACGCACCACGCGCTCGACCGAGGTCACAAAAATCTTGCCATCTCCGATCTTGCCGGTATAGGCGGCCTTCACGATGGCATCGACGCACCGGTCCACATCGACTGTCTTGACGACAAGTTCGACTTTCACTTTAGGCAAAAAATCTACCACGTACTCGGCGCCTCGGTACAGCTCGGTATGGCCCTTTTGGCGTCCAAACCCCTTAACCTCGGTGACGGTCAGACCGCTAGCCCCGCACTCAGCCAATGCCTCGCGGACCTCTTCCAATTTGAACGGTTTAATAATGGCGGTGATTTGTTTCATGGCGGGTCCCCAAAGTTAGAAAAAATGGATTCAAGCGCGGAATCTATTGGTTATAGGATACCGCCAATCCTTGCCGAAACTGCGGTTGCTAACACGAATTCCGGGGGGCGCCTGGCGGCGCTTGTACTCGTTGATCTGAATCAGCCGGGTAACGCGCTCCACGTCCGAGGCGCTGTACCCGGCCGCCACGATGTCTGCGATGCTTTGGTCTTTTTCCATGTAACGCTCGATGATGGCGTCTAGCACCTCATAAGGCGGCAAGCTGTCTTGGTCGGTCTGGTCAGGCCGCAACTCCGCACTAGGTGGACGGGTGATGATGCGCTCGGGAATAGGTTCCTTTCCTGTTCCATAGGGATCGTGTTGATTACGCCAGCGCGCCATGGCGAATACTTTCATCTTGGGCAGGTCTTTGATAACGGCAAAACCTCCTGCCATGTCACCGTACAGCGTGCAATATCCGGTGGCCATTTCCGATTTATTACCCGTGGTCAATACCATGGAGCCGAACTTATTGCTCAAAGCCATCAGCAGCGTACCGCGGATGCGCGCCTGGATGTTTTCTTCAGTGCTATCTTCGGCGCGGCCTTCAAATGCGCCAGCGAGCGTGGTCTTGAAGGCTTCAAACTCCGGCGCAATAGAGATTTCGTCATAGCGCACACCCAAGCGCCCGGCCATGTCACGGGCATCGAGCCAGCTAATGTCGGCGGTATAGGGCGAGGGCATCATCACCGCACGTACCTTCGATGGACCGAGTGCATCCACTGCAATAGCCAGCACCAATGCAGAATCAATACCACCGGAGAGCCCTAACAACACCCCGGGAAACCTGTTTTTTCCCACGTAATCGCGCACCCCTAAAACCAGCGCGTCCCACAAATCTGCTTCTTCGGACCGCTGCGGCTCTATGCGGGCGGTCCAGCCAGCGGCGGACTCGCCGTCGGCCCACGTACATGCAAACAGCGTCTCTTTGAAACTTGGAGCGCGGCCTTGTACCTGGCCCTGCGCGTCCAATACGAACGAGCGTCCCTCGAAAACCAGTTCATCTTGCCCGCCCACCAAATGCGCATAGACCAATGGCAAACCAGTTGCGCGGCAGCGCTCAGCCATAACCTTTTCGCGCTGACCACCCTTGCCCAAATGAAAGGGGGATGCATTAATCACCGCCAGCAGCTGCGCACCTGCCGCCCTGGCCGCGAGGGCTGGGCCATCGAACCAGGCGTCTTCGCAAATGAGCAAGCCCACGCGCACCGGCGCGTTCACAGGACCCGCCTCGAAGACACAGGTGTGGCTGCCAGGCGCAAAATAGCGCCGCTCGTCAAACACTTGGTAATTGGGCAACTCCTGCTTGGCGTAAGTGGCCACAATACGGCCCTCGCGCAGCACACTGGCGCAGTTCAAGCGTTGCGTTACTGAGACTGCCGTTGCGCCTTGGCCGCCGTCATAGGGGTGGCCTACCACGACACACATCCCTTGAAGACCTGCTAACTGCGCAGTCAACCAATTCAGGGCATCATTGCAGGCCTGCATAAATGCGGGACGCAGGTACAAGTCTTCGGCGGCGTAGCCGCACAGCGACAATTCGGGCGTCAGCAGCAAATGGGCTCCCTGTGCATGCGCCAGGCGTGCCGCGTCCAGTATTTTTTGCGCGTTGCCGTTGATGTCACCTACGATGAAGTTGAGTTGGGCAACGCAAATTTTGAGGGTCATGTACGAATGCTTATGAAAACAGTGGTGCGGCGCCGGCCAGCGGGCACCGGTCCGACCTGCCTTGGGGGGCTGCATGGGGCCCAATGATTATGTCACCCGTGTGCACGATTCCATCGGCGGCATCGACGCTGCGCTATGGGACGATTTGCTGGTCGCACATCCCGACGCCAGCCCCTTTATGCGGCACGCCTACCTGATGGCCATGGAACACAGTGCCAGCGCCTGCCCCGCAACCGGTTGGAAGCCCGTTTGCATTAGCGTGGAGCGCGCAGGGGTGTTGGTAGGCTCCTGCATGCTTTATGAGAAAGACCATTCCTATGGTGAATATGTGTTTGACTGGGCCTGGGCCAATGCTTACCAGCAGCACGGACTGGCTTACTACCCCAAGGCCACCGCGGCTGTCCCCTTCACACCCGTGCCTGGCGCGCGTCTGTTAGCACGCGACGCTGCAGCTCGGCGGGCGCTGATCTCCGCATTGATTACCTATAGCCAGGATAAGGAGATGTCCTCGCTGCATTTGCTTTTTGTCTCACCGCAAGACGCGCTGGCTTGCGCCGAGAGCGGCATGATGCTGCGCCATACCGTGCAATTTCACTGGACTAACACCACACCTGGACTATCTGATTTCGATGCGTTCTTGGCCAGCTTATCCCAAGAAAAGCGCAAAAAAATCCGGCAAGAGCGACGCAAAGTGCTTGACGCAGGCGTGCAATTTCGCTGGGTACAGGGGTACGACATACGCCTTGCCGACTGGGATTTTTTCTACCAGTGCTACGAGCGAACCTACTTGGAACATGGTAACGCTCCCTACCTAAGCCGCGCATTTTTTGCTGCCATGCAAAGCAACATGCCAGAAAACTGGCTGCTTTTTGTCGCTGAGCGTGCTGGCCGCCCTATTGCTTGCAGTTTGATCGGACTTAGCAGCGCAAGCGCAGTCAAGTCCCAACCCGCCGTCGCCTACGGCCGCTACTGGGGAGCTCTGGAGCGCGTCGACTGCCTGCACTTTGAGGCCTGCTACTACCAACCATTGCAATGGTGCATAGACCATGGCTACGCACGATTTGAAGGCGGCGCTCAGGGTGAACACAAAATGGCCCGCGCGCTGATGCCGGTCAAAACTACAAGCGCCCATTGGCTAGCGCACCCGGCCTTTGCCGATGCAGTGGCCCGTTTTTTAGAGCGTGAGGGTGAAGGTATTCACCAGTACCTGGAGCACTTAGAACAACGCTCACCTTTCAAGGGCATGCCAGCAGAACCGCAGTAAGCAGCAATCCCTCTAAGCGGCAACGATTGCGCGACCCCAACCGGGCTGCCCGATGGCAGCAATATGGTTTAGGCGGCCTGCTCTTTTTGGTAGTTGGCTATACCTTCCTGGATTTCAAGGTGCGCGGCATCAGGACCTTCCCAGCCCAAAATTTTCACCCATTTGCCTTCTTCTAAATCTTTGTAATGCTCAAAGAAATGGGCAATGGTTTTAAGGCGCAGCGGATTGAGGTCCGAAGGCTTTTGCCACTGCGTGTAAAGCGATAGGATTTTATCGATAGGTACCGCCAGTACCTTACCGTCCATCCCTGCTTCGTCTTCCATTTTCAGGATACCGATAGCGCGACAAGGTACCACCACGCCGGGGATCAGCGGCACAGGCGTAATCACTAATACATCGACCGGATCGCCATCCCCGGAAATGGTCTTGGGCACGTAGCCGTAATTGGTCGGGTAATGCATTGCAGTGCTCATAAAGCGGTCCACAAAGATGGCGCCGGTTTCTTTATTGACTTCGTATTTCACGGGGTCTGCATTCATCGGGATTTCGATGATGACATTGAATTCTTTGGGCGCGTTCTTTCCGGGGGTGACTTTGTCAAGGGACATAAATAGCTCGTGAGGTAAATGGGAGTGAGTACGGACGAATATCAGTATTAACCCTGATTTTACTGACTTGGCACTTGCCAAGCCCCGTAAAGCCAGCTTTTGCGGCTACAGTTGCGCAAGTTGGCCAATCAGCTCCCCGACTTTGACAGGTCGCGAGTACGAGGAAGCAACGCAGCGGGAGTACCGCCAGCGTTACTCCTTTGTTCGCGAAATATGCTAGTTTGGAGATATATATGACAGGTAACTCAGCGCTGATTCTCGCGCTTGTCTGTGGTTTGATTGCCGTAATCTACGGCTTCTGGGCCCGCAGTTGGATACTTTCCCAAGACGCCGGCAACGCCCGCATGCAAGAAATTGCAGCAGCCATTCAAACCGGCGCCTCTGCTTACTTGGCGCGTCAATACAAAACCATCGCCATGGTCGGGGTCGTACTGGCGGTACTTATCGCGGTGGTATTGGACCCCTTAAGCGCCGTTGGCTTTGTGCTCGGCGCAGTACTCTCTGGTGCCTGCGGGTTCATTGGCATGAACGTGTCCGTCAAGGCCAACGTGCGCACCGCGCAGGCTGCAACGCGGGGCATTGGCCCAGCACTGGATGTCGCCTTTCGCGGCGGGGCTATCACTGGCATGCTGGTGGTGGGCTTGGGCTTATTGGGGGTTACCGGGTTTTATTGGTACCTCACTGCGGCGGGAGTACCGGCAGATGGTAAAGCGCTGGCTGCGATGCTCAATCCGCTCGTAGGCTTTGCTTTCGGCTCATCGCTGATTTCAATTTTTGCCAGACTCGGCGGCGGCATCTTCACGAAGGGCGCTGACGTGGGCGCCGACCTCGTAGGCAAGGTTGAGGCCGGTATTCCGGAAGACGACCCGCGCAATCCTGCCGTCATAGCGGACAACGTGGGAGACAACGTAGGCGATTGCGCCGGCATGGCCGCTGACCTGTTTGAAACCTACGCTGTGACACTCATCGCCACCATGGTGTTGGGTGCATTACTCGCAGGGACCGCTGGCCCCAATACGGTGCTCTATCCACTGGCACTCGGTGGCGTGTCCATCGTGGCATCCATTATTGGTTGCTTCTTTGTAAAGGCCAGTCCCGGAATGACCAACGTGATGCCTGCGCTGTACAAAGGCTTGGCCGTTGCTGGCATTTTGTCGCTGATCGCTTTCTACTTTGTTACCCAGTCGCTGTTCCCGGTTCCACTGGCCTTGCCTGATGGCATCGTGCTCAGTTCCAGCGGACTCTTCGGCGCCTGCGCTATCGGCCTGATCTTGACCGGTGCACTGGTATGGATTACCGAGTACTACACGGGCACCCAATACGCGCCTGTGCAGCACATTGCGCAAGCATCGACCACCGGTCACGGCACCAACATCATTGCCGGCTTGGGCGTATCCATGCGCTCAACCGCTTGGCCTGTGCTGTTTGTCTGCGCCGCGATTTACAGCGCCTTTGACCTCGGTGGTCTCTATGGCATCGCCATCGCGGCCACTTCCATGCTCAGCATGGCAGGCATCGTGGTCGCCTTGGACGCCTACGGCCCCATTACCGACAATGCAGGCGGCATTGCGGAGATGGCTGAACTGCCAGCCAGCGTGCGTGACATCACCGACCCGCTGGACGCGGTGGGTAACACCACCAAAGCCGTGACCAAAGGCTACGCGATCGGCTCAGCCGGTCTGGCGGCGCTTGTGCTGTTTGCGGACTACACCCACAAACTCGAGGGCTTAGGCGCCCACATCAAGTTTGACTTAAGCGACCCCAAGGTCATCATTGGCCTGTTCATCGGTGGCCTGATTCCCTACTTGTTCGGCGCGATGGCGATGGAAGCGGTGGGCCGTGCTGCGGGCGCCGTGGTGGTCGAAGTACGCCGCCAGTTCAAGGAAATCAAAGGCATCATGGACGGTACCGGCAAACCCGAGTACGACACCGCAGTGGATATGTTGACCACTGCGGCCATCAAGGAAATGATGATCCCCAGCCTTTTACCCGTCGTCGCACCCATCGTGGTCGGTTTGGTCCTTGGACCAGCGGCATTAGGTGGCCTGCTCATGGGCACCATCGTGACCGGGCTGTTCGTGGCTATTTCCATGTGCACTGGCGGCGGCGCCTGGGACAATGCCAAGAAATACATCGAAGACGGACACCATGGCGGCAAGGGTTCTGAGACCCACAAGGCGGCAGTTACTGGCGACACTGTGGGCGATCCCTACAAAGACACAGCCGGCCCCGCGGTGAACCCATTGATCAAAATCATCAACATCGTGGCATTGCTGATCGTGCCCGTGATGATGAAAATCCATGGCGGCTAAATACCGGTAGCGCGATAGCATCACTCGCCGACCCATTGCAGGGTCGGCGCAAATCCCGCAAGTCCATGCGCTAGCGGGATCTTTTTTTTCTTGATTTCACCATGCTTGAAGGCATTTACCCACGATCGGTCGCCGTGCCTGCGGTAGCTTCGCCCTGGAAAAACACCATAGCGCGCGTCATGTCGCAGCACAAAAGTACCACGGCGCTGCCAGGGGTTTGGGCGCACACTGCACAATAGAGGCATGAGCAATACCAGCCCACCGCGCGTGATTCCTTTGCACGACCTGCGCCATAGCGCCCATCCAATGCCCGCTGTTGAAAAAAATGGCGCGATGGCTGGTGGCGCCCTGCCCAGTGATCGGCTAGGCCGACCACTACGCGACTTACGCATCAGCGTCACCGACCGCTGCAATTTTCGCTGCAGCTATTGCATGCCTAAGGAAGTATTCGACAAGGACTACCGCTATTTACCGCAATCTGCGCTGCTATCCTTTGAAGAGATAGTGCAAGTGGCTCGGGAGTTTGTGGGGCTGGGTGTTCAAAAAATCCGCCTCACTGGCGGTGAACCGCTATTGCGTAAAAACTTGGAATTGCTGATTGCCCAGCTCGCAGCCCTGCGCACCCCCGAAGGCCAACCGCTCGACATGACCTTGACCACCAACGGCGCCCTGTTAGCGCGCAAAGCGCAGGCCTTGCGCGATGCCGGCCTACAACGCGTTACCGTGAGTCTGGACGGATTGGACGATCGCGTATTTCGCCAAATGAATGATGTGGACTTCCCCGTATCCGAAGTGCTCAAAGGCATTGAGGCAGCGCAGGCGGCGGGGCTTGGGCCCATCAAAGTGAATATGGTAGTCAAGCGGGGCACCAACGACCACGAAGTGCTCCCCATGGCCAGGCATTTTCGGGGAAGCGGGATCGTCTTGCGGTTTATCGAATACATGGACGTGGGCGCTACCAATGGCTGGCGCATGGATGAGGTGCTACCTTCTTCTGAGCTCATTGCGCGCTTAAAAACAGAATTTTCGATGCTGCCGCTGCAGGCATTTGCACCGGGTGAAACTGCACAACGCTGGGCTTACGCCGACGCAGACGGGCGGCGCGATACGCAGGCTGGTGAAATAGGCCTTATCAGCAGCGTCAGCCAAGCCTTTTGTGGCGACTGCAACCGCGCCCGTTTGTCCACGGAAGGCCAGTTGTATTTGTGCCTCTTTGCCAGCGGGGGTTTTGACTTACGCAGCCTGCTGCGTGGTGGTGCCAGTGCGCAGGAGCTGGCCGCCACCATACGCGCAATTTGGGAGCGACGCGATGACCGCTATTCTGTTTTACGCGCCTCACTACCCACGGCACCTATGGCCACCCCAGGACGGCGGGTGGAAATGAGCTACATAGGCGGATAAAGCGCGCACGGGCCCATGAAATCGCTCGCAGAAATTGGCGCCGCATTGCTCGGCTACGACCCTGATGCCTTACCGGCGCAATCCGTCAATGCCTTCCTGGCCGCTATGGTGCCCAAACCCACACAAGCCCAAGCGCTGCCCCTCATGCAAGCCCTGGGAAGGGTACTGGCCCAGGACATCATCAGTCCGATGGATGTGCCGCCCCATGACAACTCTGCAATGGACGGTTATGCATTCGATGGCCGTGCGTTGGCAGGCAAAGCGCCATTGCGATTGGCCATTGCTGGCCGTGCCACGGCGGGACAGGCTTTCTCCGGAAAGATCAGTGCAGGCCAATGTCTGCAGATCATGACCGGAGCCATTTTGCCGCCAGGCCTGGATACGGTGGTGCCGCAGGAAATGGTGCAACTGCATGCCGGTTTTATTGAAATTACAGCGGGCACCTTGCAAGCGGGTGACAACCGGCGTTTGCGTGGCGAAGATGTGAGGCGCGGCAGTATTGCGCTCGCCCAGGGTTCCGTTCTCGGACCTGCCGGCCTTGGCCTACTGGCCAGCTTGGGTTTGGCCCAGGCACCGGTGTTTCGCAAGTTGCGGGTCGCTTATTTTTCGACCGGTGATGAACTACTGAGCTTGGGTGACAGCCCCCGCGAAGGCGCAGTATACGACAGTAACCGCTATACCGTAGGGGGCATGCTGCAAGGCATGGGCATTGAGTGCATTGACATGGGCGTGGTGCGCGATGAGCCCCATCTGCTGGAGGCCGCGTTTCGGCAAGCCGCGGCGCAAGCTGACGCGATTGTGACCAGTGGCGGAGTCAGCGTAGGCGAAGCTGACCACACCAAAGCCATGATGCGGCAAGTTGCGCACAGCCAGACCCCTGGCGAAGGCGGCGTGGCCTTTTGGCGCATCGCCATGCGACCCGGTCGCCCGATGGCGGTGGGCCGCATAGGCAGCGTGCCCTTGTTCGGGCTGCCGGGCAATCCGGTGGCGGTGATGGTGACGTTTTTGGCCTTCGTACGCCCTGCCCTGTGGCAGATGATGGGCGCAAGGTCGGATGATCCGCGGGTGCAGTGCCCCATGCTGCAAGCGCGCAGCAGTGAAGCCATTCGCAAAAAGCCCGGGCGCACCGAGTACCAGCGGGTGATCGTCTCACACGCCCCAGACGGCTCACTGCAGGCACGCACCACCGGTCAGCAGGGCTCCGGCGTCCTCAGCTCCATGGTCCAGGCCAATGGTTTAATGGTGTTGCCGCACGAACAAGGCAATATTGCAGTGGGCGATGCGGTCCAGGTCATGATGTTTGCAGGCGTGCTTTGAACTAGCCGATGCGCTGCTCGACGCCGCGGTTGGCCAGTGCATCAGCACGCTCATTTCCAGGATCGCCGGCATGGCCCTTGACCCATTGCCACTCAATGCGGTGTTCGCTTTGGTGCACCAGCGCATCGAGCCTTTGCCACAAATCCACGTTCTTCACCGGTTGCTTGGCCGCGGTGCGCCAGCCCTTGGCTTTCCAACCATGCAACCACTCGGTCATACCTTTAAGCACATACTGGCTGTCCACATGCAAGATCACATGACATGGGCGCTTCAAGGCCGATAAAGCCTCAATCACCGCCATCATCTCCATGCGGTTATTCGTCGTTTGCGCCTCGCCGCCAAAAAGCTCTTTTTCTATCCCATCAGCAGAGCGCAACAGCGCGCCCCAACCACCCGGTCCCGGATTGCCTTTGCAGGCGCCGTCGGTATAGATCACAATTTTGTTCAATGTTGTTGCTCCTTGCGCAATGCATCCTGGTTACTCTGGCCGGCAGGTACTTGACGCGGCACACGTGCCCGGGTCGGTTTCCATACCGATCCCAGCATGCGTACCCCGCGCACACGCTTCACGCCTACGACCAAATAGCTGGAGCCAAAAATCGGCCACCAGCGTGGGCCCATACGTTCCATCCAAGCAAATCGTTGCAGCCAGGCCGGACTGGACACCGCCGGCACATAACAGCCAAAGCGAACAATTTCCACCTCAAAATCGAGTAAGCGCAGCCAATCACGCAAGCGCCAATAGCCTATGTATTCACCCGCCACCGGCAAATAGCCCTGCCCAGGCCAGCGACCACCGGTCAGGCTCTCCCATAAGCGCGCGCGCGCTTGGCGCAGTGCCCATAAGCCTACCGGGTTGATACCGCAAATTAAAACCCGCCCTTGAGGAACCAGCACGCGCTCGACCTCGCGCAAAGTTGCATGGGCATCCATACTCACTTCCAAGCTGTGCGGCATCAACACCAAATCCAGACTGGCAGCAGGGAAAGGCAAGGCCGAAAAATCGGTGACCAGTGCGGGGGGAAGTCCTAGGGTTACGTCGGGCGCTGGCAAACCCTCGCTGGGCTCTTGCACCGCCAACCAGCGGTGCGGCATGCGATTATGTGCCAGACCTTGCAATTGCGGCATTCCTAGTTGCAAGGCGTGAAAGCCAAACATATCGGCAACCAGCGCATCCGTTTGGCCTTGTTCCCAGTCCAGCATATAACGTCCGGCATCCGTTTGGAGCCAATCCTGCAAATCTATAATCCGCTTGCTCATGACTTTGTTTTCGCTGCCCGCTCTGTCCACGCTGATTTGTTGGATGATCCAAGACACTTTGGCCAGTCGCCCGCAGGTCTATCTTGCGCCCCTAGGCGCTGCTGCGCAGCAAACGTTCGCCAAGATCGGCGCATTCTAGTCAGCCCCCATTGCCCCACACCATGTACTCCTATACGTTTGGTACCCTGCGTACCCTCATCGGCCTGTTGCTCCTATGCGCTGCCAGCTACACGGTTGCGGCTGAAGGCCCGCCCAGTTTGCAAGCGCTAGACCTGCAGGAAAGCAAATCCCTACCAGTGGCCGCCACGGCCACCCCTGCCGATTTATGGGAACGCATACGCCGTGGCTATGGTATGCCCAACTTGGAAAGCAATCTGGTGCGAGACCGCGAACAGTGGTACAGCAACCGTCCCGATTACATCTTTCGCATGACCGAGCGATCACGCAAATACCTCTTCCATATCGTCGAAGAGTTAGAGAGACGCAATATGCCAGCCGAACTGGCCTTGCTACCCTTCGTAGAAAGTGCCTTCAACCCGCAGGCGGTCTCCAGCGCCAAAGCGGCAGGTATGTGGCAATTTATGCCGGCCACGGGAAAAAGCTTTGAACTCAAACAAAACGTGTTTCGCGATGACCGTCGCGATGTACTAGCCTCGACCCGTGCCGCGCTAGATTACTTGCAAAAACTCTATGGCATGTTTGGCGACTGGCAGCTGGCACTGGCGGCCTATAACTGGGGCGAGGGCAGCGTGGGACGCGCTATCGCCAAAAACCAACGTTTGGGCCTGCCCACCAGCTATAGCGACCTAGGTATGCCGCAAGAAACGCAGTACTACGTTCCCAAGCTGCAAGCGATAAAGAACATTGTTGGTCAGCCGGAGAATTTCGGGGTGCAGTTGCCCGATATCGGCAACCACCCCTATTTCAAAACCGTGGGCATTGCCAACGACATTGACGTTGCCATGGCGGTCAAGCTCTCCGGCGTACCCCTAGACGATTTCAAGTCGCTCAACCCCTCTGTCAACAAGCCGGTGATCATGGCAGCGGGGACGCCGCAAATCTTGCTGCCGTGGGATAACGCCGATGTGTTTGAAAAAAATCTGCAAGAGTTCAAAGGGCCACGCTTAGCGAGTTGGTCCGTGTGGGTCGCTCCAGCCACCGTGCGTATTGCCGATGCAGCCAAGCAAGTGAACATGAGCGAAGCGCAATTGCGCCAGGTTAACAACATACCTCCAGGCATGCTGATCAAAGCGGGCTCTACGTTGCTGGTGCCCCGCGCTGCGCATTCACAAAAAGATGTGAGCGAGTCCGTCGCCGACAGAGGGCAGGTTACCCTCACCCCGGAAATAATCAGCGTGCGTAAATCCATTCGGGCGGGTAAAGCCGATACCGTAGCGACATTGGCCAAGCGCTTAAAAGTCAGTCCCGCTAACTTGGCCCAGTGGAATAAAGTGCCGGCCAACGCCAAATTCAAACCGGGTCAGGCGCTGGTTATTTTTGTGAATGTGCCTGCGGGCACTTCCAACAAACTCAATAGCGAGGCCCCTAAGGCTGTCGCCAAGCCGGCGCCCAAATCAAGTGGCAAAAAGCGGGTTGAACATCATAAGAAAAAATAAATCGTAGCTGCGCTTCAAGTATTTCAAGCAGGCGTCGTACCCGAAAAAAGAATCGCAATATTAGTGACGAGCGCTAAGGACCACACTAGGCTGCGCGCATTGGCTTGGTCGGCGATATACAGCCCCACGTACACCACGCGCAACATCACATAAACAGCGGCCAGCGCATCCAAGCGCGCTGCCTCGGCCCCGGCGTGCTGCGACATCGCCACAGCGCCGATAAAAAATGGCAGCGCTTCGAAACAATTGGACTGTGCCGCATTGGCGCGGGCGCGCCAGCCGCTTTGGCCCGCCAGCCACTGCCGTGGCATACCGTTGTCATAGCCCCCTTCGCTAACAGGCTTGCCAAAGCCATGGGACTTGGCCATACCAGCGCAAATTATGGGCATCAAGGCCGCCAGCAAAACGCACCAATGAACCACGGAATTAAAAGAACCCGTCATACAACACCCCACACATTTGAAAACCACCCAACATTTAACGCCGATCCACCAAGGCATGTGCAATCGTGCCAAGATCGACGTATTCCAATTCGCTGCCAACGGGCACGCCGCGGGCCAGCCTCGTCGGGTTCAGGCCCTTCGCACGCAAGCCTGCCGCGATCACATGCGCCGTAGCCTCACCCTCGGCAGTAAAGTTGGTAGCCAAAATCACCTCGCGCACGATGCCATCACAGGCTCGGGCAAACAATTTATCCAAGCCCAATTCATGCGGCCCGATACCATCGAGCGGACTGAGCTTGCCCATCAACACAAAGTACAACCCCTGGTAGGCGCCAGTGCGCTCCATGGCAGCCTGGTCGGCCGGCGTCTCCACCACACACAGCTGCGTGTGGTCGCGCCGGGTGTCCAAACACGTGGCACACACGAGGTCTTGGGTAAATGTGTGGCAACGTTCACAATGGCGCACGTTGTCACTGGCCTCCTGCAATGCACGGGCTAAGGCCTGGGCACCCGGCCGGTCACGTTGCAGCAAATGAAAAGCCATACGCTGCGCCGATTTGATACCGACACCTGGCAGGCGCCGTAAGGCCTGAATTAATGCATCCAGCGCATGCGCGTCAGACATCGCTCACGCTCCTGCGGGCATGGTCATCACCCTTTAAAACGGAAGCTTCATGCCAGGTGGCAGGCCAGCGGTGATCTTGGCCATTTTCTGGGCCGAGGTTTCCTCGGCAACACGCAGTGCCGCGTTAAAAGCGGCAGCCACCAGGTCTTCCAGCATGTCTTTGTCATCGGCCAGTAGGCTCTGATCAATCGTAATGCGCTTGACCTCGTGCTTGCAGGTCATGGTGACTTTGACCAGGCCCGAGCCCGATTCGCCACTGACTTCGATTTGACCCAATTCTTCTTGGGCTTTTTTCACATTGTCCTGCATAGCCTGCGCCTGTTTCATCAGACCGGCCAGTTGTCCTTTATTGAACATCAAAATTCCTTATGGGTGAACGCAAAAATGGGAAGTGGGCATGCCATGGTGGGATACCAACGCACTATAAAGGCCGGATGCTACCGGGAACAATTTTCGCCCCAAAATCACGCATCCAGCTCTGAACCCAAGGATTGCTGTGGATGATGCTCTCTGCGGCCTGTTGGCGCTCTGCGCTCGCGCTGGCATTGCGGCGTGCGGGACTGTCGCTGACGCGGCCTACCTCCACCACCAGGGTGACAGCAAAGCCCGCATCCTGCAACGCTTGGCTCAGCCGATCCCGGCTACCGGCCTGGTTAAGCGATTCGCTTTCTACCCGCAATATCCATTGGTCCTCGTCGCGCCCAATCAGCTGAGACTGCAAGGCCAACTCGCGCGCCAAGGCGTTGACCGCCTGCGCCTGCACCAAGGCCTGCACGGTGTGGTGCCAGAAAGCACCATGCTCACTGTCAACAAAGCCCGCTAGCGCACTTGGCGCAGCCTGGTCTAGGCGGCTTTCCTGCTGTACCCGCATCGGTACGCCCACCACCCGGTGGGCGGGGCTATTCCTTTGCGCGGCATCCAACGCCCGGGTCGGCGCGCTCGGCTGGTCCATGGGTTCAGCACTGGCCGCTACATCGTCTGCGCCCAGGTGCACAGCCGGGTCGTGGACCATCAGCAACTGCCCCGGCGGCAACGGCGCCGCGCCGGGATTAACTTGCGAAGGTAGGGATGCAACGCCATCCGCCGTCTGTGCAGACGGCGTATCGCTCGCAGTAGAAGCCAAGTTCGGCGCAGGCGCCGGGGTCGCTGTACTTTCAGCCGTCGATTTCAGGCTTTTTTTTTCCCCAGACGCCGGACTGGGCGCGCTGCGCATTGGTGGCGACGCGTCATCCGCTTTGAATGCCAACAAACGCAACAGCACCATGGTCAGCGCAGCGTATTCATCCGGGGCCAATCCCAAATCGCTCCGACCGTGCAAGCAAATGCTATAAAGCAACTGGGTTTCGTCCGCAGGCAGCAAGTCGGCCAGGCGTGCCATGTCGGCCTCTTGCGGATCGCCACTTTCCATCGCCGGCGCCTCGCCCATGGCCTGATAGACCGCCATACGGTGCAAGACGCTGGCCATTTCTTCCAGTGCCGACGCGGCGTTCAGGCCCTGCACTCGAAGGGTTTCTACCGTTTCCACGACCATGCGCCCCTCATTGTGGGCCAGTGCTTCGATCAAGGCGAACACATAAGATCGGTCCACACTGCCGAGCATTTGTCGCACCGCAGTCTCAGATACTTGCCCGCCGCCAAATGCAATGGCCTGGTCGCTGAGGCTCAAGGCATCGCGCATCGAGCCACGCGCTGCGCGCGCAAGTAAATGCAATGAAGGTTTATCAAAGGCCACGTGTTCGGCGGCCAGCACCTGCTCCAAATGGTCAAAAATCGTTTGCGGCGCCATAGGCCGCAAATTAAATTGCAGGCAGCGCGAGAGCACCGTCACCGGTACTTTTTGCGGATCGGTGGTGGCCAAGACAAATTTCAGGTAATCCGGCGGCTCTTCCAGGGTCTTGAGCATGGCGTTAAACGCATGCCCCGTGAGCATATGCACCTCGTCAATCATGAAAACCTTGAAGCGTCCCTGCACAGGCTTGTAGACCGCTTGCTCCAGCAGCGCCTGTACCTCATCTACGCCCCGGTTGGAGGCAGCATCCAATTCGGTGTAATCGACAAAGCGACCCGCATCAATATCGGTGCAGGCTTGGCAAACGCCGCACGGGCTGGCGGTGATGCCGCCCTGGCCGTCTGGCCCCTGGCAATTGAGCGATTTGGCCAAGATGCGCGAAACCGTGGTCTTGCCCACGCCCCGCGTCCCCGTAAAAAGATAGGCATGGTGCAGGCGCTGGGTGGTAAGCGCATTACCCAAGGCTTGCACCACATGGCCCTGGCCCACCATTTCCGCGAAATTGCGCGGTCGGTATTTGCGGGCAAGAACCAGATAAGACATGGCAGGATTCTACGGTGGCCCGCCCGCCCAGCGCTGGCGCAGTGCCTCGGTGAAAAATACCCCAAGCCCAGGCTTTAGGGCCCGCAAGCCAGGCCTAGGGTTCGCGCAAGCAGAGCGGGCGCAAGCAATCCGGTATATTGCCGCAGATGAAATACGGAGCCACGCCATGAACATGCCCGCACCCGCTTCGCTCTTGATGAGTGGCGACGAATACCGCGAATCGCTGCGCCGCTACCGGCCCCGGGTTTTTCTAGATGGCCGTTTGGTCGAATCGGTGGTGGATGAACCTGGTTTTGCGCCGGGCATGAATGCCATCGCGCTGACCTACGACTACGCGCTCAAACCACAGTACGCCAAGCTCATGACCGCCGTGCAGCAAAGCAGCGGCAAAACCGTGAACCGCCTCACCCATATCAACACCAGCGCCGGTGACCTGCTCAATAAGCTCGAAGCCGTGCGCTTGGTCTGCCAGGAAACCGGATGCGCCCAGCGCTACTTGACGCATGACGCGCTCAACGCCATTGGCCAGGTGAGCGCCCGCATCGACGACGCCAAAGGCAGCACCGAACACACCGTGCGTTTTTTGAACTATATGCACCGCGTGCAGAACCAGGACTTGACGCTGGGCGTAGCCATGACCGATGCCAAAGGCGATCGTGGCCTGCGCCCGCACCAGCAAGGCAACCGCGACAGCTATGTCCATATCGTCGACTACCACGCCAAGCACAACGGGCAGCATGGCATTGTGATTTCAGGCACGAAGGCTATCGTCACCGGCGCGCCTTATATGCATGAACTCTTGGTAATGCCCTGCCGCAATATGGGCCCGGCAGATGCCGACTTTGCGGTTTGCTGCGCGGTGCCGATTGACGCACCGGGTCTGACCATCATCGCCCGCCCCGCAGGTCGCCCCGGCGAGCCCGAACACGGCGCGCCCCTGTTCAGCAGCAAATACGGCCAGAGCACGGCGGTGTGCATGTTCGACAAGGTGTTTGTGCCTATGGACCAGGTGTTTTACGCCGGTGATTGGGAACACTCGGGCTACCTGACCTATAGCTACGCCACCCACCACCGCCATACCTGCATAGGCGCGCGCGCCGGCTTTGGCGACTTGCTCATTGGCGCAGGCGCACTCATGTGTGAGGCTAACGGCTTTGACCCCGGCCAGGAAAGCCATTTGCGCGAGCAAATGGTCGAGCTCATTACCATCACCGAGAGCTTTTACGCCTGCGGCGTGGCGGCCAGCGTCTATGGCAAAGAAGACCCGTATAGCCACAGCTTTGTACCCGACGCGGTGTTTTCTAATATTGGCAAACTGCTGTTAGCTACCAAAATTTATGACATGCACCGCATCGCGCACTATGTCAGCGGCGGCCTGATCGTCACCCTGCCCGGCCCTGATGAGGACCACAATCCGGAAACCGGCGCCAAGCTCAGCGAGGTACTGCGCGCCAACCCGGATGTGCCCTACGAACAACGCATTCAAACTGCGCGCTTTATCGAGGACCTGACCGCCGGTTACCAAGGCGGTTGGTATTCCGTGATCAGCCTGCACGGTGGCGGATCGCCTGCGGCCATGAAGCAGGAGATTTACCGCAACTACCCCATAGGCTCCAAAGTCGAGTTGGTGGAGCGCCTGCTTGAACGTGGCATTGCGGCAGACGGCTCTGCGGCGCCCGCACCGCACGACCCGTCGCGCGCCATCACCCAAAACCGCCAACCGGGTAAATGCTGCGACACCGGCTGCACTGTGCCCGGCACGCCCATGATGGTGGATTTGCCCACGGTCGAGGCGACCTTGCCATCCAAGCGCTTAAGCCCTCAGCCCTGACAATTTGGCCCGGCGGCAAGATGCCGCAGCGGATTGAGGATTCCTAGGTCCCTGGTTCGAGCCCAGGTTGAGGCGCCAACTGAAATTCCACCGTCAAAAACAATGGTAGCTTCAGACCAAACTAGCCGCCTTTAGCAGCCTTACGTGCCGACTTTTTCTTGGACTTGTTTTTGTCTTTCTTCGCGGACTTCGCCACCCGTTTGCCACTCACATCACGGGACCAAAGAGACCGCGCATCGGCGGCGGGCGGGTCCATGAATGCGTCGCCGAAATCACCAGGACCCGGTTCGGGCAAGGGCCGCCCGCTATCGCGCCACTCCACCGCGGCCGGAAAACCATAGGTCTGGGCATAGCGCTTAAACCACAGGCCCTCGGGCGAATGGCGGGTGATGCCGTCAAAGACATTGGCAAACATTTGCGTCTGTTCCAGGCCCATAGCATCTATCGCTTGGTTGATGACCAGCTTGTTCATCATCAACTGGTTTTTCGGCACTCCGGCCATGCGCACGGCCAATTGCTGCACTACGGCGTCGAGCTGGGCCAGGGGCGCGACCTCGGTGGCCAAGCCCCATTCAAAAGCCTGCTTGCCGTCGATCAAATCGCCGGTCAGCATCATGCGCTTGGCGCGCATCGCGCCCAGGCGGTAGACCCACATCGCCGGACTGGGGCAACCCCAGACCCGCACCGGCATATACCCGATGCGCGCCTTGTCCTCCATCACAATAAAGTCACAGCAGCTGGCAATGTCGCTACCGCCCGCTGCTGCATAGCCATGTACGCGCGCAATCGTAGGCTTGTACGAGCGCCACAAACTCATAAAGTCTTCGGTGTTGCGCTTCATGAATTTGTAGTCAATCATCGGGTCCCAGGGCATGGGCTGGGTAATGACGTTAGTAGGGTCGCCTTCGGCGTAGTGTTTCAGGTCGTAGCCTGCGCAAAACGCATCGCCCGCGCCGCGCAACACAATCACATGTACCCGGTCATCGGCATTGGCCAGTTCCACCGCCTGGCGGATTTCGCCAGGCATCTCATCATTGATCGCATTCAGGCGCTCGGGTCGGTTTAAGGTGATGGTGGCAATACGCGCTTGCACTGCAATATGCAAGGTGGAAAACACACGGTCGGCGGCGACACTGGCCAAGCGCTTACCTAAAGCGGCAGCGGTAGCAGTCGCTTTTTTCTTGGAACTGACTGATGCCCTAATGACTGTTTTTTTGCCCGCGGTCACCGCTTCTTGATCGCTAGATTTGCTGGCCATACCAGGTCTCCCTCATTGGTCAAATAGAAGAATAATCGCCACGGCGGCACTGACCTTCCGAGAAGCCGTCCGGCACCGCAGAAATACGATTTTCATACCCATCCTAGTGCATAAAACTGCTTGAATTTCCTTGCTGGCCCCCATGGCTTGGCGTTCCTACGGCTTGGTACTGTTGGCTTGAATGCAACGGGCAATATCGCAAGCCGTGGGCAAAGTGGCGCGGTACTCAAAACCTGGCCGGGGCAGACTGCCATCGCGTGTAAAGCAGCGATCGCCCCGGCCGTTATCGTAATAGGAAGTGACGTCCACGCAGCGCCGGGAATGGGCCATGAGTCCGAAGTGGTGCCCCATTTCATGGGCGATCACCATTTGCAAAGTCTCACGCGCGTCGTGCGCCGGGTTGCGGGTGTTCAGCAAGCGAAACATCGCCGGGCTCATGGCCAGCAGGCCGCGGCCTAAGTCCGCCTGCGCAAAATTGCCACCACTATTTTTTTCACTCCATTGGACGATCACAGCCCCTTCGGGCAAGACACTGTCCACCTTGTAGGCTTGTACTGCATTTGGGACGCCGCAAGGTGACCAGGCCAACGCAGACCTTTGCACAGCGGCTAGGACTTGCTCTTGTGAAAACCACTCCGGAGCACCACTGTGGTCATACACAAACACCAAAGGTACCTTGTTGGCTGGCCGGTCGCGGCCGTCTCCCCAAGTCACGATTTCGCCGGGCAGGCACTGCGCCATTTCCTGCTGACGCACCTGCTGCGCGGCAAGCGTCAGACTCGCAAGTGCCAAGGCCCCAAACCAAGCGGCATTCAGGCTAAGCCGCATTGATTAAGTACCCGCTCGCAGTGGGACGGCAAAACCGCGCTGCACAGCCGGGAGCGCCATCAGCGCTTGGTACCAGCGTTGCACTTGGGGGAAATCGGCTAAATCTACCTGATGACGCGGATGGCGCCAAACCCATCCCAATAGGGCGAAATCCGCGATGGACAGCTCACCGGCGAAATAACTGCGCCCCTGCAAACGCCGGTCCATGACAGCGTACAAACGGCGTGTCTCGGCCATGAATCGCTCCAAGCCATAGCGTCGGTCCGCCTCCGCGTCCAAGGCTATAAAGTGGTGCACCTGTCCCGGCATGGGGCCAAATCCGCCCATTTGGAACATCAGCCATTCCATGACTTCCACACGCGCGCGCCCCGCACGGGGTAAGAACAGGCCGGTTTTTTCAGCCAAATACAAGAGGATGGCGCCAGACTCAAAAACACTGGTGGGCTGTGCGTCCGGACCATCCGGGTCTACGATGGCAGGGATTTTGTTATTTGGGCTGATCGCCAGAAATGCCGGATCAAACTGCTGGCCCGCGCCAATATCAACGATTTGCACCGAATAAGGCAGCCCCATTGCTTCCAGTGCCACACTGATTTTTCGCCCATTGGGCGTGTCAAACGCAAAGAGTTCAATCGTCAAGTCCATTCCCCTTGTCAATGGCCCATCCTAGCCGGAGTAAGGTCTACAGGCCTTAATCATCTTCGGCTGCAGCGATTCCAGGAAACAGAATCTCGGTAAACCCAAATTGCGAAAAATCGCGCATCCGCATGGGATAGAGCTTGCCCCACAAATGGTCGCATTCATGTTGCACCACGCGCGCATGAAAACCGTCCACGCTACGGTCGATCGGATCGCCAAAAGCATCCCAGCCGGTATACCGGATGCGGCTCCAACGTGGCACCACGCCGCGCAGGCCCGGTACCGAGAGACACCCTTCCCAATCAGATTCCTCTTCTTCACCTAAGGGCGTGATAGTGGGGTTGACCAGTACCGTGCGGGGCACCAAGGGCCGGTCCGGGTAGCGCGGGTTGCGCTCGTCCGAGCCAAACAGCACCACCTGCAAGTCCACCCCGATTTGCGGTGCTGCCAAGCCCGCCCCATTAGCCGCGCGCATGGTGTCTAACAGGTCCGTCACCAGCAAATGCAGTGCATCGGTATCCCATTGCTGCACCTTTTGCGCCACGCGCAACAAGCGCGGATCGCCCATTTTCAAAATCTCGCGAACCGCCATCAGTGCACCTCCAGCATGTTGTACAAAGTTGCCTCGTCAATGACGGGCACACCCAGTTCCTGCGCCTTGTCCAGTTTGCTACCTGCTTCGCTGCCGGCGAGCACAAAACTGGTTTTTTTACTCACCGAACCAGCCACTTTGGCGCCAGCGTCTTCAATCAATGCTTTAGCCGCGTCTCGCCCCAAAGTGGGCAGGGTTCCGGTAATGACAAAAGTCAAGCCCGCCAGCGGCTTAGGCGCATCCGATGCGGCTTGCATGGCTGGCCAATGCACGCCGCATGCCCGTAGCTGCTCTACCACCTCGCGGTTATGCGCTTGGTCAAAAAACGCCCGCAAGCTTTGCGCGACCGTGGGCCCGATATCGTTGACCTCCAGCAGCTTTTCCATGGGAGCGTCCATGATGGCGTGGACATCGCCAAAATGCCGCGCCAATTCTTTGGCAGTGGCCTCACCTACATGGCGTATACCTAGGCCGTACAAAAAGCGCGGCAGCGTGGTGG
>CANFLU010000014.1 GCA_947447975.1 Comamonadaceae bacterium | reverse complement strand
CTATCTACTTTTGCTTTCATCACCTTGCGATGAATCTGGCGACCCCACGGGGATTCGAACCCCGGTACTCACCGTGAAAGGGTGATGTCCTAGGCCTCTAGACGATGGGGTCAAAACCTTGGACTAATCCGTTTTTCTTGGAAGTTTTTGGTGGAGGTAAGCGGGATCGAACCGCTGACCTCTTGCATGCCATGCAAGCGCTCTCCCAGCTGAGCTATGCCCCCAAACCGCAAGGCGCTGCAAGCAGGGCCTTCAATTTCCAAGCCCTCGATTATAGCCAATAAATTCAGGCCGCTCCCAATCGATCCAGAACTTTCTGCCGGTCACATAGCGCCAGCACGGCATCGAGCGCCGGTGTTTGTGGCGTGCCCATCACCAGCACGCGCACCGGCATGGCCAGTTGCGGCATCTTCATGCCCGTTTGGGTCAACACCGCTTTAATCGCCGCGCTGATGCCCGCTTTGTCCCAAACGCAGGTCGCCAATTGTGTGCGCAGCAAGTCCAAAGCTGGTCGTACTGCAACGGTCACATGTTGGACCATATCCTCAGCGCTGGCCTGCACATCGGCGTAAAAGCGCCCTACCCAATCGGCCAGTACCAGTGTGGTGTCGCAACGGTCTTTGAACAAGTCACATAAGCGCGCCAGGCGCTCGTCAGTGGCTACACCGCGATTTTGCAAATGCTTCTGTACCCATGGTGCCAAGGCCTCGCCATCCAGCGCCTTCATATGCTGCGCGTTCACCCAGCGCAACTTGGCTTCGTCAAACTGCGCAGCGCTGCGTCCCAAGTGGTCTAGGTTGAACCAGGCGACAAATTGCGCGCGGCTGAAAATTTCTTCGTCGCCATGGCTCCAGCCTAGGCGGGCCAAATAATTGACCATGGCATCGGGCAAATAGCCTTCTGCGGCGTACTGGGTAACCGCCTTGGCGCCATTGCGCTTGCTTAGCTTTTCGCCTTGTTCATTGAGCACCGTGGGCAAGTGTGCATAGACCGGTGGCGCTTTACCCAATGCCTTGAAAATATTGATTTGGCGCGGCGTGTTATTGACATGGTCGTCCCCGCGAATGACATGGCTGATCGCCATGTCAATGTCGTCCACCACCACGCAAAAATTGTAAGTCGGAGTGCCTACCAGCTCGCCGGCTGGCGCAGGACGGGCGATGACGAGATCATCGAGTTCTGTGTTGCTAATTTCGATGCGGCCTTTGACTTTGTCCTCCCACACTACGCTACCGTTTTGCGGGTTCTTAAAGCGCAGCACCGGCACCACGCCAACGGGGATCGGAGGCAGCACTTTGCCCGGCTCGGGGCGCCAGGTGCCGTCGTACCGTGGTTTTTCTTTAGCGGCCATTTGGCGTTCGCGCAAAGCATCTAAATCTGCCACACTCATGTAACAGGGATACACCCAGCCGTCGGCCTGCAATTGCAACAGAACTTCTTTGTAGCGCGCCATGCGCTGCATTTGGTAAAAAGGCCCCTCGTCAGGCTCCAAACCCAACCAGCGCATGCCTTCCAAAATCACATCGACCGCAGCCTGGGTGCTGCGGTCCTCGTCAGTGTCTTCGATACGCAAAATAAAGTCGCCCCCCGTGGCCCGCGCAAAGGCCCAGGGGTACAAAGCCGAGCGAATATTGCCCAGGTGGATAAAGCCGGTGGGCGAAGGCGCAAAGCGGGTGCGTGTCTTGGTCATGTCAAAGCAGCTTCAGAGTGTGTCCAGTCCGCGCAACAGGTCGTCCTGCATGTCTCCCACATGTTCTAAGCCCACCGCTACGCGTATCAGACCTTGGCCTATACCAGCCGCTTGGCGCTGGGCTTCAGACAATTTGCCGTGCGAGGTGCTGGCCGGGTGCGTCAGCAAAGTTTTGGTATCACCCAGATTAGTGCAGAGCGAGAGCACGCGCAAACTGTCCAGCACATGAAACGCGTGCTTGCGGGCGAGCTCCGGGGATTTGGCCTTAAGCTCAAACGACACCACCGCACCGCCCACGTCGGACATCTGCTGCATGGCCAAGGCATGTTGCGGGTGGCTGGGCAAGCCCGGGTAGTAAACGCGCTCCACCATGGGCTTTTGCTCCAACCACAGGGCCAATGCGTGGGCACGCGCACTTTGGGCCCGCATGCGGATGTCCAGGGTCTCCAGCCCTTTAAGCACCACCCATGCATTAAACGGCGACAAGACCATGCCACTGTTTTTCATGACGGGCAGGCACTTTCCATTGATCAGCACATCGCTTGCACATAGCGCCCCGGCCATGACGCGGCCCTGACCGTCCAAATATTTGGTGCCTGAGTGCATCACGATGTCGGCCCCCATTTCCATGGGGCGCTGCAAGACCGGTGTGGCGAAGCAGTTGTCTACTGCCAGCAAAGCTCCGGCATTATGGGCCAGGTCTGCCAAGGCCTGAATGTCGCAGACCTCGGTCAAGGGGTTGGTCGGGGTCTCTGCAAACAACAACTTGGTGTTGGGGCGGATAGCCGCTTTCCAGGCAGAGAGATCGGTTTGCGCCACAACCGTGGACTCCACCCCGAAGCGGGCAAACTCCGAGCCAATCAGTTTGATAGTAGAGCCGAACATCGACTGGGAATACAAGACATGGTCGCCCGCCTTGAGCAAGCTAAATAGCATCAGCATCACCGCCGACATGCCAGACGAGGTAGCTAGGGCGGCCTCGGTTCCCTCCATGGCAGCCAAGCGCATTTCGAAGCTACTCACGGTAGGGTTACCCGAACGGCCGTAGGTGTAGCCGGCCTCTTCGCCGCCAAAGCGGCGGGCCGATACTTCGGCCGAAGGCTGCACATAGCCACTGGTCAGGTATAAGGCTTCGGAGTTTTCACCGAACTGACTGGGCTCCATCGCCACGCGCTGGGCCAAGGTGTCAGGGTGCAGTCCGGGGGGTAAGGGATGGCTTGGCATGGGGGTTTGAAAAGTAATACCGATGAGCTTGCTATAGCGGATTGGGCAAAGCTAAGCGAGAGCTGTCCTGCTCGTCTTCCTGGCCACTGACGCGTGCAGCGTTCAATCGGGCAATATCGGCCACGCCCACATCGCCTGTCACATACACACCATCAAAACATGATGCGTCAAAGCCTTTGATGGCGGCATTGAGCGAACCGATAGCGGTTTTCATGGCATCGACGTCCTGGTAGATCAGCGCATCGCACCCGATGATGGCGCGCACTTCTTCCACCGAGCGGTTGTAAGCCACTAACTCCGAGCTGGTGGGCATGTCGATGCCATACACATTGGGAAAGCGCACGGGTGGCGCGGCGCTGGCCAGATAGACTTTGCGTGCACCCGCATCGCGCGCCATTTGCACAATCTCCTGACTGGTGGTGCCGCGCACGATCGAGTCGTCTACCAAGAGCACATTGCGCCCTTTGAATTCGCTGGCAATCGCATTGAGTTTTTGCCGCACTGATTTTTGACGCACCGCCTGTCCGGGCATGATGAAGGTACGGCCCACGTATCGATTTTTAACAAATCCTTCCCGGTAAGGCAAGCCTAGCAATTGCGCCAGCTGGGCGGCGCTGGGTCGGCTCGATTCGGGGATAGGAATGACCACATCAATTTCGTTCGGCGGCACGGTAGACACCACACGCTTAGCCAAGGTTTGCCCCAAATTAAGACGCGCCTGGTACACCGAAATGCCGTCCATCACTGAGTCAGGTCGGGCCAGATAAACAAACTCAAAAATGCAGGGGTTGAGCACGGGCGCATCGGCACACTGCTGTGCCAGCATCGTGCCTTGCAAATCGATAAACACGGCTTCACCCGGCGCCACATCGCGCTCGAACTGGTGCATCGTACCTTCCAATGCCACCGACTCGCTGGCCAGCACAATTCGATCTGGACCGCGTCCTATACACAAGGGGCGGATACCAAAGGGGTCGCGAAACGCCAACACGCCATGGCCGGCAATCAAGGCAATCACCGCATAGGAGCCTTTAATCCGCCGATGCACATTGCGTACTGCTTCAAACAGATGGGCGGGCTCCAAAGGCATGCCACGCGTGGTGCGCTCGATTTCATGTGCCAGCACATTGAGCAAGACTTCAGAGTCACTCTCGGTGTTGATGTGCCTATGGTCTACGGTAAATAATTCGTGCTTGAGGGCTTGCGCATTGGTCAGGTTGCCGTTGTGCACCAGCACAATGCCAAAGGGCGCGTTCACGTAAAAAGGCTGGGCCTCTTCTTCGCTAAAGGCATTTCCTGCGGTGGGGTAACGCACTTGGCCAAGCCCGCAGTTGCCAGGAAGCGCCCGCATATTACGGGTGCGAAAAATGTCTTTGACCATACCCTTGGCCTTGTGCATGAAAAACTTGTTTTCCTGCTGGGTCACAATGCCGGCGGCATCCTGGCCGCGGTGCTGCAAGAGCAACAAAGCGTCATAAATGAGCTGATTGACGGGTGCGTTGCTGACAACGCCTACGATTCCACACATGTTAGCTTTGCTCACTCACGGTAAATAGGGACCAAAGGCCTGGGGCAACCAAGGTTTGAGTCCAGTCAGCGCCGATTGTGCAATGCGCGGACTGAAGGCCTCCTGCCACCAATCGCTTTGAACCAGGGGTGTCATTCGCAACACCACCGTTGCTGCCAACAATATCACCATCGCCCGCAAACTGCCAAAAGCCAGCCCCAACACACGGTCCACGAGGCCCAAACCACTGACATGGACCACTTTCTTGGTCAAAAATACCAGCACACTGCCCGCCAGCAGGCATAGGATAAAGGCGAAAAAAAATCCAAAACCATAGCGCACCATGTCACTGGCGCCTCGCGTCGGGAGTATTTGCGAAACGGCGGGTGCCGCCCACTGCGCCAACACAAAGGCGAACACCCAATTGACCAAGGAGAGAACCTCGTAGACCAACCCGCGCCAGGCACCTAAGGCGAGTGAAAACGCCAGCACCGCGCAGCAAATCCAGTCAAGATCGGCCATGGCCTGCCTACACTACAGCGTTAACACAGCGGCGGGGAGATTCAAGGACTTGATCTTTTCTGCGGCTTTATCCGCTTCTGCCCGGTTGGCGAAAGGGCCTACGCGCACCCGGGTGCGCTTGCTATCGCTACTGCCGATGACCTGAGTGTACGTCTTCAAACCCGCTTTTTCCAAGGTTTGTCGCGCATCATGGGCTTTCTGCGACTCGGCAAATGCGCCCACTTGCACCACATAACGCAGGCCTGGGGTGGAAGTTGCAGCTACAGGCTCTTTCCCTTCGAGCAAGGTCTGGGCTTTAGCCGCCTCGGTCGTGGGTTTGGGTTCCGGTTTAGCGACGGGCTTGGGTTCGGTTTTGCTATCGGGCTTTGCATCGCCCATGGTTGGCGCCTGGGTACTCGTTTTAGCCGCCGCTGCATTTTCAGGATTGCCAAGTGCAGCCACCACGCCTGCCTTTTGGCTCGGCGCGGGATTGACCAAGGTTTCTTTTTCCACTGGCTCCGGCTTAGGCGGCGGCGCCTGCGTCTGCGAGGTAGCCACTACAGCAGGGCTAGCAGCGAGCGGTGCGGCCTTGTTTTTTTCAGGAATGTTGATGGCAATGTTCACATCAATGGGTCGCGGCTGGCTGTCAAATAGCAGGGGAAAGCCAATCACCCCCACCAGCACCAAAGCTGCCGCCCCCATCAGCCGATGGCGGGCGCGTTTACGCATGGTATCCAAGCTTTCGGCGGCCGGTGCAGGGGCTGCGGGCTCGGCACCGTCTTTGCGAAACTTGAAAAATGCCATAGCGTGATTTCTAAGAAGATGCGAGATGTGTTCCGGTCAGCCGGGGAAGCCCATGCTGCAGCACACCGCCAACGGTGTAAAACGATCCAAACACCAAGATTCTATCAGTGGGGTCAGCGCAGCGAAGGGCCTCCTGCAAGGCAAATTGGGGCGCGGAAAACGTCTTGGCGCCCGCGTCTTTACGCGCATTTTGCGTCTGCCAATGGTGCAGTAAGTCTGTACCGGAGGCGGCGCGCGGGGTAGGTAAATCGGTAAAGTACCAGCACTCGACCAGCGGGTTCATACGCGCCAGCATGGGTGTCAAGTCTTTATCTGCCATCGCACCGAATACCGCATGGGTGCGCGGGAAAAATCCCATCGCATCCAAATTGGCCGCCAGCGCCGCCACCGAATGCGGGTTGTGCGCCACGTCCAGCACGATACTCGGCTTGCCTGGAACAATTTGAAAGCGCCCACTAAATTCCACCATGGCCAGTCCATTGCGGATGGCTTGCGCCGTGACCGGGAGTTTGTCCCGCAAAGCCGTTAAAGCTGCCAGCACGCCGGCTGCATTGACCAGCTGGTTTGCACCGCGCAACGCGGGATAGGCCAAGCCGCTGTAACGCCGTCCCCTCCCCGCCCATTCCCATTGCTGTGGGTCGCCCCGAGTGTTGAAGTCCCGCCCCACACGCCACAAGTCGGCACCTATTTCCACAGCATGGTCCAGCACACTGTGCGGCGGCATCGGGTCGCTCACTACCACCGGGTGGCCGGTGCGCATGACGCCAGCCTTCTCGCGCCCAATAGTTTCCCGATCGGTGCCCAGAAACTCCATGTGGTCCAAGTCGATACTGGTGATCACTGCGCAATCGGCATCGATGATGTTCACCGCGTCCAAGCGCCCGCCCATGCCCACCTCCAGAATCGCCACATCCAGGGGCTGCCCACGCATCACATCCAGGATCGCCAGGGTAGAAAACTCAAAATAGGTCAGCGACACAGGCGCTGGGCCTGCCGTGCGCGCAGCCTCCACGCGGGCAAACCCTTGCGTCAACGCATCGGCTGCTACGTTCTGCCCTTGCAGGCGCAGGCGCTCTTCGAAATGCACCAAATGCGGCGAGGAATACACCGCGGTGCGGTAACCTGCCTGCATCAGAATGGACTCCAGCATGGCGCAGGTAGAGCCTTTACCATTGGTACCGGCGACAGTAATTACGGTGCAGGGTAGCTGCAAATCCATGCGCTGCGCCACCTGGCGCACCCGCTCCAAGCCCATGTCGATGTTGGTGTGGTGCAGCTGCTCGCAATAGGCCAGCCATTCCGGTAAATTTTTCATAGGGTTGGGATTGTCGCGCAGACCGGTGCCTAGCCTAGGTCGCTGGCCCATGGCATCATCGCGGCCATGAAAAACACCGCCCCCACCCCGGCCATCACACTGTTTGGCATCCCCCACTGCGACACCGTAAAAAAAGCCCGTCTTTGGATGCAGGATCAGGGCCTGGCTTATGACTTTCATGATTTCAAAAAAGACGGCGTGCCGCCCAAGGTCCTTGACGACTGGATGCAAGCACTCGGTTGGGAAACCCTGCTCAATCGCAAAGGAACGACCTGGCGCAAGCTGGATCCGGCGCTGCAAAATAGCGTGGACGACGCGGCCAGCGCGGCTGCGCTGATGCAGGCCCACTACAGCGTTATCAAACGGCCCGTCGTACAGTGGCCCGATGGCCGCATCACCGTGGGTTTTGTGCCCCAGACCTTTTTGGACCTGCTGCCTTAAAATCACAGGCATCGCGGGCGGCCCGCTTGTCCGGATGAACCGCCCATTCCCTAGCCCTGCCGGGCATCTACCGGCCCCTACCCAGCCATAGCCATGAGCACCACCCACCTCCAAAGCGCCAGCGTTAGCACCCAAGCCAGCGTGTATTTCGACGGCAAATGCGTCAGCCACAGCCTGACCATGGCCGATGGCAGCAAAAAATCGGTTGGCGTGGTGCTGGCCGCTGAACTCACTTTTGGCACCGCTGCGCCAGAAGTCATGGAATGCGTGGCTGGCGCTTGCGACTACTTGCTCCAAGGCAGCAGCACATGGGCCAGCTGCCAGCCCGGCCAAAGCTTTAGCGTGCCCGGGCAAAGCAGTTTTCAAATTCGCGTAGCCGATGCCTTCCACTACATTTGCCATTACGGCTAAACCCCGGCACGGCGCCATGGCTGCAGGCCTCAGGCACGAATCCATAACGCCTTCATGCGTGCACTCTAGCCCCTTTTGAACTCCCCAGACCACCGATCGCTTGCGCCCCAACCCTATGTCCACCATTCTTCAAAATATCCCCACTGGCCAAAAAGTCGGTATCGCGTTTTCCGGAGGCTTGGACACCAGCGCTGCGCTGCACTGGATGCGCAACAAAGGCGCGATTCCCTACGCCTATACGGCCAATCTGGGCCAGCCCGACGAGTCCGACTACGACGAGATTCCGCGTAAAGCCATGGAATACGGCGCTGAACATGCCCGCTTGATTGACTGCCGCAGCCAACTAGCTGCCGAAGGTATTGCGGCTATGCAAAGCGGCGCGTTTCATATCTCCACCGGTGGCCTGACCTACTTCAACACCACGCCTATCGGGCGCGCCGTGACCGGCACCATGCTGGTGGCGGCCATGAAGGAAGACGATGTGCATATCTGGGGCGACGGCAGCACCTACAAAGGCAATGACATCGAACGTTTTTACCGCTATGGCCTGCTGACCAATCCGGCGCTCAAAATCTACAAGCCCTGGCTAGACCAGGCCTTTATTGATGAACTGGGTGGCCGTGCGGAAATGTCTGCGTTCATGACCAAAGCGGGGTTTGGCTACAAGATGTCGGCGGAAAAAGCCTATTCGACCGACTCCAATATGCTGGGCGCGACGCACGAAGCCAAGGACCTGGAGCACTTGACCAGTGGCATGACCATCGTCAACCCCATCATGGGCGTGGCCTTTTGGAAGGATGATGTCAGCATTGCGCGCGAAGACGTGCGGGTGCGCTTTGACGAAGGCCGCCCGGTCGCGCTCAATGGCGTGGAGTATCCGGACCTGGTCGGCCTTATTTTGGAAGCCAACCGCATCGGAGGGCGGCACGGCCTGGGCATGAGTGACCAAATTGAGAACCGCATCATCGAGGCGAAAAGCCGTGGCATTTACGAAGCCCCTGGCTTGGCCCTGCTATTCACGGCGTACGAGCGCTTGATCACCGGCATCCACAACGAAGACACGATTGAGCAATACCGCGAAAACGGGCGCAAACTCGGGCGCCTGTTGTACCAGGGCCGCTGGTTTGACCCGCAAGCCATCATGCTGCGCGAGGCGGCGCAACGCTGGGTTGCGCGTGCCGTGACAGGCGAGGTCACGCTGCAATTGCGCCGCGGGAATGACTACTCCATTTTGAACACCGAATCGCCTAATCTGACCTACCACCCAGAACGTCTCACGATGGAGAAAGGCGCCTCGATGTTCTCCCCGGCCGACCGCATCGGGCAACTCACCATGCGCAACCTGGACATTGCCGACACGCGCGAAAAACTCGGTATCTATAGCCAGGCGGGCTTACTCACACAGGATCCGGGCACCCGTATGATGGGCTTGGATACCCACTGATGCACTATGAGACGGGTTGCTAGACTGGTTAGAAATAATGGTTGCGTAGCGGCAAGGGTCTTTGACGGGGAATAGCGACATGGCAGGTATCCGGGAGCATGCGGGACATGACTGCTAAGCACAGGCCGGGCACCGAGTTCGGTGGCGACCGACAAAGCCGCGCGCCGGGCTTGGGTGTGCGCACGCTGAATATGGCATTGGCCGTGGTAGGCGCTAGTCTGTTCATAGCGGTAACGCTGCTTTTTTACCTGCAATCGCAGCAACACACCCTGCTGGTCGCTGCCAAGGAAAATCACGCCCTTGCAGTAAAAGCATGGAGCGAAGCACGCAACGCTGATGCGGTGCGATGGCCCGAAACTGCGCCTTTGCCAATGCACAGTACAGTGGTGCAAGCGCACGCAGCCGCAATGCAGGCCAAAAATAGCGCTGAACCATTGGAGCAAATGCGCCAAAACGCGAGCGATATGTTTCAGCTCTCCGTGCTGTGCTTGTTGCTGACCTTGCTCACGATAGCCATTTTGTTATTGCAGAACCGGCAACGCGCTTTAGCGCAAGAAAAGTCCCGCGAATTGACCGCGTATTTCCGCGATACGCAATTGAAAGCAGAAACTGTCAGCCGGGGCAAGACTCGCTTTCTAGCCAATATGAGCCATGAGCTGCGCACGCCCTTCAACGGGGTCTTCGGCATGCTCAGCCTCTTGGGCACCACCTCGCTCAACACCCTTCAGGCCGACTACCTCAAGACCGCCAACGCGTCGGCCAACCATTTGCTCCAAGTGCTAAACGACATCCTAGACCTTTCGGCGCTAGAAGAAGGAAAAATCAGTTTGCAATTAGCCCCCCTAGAGCTACGCCAGGTCGTCGGTGATATCAGCGATGCTATGCGTCCGCAGGCAGAGCAGAAAAAACTGGACTTTGATGTGCGGGTACATCCGGACGTTCCGCAGTGGCTGCTGTTAGACGCCAAACGGCTCAAGCAAATATTGTTCAACCTGTCCAATAACGCGATTAAGTTCACCAGCCGGGGGGGCGTACACATCAGGGTCCAGCTGGGCGTGCCAGCGCCCGTGGTCGACAAGGCCGATGTAATGCTGGAAATTTCCGTTGAAGATAGTGGCATCGGCATCAGCAGTGAGGCCTTGGAAAATTTGTTTCAGCGCTTTAACCAAGTGCACAGCGACACCCACAACGACTATGGCGGCACCGGTCTAGGTTTGGAAATCTCCCAATCCCTGGCGCAATTGATGGGGGGGCAGATCGAGGTCTCCAGCACCAAGGGCCTAGGGTCTTGTTTTACTTTGCGTATGCGCGCGCAGCCCACACCAGCGCCTTTACCAAGCAGCCAAGGCAAGGTATTTCAACTCGATCCACCGATCAAACCTGAGCGCATGTACCGCATCCTGGTAGTGGAGGACAACGAAGTCAACCGCAAGTTCGTCGATATCCTGCTCAAGCGCATGGGCTACCTCACCTTTTTTGCGGAAAACGGAAGTGTCGTTATAGACCTTTTGCAATCACAAAGCTTTGACTTGGTGTTGATGGACTTACACATGCCGGTGATGAATGGCATGGACGCCACGCGCGCCATACGCGCGCTGCCGCACCCGACGGCAACAATCCCCATCATTGCGCTGACGGCTAATGTGATGAACGAGGCTCGCGAAGAAGCGCTGGCCGCGGGCGTGAACGACTTTGTCACCAAGCCGGTTCACATGAGTCGCTTGCAGGAAGTGATCCGCCAGCACCTAGCGCCCGACACCGAAACCCCGCCAGACCCCAAACGCTAGCGGTGGCGATTGCGCAGACCGAGCAATCCCTGGGTTGCGGGATCGGGGAACAGGTATTGCGGCCCTATGGCTTCCAAGGTACTTGGCGCAATGCCCAATGCCTCCAAGCCGGGCAGGCTACCTGTGACTACATTGTCTAGGCGCATAGAGTCCAAATTGTCCTGGCTCATCACGGGTTCGCCCGGCATCAGACCCAATACAAAAGCCTGGATGCGGCCCATCCACAAGGGCAGGCCGACGACGGGTCGGCCCCGGCCTTGCGCAATGCCGCTGCTGCGCGCCGCGAATTGCACCAACTGGCGCAGCGTGTACACCTGCGGTCCCGCCAATTCATAAACCTGCATTGCGGGCCCCTGGCCCAGCCCTTGCGCCAAGCTTTGGAGTACCGCGCTGGCAACATCTTCTACCCAGACCGGCTGAAAGCGCGCATCCGCACCGGCCAAGGGCATCACAGGGAAAACCGCTTGTAAGCGGGCAAACACGTTCAAAAACTTATCGTTGGCGCCAAAAATAACGCTGGGGCGCAGCACCGTCAAGCCACAAGCGCCCGTGCCGCCCTGCCCCCAGCCCAGGGTATCGGCCAGCAGCCTTTCCCCGACCGCTTTGCTGCGCAGGTAATTCGAGGGCGCGGTCTGTGCCGGCGCCGTATTCATACCCAGCGCGCTGATATGTACCAGCTGGGCCACGCCCGTGGCCACACAGGCGCGGGCTATCTTGGCTGGTAAATCCTGGTGCACATGGACAAATGCCGCAGGGCTGCCGTGCAGGATCGCGACCAGGTTAATCACTGCATCCATCCCGGCCATGGCGCGGCCCAAGGCGGCTTCATCATGGATATTGGATTCCAACACGGTGAGGCCAGGCAAATGCATCACGCATCTGGCATGCACCGCTTTGCGCGTAATGACGGTGACACGATATCCCGCGCGTACCAACTTTTCGCATACATGGCCACCGACAAAACCGGAGCCTCCCAACACCAATACCTGCTTCATGGCAAACACTTCTCCACAATTTCAAGGCCAGGGCCCAAGCCGCAACTGCATTCTTCTACACAAGCGGCTGGCCTGCTTTGCACTACATCAAGAACTCTACAACACCACCGGCTCCGTCTCCAAGAACAGACCAAAGCGCTCATACACGCTGGTTTGGATCGCCTTGGCCAAGGTCATCACCTCACCGCCGGTCGCGCCCTGGCTGCCGCTGCCTCGGTTGACCAGCACCAAGGCCTGCTTCTCATAGACCCCTGCCTGCCCCACCGATTTGCCGCGCCAGCCGCAGGCGTCAATCAACCAAGCGGCGGCCAGCTTGAAGGAGCCATCGGCCAGTCGGTAATGCACCACGCGCGGATCGCGCGCAATGATGTCGGCGCATTGCTCGGCGCTGACCGTGGGGTTCTTAAAAAAGCTGCCAGCATTGCCCAGTTGCGCTGGATCGGGTAATTTGCTGCGCCGGATACGGCAAACCCACTCGAAAATTTGCTGGGCGTCCGGCTTTTCACAGGCCTCTTGGACCCGCATTTTTTCAATATCGGCGTATCCCAGCACCGGCCTCCAAGCCTTCGGCAGGGCAAAGCGCACGCGCAATATCAAGGCCTTATCTTTTAGGCCCCGTCGCGGCGTGTCGCTGGCATGCTTAAAAATCGAATCGCGGTAGCCGAAAGCACACTGGGCAGCATCCAGGCTAAAGACCTCGCCCGTCTGCAAATCCATGGCGTCTAGCGAATCAAACACATCCTGCAGTTCAACCCCGTAGGCGCCAATGTTTTGCACCGGCGCGGCGCCTACCGTGCCTGGAATCAAGGCCATGTTTTCCATCCCGGGCATGCCCTGCTCCAGTGTCCAGGCCACGAAACCATGCCAATTCTCGCCCGCCCCGGCTTCCACGATAAATGCTTTGGGCGTTTCCCGCAGCAGGCGGCATCCGGCAATCTCGACCTTGAGCACCAGGGACTTGACGTCTCCCGTCAGCACCAGGTTACTGCCACCGCCCAGTACAAACTTCGGTAGCGCAGCCAGCGCAGCGTCTTGCAGCACGTTTGCCGCATCGTCTTGGCTACGGATACGCACCAATTGCTGCGCCCGCGCCACAATGTGAAACGTGTTCAATGCCTGCAAGGGCACATTGTTCTCGACTACCATGGCGGGATTGTCGCATTCGCCCGCCCCGGCGCGTGGTGCGATACCAGTCAACCTTTGTTGGAGAGATGTGAAGATGCCCTCGTTTGATACTGTTTGTGAAGCCAACCTGGTCGATGTAAAAAACGGCGTAGAAAATACCACCAAAGAAATCGGCACCCGTTTTGATTTCAAAGGCACTGCGGCCGCTATAGAGATCAAGGACAAAGAAATCACCCTGATCGGTGACGCCGAATTTCAACTCGATCAAATAGAAGATGTGCTGCGCAACAAGCTCACCAAGCGCAATGTCGATGTTCGCTTTTTGGACAAAGGCGATGTGCAAAAAATGGGCGGTGACAAGGTCAAGTGCGTCATCAAAGTGCGCAATGGCATCGAGAGCGAGCTGGGCAAAAAAATCCAGCGCCTGATCAAAGACAGCAAACTCAAAGTACAAGCGGCCATCCAGGGAGACTCCGTGCGCGTGACCGGCGCCAAGCGCGACGACCTACAAGCGGCCATGGCGCTCTTAAAAAAAGAGATTACCGATATCCCGCTGAGTTTTAACAACCTGCGCGATTGAACCTCTGGTGCTGCGTCCAGCGCCTGTGTTGTATCAATTACAACGCTTGGCGCATGGCTTGCTTCATCAGCTTGCCGTTGGCGTTTCTAGGCAGAGGATCGGTTCCGGTACGCCATTGCTCAGGCACTTTATAGTCAGATAGGCGCTGTTTACACCACTCAAAAAGCGTCTTTTCGCTCACTGCTGCACGCAGACAGACGAAGGCACAAACCCGCTCACCCAGAATGTCGCAAGGCACTGCGATGATCGCTGCCTCGATGACATCGGGATGCTCCAGCAATGCCGCCTCAACTTCGCTGCTATAGACTTTATAACCCCCTCGAATGATGACATCCTTGATACGGTCCAGTACCTGGACGTAGCCTTCTGCATCGATTCGCCCAATGTCCCCTGAGCGCCAAAATCCGTCCGAAAAGGCTTCAGAAGTGGCGATCGGATTGTTCCAATAGGCCTTGACGACCATGGGTCCACGAATCCAAATTTCACCGATCTCACCAGTTGGTAGTACCTGGCCACTGGGGCCAACCACTTGCAGTTCGGCGCATGGCACAGCACGACCGACAGAGTCGGGGCGCTTAGCCGTATCCGAGGGGGGCATGACTGTCGCCGGCGATGTGGTCTCGGTGGCGCCATAGGCGTTCATCAACTGCAGCCCAGGCCATGCCTTGGCGATGGAGGCGATAGTGGCTGGCACCATAGGCGCACCCCCATAGGCGCCGATACGCCAATGGGACAAGTCATGGGTTCCCAAGTCAGGTTGCATGAGGCAAAGCTGATACATCGTCGGCACCATAACCGTGTGCGTCATGCGTTCACTGGACGCTTTAGACAGAAACGTCACGGCTTTAAATCCGCCCATGAGGATGATGGACCCATGCACCAGCGCCATGGTGCAAAGCTGTGCGATGAGACCCGTCACATGCGAGAGCGGAACGGCGACAAGGCTGCGATCCAGTGTGCCAAGACCCATGCAAAAAGCGTAGTGCATGGTGGAATGAACAATTCCTAAATGGGTCAGCTCAGCACCTTTGGGACGCCCTGTGGTGCCGGATGTATAGAGTATGACCGCCGTATCCTCTTCGTGGACGGGTACCGCATCATCAGGCCCTAAACTTGGTTGCGCCGTTTCCAGCATATCCCAAGATAGCCAATCTGGTCCAGCATCTGCATCCAATGCGACGCGCAAACGCATGTTGGGAGCCTCCACTAAGGCGGGTACTAGGGTACAGAACTCTGTCTCTGCCAGTACCGCCATAGCGCCACATTGCTGCGCCACATAGCTCACTTCCGGTAAGGATGACCGAACCGAAACAGGTACGGCGATAGCGCCCAGTCTGGAGAGTGCGAAGAACGCAATCACAAATTCAGCGCGATTACCCATTAACAGTAGTACGCGGTCTCCGCAGCCAATACCTTGCGAACGCAAACCCGCAGCGATAACAGCCACTTGCGCTTCCAGCGCTGCCCAGGTGAAGCGCCCCTGCGCGCTGACCAATGCCTCGCCGCCACCATTGCTTTGCACTGCAGATGCATAGAGCGCATGCAGACTACGCGGTCGCGCAGCAAAGCAGTTAACACGACGATCACCGAAATGCAATTCGTTGTGTAGCGCTGGAACCTCGCTAAGCCAGGCAGGAGGTAGTGTCATTTCCGTCGAACTCCATTACAAAGAGGCCCAATGAACTGGGTTGATAGGTCGCCACGGCGAATCCTTCACACGCGATCCACCGATCTAAATCTTCTGCAGGGCACAGCATTGAGATTCACTTTACATCTGGGCAAAAGCAGAATCGTTGCCAGGTGACGCTTACTGCAAAGCTTCCAGGCCACGCAAAGCCATAGGAGCGGCCAGGGCTCCTACGGTTTGGGCGCGACTATTTACGGCGTTGCCATGGCGTGCCCGTGCGGCAATTCCTTCAAAAATTACAGACCAACGCATAAATGAAAATGCAAAATGAAACGGAGACAGTCCACTAGGATTGCCGCCGCTATCACGATAATGGGCCACAAACTCTAACTCCGTAGGGATACCCAGCCCGGCCAGGTCCAGTCCACGAATACCTCCAAATTCATCGGGCATTGCGCGCCAGGCAGCGCAATTGAACGCCAGATCAGCCAAAGGGTTTCCCAGAGTAGACAACTCCCAGTCGAGTACCGCGATAACGCGCGGCTCGACTGGATGAAACATCAGATTATTGAGCTTGAAGTCTCCGTGCACCAAGGCCCTGACGTTTTCTTCGGGCACATTGTCCGAAAGCCACGCAATCAAGGTGTCAAGTTCGCGATTTTCATGGGTTTTCGAATTCATCCACTGCTGGCGCCAACGAGCCACCTGCCGCTGAAAATAGTTACCCGTTTTGCCGTAGTCATCCAGGCCCAAAGTACTGGTATTTAGGCTGTGCAATACCGCCATCACGCGCGCCATTTCGAGGTAAATATCACGCCGCTCGGACGGCGCGATACCAGGCAGCGTAGCGTCACCAAAGATTCGGCCATCCAATCGTTCCATCAAGTAGAAGGGGGTGCCCACGATATCCGGCGAAGCGCAATAGAGTACGGTCTTGGGTACGGGCAAATCACTGTGCATTAGCGCAGTCATCACCCGATACTCCCGGTCTATTGCATGCGCTGAAGGTAATAAGTCCCCGTCGGGTTGACGTCGCAAAACGAAGCGACGGTCATCCATGTCCACGAAGTAGGTAGGGTTCGATTGCCCTGCGCCTCCGACCGGAGCGACATGCAACGGCCCAGCCAATCCCTTGACATGGGAATGCAGGTAGCGTTCCAGCGCTAACTGAAATTGATCTGACCTCAAATCACACCTGCACTACGAAGAGCCTCAAAACGCTCAGCAGTGATACCAAGCCATTGCACATAGACTTCGTGGTTATGCTCTCCGATCTGTGGAACCGATCCCTGGGTCCGCGGCGGCGTGCCAGAAAGCTTCATGGGAGAACCGAATACCTCGACATTCACTTTCCCAAAAGGAACTTGCACAAACATTTGGCGTGCCCGCAGATGGGCATCCGCAACTACCTCATCGATGCGCTTAATGGGGGTCAGGGCGATGCGACTCCCCGCCATGGCCTCAAGCTCCGCTTTGGTACGGTGGGCAAACCAACGTTCAAGAATCGGCTTGATCCGTCTTTCGTAGGTAGCGTCTTCAAACCTCTTGGCCATGGTGTCAATTTCAGGGTCGTCGGCTAAAGCGGGTTCACCAAAAATTTCGCAGCTGTCGCGCCAAAGCTTGTCGGTATAGCTGCCAAAGAACACGAAACCATCTTTGCAAGCGTACTGTCCATACGGTCTTGCAAAAGGATGGTCGTTGCCAAGGGGTTCCGCTACTTTCCCGTCCACCGTATAGTTGACAATAGCGCTCTCTGTCAGCGTAACTACTGAGTCCTGCTGTGAGATATCGACACGCTGCCCAAGACCACTGCGATCTACATCACGCAATGCGGCCAAGGTGCCAATCGTGGCGTAAAAGGATGCAGCGAGATCGCCCAGGATGCTCCCCACCCGAATCGGCGGTGCGTCCCGCTCCCCGTTCATGGACCACAGCCCGCCTGCAGCCTGCGCAGTGCTATCGTAGGAGGGACGCAATGAATGGGGACCTTCATGTCCGAATCCACTGATGCAGGTGTAAATGAGGCGTGGATTTATCGCTTTTAAGGTGTCCCATCCCAGACCCAATTTATCCATGGTGCCTGGCCGAAAGTTTTCTATCAACACATCCGCTTTAGCCGCAAGCTCCAATAGCATGCGTTTACCCTCTGGATGTTTGAGATCCAGACTGATGCCGAGTTTGTGCCGGTTGTATTGCGCAAAGTAGCCACTGCCCGCATCGGCACCGTCTGCATCATGGAGCCGGGGTGGGAAACTACGGACATAGTCAGCATCGCTGGGATGCTCAATCTTGATGACAGTAGCCCCCAGGTCCGCCAACATCATGGCGCAATACGGGCCCGCCACCACACGGGTGATATCCAGCACAAAAATACCTGCCAAAGTATCGGTACGTTTCGCTTGGGAAGGGTCACTTGTCATGGTCATATTCGAATCCTTACCAGCCGCCAGAAGTTAGCCATTCCTCTATCAGTTCAACCCGGTCCGATCCCCAGAATTTCTCTTCGCCCACGATAAAAAAGGGCGATCCAAAAACTCCTTTGTCCAGCGAAGCGGCCACGGCATCGCGCAAGTCTGTGCGTGCTTGATCGCTTTCAATGCCGGCCAACAATTCTTGTGTGTCTACACCGATAGCGGCTCCAAGCGCCGCCACCTGCTGCGGCGCACTCAGATCAACACCATCGCGCCAGTAGCTTGAGAAAGCCGCCCGTGCGAATTGCGCTTCCTGGCCTAGACGATGCCTGCGCATCCAATAAAACCCACGCGCCGTCGCGCGCGGATCCATCATCGGATCCGTAACCTTACGGCTAAGCTGCAAACCATGCCGCCGCGCATAGCGCGCGGTATCGCGGATGACGTAATCACCCTTTAGCGGCGTATCCAACAGCGGCTTGAGACCCATCGTCTTCATGACCGATACACCCAAAAGCATGCTGTGCCACCGAACTTCCCGCCCATGACGCGCCGCCAACGCGTCGATTCGCAGGCTTGCAAAGTAACCGTACATCGACAGGAAGTCGAAGTAAAAATCAATTGCTGGGTTGGTGTTCTGCATACTAAAGTCGATTAATGAATGGCTGCGTACATGATCTTTTCTTCATTGGCTTCCGTCGCAGAATACTCTTCAACTACTTTGCCCATACGTTGCACCAGGATGCGATCTGAGAGGGCCATGATTTCAGGCAAATAGGAGGATATAACCACCACGGCCTTGCCTTCGTCCGCAAGACGATTGATCAGATCGTGGATTTCGGTAATAGCGCCAACATCCACACCTCTTGTGGGTTCGTCAAAAATAATGATTTGCGGGTCTTGCACCAGTGACTTCGCAATTACCACTTTCTGCTGATTTCCACCAGACAGTTCAATCGCCTTAACGTCCTTGCTGATGGCGCGCACATTAAGACGCTTGATCCAATGTTCGCCAACCTCCGCAGCTTCTTTTCTGGAGACTAAAAATCGACTCCCACCCAGCTTAGCCAGCAGACCCAAATAGATATTGTCGGCAATGGACTTGGTTTCGAAAAATCCCTCAATTTTGCGGTCTTCGGTGACATAGGCAATGCCATCACGTATGGCAGCGGCAGGCACGAAATAGCGCACAGGCTTGCCATTGAGCAATACCTCGCCACCATGCATGAAGTCACGCTTGATGATGCCCGCAACCACCTTAAATGTCTCGGTTCGGCCAGAACCCACTAAACCAAATACACCGGTGACCTGGCCTGCAAAAACTGAGAGCGAGTTATTCTTCACCATAGCTGCCATGCGCAGGTTTTGCACGGACAAAACCCGCTTACCTTGACGCCGAACAAAAGTCTTACGTTGTCCGTAAAGCGTCTGCGACAGATCACGGCCTACCATCGCTTGCACAATGCGCTCGCGATCAAACTTGGAAGCCATATCCGTTACGACATGCTTTCCGTCGCGCAAAATCGTAATCCGGTCAGACACTAAAAGTGCCTCCTCCAAGGCGTGGGAAATGAAAATCACCGACACGCCGCGCGACTTGAGTTTAAAGACCAGATCAAAGAAGTATTTCTTTTCCTCCGGCGTCAGGCTTGCGGTGGGTTCGTCAAAGATGATGACTTTCGCTTCATGCAGCACGGCGCGGGCAATTTCAACCATCTGTTTTTTGGCCGCACCAAGCAAGCTAACTTGGGCAGTAGGGTCCACATCGAACTGCAATGATTGCAAAAATTGTTGCGCAGAAATATAGATGCCACGAAGACGGTTGAAAAATTTCTCTTGACCGAGAAACAGGTTTTGCGCCACTGTCATGGTGGGCACTAAAGCGCTTTCTTGAAACACCATGGCCACGCCCATTTGAAGCGCATCGTTGGGGGTCTGCGGACTAACGACTTCACCGTCCACCAGCATTTGCCCCGAACTCAGTTGCACCACACCGGCCATCACCTTGGTCAGTGTAGATTTTCCCGCCCCGTTTTCACCAATGATTGAATGGATTTCACCTGTCAATAGCGTGAAGTCGACGTCCTCAATAGCGGGTATGCCAGCATAGCGCTTGGTTGCCTTGCGCAACTCCAAAATAGGCGTGGAATTCATTGGGTTAACTCCTTTTCGGTTTGGGCGATATCTATGCGCAGCAGACGCTTACTGCCTTTTGACACAACATACAGATATCCACCACATTCAGCGGCTGCGGAGATGCCATGGTTCTTTCCATCAAAGCGGCTGTGCAAGGAATAGCGCACCAAGCCCTGCGCATCCAAGCGCACCACCAATCCATAGGAGCGTGGCGGCGCCCAGGGCTTTACTACGCCCATCATCTTGAGTTGTGCGCCCTGCATGGGCTCTAAAAACGTGTTGCCAGAGTTCAGCGCAGGCGCAATCCAATAAGCCGGGTCGATCTCCGCGATCATGCGCTTTCGGTACGTGGGTTCACGCAACACGAACTCCACCAACTGGGTGCGCAAAATGAAGCAAGTCAACCAGGCACCACCACCGGTCGCTGGAACGATTCTGGAGGGATAACCCGGCAAGTCATCCGTGACCGACACGGGACGCGCACCTGCTCCGATGCCTACCACGTGGTGTTTCCAGCTCTCGCTAACCCATAGTTGGTTGTCGATGGAGCAGACTCCAAATGCGTAGTGCAAATTCTCGGCCAGCAGTTTCCCGTCTCCGGTTTGGGGGTTGAGCTCAAACACGCGCCCTGTTTTGCCCAGACTCATGAGGTCGCGCTTCCACTGCGCGTAGTCCAGCTCGGTTGAACCATCTGTAACCATCAACGCGCCATTGGGGCCAATTGCAATCGCATTGACCGCACAAAGCGCATGGCCGTTGATGACGCGCCAATGCTTGCCGTGGTGTACGCCGCCTTCAATGCGAAGCTCTTTTCCATCGATGGCAAGCGCAAACCCGCCACCTGGCATGCAGGCCAAAGCCGTGATCGTGCCCTGTGCCTGTAGCACTTCCTGAAGGCCCTCAGGTAATACCTGCAACACCTTGGCGCCATCCGTCACAAAAACGGCTGCACCATCCGTTGCCAGATCTTCCGGCGCCTCCAGGGTGGCTAACACGCGTGCATCCTCGATATAGCGATTGGACTTTAGCGCGCCATCAAACACCGGCACCGTAATTGACGCACTGCCACGACCCAACTGCCGGTCTATCCATTCAGTAATTGCGGTGATCATGCGGCGTCCTTGGTATTTTTTGCAGCCTTCGCCCAGCGCCATTCGTATTGCGCCCAATTTGGATCAACCCCTTCGAGCTTGAGACGCCCTATGCGGTTATTCATGATTCCACCCAAATAGAGGTGGCCGCGGTGCTCGCGCATGGAGGTGATCATGGGGTGGTTTTCACCTCCTAGGTCCCACATCGTCTCTAAGATTTCACCGGTTTCACTGAACTTCAATACACAGCCCGTGTTGATATTGGGAAATAGCCATTCGTCGCGCGGCACCTGCTTCGCCATCCGGCGACGAAAGCTAGGCATCTTCCAAGCCAGATCCATCGCGGGACATCGCATACCTACCAGGGACATCCAGTAGTGACCATCGGAGGAGTTATTGATGTTGTCCGGAAAGCCTGGCAGATTGTCTAGTACGATTTCGGTAGTGCCAGCCTTCGGCCCCTGGTACCAATGACGTTTAACGGTGCAACCCCAGGTTTCAGCAAATAGAAAACTTTGACCGTCACTTGCGATGCAAACCCCATTAGGGAAAATCAAATTATCAATAACCGTATGGGTCTTCTTGGTATTGGTGTTGTAACAAATGATCCGGCCATTGCCCCGCGCCTCCAATCCATCTGTCGCCCACTCGTGCATTTCGTAGCGCACCGTAGCTTCCGAAAAGAAAATCAAGCCGTCATCGGTGATGTCTAAATCATCGGCTAATCGCAGGCGGCTATCGTCATTGATAGACTTGAAATTTCGATTCGTTTCATCGGTGATTTTTACTACTTCCCGATCAGGCGTCACCATGTACAGGCCCATACCACCTATGCAAACATAAAGGTTGTCCTCTCGGTCAAACGCCATCCCTAAGGGCGTTCCACCGATATGCGCGAAGATCTCCATCTCTTCATAATCGGGAGCCAGGAAGCGAATGATGTCGCCGTGCCGCGATCCTGCATACAAATGGTCGTTGCGGTCCAGGATCACATCCTCGGGGCCTTCAATACGTCCCAATCCGATGGGCCGTGCCGGCCGCAGCTTGTCGTTGAGCGCCCATTCGGTACCTGCTTTGGGGTCGCACGATGGTGCGGGCGGCATGCCATGGTAAGTCGGGCTGACATACACTTTGTTCACGATGCGATGCTTGTTTTTCAGCCACCGAATATCCACTACGGCCGCTAGCAAAAGAATCGCTGCCAGAACCATACGGTTATAGCCACCGTCTAGGCCAGTAGAGGTCAAGCCATTTACGATTAATAAGACAATGAGCGTGCCTACCAAGGCTTTGGCCACTGAACCTTTTCCGCCACCTAGGCTAATTCCCCCAAGTACTGCTGCGGTCAACACCGTGACCTCCAGGCCCACGCCAATATCACCCCCTGCGGTGGATAAGCGCGATGCAAAAAATACACCGCCTAGGGCCGTCAGCACCCCGCTCGCTACATAGCAACTGGCGACGGTTTTGCGTACGGCAATGCCTGTGTTGTAGGCCGAACGGCGCGATCCGCCGATGGCCGTAATATGCCAGCCAGCACGCAAACGCGTTATGAATATGTGACCAAATATGGCTACTGCGGCATAGACCCAAACCACTGTAGGCACACCAATCCAGGCCCCCGCGCCAACAAAATCCCAGGTTGCGGAATCAGGCATGCTTCCCGCAATGGCAGTTGCATACTCTGTCGTCAAGATGTCGTACAAAGCGCGATACACAATGAGGGTGATCAAGGTAGTCAAAAATGCGCGCAGGCGAAAGTATCCAATCAACACGCCGTTGACCGCGCCCAGCAAGGCCCCAAAAATCACCGTTATCGCAACCGCGGCAGCGACCGGAAGCTTCAATAGATGCATGCAATACAGCGCACAGAAGTTCGTGAGTGCGAACATAGAGCCCACTGAAAGGTCAATGCCTCCCACAATCATTACCAGCGCCATACCCAACACGATGAATCCAATTTCTCCGGCTTGGCGACCGGTATCAGCCAGATTGGTCGGACCAAAGAAATTGGGCAATATTTGCGAAAGCGCCAAGGCCACCATGAACAGAACCGCAACCGGAATAGCCGTTTCCATCCATCGCTTAGCGAGCAGTTCGCCCAGCATGTGGTCTGGCCAATACGTAAAGCGCCAGCGGTTGAGTCTGTCCTCAAAAGTTTCGTGCAGTACAGCCTTTGGGGGAATGCCGCTTGAAGTCTGTGAAGCTGTGTGAATCATGGTGTCGTCTCAACGGGTGCCGCTGACCCCTCGCCGAACGGAGCGTCCGGCTCGGGCATCTAAGGCATTTACAAATTGGAAAGTGGGGTAGGCCATCGACCCACCCCGTATGGACCATTAGGACGCTAATTTCCAGCAAGTGCCCTCTACCGAAGCATTGGCCTTGGTGATCGGGATCAAGGTGGTGTAGATGGAGCCTTTGGTGTCTTTCGCTTTACCTGGGTTTTGCAGCAACCACTTAATCATTGCCGCCATATTGCTTGCCTGCGTAGGTACGTCATAGCTGAGGTTTAGATCAAACGATCCGTTTTTCACGGGGTCACAGGCGCCTTTTTGCTCGCCGCCGCCCGAAGTTGCAAGAAATACCTTGCCTGTCAAACCGGCTTCTTTAACGGCCGCTGCGGTACCACTGTCCATACCGTCCCAAAAGCCAACAATCCCGCACAGGTCCGGATGCTGCTTGAGCACGGTTTGCGTAATGCCCTTTGCCTTGGCTGCATCCCAATCAGCCGCTTGGCTGGAGACCAGTTGTATTTGCGGATTTTTGCCCAAGGCATTTTCCACACCCTTGAGCTGGTACGCACTTGCGGCCGCCGACAGTGCGCCTTGCACGACAGCGATCTTGTTGGACTTCCCTTTGCAATGCTCGATAACCGCGTTGGTGGCCCTTTCGCCGATCTCCACATAATCGGCACCCACAAAGGCAACCGATGAGTAAGAAGAACGCATATTGACCTGTACGATACGGATGCCTTCGTTTTCAGCACGCTGCAAAAGTTTCGCGTAGGTTTGTACATCGGGGTTATGCACCACGATAACGTCGGGCTTTTCACCGATCAGCGCGGTCAATGCTTGGGCACCGGCGTTGGTGTTCCAATTTGGATCCCGGGACACGATCTTCACACCCAAGGGCTCGAGCTCTTTCTTCAAGCCAGCCATCCAACCTTGCGCAAGGTCAAAACCCATGGCTACCGGTATATAGCCGACCACCTTCCCCTTTGTCGATTGGGCATAGCCCGCGCGAAAGGGTTCGTCCAAGCCTTTACCCTGGGCCTGCGCGGCCTGAGGGAGAGCGGCTGATAAGGCCAACCCTGCGACGGCCAGTATCTGGCCCATAGTGATGCTCTTCTTCATTGGATTTGTCTCCTAAAGGTACTCCGGGGTTTAGTAATGCGGTCCGGCAGTTTCCCGCATGCGGCTAGATGTCGCCTTGCTGCGCAGTTTCCTCGTTCCGAGGATTAATCAGTGAATCAATAAGGATGGCAAACAGAAGCACGATGCCTTTAACCATGTTCTGCGCCGAATAGGACATATCCAGAATCGTCATGCCGTTGAGCAAGGTACCGATAAGCAAAGTGCCAATAATTACATTGATGACGCCGCCTTTGCCTCCTGAAAGCCCAATACCGCCCAAAACGACAACCAAAATCACGTCGTAAATCAATGTGGAGTTATAGATCCGGGTTGGCATGCTGTTGACCGAAGCGGCCATCACCAAACCGGCAAAGGTTCCGATCAGCGCTGCAATGACGTACTGCAACACCATCAAGGGCCGGGTTGGAATCCCCGTAGTACGCGCGCCCTGAGGGTTATCGCCGATGGCGTAGATGTAAGCCCCTAATCTTGTGTATCGCAAAAACAGCGCTACGAAAACTGCGACGACGCCAAACATAATGATCGGCATGGGAATACCGCCCAGGGTTCCGCGCCCGACCCATGACAATTGATCGAGTTCCGTGCTCCACTGCACAATATCCAGCCGAAAGAATGCAATCTGCCCTAGCCCAGCCAGGAACAAACCGGTCGCTAGCGTGGTAAACAAAGAAGGAACTTCGGCATACGCCACGAGCCAGCCATTGACCAGACCAAAGGCCAGGGCAAGCGCCAGCGCTGCGCCCAAAGAAAATGGTATGGAATGCGCGTCTTGCACCAACTGCAGCACCAATCCGGCGGGAACCGCCAGTATGGCGACCATCGAAATGTCGACGCCTCTGCCAATAACGATTATTGCCATACCCAAGCCTAAAATTCCCAAGATGGCGACGTTTTGTAGCAGGCCCAGCATATTTCCGCTGCTCAAAAAACCTCGCAGAAAAATGGAAAAAACCGCGAACATCATCAGGAAAATGCCGAAAACTATGGCCTGCTGACTAATGGGAGTTTTCTTTTGTTGATTGCTCATGAGTGGTTTTCCGTTAGGGCGTTGACTGCAGTAGGCAAATGACCGGTAAGCGCTTCGACGGGCGCGTCCATGGGAAGCCCCGCTTTGAGGAATCCGGCACGAAAATCGATCAGGTGTTTGTGCATCCAAGAATAGGATCGGTCTGGATCGCGCGCTTTTAAGGCATTGAGAATTTGCTCATGGGCTTGCACATTGCGCAGTGCCGACTGCGGCAGGGCTTTTTGCAATAAGGTCAAGGCCGGGCGATACAAAAGACTGAAGGGCTCACGCGCCAACATCAGAGAGCGATTGCGTGAGGCGCGGGCCACTAAGGCGTGAAACTCGACATCCAAACCCGAGTGAATCTGTGCTGCCATGGCAAGGTCCGCAGTTTCAAGGGTGGCACGGCAGGCGGCCAAATTGGTCTCCAACTGCGCAAAGTCGGCGTCGTCTATACGCTCAGCGGCAAGGCGTGCCGCGGCGGGCTCGACAACACTCGCCACCTCCCAAAGTTCTTGGAAGGTCACCTGATTCATGATGAGCGAGCGCGCGGCGCGCGGTGCCAGATCGAACAAGCCCGGCAAGGCCACAAACATTTTTTTTCCGCCCCGGCGCTCTACCAAGCCCTCCTGCTCTAACTGGCGGATGGCCTCGCGGATGGTCGACCGATTGACACCAAACTGTGCTGCGAGGTCGAGTTCGGTGGGTAATGCGGTTCCGGTCTTTAAGCGCCCCGATAGGATGTGCTGCTCCATGACCCCGGATACGGCTTTGTAAGCCGGATCGCGACGCAAAGTCTTGAAGATCGGGGCAGCGTAACTGTCTGGTGGATCGAGGTTTTGCTTGGCCATGTAGGGATGCGCTTGAGGACCGTTTTACGGTCATACAGTCGGACTGTCCGACAATCTCTAGCGCCATCGTACTGGCGTCCTGCGCATTTAATATCGGTAGTTACCCTAGCGAAGGCGGGGGATTCGCTCGCCGCCGCAACAGGTGGACGGCGCGCCCCGTTAATGCCCTGGCGCCTTGTTTTTCCCCAGTCGCGACTCGGTGCCTGCGACCAATCGGGCCAGATTTGCACCATGGCGCCAGACCAGCAGGCCGCTCATGATGGCCAATGCCAGCGCAATACTGTTGTCCGCTCGCCAGGCCATACCGTCGCCAAACAGGTAATACACCGGGGCAAATACGGCAGCCACCACCGAGGCCAGCGACACATAGCGGGAAAAGTACGCGATGATGAGCCAACTGGTCCCGACGGCCAGTGCCAGCCACGGGTTCGTGGCTAGCACGACCCCTGCGGCAGTGGCCACGCCTTTTCCGCCCTGAAAGCGGAAAAACACCGGGAACAAATGCCCCACAAATGCGGCTAAGCCCACCAGTGCGACGGCGCTTGCCTCCAAGCCGTAGGGGACGCCAAATTGCTGAACCGCAACCACTGGCAACCAGCCTTTGGCAGCATCCAGCAGCAAGGTCACCACCGCTGCGACTTTGCTGCCCGAGCGCAGCACATTGGTGGCGCCGGGGTTTTTACTGCCATAGCTACGCGGATCGCTCAGTCCCATCAGGCGACTGACGATGACGGCAAACGACAAGGAGCCAAGCAGGTAGGCCGCTGCCACCACGATCAATGTGTTGCCCAACAGGGCCCAGGGGCTCAGTGATTCCAAGTGCTTTCTCCTTGATGTGCAGCGCCGCAAGAAAGCCGACGCTTTAATCTTCCAGAGCGCACTGTACCGCTTCAGCACCGAGCAGGCGAACGCACACTTGCGGATCCAGCCCCACCAGGTAACCGCGCCGCCCGCCGTTGATCAAAATTTTGGGCAAGCCCAAAATACTGTCCTCCACATACACCGGCATCGCCTTGCGGGTGGCAAAGGGCGAGGTGCCGCCCACCAAATAGCCGCTGTGGCGGTTGGCAGTCTCTGGCGCGCAGGGCTCCACGGATTTGGCGCCAATTTGGCGCGCCAGGTTTTTGGTCGATACCTTGCGGTTGCCGTGCATGAGCACAACCAGCGGCTTGGCATCCTGGTCTTGCATGATCAGGGTTTTGACGACATGAAAAGGGTCCCAGCCCAGAACTTGCGCGCTGTGCTGCGCCCCGCCATGCTCCAGGTAGTCGTAGGGATGTTCGCTGAATTCGACCCGCGCGTTTTTTAAAAACTGGGTGGCCGGCGTTTCACTGACCCGCTCTTTTTTTGCCACAGCAACAGACTCTTGCCAGCTAACTGCTTACTGCGCCGGATCGCGCAACTCATAGCGTATGGCGTCAATCGCCTTTAGCAACTCGGGCGAAAGCATGGTGTCAAAGGCGTCAATATTTTCATCCAGCTGCGCTTGCGTGGTCACACCGATGATGGTGCTGGCCACCTGCCATTTGCTATGGCAAAAGGCCAGCGCCATTTCGGCCGGGCGCATGCCGTGTTCGCGCGCTAAAGCGTTGTAACGTCGGGCCGCATGGAGTGCCTCAGGCCGACCCCAGCGCTGCTTGCGCACCGATTCAAATAAGGTGATACGTCCGTCCTTAGGCGCCTGTGGACCGGTAATGCCTGAGGCATCGTATTTGCCGCTGAGCAGGCCAAATGCCAAGGGTGAATAAGCTAGCAAACTCACCTGCAAATGGTGCATGACTTCGTCCATCCCGTTCTCCTGCATGCGGTTGAGCAGGTGGTAGGCGTTTTGCACCGTGGCTATACGCGGCAGGCCATGTTGCTCAGCCAGACGCACGAACTCAAACACTCCATATGGGGTTTCATTGGACAGGCCGATAGCGCGTACTTTGCCGCTCTTTACCAGTTGACCCAGCGCCTCCAACTGGGCGTGCATGGAGGTGACCTCGCGGTCTTTACGGGGGTCGAAATACATTTGCCCGAACAAGGGCACGTTGCGTGTGGGCCAGTGCAGTTGGTAGAGATCTATCACGTCGGTTTGCAAGCGGCGCAAACTAGCTTCGCAGGCCTCAATGATGTCTTTGGCGCTCACATCCATGGCGCCACCGCGTACCCAGGGCATGCCGCGCGAAGGGCCGGCCACCTTGGTGGCTAAAGTTAGTTGCCTGCGCAAGCCTGGGTTCTTGGCAATCCAATTTCCAAGAAGTGTTTCGGTGAGTTGAAAAGTTTCTGGCCGTGGTGGCACCGCATACATTTCTGCCGTGTCCCAAAACGTCACGCCCCGCGCGACGGCATGGCTGAGCAGGCGGTGGGTGTTCGGTTCATCGACCTGTTCACCAAAGGTCATGGTGCCCAGGCAAATGGGCGATACATAGAGCTCGCTGCGACCCAGTTGGATTGTTTTCATGGCAATGAGTTTAACGAAGGTTCAAGCGCCACCGATGGCCTGCGCGACACGCGCTTCTTCCTGCAAGCGCAGCACGCGCCGCTGTACTTTGCCAGTGGTCGTCATGGGTAGAGCCTCGACAAATTCAATTTCTTTGGGGTATTCATAAGGCGCCAGTAGGCCACGCACATGGGCTTGCAGCTGGCGCGTCAAATCGGCTTCAAAGGGTTTGCGCTTTTTCGCCTGCGCGGCGTGGGCCATCAGGTATTCCGGTGCAATCACCACATAGGCTTTGACCAGCGCCCCCCGGTCCGCGTCCGGCTTGGGCACGACGGCGGCATTGGCCACGGCAGCATGTTTGACCAGGCAGTTTTCAATCTCTCCCGGCCCGATGCGGTAGCCAGCGGACTTAAATACATCATCGCTGCGGCCCTGGTACCACAAATAGCCTTGTGCATCACGTAACGCGAGGTCGCCGGTGCGGCACCAGTCGCCGGTGTATTTGTCTTGCGTGGCCCGCGGATTTTTCCAGTACCCCAAAAAGAAAATCGGGTCCGGCGTGCCATGCACATCCAAGCGGTGCAGTGCCACATCGCCGGGTTCGCCCACCGGGCATTCGCGGCCCGCCTCGTCAATCACCGTCACCCGGTGCCCCGGATAGCCCATGCCCATGCTGCCCGGCTTGGGCGGCCACAGGCGCGCGCAATTGCCGACGATGTAATTGATTTCCGTCTGCCCGAACATTTCATTGACCGTCACGCCCAATTGTCTTTTGCAATAGGCAAAGACCGCGTCGCCTACCGCCTCGCCCGCGCTCATGATGGCTTGTAATTTCAAACCCCAGGCCCGGCGCACGCTGCGGCCTGGCTGGCCAGGCGCGGCTTTCATCATGGCTTTGAGCGCGGTGGGGAACAAAAAAGTATGGGTCACGCCACAGCGCGCCATCAACTGCAAAGCCACTTCAGGCCCAAAGCGCCCACCATAGGCCACAATTTCCCGGCCGAAATACAGCGTCGGCAAGAGCGCGTCCATCAGCCCACCGGTCCAAGCCCAATCGGCCGGGCTCCAAAACACCGCATCAGATCCCGCCGGCAAAGCATCTCCAGCCCCCATGGGCGCTGCCGGGTCAAAGCCAAACCAGTTCTGGCTGCAGACAAAACCGGTCAGGTTGCCAATCAAGGCGCGGTGCGGAATCAGGGCGCCCTTGGGATTGCCAGTGGTGCCGCTGGTGTAAATCAGCACTGCCGGGTCTTCTGCCAAGGTGCTCACTGGCTTGAAGCTGCCCTTGCCCTGTGGCGCCTGCGCGCTGCGCACTACTCTGAGCACGGGGCATTGGGGCTGCAAGGCCAGCACTGCGCTGTGCACGCTGTCGTGGCAAATTGCCAGGACAGCGTCGCTGTCCTGTAAGCGGTAGGCCAGCGCTTCGGGGCCAAACAACATGGACAAAGGCATGGCCACGGCTCCCAGTTGCAGCACCGCGATATAGGCCACGGCGGTCTCAAAACATTGCGGCATCACGATGGCCACGCGGTCGCCGCGCTGCACACCTTGCGCGCGTAAGGCATTGGACAAGCGGTTGGCCGCCTTTTGCAAATGCGCGTAGCTGTAGCTTTGCGTGCTGCCGTCCTCCTGGTAACTGCGGATGGCGATGCGCCTATCGCCGCCGGGTGCACGCGCCCAGCGCGCGGCGCACACGGCAGCCATATTAAAGCGCTGGGGCACCTTCCAGCCGAACTGGCGGTGCAATTGCTGGTAGGCCACAGGCGGGCCGCCGGGCGAACGTTCGGCAACTGCCCCGCTGAGAGCGGGCGCAGATGCCGCGCTGGTAGGCGCGCGCGTGATGTCCCGTTTCGGACTGCGGAGCGAGGCGGGCATGGGAAGTCTCCTTATGATGGCGAAATGTACCAAGCCCGACGCATCGCCCGTAGCGAATTCATTCCCATCCGAAATCTCCATTACCACGTCCAGGTGTGGGGCCAGGCCGCGCCCGGCCGCATACCGCTGGTACTGGTGCATGGCTGGATGGATGTGGCAGCGTCTTACCAGTTTGTGGTCGATGCCATGGCGCAGGACCACTACATCATCGCCCCGGACTGGCGCGGTTATGGCAAAACCGCTTCTGGCGGGGTAGACAATTTTTGGTTCCCCGACTATCTGGCAGACCTGGACTTTTTGCTGGACCACTACGCGCCCGCCGACGGACCGCAGCCCCAGGTCAACCTGGTAGGCCACAGCATGGGTGGCAATGTCGTGATGCACTACGCCGGGGTACGCCCCGAACGCATACGCCGCCTCATTAATCTAGAAGGTTTTGGCCTGCCCGAGGCGTCACCGGCACAGGCGCCGGGCCGTTATGCCAAGTGGATGGATGAGCTCAAAAAACTGCATCGGGGCGAGCTCGACCTGCGCCCCTACGAGACGCCGCAAGGCGTGGCGCGCCGCCTGATGAAAACCAATCCCCGCCTGGGCGCCGATAAGGCCGAATGGCTGGCGCGCCACTGGGCGGCTGAGGATGTACAGGGCCAATGGCGCATCCAGGGCGAGGCACCGCACAAAATCAGCAATGCCAATATTTACCGCGTCGAGGAGGTGCGCGCCCTCTACCAGCGCCTGAATATGCCGGTGCTGGCCGTGGAAGCGGCGGACAACAGCCTGGATTTTTGGTGGAAAGGCAAATACACCTTAGCCCAGTACCACGAACGCCTGAAGGACGTGGCGAAGGTGGAAATTGCCAGCATTGCAGAGGCGGGGCACATGATGCACCACGACCAGCCCCAGGTGCTGGCAGCGCTGATCGAACGCTTTATTGTCTGAAGAAGCGCCGCTTACCAGATTGCGCTACGCGCGAAATTGCACTGCGCCCAAGCCGTGCCTGCAACGGGGCTACCCGCTGTGGGGTCAAGCCGGTCACCGGCGCATGAGAAAATGCATCTTTACCCAAATTGCAGGACACAAGACCATGGAAGTAGAACGCAGCAACCTCATCGGCAGCACATTGGCAGATTTGAGCCACCGCAGTGCCGAACTCCGGGGGTATCTTTGACTACGCTGCCAAATCAGAACGCCTGCGCACGGTCAACGCCTGGCTGGAAGACCCCACTGTCTGGAACGACAGCAAACGCGCCCAGGAACTAGGCAAAGAGAAAAAAGCGCTGGATGGTGTGGTGGTCACGCTCGACGAGCTGACCCGCGATCTGTCGGACAACACCGAGCTATTTGAAATGTCGCGGGACGAAGGCGACGAAGCGGGCTTGCTCACCATCGAAGCAGATGCCGCCCGGCTGGCGCTCATTATCGAGGGCTTGGAATTTAGGCGCATGTTTAACAATCCGGCGGACCCGATGAACGCCTTTCTGGACATCCAGGCCGGCGCTGGCGGTACGGAGGCCTGCGACTGGGCCAGCATGCTGCTGCGCCAGTACCTGCGTTATGCAGAACGCAAGGGTTTCACCACCACCATCGAAGACGAAACCGCCGGGGATATCGCCGGTATCAAAGGCGCGACCATCAAAATCGAGGGCGAATACGCTTTCGGCCTATTGCGCACTGAAACCGGCGTGCACCGGTTGGTGCGCAAATCGCCTTTTGACAGCTCGGGCGGACGCCACACCAGTTTTGCCAGTGTGTTTGTCTATCCTGAGGTGGACGACTCCATTGAGATCGACATCAATCCGGCCGATGTGCGGGTGGACACCTTCCGCGCCAGTGGCGCCGGGGGTCAGCACATTAACAAAACCGATTCGGCCGTGCGTCTGACCCATTTGCCGACCGGCATCGTGGTGCAGTGCCAGGACGGTCGCAGCCAGCACGGCAACCGCGATGTGGCCTGGAAACGTCTGCGCAGCCGCCTCTACGATTTCGAAATGCGCAAACGCATGGAGGAGCAGCAAAAGCTGGAGGACACCAAGACCGACGTCGGCTGGGGCCACCAGATCCGCAGTTACGTGCTGGACAACAGCCGCATCAAAGATTTGCGTACCAATTACGAAACCTCGGCCACCCAAAAAGTGCTCGATGGCGACCTTGACCCCTTTATCCAAACCTCGCTCAAGCAAGGTGTGTAAACCGATACCCTGCCCGGCCTCTTAGGCCAGGGCTCTGTCAAACCAGGAGTGAACCCATGACGCAAGCAACAGACGGCAACCATGCCGCAGCGGCTATCTACCGCAAGGATTACCAGGCGCCGCCGTACTGGATAGACACCGTCGACCTGAGCTTGGACCTGGACCCGGCCAAGACCCGGGTACTCAACAAAATGCGTTTGCGTCGCAACCCAGAGGTTCCGGCCCAGGCCTTGCGCCTAGACGGCGAAGAGTTGAACCTGGCACGCGTACTGGTCAACGGCCAAGGCACTTCTTTCAAGATCGATGGTGACAAGTTAGTGCTGGAAAACCTGCCCGAGGGCCATGAGGCCTTTGATCTGGAAATTTTCACCACCTGCGCCCCCATAAAAAACAGCAAGCTCATGGGCTTGTATGTCAGCAACGAATCGTTTTTCACCCAGTGTGAAGCCGAGGGCTTTCGCCGTATCACCTATTTTCTGGACCGGCCCGATGTCATGGCCAGTTACACCGTGACGCTGCGGGCTGACAAAGCGCACTACCCGGTCTTGCTGTCGAACGGCAACCTGGTGGAGCAAGGCGCGCTGGACGATGGCCGCCACTTTGCTAAGTGGGTCGATCCCCATAAAAAACCGTCCTATCTGTTTGCGCTGGTGGCAGGCAAGCTGGTATGCCGGGAGCAGCGCATCCGTGCGCGCAGCGGCAGCGAGCATTTGCTGCAAGTGTGGGTGCGCCCGGGCGATCTGGACAAAACCGAACACGCCATGGAGTCGCTCATGGCCTCCGTGGCCTGGGACGAAGCTCGGTTCGGTTTAGCGCTGGACCTGGAGCGCTTCATGATCGTGGCCACCAGCGACTTCAATATGGGCGCCATGGAAAACAAAGGCCTCAACATCTTTAACACCAAGTTGCTGTTGGCCAACCCCGCCACCGCCACCGATGGGGATTACGCCAATATTGAAAGCGTGGTCGGCCACGAGTATTTCCACAACTGGACCGGCAACCGCGTGACCTGCCGCGACTGGTTCCAGCTCAGCCTGAAAGAAGGCCTCACCGTGTTTCGCGACCAAGAGTTCAGCCAGGACTTGTGCGGCGAAGCTTCGGCACGCGCGGTCAAGCGTATCGAAGATGTGCGGCTCTTGCGAACGGTGCAATTCCCCGAAGACGCGGGCCCGATGGCGCATCCGGTGCGGCCTGATAGCTATGTGGAAATCAATAATTTTTACAGCGTCACGGTTTACGAAAAAGGCTCCGAAGTGGTGCGCATGATGCAGACGCTCGCGACCGATGGCGCCGCCGTGTCGGGACGCGAAGGCTTTGCCCGCGGCATGAAGCTGTACTTTGAACGCCATGATGGCCAGGCCGTCACTTGCGATGACTTTGCGCAGGCCATTGCCGATGCCAACCCGCAATCGCACCTGGCAGCGCTGCTAGAGCCCTTCAAGCGCTGGTACAGCCAGGCCGGTACGCCGCAGCTCACCGCCGGTGGCCACTATGACGCGGAAAAGCAAACCTACCGCATGACGTTCATGCAAAACAGCACTGCACGTCCCGGCCAGCAAGCCAATGCGCCCTTTGTCATACCCGTCAGCCTGGGGCTGGTGGGCATGCGCAGTGGCGCCGCGCTGCCCCTGTATACGGCACCCGGGGCCGCGCCCAGCGACAGCCATTTGCTCGTCATGTCGGGGCAGGACATGGAGATCACGTTTCACCAAGTAACTGAGGAGCCCGTGCCCTCGGTGCTGCGCGGTTTTTCCGCGCCGGTGGTGCTGCATTGCCAATACAGCGATGCACAGCTGCTAGTCTTGCTGGCGCATGATGCCGACCCGTTCAACCGCTGGGAAGCCGGGCAGCGTCTGGCCATGCGCCGCGCGCTGGCGGCGATGGCAAAGGGAGCCGCAGCGCAGGTGTTAGACGAGGCGTTTTTGGAGGCCATGCGGCAGGTGCTGCGCCACCCTGCGCTGGACGCAGCCTTCAAGGAACTGACGCTCACCCTGCCCTCGGAGGCCTATATCGCTGAGCAATTGCCCCAGGTGGACCCGCAACAAGTCCATGCGGTGCGCGAAGCCATGCGCTTGCAAATGGCCCGCGCACTGCAGGCAGATTGGCAATGGGCTTTTGAGGCCCACCGCCATAACGGCCCCTACAAACCCGATGCGCTGTCGGCAGGCCGTCGGGCCTTGGCCGGGCAGGCCCTGGTGTATTTGTGCCTAGCTGGTGTCGCCGACCAGGACCTGCAATGGCAAGAGCTAGCGCTGCGCAGCTTTGAGGCCGCAGGTAATATGACCGATCGCTTTAACGCCCTGAACGCCCTGGTGGGCAGTGGCAGTGCGCTGGCGGCGCAGGCGCTTGCGCGCTTTCATCACTTGTTTAAAAACGAGGCGCTGGTCATCGACAAATGGTTTGCCATCCAGGCCGGTACCTGCGACCGCGGCGGACAGGTATTGCGCGAGGTGCGCCAGCTTTTGCAGCATCCCGACTTCACTATGCGCAACCCCAACCGGGCGCGCAGCCTGATTGCGGTCTACTGCAACAACCCCGGTGCTTTCCACCGCCCGGACGCGGCTGGTTATGTGTTCTGGAGTCAGCAGGTGGCAGAGCTAGACGCGATCAATCCGCAAGTGGCCGCGCGCCTGGCGCGCACCCTGGACCGCTGGGCGCAATTAGCCGAGCCCTACCGCAGCGGTGCCCGCGAAGCCTTGCTGCGGGTTGCCGCCAAGCCCGATTTGAGCAATGATGTGCGTGAAGTCATAGACCGCGCGCTGTCCATATAAGTCCGACACCGGCGCCGCCCCACCCGTTTGGAGAACAAGAACATGGCCAAATCCATATCCCTCACGCGCTATCTGGTAGAGCAACAACGGGTGGACGGACTGATCCCCTCACAACTACGCTTGTTGCTCGAAGTAGTGGCCCGTGCGTGCAAAAGCATCAGCCATTCGGTCAACAAAGGTGCTTTGGGTGAAGTGCTGGGCAGCGCCGGCAGTGAAAACGTGCAAGGCGAAATCCAGAAAAAGCTGGACATCATCGCCAACGAAGTACTCATCGAAGCCAATGAATGGGGCGGCCATCTGGCAGCTATGGCCAGTGAGGAAATGGACGATATCTACCAAGTGCCCAACCGCTATCCACGGGGTGAATACCTGCTCTTGTTTGACCCCTTAGACGGTTCCAGCAATATCGACGTGAACGTCAGCATAGGCACGATCTTTAGCGTACTGCGCAAACCGGAAGGTGTGGACGTGTCGGACAAAGACTTTATGCAAGCGGGCAGTCAGCAGGTAGCCGCGGGCTACTGCGTCTATGGCCCGCAAACCACGCTGGTGTTGACAGTGGGCCATGGTGTCGCGATGTTCACCCTGGACCGTGAACAAGGCTCTTTTGTGCTGACCCAAGAGCATGTGCGGATTCCCGAAGACACCAAAGAGTTTGCCATCAATATGAGCAATATGCGGCACTGGGATGCACCGACCAAGCGCTATATTGACGAATGCCTGCAAGGCCGCGAAGGCCCACGCGGCAAAGACTTCAATATGCGCTGGATCGCCAGCATGGTGGCCGACGTGCACCGCATACTGACGCGCGGGGGCGTATTCATGTACCCCTGGGATAAGCGCGAACCGAACAAGCCCGGCAAGCTTCGCCTGATGTACGAAGCCAATCCCATGGCCTGGCTGGTAGAGCAAGCCGGTGGCGCTGCCACCAATGGCCACCAGCGCATTTTGGACATTGCGCCAGAGCAACTCCACCAACGTGTCAGCGTGGTACTGGGCTCGAAAAACGAGGTGGAACGGGTGACGCAGTATTACGCGCAAGCTGCCTCGCGCTAAACGGCTCCCTGGCTATAATCCCGCGCTGGTATGCCGGTGTAGCTCAGTCGGTAGAGCAGCTCATTCGTAATGAGAAGGTCGGGTGTTCGATTCATCTCTCCGGCACCACTATAAGTCATTGATTTCAATGAATTTTTCTGAAAAAAAATGAACATGGCCGTTGTATCCAAATTTCTATACAACTGATCTATGAGTCAATGACAGTCGAAGTCAACCAATTCAGACGCGACTCAGCCAAAGCAATAATTTCGACCTACTGCAAACTCCATTGCCATCATTCTGGCACCACATCACCGGCCATGGAAGGTGCGGTTGGTACCAGATGCATAAACCGATCGAAGTCGCTGCGGCTGCCCTTCGCGGCCTCGAGTTTGAGATAGTCCAGTGTCATGACCGACGCCATCTTTTCTGACACGGCTGCAGCAATGAATTGGTTCACTGAAATATCGTCGCGCAGCGCTAATTCCTTCACTTTTTGGTGAACAGACATTGGCAGTCTTACGTTCAATGCGGTCATGATTTACTCCTCAGCAAAGTCAAAAAATCAGCCGGTGTGATGGCATTCACCTTCAGTTCCGGGGTTGCAATCGAGCCTAGCCGGTGGCAAAAACTCATGCAGCCCTCAAAGGCTCCACGCTCAGGCGCAGACCCACAGCGGCGAGCACCTTATGAACCGTGGCCAATGTGGGATTTCCAGTGGCGCTCAGTGCCTTGAACAAAGTTTTATCGCCCACATCAGCACGGCGGGCCACTTCCGCCATGCCGTGCGCTTTGGCTACGTGTCGCAGCGCTACCAGCAGTGCGGCCGGGTCTTCAAGACTAATCACGGCCGCAATGTAGGCAGCGGCTTGGGCAGGGTCTTTCATGGATTCGACCATGTAGTCGTCAAAACTACCATCACGCGGTGCGGTCATGGCTTGCCTCTTTCTTTCCAGTCTTTCAGATATTCAATGGCACGTTCAATGTCACGGCTTTGGTCGGCTTTGTCGCCACCACAAAGCAGCAAAACCAGAATCGGCCCCTGCCTGCTCAAATACACCCTGTATCCTGGCCCATAGTCAATGCGCAGCTCTCGGACGCCATCGCGTAGGGGCTTGCAGTCGCCAAAGTTGCCAGCCGCCACGCGAACCATTCGCGCCTGTATTTGTGCTTTGGCCCGTAAGTCTTTCAAGGCTTCAAGCCACACAATCAACGGCTGTACCGCCTGTCTGTCGGTGTAAATTCGGATTTCCATGATGGTATCTTAAAAAATACTGTTACACCACCACGCGCAGCTTGCCCGGTTCGGCTTGGGTCAATTAGTCGCAAGTAAGCAAGGGAAAAAATGTTATGCGTCTTCTAGCGCGACCATGGGCTTGATGCGCTTACGATCTTTGGCGGTTTGGCCTGCGGTCCATCAATCGCGCTGGGTTTGTAGCGCCAGCCAGTAGCCCGACGTGGTGCCCAGGGCTTCGGCCAATCGCAGGTCCATATCCGCTGACACGGCGGCGTGTCCGTGCAGCACGCGCGAAAGCATCACCCGGCTGATACCTATGTGCGCGGAGAAGGCCGTCACGCTGGCACCCAGGTCATCGAGCCAGCCGGCCAGCAGTTCGCCGGGGTGCGCAGGGCTGTGCATGTTCATTGTGTGTTCCTCATTGGTAGTCCAAACAATCCAGTAGCTCTGCCCCAAGTATTTTGTGCCGGAATGTGAGAATCCTAATGCGTTAAGCCTTGATTTACAAATTGGGTGTTCACAAAATGCAAAGTACCCGTCTTAGTCTGTGCATCCAACGCAATATCGGCTTGCTCCAGCAGGTGCGCCTCGATTCGCTCTAAGTGGGGGCTCAGGGTGTCCAGGCTGCGCGGACGGCAGCGCTCGGCTGTGGCGCTTGGTGCATGGCCCAACACTTGGGCAATGGTGCCAGCGGGTGCGCAGGAAGCCTTACCTAGCAGTGAGAAGGTACGACGCAGGCCCTACGGCTCGCGAAACATCGCCAAACGGGGCGCGCGCTAGCCCCTGTGGCTTGTTAAAAGTCTAATTTCAGCCCAGCGAAGGCATCGCCAGGCAGTTTTGGCGGATTAGTACCGACAGGTTGTGCACGGCTTGATCCAAACCGCGTGCAGGTGGGGCTAGGTTGGTGGCGGCGTCTTGCGGCTTGACACGCAGAGCCATCAGGTTGTCTTGGGCGCGGGCTGCGGCCATGGTGGGGGTAGTGACTGACATGCTGGTACTCCGTTTTCTTGCACCCGGCGGGTGGCGGGGTGTGGGCTATCTCGGACGGGCATAGCGTCTGATAAATGACACTATTGCCGCTTGGAAAGATAGATGCAAGGTTCGTGCCCGGCATTTGCGGCAATGCTTTGCCGGTTTTTAGTCAGAAATTAGCGCTGAGCCCCGCCTTAGGCGGCAATGGCAGTGCCGCGCAGACGCCGGGCGGCAATTAGTGTCCGCCGTCTTTATAGCTTGCGTAGGCGGCATCCACCCCTGCGCCACGGCTAAAGCGGTGGCCTTCGGCAGCCAACACCACTTCCAGCGCGGCCAGAGTTTGCAGCACGCAGTCGGGCCGCGCGTTGTAGCCCATAGCGCCTATGCGCCAGACTTTGCCGGCCAAAGGGCCAAAGCTGGTGCCGATTTCGATATTGAAGTCATTAAGCAAAGCCGCGCGCAGTTTGTCGCCATTGACGCCATCGGGCACATACACGCCAGTGACATTGGGCATTTTGTTGGCCTGGTCGCCATAAAGCTTCAAGTTCATGCCCTGCACTCCCGCCACCACGGCACGCGAGGCGGCTGCGTGGCGCGCATAGGCCGCTGGCAGGCCTTCCTGCACAAAAATGCGCGCGCATTCGCGGGCGCCGTACAGCATGGTGGTGGCCTCGGTGTGGTGATTGAGGCCCGCGTCGCTCCAATAGTCCATCACCATGGCCAGGTCCATGTAGTTCGACGCAATGCGCTGCCCGGCGCCAGGCATATAGCCCGCCGGTTGCAGGCCGTCTTCAATATGGCGGCGCCGGTAGATAGCGCTGGCCATGGCCTGCGACAAGCTGATGGGCGAAGCGCCTGAGGGACCCGCTAGGCATTTTTGTAAACCCGCCGTGACCGCATCAATGTGCCAGGCGTCCACCGGCAAAGGCGTACCGCCGCAGGATGCGGTGGCATCGACTTGCAGCATGGCGCCGTAGCGGTGGCACAAGGCGCCCAAGCCATCCAAGGGTTGCAGCATGGTGGTGGAGGTGTCGCCCTGGCAGACTGCTACCAACTTGGGTGAAAAATCTTTGATAGCGGCTTCGATCTGGGCCAGGTCAAACACCGTGCCCCAGGGCGCTTGCACCACCCGTACCTTGGCAGCGCAGCGTTGGGCAATTTCATTGAGCAATTGGCCAAAACGCCCGAAGCTGCACACCAGCACTTTGTCGCCCGGCTCGATGGCCGAGAGCATCACCATTTCGATGGCAGAGCGCGCCGTGCCGTCCAGTACCAAGGTCCAATCATTTTGTGTCTCAAAGAACTGGCGGTACAGCACCATGGTCTCGCGCATCATGCGCCGAAACTGCGGGTCAAACTGTCCTAGCAATTGCGAGGACATGGCCTTGAGCACTCGAGGGTCCGCGTTGATAGGACCGGGCCCCATTAGCAGACGCGGGGCGAAATGCAATTCGTCCAGTGCGCTTGCAGGGCGGGCCAGGGGCGACAAGGGTGGGAGGGGGGTGCCGGTCATATGAAAGTATGATATCAAATTGTTAACAAAAAACCGGACCGCCCTGGCATGACTGCTCCCCTGCACACGGCTGCTTTTATCAGCGCCAATTTGTACAAAGACTCGGTAGCGCTGATGCGTGTCGCCCAAGGTTTACTGGCCATGCCCGGCGTGGTCAACGCCACCCTGCAAATGGGCAACCCGGCGAACAAAGACATTTTGCGCGAGGCCGGTCTGCTGCACAAGGCGGTACAGGACGCCGGGCCCAGCGACGTGATGGTGGTGGTGCAAGCCCAAAGTGCCGTGCAATGCGCTGCGGCGGTGGACAGCTGCCAGGCGCAATTGGCCGGGACACAAACATCGGGCGCCGCTGCCGGTGAGGCGCAAGCCCTGCCCCGCAGCAATTTAGCCATGGGCCAGGTCGGTCTGGCCGGGGCCAATATGGCGCAAATTTCGGTGCCCGGTCCCTATGCCGCTGCCGAGGCGCTCAAGGCCATCAAGCTCGGTATGAATGTGTTTTTGTTCAGCGACAACGTGCCCCTGGCGCAAGAGGTCGCGCTCAAAGAAGAAGCCACCAGGCGCGGCTTATTGGTCATGGGGCCGGACTGCGGCACCGCCATCATTGGCGGCGTGCCCCTGGGTTTTGCCAATGCGGTACGGCGCGGCAACATCGGCCTGGTGGCGGCCTCGGGCACCGGCTTGCAAGAAGTAAGCACCCAGATCCACCGCATGGGCGGCGGCGTCAGCCACGCGATTGGCACAGGTGGCCGCGATGTCTATGAAGCAGTGGGCGGCGCCACCATGCTGCAAGGCATTGCCCTGCTGGCGGCAGACCCTGGAACCAAAGTCATTGCTATCGTTTCCAAACCGCCGGCGCCTCCTGTCGCTGAACGCGTACTGGCCGCCTTGCGCGCCAGCGGCAAGCCCTCGGTAGTGCTGTTTATAGGCGCTGCGGCGCAAGTGCCCCACGCGGGCAAAGGCGCGGTGCTGCGCATAGCGCACACGTTGGTGGACTGTGCGGCCATGGCGGTGCACCTGGCTGGCGTCAAACGACAGGTTCCAGCGCATTACCCGCTGCCGCGCAAACCAGTGTTTGCCAAAGGCCAAAAATACCTGCGCGCACTCTACGCCGGAGGCACCTTCACCGCCGAGGCGCAAAGCCTATGGGCCAAGGCAGGCCTCCAGGTCTGGTCTAACGTGCCACTTGACCCCGCACTGGCCCTGCCGCGACCGCGCCAAGCCAGCCGCGAACACAGCGCACTAGACCTGGGCGACGACGCATTTACCGTAGGCCGCCCACACCCCATGATCGACCAAGCGGCACGTATTGAGCGCTTGCAAATCGAGGCCGCCGACCCCGCAGTGCGGGTCATCTTGCTGGACGTGGTAATCGGTTGGGGCGCGCATAACAACCCCGCTGCCGAGTTGGCCCCGGCCATCGTGCAAGCCAAAGCTTTGGCGCGCAAACGTGGACGGCAGTTAGCCATCGTCGGCTTTGTCTGCGGCACCGAAGCAGACCCCCAAGTGCTCTCGCACCAAGAGGCCTTGTTACGCAAGGCCGGTATGGTGCTGGCGGGCAATAGCGCGAACGCAGCCTGGCTGGCTGGGCAATGGCTGCGATGAACCCGCCCCCAGTCCCGGCGCGCAAACGGGTGGTGGTGGCACTGGGCGGTAACGCGGCTTACCCGCCCACGATCAAAGGTACGGCAGAAGAACAACTGGCCTTGATGCGCCAGGTCTGCGGGCATTTGGTGGAAATCATCCGCGCGGGTTGGCAATTGGTACTCACCCATGGCAATGGACCGGTGGTGGGCAATATTTTGTACCGCATGGCGCGTACTGCGGACGAATTGCCACCCATGCCGATGGATGTATGCGTTGCCCATTCGCAAGGCGGTATGGGCTATATGCTGCAACAAAGCTTTGCCAATGTGCTGGTCGATAGCGGCATGGACATCGTGGTCTCTTGCGTGGTGACCGAAGTGGAGGTCGATGCCGACGACCCGGCCTTTGCCAACCCGACCAAACCCGTAGGCAAGTTTTTTAGCGAAGCCGATGCGCGCGACATGGCGCAAAAAACCGGCTGGCATTTCGCCGAGGACTCCGGGCGCGGCTGGCGGCGCATGGTGGCCAGCCCCAAGCCCAAAAAAATTCTCGACCTCAAAACCATAGACGCCTTGTTGGAAGCCGGTGTGATTCCTATTGCCTGCGGCGGCGGCGGCATACCGGTGCTGCATGGTGCCAATGGGCATTGGTCCGGCGTGCCTGCGGTGATCGACAAAGACCTGACCAGTGCCATGCTGGCGGCGCATTTGCATGCCGACGCCTTGATCATGCTCACCGGCGTGGACCGCGTGGCTTTGGATTTCAACAAGCCCACCCAGCGCTGGCTGGACCATATGACTTTAGCCCAGGCGCGCGACTACAGCGCACAAGGTCAGTTTCCGGCGGGCAGCATGGGGCCGAAAATCGATGCGGCCATGAGCTATTTGCAAGAGCTTCCCAATGCCAACCATGAAGGCGAAGTCATCATTACCTCGTTAGAGCATGCCTATGACGCCTTGATGGGCCAGGCCGGTACGCATATCACCTTGCAAACGCCCCAGCCGTGAGCACCGACACCCTGGCGCTGGCGCCCGTACCCGGTTTTGAAAGCACGCAGTACGCGCTGCTGGACGGGCGTATCCTCTGGACCGGCGATAGCCCCTACAGTGATCACCCGCGCTGCCTGGCAAACCCCTGGCAAGCCCTGCCCGCGCATTACCACGCTGCGGCCCTGCGCAAGGGCGCGGAACTGGCTTGGCAAGGTTTGCAAGCGCAAACACGCCCCGGTCTGCTGGCTTGGTTGGGCGGCGAGGCCCTGTCATTTCCGCTGAACTTGGCGGCGCAGCGCTTGCACGATTTAGCGCAAGCACTCCACCGCCAAGACCTGGCCGCGTTGGAAGCCGCTTGCCTGCGGCTGCTGGGACTAGGCGTAGGCCTGACGCCCAGCGGAGATGATCTGGTGGGTGCTGTGTTTTTTACCCTGCGCCACGCCCCAGTGGCCCAGTGGCAAGCTGCCATGCCGGCGCTGCACACGCGTATCCGCCACGCCGCGCTAACCGCCACCAACCCGATCAGCGCCGCGTTGCTGGACGATTTATTGCAAGGCAGCAGCTACCGCGCCTTGCACGCACTTTTTGATGCCATGCAAAGCGGCTACGCACCTGCCATCCACCAAGCCGTGCGCGCCCTCTTGCAAATTGGCGCTAGCTCCGGTGGCGATATGCTGGCCGGTGTGCTGCTGACTTTGTTAAACCCCGAACTTCCCGCCAAGCGACCATGACCTTAAGCACCAATCCCTTACTAAGCCAAGCGCCTAGCGTACTCAATATCGGCATCGACGGCTTCAATGACAGCATCCGTCACCATGGCGGGCAAGTGGAGCATTTGCCCTGGCGCCCGCCGGGCAATGCCGACCCGCTGTTGGCCTGGAATCTGGCGCGCCTCATGGACGACGCGCGTATCGGCGCCGCCAATGCAGAGGCCTGCAAGCGCATCATCCAGTCCCGCCCCCTATGGGAAGACATTGCCTTGCGCGCCGACAGCGTGTGGCCCGAAATGAAGGGCACGCGCCTCTTGCTGCACGCGGGCCCACCGGTCGCCTGGGACGCCATGTGCGGCCCCATGCACGGCGCCATGGTCGGCGCAGTGCTCTACGAAGGCTGGGCCAAAACACCGGAGCAAGCCCAAAAAATGCTAGCCCGCGGCGACATCGAATTTGCGCAATGCCACGACTTCTCTGCCGTCGGCCCTATGACCGGGATCATCAGCGCCTCCATGCCACTCATTCAGGTACGTGATGCCACCCATGGCAATGTGGCCTATACCAATATCAACGAAGGCATAGGCCGCTGCCTGCGCTTTGGCGCCAATGGGCCGGATGTATTGCAAAAGCTCAAATGGTTTGAAGACGTGTTGGCCCCGGTGCTCAAGGCGGCGGTACGCCACAACTTTGACAAAACCGGTGGCATCGACCTCAAAGCCATCCAGTCGCAAGCACTGCTGATGGGTGACGAAGTACATAGCCGCAACGCCGCATCGACCGCCTTGTTTTTTATGGCACTGGCGGTGCCCTTGGCGGCAGAACACAAGGGCTTGTCCCAAGACCAAATTCACCAGAGCCTGGACTTTGTGGCCAAGACCTCGCAGTTTTTCTTGAACTACTCGATGGCCTCGTGCAAAGCCATCATGGACGCGGCGCATGGGGTGCCTTTTAGTTCGGTCGTCACCGCCACTGCGCGCAATGGCACCGAAACCGGCCTGCGTATCAGCGGCCTGGGCCAGCAATGGTTTAGCGCTACTTCGGACTTGCCCCAAGGCTTGTTCTTCCCCGGCTTTAAGCAAGAAGACGCCTGCCCGGACATTGGCGACAGCGCGATCACCGAAACCGCTGGTTTTGGCGGCTGCTCGTTTGCAGCCTCGCCAGCGCTGACCCTGCTAGCTGGTGGCTCGGTCAGCGACGCAGTGCGCTACAGCCGCGAGATGTACGAAATCACCGTGACCAAAAACCCGGCGCTGAGTCTGCCGGCCTTGGACTTCGAGGGCGCGCCCTGCGGCATCGATGTACGCAAAGTCGTGGACACCGGGATTCGTCCGGTGGTGACCACTGGCATTGCCCACAAGCAAGCCGGCGTGGGCCAGATCGGCGCCGGCATTGTGCGCGTGCCCATGGCCTGTTATGCCAAAGCGCTCGATGCGATGGCCGAGCAATTTTTGAAGGATTGAAAGAGCCCCATGCGCCAAACCCTGACTTCCCCGCGCGGCATGGTGACCGCCCCCCATCATCTGGCCGCTGGCAGCGCCTGCGCGGTGTTGCGTGAAGGTGGCAATGCCATCGAGGCCATGGTCGCCGCCGCCGCCACCATCGCCGTGGTGTACCCGCACATGAACGCCATCGGCGGCGACGGTTTTTGGCTCATTTCCGAGCCCGACCAGGCGCCGGTCGCTATTGATGCGTGTGGCCGTGCAGCGGGTGCAGCGACGATTGATTTTTATACCCGCCAAGGCCTCCAAGCCATTCCCGGGCGTGGCCCGCTGGCAGCAAACACCGTGGCCGGTGCCATCTCGGGTTGGCAAGAGGCGCTGGTTCACAGCACGCGCATGGGCGGCGTTTTGCCCACCGCACGGCTTTTGCAAGACGCGATCTGGTACGCCCGTGAAGGCGCACCGGTGACGCAAAGCCAAGTCAATTTCACCACCAAATTTTTGCCTGAACTGGCCAAGGTACCGGGCTATGCCGGGCAATTTTTAGACCCCGCGCAAAGCCCGGGGCAAAGCGCCACGGTGCCGCCCGTGGACACACTGCGCCGCTACCCGGCGCTGGCTGCCACCCTGCAAACCTTGGCCGATAAAGGCCTGGATGATTTCTACAGGGGCAGCGTGGCCCAGGCCATGGCGGCTGAACATGAGCGCCTGGGCGGGCCTTTGGGCTTGGCGGACTTGCATGCCCACCGCGCCAGCAGTGTGCAGCCGCTCAGCGTCAAGGTGAGCGGGGCCACGCTGTTCAATATGACGCCGCCCACGCAAGGCATTGCATCCCTCATGATCTTGGCGATATTTGACCGGCTGCGTTTGCGCCACGGCATCCGCGAGGCCGACGGAGCGCCCTATTTGCACGCGCTGGTGGAGGCAACCAAACAGGCTTTTAAAGTGCGCAACCGCTATGTCGCCGACCCAGCCACCATGGCCGCGATGGGCGTGACGCCGCAGCAATTTTTAAGCGACAGCTTTATCGATCAATGCGTGCAGGCAGTGGACATGCACCAAGCCCTGCCCTGGCCGGAGCGCAGCATCCCCGGCGATACGATTTGGATGGGTACCGCCGACAGCCATGGCCGCATGGTCAGCTACATCCAAAGCGTGTATTGGGAGTTTGGCTCGGGCGTGGTGCTGTCTGATACCGGCGTGGCCTGGCAAAACCGGGGTTCGAGCTTTTCTTTAGACAGCGCTTCGCACCTGGCGCTGACCCCGCATAAAAAACCTTTTCACACGCTCAACCCAGCGCATGCGCGCTTTGAGGACGGGCGCCACATGGTCTATGGCAATATGGGCGGCGACGGCCAGCCGCAAAGCCAATCAGCCGTGTTCACCCGCTATGCGTTTTACGGCCAAACTTTGCAGCAGGCCGTCAGTGCGCCGCGCTGGCTGCTGGGAAAAACTTGGGGCCAAGAAACCACCACCCTCAAGTTTGAAAACCGCTTTGACCCGCAGGTGCTGCAAACGCTTTCCGCTGCCGGTCATGATGTGGAAGTGCTAGGGGATTACAGCGACACCATGGGCCACGCCGGTGCGATCGTGCGCCAGCGTAATGGCTTGTACCTAGGCGCGGCGGATCCGCGTAGCGATGGGGTGGTGGCGGCGTATTAGACAGTCCGGTAAGCACCTGGCTTGCCAACGCTAAAGCTTCTCCGTCTCACCCGCTTTAGGCTGCCATTTCATCAGGCGCTTCTCAATGCGGCCGACCAGGCTGTCGAGCACCAAGGCGAACATCGTCAGCACCACGATACCGGCCATGACCGTGTTGATGTCAAAGCTGCCCTCGGCCTGCAAAATCAAATAGCCGACGCCTTGGCTGGAGCCCAGGTATTCGCCCACCACGGCGCCCACAAAAGCCAGGCCTACCGAAGTGTGCAAGGAACTAAACACCCAGCTGGTTGCGCTGGGCAAATAGACATAGCGCAACAACTGCCTCCTACTGGCGCCCAGCATGCGGGCATTGGCCAGGACTACCGGGCTCACTTCTTTGACGCCCTGATAGACATTAAAAAACACCACAAAAAACACCAAGGTGACGCCCAGCGCTACTTTGGAGCCCATGCCCAGGCCAAACCAGACGCCAAAGATGGGTGCCAGGATGATGCGGGGCATGGCGTTAAAGGCTTTGATATAGGGCTCCAGCACTTGCGACATGCGCGGTGAAAGCGCCAGCCACAAACCACCAGCCAAGCCGCTAGCGGCGCCAATGCCAAAAGCCAAAATCGTTTCACTTAAGGTAATGCGCAAATGGCGATAGATATCGGCATCGGTCACAAACCAAGCCCAGATGCGCTGCGCCACCATGTGGGGTTGACCAAAAAAGAAAGCTGCCTGCCGGTCGTTGTCAAACATCATGGGTGGTATCAGGCCGGGCTGCGTCATCCCATACCAAAACAGCAGGAGCACCAGCAGCAAGAGCAATTGCCACACTACAAGCGGGACGCGCCGCTGTGGTTTGCCAGACACTTGGTTTTCAGTCGTAGACATGGTTTTCAAGCCGCCTGCAATTGCTGCTGGTAACCCTTGAGCACTTCATCACGCAGCACCGCCCAAATGGCCTTGTGCAGGCGTGCAAACTCAGGCGTCATCTTGACCTCGGCAACATCGCGCGGGCGCGGGAGATCAATGACAAATTCACCAATCGGGTGCGAGGCGGGACCGGCGCTCAAGATGACGACCCGGTCGCTCATGGCAATCGCCTCGTCCAAGTCATGGGTAATAAACAGCACCGCTTTTTTGCGCGACTGCCACAGGGCCAACACTTCGTTTTCCATCAACTGGCGGGTCTGGATATCCAGGGCTGAAAAAGGCTCGTCCATCAAGATGATGTCAGGGTCCATCACCAAGGTCTGCGCCAGGCTGGCGCGCTTGCGCATGCCGCCGCTTAACTGGTGGGGATAGCGGTCGCCAAAACCGCCCAGGCCTACGCGGCGCAGCCAGTCGTCGGCCTGAGATTGCGCTTGTGCCAAGGGCACACCCCGAAACTGCAAACCCGCCAGCACGTTGTCGCGGGCGCTGCGCCAGGGCATGAGGCTGTCCGCCTGGAACATATAGCCGGCCCGCCGGTTCAAGCCTTGCAGCACATCGCCAAACACACGCACCTCGCCCTGGCTGGGTTGCAGCAAGCCGGCAGCGACATTGAGCAAGGTGCTTTTGCCACAGCCCGTGGGGCCCACCACGCTAACAAATTCGCCATCGCCCACCGTGAGCGACACGTTTTGCACCGCGGTGTAGCGTTGGCCCGGGGCGTCTTTGCTGACGAAGGTGCAGGCGACCGAGCGCAGTTCGATGGCAGCAGCCACAGGCCTCACCCTTTGGGGTATTTGGCGTTGGCTTTGCGCACAAAGTCGTTGGTATAGACCAGGCTCAAGTCCAACTTCGTAGCGGCTAGTTTTTCATCCACACTGGCCAAAGCGCGGAAGGCCGTATCGGGGGCTTTAGCGGGGAAGACGCCGTCGGAGGACAAAGCTTTCTGGGCCGATAAAAACGCCTCCAAATACACCGCGCGGTCACCCAGGAAATAACTTTCCGGAACGACTTTGATGATGTCGCTGGGGCCTGCTTGTTGTATCCATTTGTCCGCCCGCACGATGGCATTGGCCAGCGCTTGGGTCGTGTTGGGGTACTTATCGATAAACGCTTGCGGGCAGTACAAGCAGGCACCCGGCATGGGGCCGCCAAAAATCTTTTCGGCTTCAGCCACGTTGCGGGTGTCGGTAATTATTTTCATATCGCCTGAGCGGGTGAGCAAAGTCGATACGGGGTCAAGATTGCTCATGGCATCGACCTGGCCGGCGCGCATTGCCGCCACCGCGCCATTGCCTGCGCCCACGCCCACAATGCTCACGTCGCTAGGTTTGAGCCCGGCTTTGGCCAGCACAAAATTAACCACCACATTGGTCGAGCTACCCGGTGCGGTGACGCCAATTTTTTTGCCCTTGAGGTCGGCCACCGATTTGTAATTCGGCATGGTCTTGGGGTTGTAACCCAAGGTAATTTGTGGCGCCGCGCCCTGCACTACAAATGCACGCATAGGCTGGCCTTTGTAATGCATATTGACGGTGTGCTCGAAGGCACCGGATACGACGTCCGCGCTGCCGCCCACCACCGCCTGCAAAGCCCGTGCACCACCTGAAAAATCCACAATCGTGACGTCCAAGCCCTCGGCCTTGAAGTAGCCCAGTTGCTCGGCAATCGTCAGCGGCAGGTAGTAAAACAGGTTCTTACCACCGACCGCAATGCTGAGTTGCGGCTTTTCCAAGGCCTGGCTCCACACCAAGGAAGGGAAAGCGGCACTGACCACACTGGTGGCGAGGATCTGGCGTCTTTGCATGGGTTTGTCTCCTACATTGATCAGAGGAATTGAGCTAGCCCTTGAGGCAAGCCATGATAGTACCGATCGCAGGCGCAGCTTGTGGCTTCTGCCCCGGGGAGGCTCTGGTTCGCGCTGGGGCCAGGCAAATTTCCATTTCACTGGGACCCACCCCAAGCCGGGTGTAATTGGCGTAATCCACAGGATGTAAAGGAATCGCCGAATTCATAAGTTTAGGGATATTCAGTTAGACTTCCCCGCGTAAACCGACACCTTTTCAAAGGAACCCATGCGCCTGCCGGATCTGCCAAGAGTTGAGGTTTTTTTTGCGCGTAGCGGCCACCTGCTAGTAGCCTTGGGGATGTCACTCTTTTTTGCCAGTGGCGCACCCGCGCAAACTACCAAAAAAAACCCGCTGCCGGTAGCGCCCAACGTGGTGAACCCCTACACCTGCTCGATCGCCGAATTTCGCACCATGGCGCTGACCACCCATGACCCACAGGAGCGTGGCGACTTGGCAGCGCAATGGCTGAAAGCCAATGGTCCGGCGTGCTCCATTTCCCAGGTGCTACTACTGAGCAGCAACCGGCCCCAATGGCTGGGCTCGGCCAATACGGTCAAGATCGCTGGCGTGTTTGACCAGATCATTGAAAACAAACTGAAAAATGACCCGCTGGCACTGAAATACCTCTACGGATCGGAAGGCGCTACATCGCCCAGTAGCGGCAGTAAAAAAGGCGCCGAGGAGACCAGCGCGGGCGGCGCGCCTGCAGCCCCGGCGGCAGGGGCTGCGCCACCACCGGGCACCGTCACCCTGGCGGTGGGCAGCGGCAGCGCTGCAGCGCCGGTGGGGGGCGCACCAGCCCCGGCAGCGCCCAGCATCAATATCTCCTTGGGAGCTAGCAGCCCGCAGCCTGAAGACCTGAGCCGCAAATTGCCTTTAGATTCCGAGGCCAAGCCGGTGTTTCCGCCCGAGCGTGGCAAACAAATGAAAAACTATTTCGGCAAGCTGCGCACCGAGATGATTCGCAATTACTTCATGGAAAATAGCTCGCCCGGCAGTTGCCCCGAAGGCCTGAGCTTTAGCAAGGCGGCGGGTTGTGAAACCAAGAACCCGGTGGCCTGGAAATTTGGCGAAGCTTTGCCCTCCAGCGCCAAGACCTTCCCCATTCCTGAGCCGCTGCTTGGCAAGCTGAGTTTTTATCCAGGCTACCAGTTTATGCGTGTGGGCACCGATGTGCTGTCCATTGAAAAGGACTCAGGGAAGGTAGCCGATGCGGTACTCAATTTGGGTAAAACCAACTAAGGGCCGGCCAGGCCCGCACCAGAGAAGGACTTAGGTATGCCCATATCCAATGTCAGTACTTCCAACTACGTGCCGCGGCCACCGCAACAAACCCGCGCGGACACGATGGACAAGATCGAAGCCAAAGTGCGCAATGAGCCGCCCCCTAAAGTAGCAGAAGCCAAGGCTGTAGAGCATCGCCAAGAATCGCAGCAGGTCAAGGCCAAAGGCCAGCACGTAGACCGGCGCGCTTGAACGCTGGCCCAGCCCAATTCTTTATCTCATATCCGGCTGGCAGGTGCTGCGCAGCCCGCGATATGCCGACCTAGGCGCGCGCACTCAACAGCGGTGTCGCTTCACCGAAAAGCGAAACAAGGTCGGCTGGTGCAACCAATTGGCGTTCTAAATCCAGGTGCTCGGTGATATGGCTTAAATGGGCTTTCATTAGCTGCTCGGCCTGGCCGCTGTCTTTGGCCAGCAGCGCATCGACGATGGCCATATGGTCGTCATCGCGGCAGTTGGTAAAGCCGGGGTCGCCGTACATGCCAATAATGAGCGAGCTGCGGGTCACCAGGTCTTTGACGATGCGCAGCATCACCGAGTTGTCGGCCACCTGGGCCAATGCCACATGGAACTGACCAGAGAGTCGAATCGCCTCGCGCCGGTTAGCGGCCTTGTGGGCCTGCGCTTCTTTGCGCAACAAAGACTGCAAGGCCTTCACGTCGGCGCGCTTGACCCGCACGGCAGCCAAGCCCGCCAGGGAAGGCTCAATGGCCAGGCGAGCCTCGAAAATCTCGCGCGCCTGCTGAGCGCTGGGCTGCGCCACGTAGGCACCACGGTTGGGCTGCAACTCCACCACTTCGCGGCTGGCGAGAATCAAAAGGCAGCGTCGGATGCGCATACGGCCTACGCCAAAAGCCGTACACAGACTGGCCTCGGACAGCTTGGCGCCGGGTGCTAGGCGTTGGTCGATCACCGCCTCGTAGATGCGTTCTACGATATGGGCTTCCTGCGCGTCTTCAGGGCTCAAGGATTGGGGCATACGGCCTCTAAGTCTTTGTTTCTTAACGGTTAGTATCGGGATTTCACCCATTGCACAAAGCTTACCGGGTGGGTAAAAAAGTGCAAAAATAGCGTGCTGGCAAGGATTTCAAGATACCTGCCAAGGCCGCAAAAACAGGCCCTGGAGGCATCTTACAGGCGCTTTCCGAAAACGACAAAAAATCCAAAAATATGTTGACAAGATTGTTAACACGAAAGAAGATCCGGTCACCAAGCTGATAGGCCGTTAAGACTGCCAGGTTTGGAAAATTCCTTCCTTCTTCCAATCCCTCCCAAGGAGTCTCGTTCATGAAAAAGCGTAATTTTCTAGCGGCCAGCCTGCTGTCCGCCACAATCGCAGCCGCCTTCAGCGGCGCTGCTTTTGCCGCCAACCCGGTACTGAAGATCGGTTTTGTCGGCGTGACCTCCGGCCCGGCTGCCAGCTGGGGTATCTCCAACCAGCGCTCCATGGAAACACGTGCGGACTGGATCAATGAAACCGGTGGCGTGAAGATCGGCGGCACCACCTACAACGTTCAAATCGTTGCATTTGACGACCAAAAAGACCCCAAGCGCGCCATTGCCGGCATGGAAAAAATGGCCCAGGAAGGCATCCACTACGTCGTGGGCCCCAACGTCGATGACGGCGCCGCTGCCGTGCGTCCGGTGGCCGAAAGCCGCGGCATCATGTACTTCCCCTACGCATTCCCTAAAGAGCTGTACACCAAGCCCGCCAGCAATGCGATTTTGGGTATGGTGGCTAACTACCAATCCGGCCCCGCCATCTACAAACACCTGATGGAAAAAAGCGGCGTTAAAAAGGTCGCGTTCGTAGCCGCGAACGAGTCCGATCCTTTGAGCCAGCGTGACAGCGGCGCCGCAGCCGCCAAAGCCCTGGGCTTGCAAGTGGTATCGGCCAATGTGACCTACCAAGTGGACACCAAGGACTTCACCCCCGTGTTGTTGCCCGTCCTGAAAACCAACCCCGATTTGCTGGTTTTGTCTGGCGTCGCACCTGCGCAAGCACCCCAGCTGATCCGCTCGGCGCGTGAGCAAGGCTACAAAGGCCTGATCTCCACCGAAACCGCGCAAGACGCTAACGTCTTGAAAGAAGGCGCTGGCAAACTGGCTGACGGCTTCATCTCGGTGGGCGGCGCTTCCACTCCACAATTGGCTTCTGACAAGATGCGCGAATTTGTGGCCCGTTACACCAAGAAATTCGGTGAGTACAACGACGAGTCCAACACCAAGGTCTACGCCCTGGAGTACATCCTGGAAACCCTCAAGGCCAACCCCAAAGGCATGACCGACGTCAAAGAATTCCAGAAAACCATGGATTCCTTCTCCGCTCCCAACCCCTATATGGTGGGTGATGCCAAGCTCAAGTACGTGGGCACCACTTCCTTCGGTCAGAAACGTCAGGTTTCGGTACCGCTGGTGGTCAATGTGTACAAGGACGGCAAGTTTGACACGATGTTCGTAGCAAGCGTTGACTAATCACTGATTCCGCCAGACAGGCGGCAAGCGCGGCATCTGCCGCGCTTGCCGCTTTTGTGGCTTGATTTAGAGGCATGCATGGAACAAGTGT
>CANFLU010000013.1 GCA_947447975.1 Comamonadaceae bacterium | reverse complement strand
GTGCCGCCGTGGTGCACGCGCACGCTGCCGTCTAAATACACGTGCACCAAAGCGCCGGCCTGGTTGAACAGCGTGGCGGTAAAACTGATGCCAAACTTGACCGGCGTGATGGCAATACCCCGGCGTAGCACGGGGCTGTACGTGTTCCATTTGCGGATGTCTTGCACGCGTTGGCGGTAGCCGCATTGCTTTTCCAAAGTGGTAAGCAAGGGCGCCAGGATGTTGTCTTCCACCTTCATCTGGTAATGCGTGGTGTCGCGCAGCGCGGGCTGCTTATTGGCAGTCGGCGTAGCGGGCGCAGTCAGGGCTTCGTCGCTGTACACATTGCGCAAGCGCACATCGAGCGCGTCTTTCCCTAAGGCGCGGGCGATATCGCCCATGATTTTTTCGATCACGATGACGCCCTGCGGCCCACCAAAGCCGCGGAATGCGGTATGGCTTTGGGTATGGGTTTTGCAGCGGTAGGAGGCGATTTCCACGTTCTCTAAAAAATAAGCGTTGTCGGTGTGAAAGATCGCACGGTCTGCCACCGGGCCGGACAAGTCGGCACTAAAGCCGCAGTTCACTGCCATCTGCAATTGCAGCGCGGTCAAACGCCCGGTGGGGTCAAAGCCAACGGTGTATTGGTAAGCAAACGGATGGCGCTTGCCGGTAATCAAAAAATCATCGTCCCGGTCCAGGCGCAGCTTGACCGGTGCGCGCACCACCTGCGCCGCCACCGCCGCCCACACCGCCACATGGCCAGCCTGGGTTTCTTTGCCACCAAAGCCCCCGCCCATGCGCCGACATTCCACCCGTACCGCATGGTTGTGTAGACCTAGCGCATGCGCCACCCAGTGCTGCACTTCGCCCGGATGCTGGGTGCTGCTGTGGATCAGCCATTGCCCCTGGGCTTGCGGCACCGCGTAAGCGACCTGGCCTTCCAGGTAAAAGTGCTCTTGCCCGCCTACTTCTAGGCTGCCGCGTAGCGTGTGCGCGGCGGCCAGCAGGCCTGCTTGCACATCACCCCGGCGCACAAACACCGGCGGCAGCACATAGCTTTGCGCGGCTAACGCTTGCTGCACGGTCAGCACGGCGGGCAAGGCGTCGATATCGAGCACGACTTTGCGGGCAGCGCGGCGCGCTTGCATCACGCTGCGTGCCACTACCAAGCCCACCACTTGCCCGATGTGCTGCACCGTGTCGCGCGCAAAAATCGACTCGTCACCGGCAAAGGAGGCGAGCATGGCATCGCCAGGAATGTCTTGCGCCAGCACCACGGCGACTACTCCGGGCATGGCCCGCGCGGCCCGCACGTCCACGCCCTTGAGCTTGCCGTGGGCCACCGTGGACAGGATGGGCGCAGCATGCAGTGTGCCTTGCAGCTCGGGCATGTCGTCGATGAATGTTGCCGCACCGGCCACTTGGGCGCGGGCGCTTTCGTGCGGCGCGTCGCGGCCACTGACTAGGAACGCGGCGCCTTGCGCTTTGCTGGGGGCCTGCGGGGCGCTCATGCGTGCAGCTCCAGGTCCAGGCGGTGGATATCCGTGGCGATGTGGCCCTGGCTTTCTAGCCAGAAACGCCAGAGCAAATTGCCCAGCACCTGGCGGCGGTAATTGCCGCTGGCGCGCATGTCGGAGATGGGCGAAAACTCGGCGCGCAGCGTGTCCATGGCCAGTTGCACCGTAGCCTCGGTCCAGGCTTGTCCGCGCAAAGCCGCTTCGGTGGCGCTGGCGCGTACTGGTGTAGCAGCCACGCCGCCTGCGCCTATCGAAGCGCGTACCACTTTGCCACCTTGCAGGTGCAGTTGCAGCGCCAGACAGACGGCGGAGATATCGTCTTCGGTACGCTTAGAAATTTTGTAGGCGTGTGCCAGTTCGCCCCGCTGCGGGCGCGGTACTTTGATGTAAGCCAGCACTTCATCAGCCGCCATGCAGTTTTGCCGGTAGCCGGTGTAGAGCGCTTCCAGGGGCATTTCGCGGTAGCCACGCACACTGGCGAGCACGACGTTGCTCCCCAGGGCGATGAGCAAGGGCATGGAGTCGCCTATCGGCGAGCCATTGGCCACATTACCGCCCAGGGTGCCGGCATTGCGCACCGGCAGGCCAGCAAAGCGGTCGGCAAAGCTTTGCAGTTGCGGGCGGTCTTTGACCAGCGCGGCAAAGGCATCTTGCAGGCTGACCGCTGCGCCAATGGCGATATGGTGCGAGTAGCGCTCCACCTGGCGCAATTCGGCCACCCGCGTGGTGTCCAGCACGCGGGCAAACTGGCGGTGTTGTTTGGTCACCCACAAGCCCACATCGGTGCAACCGGCCACCAATTGCGCGTCGGGGTGCGCGTGGCGCAAGGTCAGTAGCTCGGGCAAGCTCGTGGGGGCGAGATAGGCACTATCGGTTTGCTGCGCGAACGGACGGGCCGAGCCGGGACGCAGGCCGGCGGCACTTTTCGCCGCCTTAGCGGGCTTTGTTAATGGGGCGGTTTCAGCCGCTGCGGACCGTGCCAGGTCCTTTAGTTGCTGGCGCAGCGCTGGGGTATCCAAAGCCATTGGGGGCAGGGTTTGCATGCGGCAGGCGGCGTCCAGAATCGGGCGGTAGCCGGTGCAGCGGCACAGGTTGCCGGACAAGGCATGCTGCGCGATGTCGCGGGTAATCGGTTTAGCGCCCACCTGTTCGCACAGGGCGGCCATGCTCATCACAAAGCCCGGCGTGCAAAAGCCGCATTGCGACCCATGGCACTGTACCAAGGCCTCTTGTGCCGGATGCAAACGGCCATCGGGGGCGGCCAAGTCTTCTACCGTCCACAACGCCATGCCATCGACTGAATGCGCCAGTTTGATGCAGCTATTGACCGCACGGGTTTGCAATTTGCCCGCTTGCAAGCTGCCCAAGACCACGGTGCACGCTCCGCAATCGCCCTCGCCGCAGCCCTCCTTGGTGCCAGCCTGGTGCAGGTCCTCGCGCAGTACTTCCAATAAGGTGCGGTCCGGCGCGACATCGTGCAGGGTGTGCAGCACGCCGCCCTTGAAAAAGCGGATGGGCTTGTTGTGTGCTTTCGGTAGGGTCATGGAACTTGGCGATGCCTCCAACAGGTGCAAGGGTAAATCAGGACAGCCTGCGCTGGCCTTGACGTTAGCATACGCACTCCCTGCAAACCCCAGCGCCCCTCCTGCCCTACCGCCCGCCGCATGACCTTCCCCCGCCTTGAACTGACCGGCATCACCAAAGCCTACCCCGGCGTGGTAGCCAATAGCGAGGTGTCGCTGACGGTGCTGCCCGGCCAGACCCATGCGGTGCTGGGCGAAAACGGTGCGGGCAAATCGACGCTGATGAAAATCATCTACGGCGCGATCAAGCCCGACGCCGGCCAGATGCGCTTTAACGGCCAGCCGGTGCACATCCGCAACCCTAAAGAGGCGCGCGCCCTGGGCATCAGCATGGTGTTCCAGCATTTCAATTTGTTTGACACGATTACCGTGGCCGAGAACGTCTGGCTGGGCCTGGACAAAAGCCTGAGCCTGGACCAGGTGAGCGAGCGCATCAGCAGCAAGGCGCGCCAATACGGCCTGGACATAGACCCTGCGCGCCCGGTGCACACCCTGGGCGTGGGCGAGATGCAGCGGGTAGAAATCATCCGCGCGCTGTTGACGCAACCGCAGTTGCTGATTCTGGACGAACCCACCTCGGTGCTGACGCCGCAGGCGGTGGAAAAATTGTTTGTGGTGCTGCAGCAATTGGCCCTGGAGGGCTGCAGCATTTTGTACATCAGCCACAAGCTGCACGAAATTCGCGCCCTGTGCAATGCCTGCACCGTACTGCGCGGGGGCAAGGTGACCGGCGTGTGCAACCCGGCGCAGGAGTCCAACGCATCCCTGTCCAAGCTGATGATTGGTGCCGAGCCACCGCAACTCAAGCACGAGGTGCGCGAACCTGGCGCCGCGCGCCTGGGGGTACGCGATTTGCACCTGCCGCGCGAAGACCAGTTTGGCGTGGATTTACTGGGCATAGACCTGCAAGTGCGCGCGGGCGAAGTGCTGGGGATTGCGGGCGTATCGGGTAATGGGCAGCGCGAGTTGCTCTACGCTTTGTCCGGCGAGGACTGCCGCGCGCCACAGGGCAGTATCCACATGGGCGAGGTCGATGTAGCAGCCAAAGGCCCGGCGGCGCGCCGTGCCCTGGGCCTGCATTTCGTGCCGGAAGAGCGGCTTGGGCGCGGCGCCGTGCCCACGCTCAGCCTGGCGCACAACCTGCTGCTCACGCGCACCGAGGCGATTGCCTGGCCCGGCTTTGCCGGAGGATGGCTACAGCTGGGCCTCTTGCGCGCGCAGGCGCAGCGCATCATTGAGCGCTTTGGCGTCAAAGCCAACGGGCCGGACGCGGCAGCGCGCTCGCTGTCGGGCGGTAATTTGCAAAAATTCATTGTGGGGCGGGAGATCGATGCCCAGCCTGCGCTGTTCATCGTGTCGCAGCCGACCTGGGGGGTGGATGTGGGCGCTGCGGCGCAAATACGCGGCGCCATTTTGGCCTTGCGCGACGCCGGTTGCGCGGTGTTGGTGGTCAGCGAAGAGCTGGACGAATTGTTTGAAATTTGCGACCGCTTGCAAGTGATTGCGCACGGCAAACTGTCGCCCTCGATCGCGGTGGGTGAGGCCACGGTGGCGCAAATGGGCGAGTGGATGAGCGGCTTGTGGGAGGCGCAGGCATGATCAAGCTGCAAGTGCGTGCCCAGCCTTCGGGCTTTTGGACTTTTGCCTCGCCGCTGCTGGCGCTACTCATTACCGTGCTGCTGGGCGTGCTGCTGTTCAGCCTGTTGGGCAAAGACCCGGTGCGCGGCCTGCAAATGTTTTTTTGGGAGCCACTTAAAAGTAGTTACGCCGTAGGCGAATTGATCGTGAAGGCCACACCCTTACTACTGATCGCTTTGGGCTTGGCGGTGTGTTTTCGCTCGAATGTATGGAATATTGGGGCCGAGGGGCAATACATCATTGGCGCGGTTTGCGCCAGCGGCGTGGCGCTGCTGGCCGATAAAGACACTGGTCGCTGGATGGTCGTCGCCGTCATTTTGGCAGGGGTGCTGGGCGGCATGGTGTGGGCCGGTATCACTGCACTTTTACGCGACCGCTTTAACGCCAATGAAATTTTGGTCAGCCTGATGATGGTCTATGTGGCCGTGCAAGTGCTGGGCCTCTTGGTCTATGGCCCTTGGAAGGACCCACTGGGCTATAACTTCCCGCAAACCAAAAACTTTGACGCGGTGACCCGTATTCCGCGCTTGATGGACGGCTCGCGTATGACGATTGGCGTGTTGTTTGCGTTAGTCGGTGTGGGTGCGATGTGGGCGTTTCTATTCCGCACCCGCGCCGGTTTTGCGCAGCAAGTGGGCGGGCTGGCGCCGGCGGCGGCGCGCTATGCCGGCTTTTCGGCGCGCCAGGCGTTGTGGACGGCACTGCTGGTATCAGGTGGCATGGCAGGGCTGGCCGGGGCGCTGGAGGTGGCCGGGCCGATCGGGCAGTTGACGCCGTACGTGCCGGCGGGCTACGGGTTTGCCGCCATCATCGTGGCCTACGTGGGGCGACTACACCCGGTAGGGCTGGTGTTTTCCAGCCTGCTGATGAGCATGTTTTATATCGGTGGCGAGCTGGCGCAATCGCGCCTGGGCTTGCCCAAATCGTTGACAGGGGTGTTCCAAGGCCTGCTCCTGTTTAGTCTGCTGGCCTGTGACACGCTGGTGAACTATCGGCTGGTGCGCCAGTCGCAAGCCGCCACCGGAGGGAGCCGCTGATGGAATCCTACGCACTGCTGATCGCCGCCACGCTGAACGCCGGTACGGTGCTTGCCATCGCCTCGCTGGGCTTGTTGATCAATGAGAAGGCGGGTATTGTCAATCTGGGTGCTGAGGGGATGATGCTGTGCGCTGCGATCGCTGGTTTTGCCACGGTGGTGCATACCGGCAGCGATACCCTGGGCTTTGCCGCCGGCATGCTGGCCGGGGGGCTGATGGCCGCTATTTTTGGCGCGCTGGTCATCTGGCTCAACACCAACCAATACGCCACCGGATTGGCGCTCAGCCTGTTTGGCGGTGGCTTTTCCGCCTTTGTAGGCGTGGGCTATGTGCAAGCAAAAATCCCGGAACGGCCCCTGTTTGCCATCCCCGGCTTGTCGGATATGCCCTGGCTCGGTTCGGCGCTGTTCAAGCACCACCCGCTGGTGTATTTGACGATTGCTTTTGCCGGAGCACTGGTCTGGTTTCTTTACCGCACCCGCAGCGGCCTGATTTTGCGTAGCGTGGGCGAAAGCCCGGAATCAGCCCATGCCCTGGGCTACCCGGTGCGCTGGATACGGCTGGCCTGCGTGGTCGCCGGAGGCGCGCTGTGCGGGCTGGCCGGGGCCTATATTTCGATTATTTACACCCCGCTGTGGGTCGAGGGCATGGTGGCAGGCAAGGGCTGGATCGCCTTGGCGCTGACCACGTTTGCCACTTGGCGGCCCGGGCGCGTACTCCTTGGGGCGTATTTATTCGGCGGCGTCACTATGCTCCAATTCCACTTCCAAGGTATAGGGGTAGAAGTGCCCAGCCAGGTGCTGAGCATGCTGCCTTATGTGGCTACCATCGTGGTCCTGGCGCTTATTTCTCGCAATCCGGCCTGGATTCGGATTAATATGCCAGCTTCGATTGGAAAACCGTTTTACCCCGGTTCCTGAAGATGTTTCTCTTCCCCTGACCTTACTTTCTACAAAGGAAATGACATGACAGATGTGCAAAAACGTTCGCTGCTGAAAATTGCAGTGGTAACAGCCGTGGCAGCGGCGGTGCTAGTGGGCTGTGGCAAAAAGCCTGAAGCAGCCGCACCGGCAGCAGCGCCAGCAGCAGCCAAGGCCGAGCCGCTGAAGATCGCATTTGCCTATGTCGGCCCCGTGGGTGATGGCGGCTGGACGTTTGCACACGACAACGCACGTAAAGCCTTGGAAAAAGAGTTCGGCGACAAGATCGTCACTTCCTTTGTCGAAAACGTGCCCGAATCGGCTGACGCCGAGCGCGTGATTCGCGACATGGCCAGCCAGGGCAACAAAGTCATTTTCGGCACCACCTTTGGCTACATGGAGACGATGCTCAAGCTGGCCCCCGAATTCAAAGACGTCAAGTTTGAACATGCCACCGGCTACAAGACTGCCGACAACATGCGCACCTATGACAGCCGCACCTACGAAGGCGCGTACATGGCCGGCGTGATCGCGGGCAAGATGAGCAAGACCGGTACGCTGGGCGTGGTCGCTTCGGTGCCCATCCCTGAAGTGATCCGCAACATCAACAGCTTCACACTGGGCGCGCAAAGCAGCAATCCCAAGATCAAGACCAAAGTGGTCTGGGTCAATGAGTGGTTCAACCCGCCCAAGGAAACCGAAGCCGCCACCAGCCTGATCAATGGCGGCGCGGACGTGCTGTTCCAAAACACCGATTCGCCCGCTGTGCTCAAAACCGCACAGGACAAAGGCAAGCGCGCTTTTGGATGGGATTCGGACATGACCGCCTACGGCCCCAAAGCCCACCTGGCATCGAGCGTCATCAACTGGACTCCCTACTACATCAAAGCCACCAAAGACGCTTTGGAAGGCACTTGGACCACCGGCGGCGTATGGTGGGGCGTGAAAGAAGGCGCGATTGACATTGTCTCTATCGCCGAAGACGTGCCCGCAGAAACCAAAGCCAAAGTCGATGAAGTCAAAGCGGGCCTGAAAGCGGGCACCTTCAGCATCTGGAAGGGCCCCTTGGTGGACAACACCGGTAAGACCCTCCTGAAAGAAGGCGAAGTCGCTGACGACAAATTCCTGAGCGGCGTTATGTTCTACGTCAAAGGCGTAGAAGGTAAAGTACCAGGCAAGTGATGGAGTTTTAGCCCTCTAAAAATGGCCGCTGTAAAGCGGCCTTTTTTTGTGGGGTTAGTAGGTCAGGCCAAGGCCAGCCGGCCAGACCCAACCCGGGTATTTGGAAAAGCGGGCAGCTAAAGACACCATGCAAAGTCCTGCCAAGCAGCCAAATAGGCGCCCATCCAATCCATATGGGCCATTATTCAGCGATCACCATCCTCGCATCTGCGGCGATTTAGCGTAGCGCGCGCATGCATGCGGCATGGGGCGCAACCCTTTCCTGAACGCCAACCCCACCCACTTGCGGCGCGCGCAAGCCCGGCCATACTTTGAGCCAAGTGCTTTCACAGCGACCGCTGAGACGGCGACATGGTGGCGCGCCGCGCTGTCATTTCCCGGTTGGCTTTGTACGCCCGCACTCCATACATCACAAAGGTTGAAGCAAAGACGCGTGCAAAGGCTCGGGACAAATTCAAGCTAATCCAAGAGACGGCTCTGTTTGCGCTGGAAATTTTGCGAAGCCACAGTGTCTACTGCAAGTTCGCGAATTATTTATTATTAATTTGGTAATATTAATGTAATTTTTAAATGAAAAAATAAGGTGACTAATTACTTAAAGGTACCTATGACACCTCCATCCTATTTATATATCGTTCGCAAGATGCGTCGCGCAGGCTGCTTCACCGCGCTCTTAGCAACTACTGCATGTCTAGGGCTTGGCATTTTGGTCGCTTGTGGCAGCTCCACGGTGGACGGCGTCAGCGTCAGCGGCAACGCCGCTACCGGAGCCGCTTTGTCCGGCGCAGACGTCAGCCTGCGTTGCATTGGCGGCAGCGCGGCGGGCAAAACAAATACCGACGGCAGCTACAGCCTGTTTGCGCCAAATGCAAACGTACCCTGTCTGCTTGAAGCCAGTACCGCAAGCACCAAACTGCATTCCTTGGTGTCCAGTGACAGCGCCCGCGTCGCAACAGCGCACATCACTCCACTGACCGAGCAACTTGTGGCCAGTTTGTCCACTGCGACCGCTGACACCGCTGCGTTGTTTGCCGCTTTTGACAGCAGTAGCGCTGCACTCCTCAAGCCGGACACCATTAGCCAGGCGCAGGCGCTTGTTTTAAGGAGCCTGACAAACGCCGGGCTGGACACCTCAGGCATAGGCGATTTGGTCAAGGGCGCGCTGATTCCTAAGACGAGCTCTGCTGCAGGCAATGCCTACGACCAACTGCTCGACAAGGTCGCAGCAACGCCGGTCAACGTGAAAATCATAGCCATCAACGACTTCCATGGGAACTTTCAGGAGCTTACCTTGACTTCAAGTGGCGGAAGCATGGTGATGCCCAACGGCGCCACCACGAGCACGCTGAACGTGGGCGGTGCAGCATATTTGGCTACTGCAGTCAAAGCAATTCGGGCCAAAAACCCCAACAACATCATGGTGGGTGCAGGTGACTTGTTGGCTGCCTCGCCATTTGCATCGGCGATCAACCACGACGAGTCCACCGTTGACATCTTGAACCAGATTGGGGTTGAAGTTTCTTCCGTTGGCAACCATGAGTTTGACCGCGGTATCACCGAGCTCAAGCGGATTCAAAACGGTGGCTGCTACCCCAGCTCCAACGGTCAAGGCGTAGTGGGTATCGACACCTGCTTAATGGCCGGCGGCACTTTCTCCGGCGCCAAATACAAATACCTTGCCGCCAACGTGATCGACACCAACACCGGCAAACCCGTGCTGCCTGCGACCTATATAAAGCGCTTTGGCACAGTCAGCGTCGGATTTATTGGTTTGACCTTGAAGGCCACGCCCAATTTGGTAGGTGCCGAAGGCGTATCCAGTCTGCGCTTTGACGACGAGGTCAGCACCATCAATACCTACGCCAGCCAACTAAAAGCGCAGGGTGTGACCGCGGTCGCCGTGCTCATTCACCAAGGCGGTCAAACGACCGCATCCACCGTCAACGACAAGACCTGCCCCGGCTTTTCCGGCGACATCAAAGCCATTCTTGACAAGCTCAACAGCAGCGTGGACCTGGTTGTCAGCGGCCACACGCACCAAGAGTACGTTTGCAACTATTCCACTGCAAGCGGTAAATCAGTTTTGCTAACTTCTACCGGCTTTTATGGTCAGGCAGTCAGCGAGATTGACCTCACCCTCAAACCCGGCGCTGGCTTGGTTAGCGCAAGTGCCAATACCGTTCCTGTCATCCGGTCCATCAACTCAAATAAGGTGGCACAGGTAGCTCCAACGGGCTTTGCAGTCTTTGAGAAAGACCCGGCAATCGACGCCCTGGTAACGAATTACGTCAACTTGTCCACAACCGCCGGAAACCTGGTCGTGGGCTCCGTGGCTACGGATATCAAACGTGCCTTGTTAGCCAACGGTAAAGACCGCGACGAAACCAATGAGAGCGCATTGGCCGATGTGATGGCAGACAGCTATTTTTATGGCATCCCGGGGTACACCCCTGATGTGGCCTTTGTAAATCCCGGCTCGGTGCGTGCGGACCTTTTGAAAACCGTCTCAGGTAAAACTGATGGCGCGGTGCTTTACTCTGAATTGGCGACGATAGAACCTTTCGCGAACAACCTGATGGTGCTGAATTTGACAGGCACACAAATTATTCGCCTACTGGAGGAACAATGGGAAATGCCCAACAACACGGCCAAAACAAACCCTACGACCAACACGGTGGGGCGCATCCTAAGTGTTTCCAAGGGCTTCACCTACGCGTACAACAACAGTGTGGCCGCCGGTGCCATCAAAGGTGCTGGCGCACGCGTGATAAGCGGTAGTGTCAAGCTCAACGGTGTGGCAATTGACCCGGCCAAAACGTACAAGGTCGTGACCAACAGCTACTTGGCCACCGGCACAGCGCCCGATAACTTCAGTACCATGGTGCAACAAGGCTCTAACAAGTTGGATACCAAAATCATCGACTTGGACGCTTTTGTTACTTACTTCAAAGCCAACCCCAACCTCAGCGCTCCGACACCACGCGTCACCCGCGTTAACTGATCTGCCGTTTGTGTGCTTGAACTCACACCCTCCTTCGGGAGGGTTTTTATGCCGAAAGTGTTAATTACTTTCCTGGCTTTGCTTTTGACGGCCGCTACCAGCGCAAAAAGCCATGCACCGGAACCCAGCTCGGCGCAGCTAAAGGCGCTGCGCGAAGCCGCGGTACAAGCCCAGGAAAAGTGCTTCACCCAGATTTACCGCGACACCAGGGCTTACGCCGTATGCGTTCGCGAACTGGCAAGAGTGCACGCTGCACAACCGATCGAACAACTGGGGGTTCTGTATTTCGGCTTTGTTGGCGCCCTGAGTTACATTCGGGTCAGCCAGGTTGGCGTTGAGCCCATAGCCCATGAATTCTTGAAAAGCTTTCGCAAAATTCAAAAGTCCATCGCACTGAGTGACGCACAACTTTGTGCCAGGGTACCTGGCAATTGTGAACTGCGTATCGGCCAAACCTTGGCAATGGAGCGCACACCCTCGCTCGCACCCAGTGCATCCTTGCGCCCCGTGTGCCAGGCGGGGGTTTGCCGGATTGAAGGTCAATGATCGGCTGAGACCCCCACGTTCGACCACAAGGTACGCCAATTTGGCAGGGCGGGCTCAGCGTTGACCGGTGCTTCTGCCCTAGGTGCACCTTCACCCTTGGTGGCTTACTCGGTCTGCACCACAACGCACTTGGTCGGTATAGCCTGCTGAAATCGCAAATAGCTGAAATCTGTATGGCTCTATCGCTAGAAGCAACGCGCGAAGGCGGCACACGATCCCTATCGCTGCATAGAACCTTCAGACCATCGCGACACCAAGGGCTGTCCATCGTCGTAACTCTCGCATGATAAATTCCTCCAATGGCACCCCACACAAATTTTTTAACGAAGTGCGAATCGCTAAAAAAAACCAACTTATTTTTTCTTCAAAAAATTACCAAGCAATCTTTTGACAAGCAAGGGAACATATTGGCTTATGAAAATAATTAAAAGCATCCCTTTGGCAATGTCAAAGACATAACGCCTATCGATTTCCGTAAATGCCGCCGCAATTAATAGAGTCATAGAAAAAAATAAAGAGAATTGATAAATTGAATACTTTATTTTTCCAAGAACCGGTAGTTCATCAAATTCCTCAGGGTTAAATGGCTCATTCAGTATCTTTTTGAAGATTAACTTTGGCATAAAGAACTCTCAAATATGGTGTTTGAAAAAATCCCTTTTGTTTCGCTCATGAATGCGGTAGTTGCGCATTTAGAACTCTCAAGCGCTGCCTAGCAGCCAACACCGGCACCAGCACCCATTCCCCTACCTTGCGGCGCTCTTGCAATACATCGGCTTCCACCATCAGGCCTGCTTTCAGTGGCAGGACCCGCCGAAGGCCTTCACGCATTGCCCTTCGCGCACCGGTAGGTCCATCACCACGCCCGCTTGCGGCGCGCTGATGTTGAGGCTGCCTTGGCTAGGCACCACCACACCACTTAAGCGCGCTTTGCGGTTGACCTCGCCCCAGGTGGCAAAGGCCACCAGCATCAGGGCCAGCGCCAATGCAACGCTGGTCACCGCAGCATAAGACCAAGGCCGCTGCAAGCGGACACTGCCTAGGTATTGCGCTGCTTGTGCGGCGGCTACTTCTTGCCGGAATAACATTGATATTAATTATTTGATAATAATATTTATTATCGTAAATACATCATCTAATAAAAGGAGAAGAACTTAGGGGTTTACCCTAGGTAGGCAAAATTATTCAAGCGTAAGCTACCCACCATGCCCCACCCCAGCAACGGCAACATCTCCTTCTGGTACGCCGACATCGGTGGCCTGCCGGCTTACCGCGCGGCGCTGCCCGGCGACCGGGATGCGGATGTCTGCATCGTGGGGGGTGGCTATACCGGTTTGTGGACGGCGTATTACCTTAAGCGCGCGCAGCCAGATTTACGCGTCACGATTTTGGAAAAAGAGTTTTGCGGCTTTGGCGCTTCGGGCCGCAACGGCGGTTGGCTGAGCGGGGGCTTTGGCTGGTCGCGTGAAAAGTATCTTGCCAGCTCCAGCCGCGCTGCCGTCATCGCCATGGAGACCGCGATGCACGGCACGGTGGACGAAGTGCTGGCCGTGGCTAAGCGCGAAAACATAGACGCCGACATCGTGCGCACCGACACGCTGCGAGTGGCGACCAATGCAGCGCAATGGACGCGTGTGCAAGCCAGCTACCGCGAGGCCCGCGCGTGGGATGTGCCGCAAGAGCGTGTCAGCCTGATTGACGGGACCGAAGCAAGCGCGCGCATCCGTGTAGCCCAGGTGATGGGTGGCTTGGTGCACCACGGAACGGCACCGGTGCAGCCTGCCAAGCTGGTGCGTGGCCTGGCCGATGTGGTGGAGCGCATGGGCGTGTCTATCTACGAGCAAAGCGGAGTGATAGGTTTAGAAAAAGGCCGCGTACAAACCGCACATGGCGTGGTGCGCGCACCCTTGATCGTGCGTGCCACCGAGGGCTTTACCGCTGGGCTGCCAGGCCTCAAACGCCAATGGATGCCAATGAACAGCGCGCTGGTCATCACCGAGCCGCTGCCCGCCGCGCTGTGGGACGAGATAGGCTGGAGCGGGCATGAGCTGTTGGGTGACGCTGCGCACAGCTATGGCTATGCGCAGCGCACGCGAGAAGGCCGCATTGCCATGGGCGGGCGGGGGGTGCCTTACCGCTTTGGATCGGCCACCGACGTGAACGGCATCACGCAACAGGCCAGCATCGAGGGCTTACAAGCCATGTTGCTGCGCTGGTTTCCGCAAACCCGCGGCATACGCCTGGAACATGCCTGGTGCGGCGTGCTGGGTGTGCCGCGCGACTGGTGCACCAGCGTGGGCCTGGACCGCGGCAGCGGCATGGCCTGGGCTGGCGGTTATGTGGGTCTGGGTGTGTCCAGCTCCAACCTGGCTGGGCGCACACTGGCCGATTTACTCTTGGGCCAAAACACCGATTTAACCCGCCTGCCCTGGGTGAACCGCAATGTGCGGCCCTGGGAGCCGGAGCCGTTTCGCTGGCTATGCATACACACCATGTACCAGCTTTACCATTGGGCGGACCGGCGCGAATTTGGTGGCCTGGCCCACACCTCACGCATAGCGACAATGGCGAACCAAATCACCGGCCGCTAGCCTTGGCTTGGCGGCGCCTATTTCCCTCAGAGACATTGCATGACGCACTTCCAAACTTTTGCACACCTATCCACCATAGACCTGGGCGCACCCCGTCCCAAGCCCACCACGCTCACGGGCAATCAGTTCGAGGCTTCGGTGGCACTTTTCAAATCGAATGACGGCCTCATGGAAATCGGCGTGTGGGAATGCACGCCGGGGCGCTTTACGGCGGTACGCGACACCATGTCCGAGACCTGCCATATCGTGTCCGGCCACGTGACGCTGCACGGCCCCGAGGGCCGCGCGCAAGAGGTGCGCGCCGGTGAGGTGCTGGTGCTGCCCAAGGGCTGGCGTGGCGAGTGGGAACTGCACGCCACCACGCGCAAGCTCTATGTGATGCACCACGATGCCGCTTGAACACAGCACCAGCGCGCCGCTACAAGCTGAGCCAAACGCCAACGCCCCGCTGCCGCATGAACTAAGCGCCAGCGCGCCGCTGCCGCGTGTCTTGTGGCCGCTGTTGTTTGGCAATTTTGTGATCGGCACGGGCGTTATGGTGGTGCCGGGCACGCTCAATGACATTAGCAGCAATTTGCAAGTGTCGGTGCCGGTGGCGGGGCAATTGATTACCGCAGCGGCGGTGGTGATGTGCCTAGGCGCGCCGCTGTGCGCGACGCTGGTGGCAGGGTGGGATAGGCGCCGCTTGCTGGCGCTGGCCTTGCTGTGGTACGGCGTGTTTTTGCTGGCCAGCGCCTGTATGCCGGACTTTGGCTCGCTGATGGCCGTGCGCGTGTTGGCGGCGATTGCCCCGGCCATCTTCACGCCGCAGGCGGCCTCGTGTATCAATTTATTGGTGACGCCCGAGCAACGTGGTCGCGCGATTACTTTTGTATTTATGGGCTGGTCGGTGGCCTCGGTGGTGGGTATGCCCCTGGGGGCCTGGATCGGCGGCACGCTGGGTTGGCGCGTGGCCTTTGGGGCGATAGCGCTCCTTAGCCTGGTCAGCGCCGCCTGGGTGTGGCGCAGCATGCCCGATGGGGTGCGCCCGCCCGGGCTCTCGCGCGCGGCCTGGGGCCAAACCCTGCGCTCGCCAGCGCTCATGTTGTGCGTGGCGGTCACCGTTTTGTTTTCGGCGGGGCAGTTTGTGTTGTTCTCGTATTTCGCGCCCTATTTCAAGCAGCAACTGCAGTTCAGCGCTGTAGACCTCAGCCTCTTATTTGCCTGGTTTGGCGCCTTTGGCTTTATCGGCAACGTGCTGATGTCTCGCAATATCGACCGCAGCGGCGCGCCGCGCGCGGTGATGTGGAGCGTGGGCGCCATGGCGCTGAGCCTGCTGCTCTGGCCGCTGGCCACCAATGTGCTGCTGGCCGCCATCATCATCCTGCCCTGGGGTCTGGGCTGCTTTGCGTCCAACTCCGCGCAGCAGGCGCGCCTGGCCGGTATTGCGCCGACACTGGCCTCTGCCTCCATTGCGCTGAACAGCTCGGCCATGTATGCCGGCCAGGCAATGGGTGCGGCCAGCGGCGGCTGGCTCGTCGCCCAGGGCCGCATGCTGGACCTGCACTGGTTCGGCCTGGCAGCCCTGTTGGCCGCCATGCTGGTCAGCTGGTGGGCCAGCCGCCAAACCGTGGACCTGGCGCTGGCCCGGGACTAGAAATCTGGCTACTCCGCCTTGGACGCACTAGCACTTCGCCGCGCCCTCCAAGCGCCCACCAGCACCAACAAGCCAGGCACAAAAATCATGGCCCAGATGATTTTGTCCAAATGCAGTTGGACCCAGGGAATATTGCCAAAGAAATAGCCCACGGTCACGATGCCCACGACCCAAAGGGTACCGCCCAGCACGTCATAAAAAGTGAACTTAGCGCGCGTCATGTGCGCTACGCCGCCCACAAAGGGCGCAAACGTGCGTACAAAAGGCATAAAGCGCGCGGCGACTAGTGTGATGCCGCCATAGCGCTCGTAAAACGCATGCGCTTGATCGAACGCGGCTTTATTAAAAAAGCGCGAGTCTTGCCACTGAAACACGCGTGCACCAAAGTAGCGCCCTATGGTGTAGTTGGTCTGGTTGCCCAGCACCGCCGCTACCAGCAGCAAGGGCACCACCAGCTGGTAATCCATCAAGCCTACGCCACACATCGCACCCACCACAAACAGCAGCGAATCACCAGGCAAAAAAGGCATGATGACCAGGCCAGTTTCCACAAAGATGATCAGAAACAGCAGCGCATAGACCCACAGGCCGTAATTGCTGACAAACATTTCCAGATAGCGGTCAACGTGCAATACAAAGTCAAGCAAGGTGGCGGCGAGTTCCATGCGCGCATTATCGCCGCCACCCCCCAACCTACAATCCCGGCGTGCACGCCCCCAACCCTAGCCCCCGCAAGCCCATACGGCCCCTACCCGATACTTTGATCAGCCAAATTGCGGCCGGCGAAGTGGTGGAGCGCCCGGCCTCGGTAGTGCGCGAGTTGGTGGATAACGCGCTGGACGCTGGCGCACGCCAAGTGACAGTGCGCTTGCTGGCCGGCGGGGTGCGCCTGATTGCGGTGGAAGACGACGGCATGGGCATAGTGCGCGCCGAATTGCCGCTGGCCTTTGAGCGCCACGCCACCAGCAAGATCGGCAATTTGCAAGATTTGGAATCCGTGGCCACCATGGGCTTTAGGGGCGAGGCTTTGGCCGCCATCAACGCGATTGCCGACTGCGCCATCTTGTCGCGTGCGCTGGGCCAATCAGAAGCCTTTTTGCTGGACGGGCGCAGCGGCGAGTTGCGCCCGGTGGCCCGTGAAACCGGCACCACGGTGGAAGTGAAAGAGTTGTTTTACAGCACCCCCGCGCGGCGCAAATTTTTAAAGACCGATGCCACCGAACTGGCCCATTGCATAGAGGCGGTGCGCCGCCACGCACTGGCGCGGCCTGACGTAGGGTATGCGATTTGGCACGAAGGCAAGCTGGTGGAGCAATGGCGTGCGCATAGCGATAACGCGCTTGGCTTGCAAGCACCTGATGCGTCAGCAGACGAAGCGGACACCACCGCGTTATTGCGCGACACGCAACGCGCCGCCCTAGACCGGCGTTTGGCCGATGTTTTGGGCAGCGATTTTTTAGCGCAATCGATTGCCGTCGATTGGCGCAGTCCGCCCGGCCCGCAAGACCCGAGCGGCTTGGGCGCGCGCAGCATGCGGGTGTGGGGCCGCGTCGGCATACCCGATGCCGCACGCGCACGCGCCGACCAGCAGTTTTGTTATGTGAACGGCCGCTTTGTGCGCGACAAAGTGCTTAGCCACGCAGCACGCAGTGCCTACGAAGATGTGCTGCACGGCCAGCGCCAACCGGTGTATGCGCTTTACCTGGACATGGACCCGACGCGGGTGGATGTGAACGTGCATCCCACCAAAATCGAAGTGCGCTTTCGGGACAGCCGCGAAGTCCACCAAGCAGTACGCCACGCCGCCGAAGAAGCCCTGGCCTTGCCACGCGCTGGCCGCGCTGCCCAGCAGGATGCAGACGCAATGAGCCAAAGCGCTTGGGGCAGCTTGCTCAAGCCCGACGCGGGCTTCACCGATGGCAGCCAAAACGGCTACGGCCTGGCGGCAAACCGCAGTGCATCGGGCACTATGGCAGTACCGAATTCACCTTTGTTCATGCGCCAGCAGGGCATGCGCTTTGCGCCGCAGGAAAGCGTAGGCCACCGCGTGAGCGATGTGGCGGCTTTGTGGCGGAACCCAGGTTGGCCATTTGACAATGCAAGTTCGCCTGACGCGCGTGGTACCGGCAGCAAGGCATGGACTGCGCAAAGCGCAGCGGATACGACGCACAGGGACGCTGCCTACCCGGCACATACTCTGCCGGACGCACCAGACTGGCCGCTGGGCCGCGCCCTGGCGCAGTTGCAAGGCATATACATACTGGCAGAAAACGCTCAAGGCCTGATCGTGGTCGATATGCACGCCGCGCATGAGCGCATCGTCTACGAAGGCCTCAAAGCACAATTCACTAGCGACCCAGCAAGCGCCGCGCAGACCAGGGCGATGGCCAGCCAGCCTTTGCTGATACCCGCCACCTTTGCGGCCACACCGGAAGAAGCGGCCACGGCCGAGGCACATGCCGACACGCTGCAGGCGCTAGGCCTGGAGGTCAGCGCCTTCTCGCCCACCACGCTAGCGGTGCGTGCCGTGCCTACCACGCTGGCCCAGGGCGACGCCGTAGCCTTGGCGCGCAGCGTGTTGGCCGAGCTGGCGCAGCACGATGCCAGTACCGTGCTGGCACGCGCGCAAGATGAAATTTTGTCCACCATGGCCTGCCACGGCGCAGTGCGCGCCAACCGCCGCCTGAGCATCGACGAGATGAACGCCTTGCTGCGCCAAATGGAACATACCGAGCGCAGCGACCAGTGCAACCACGGCCGCCCCACTTGGCGGCAAATCAGCGTGGCCGAATTAGACAAATGGTTTATGCGCGGTCGCTAAGGCGCATCCCCTCGACCATGCATCCCCCATCGGCCGTACCGGCAGTTCCCTCTTCCCAACCCGTTTTGCGCGACGAAGTGCGTGCGCTGTGGACTTTGGCTTGGCCGATTCTGGTGGGTCAGTTGGCCAACATCGGTATGTCGGTGGCCGCAGTGGCGATGTCGGGCCATGTATCGGCGCAGGACCTGGCCGGGGTGTCCCTGGGCGTCTCCTTGTGGAATATCGTCATCATCACCTTGATCGGCCTGTTGATGTCGGTCAACCCCACCGTAGCCCACCATGTGGGTGCGCAGAACTTGGCGCAGGTACCGCATGTGGTGCGCCAGGCGCTCTGGAAAAGCCTCTTGCTGGGGCTGATGGCCACTGCGATCTTGCAATCCACCCAACTGATTTTTGCGTGGATGACGCTGGAAGCGCACACCCGCGCTGTGGCGCAGGACTTTGTGCTCGTTACCAGTTTTGGACTACCCGCTTTTGCGGCCTACCGCGTGCTTTACGGCTACAGCGCCAGCATCAACCAGACCAAACCCATGATGGTGGTGGCGCTGCTGGCCCTGGCGCTTAACGTGCTGCTCAGTTGGATATTGGTGTTCGGCCACCTCGGCTTTGCGCCTAGGGGCGGCCTGGGTTGCGCTTGGGCCACCTTGGTGTCAGTGTGGTTCAACCTGCTGGGCATGTTGCTTTGGATTAGCCGCAGCGCGGCGCACCGCTCCACCTTTCCATTTACCCATTTCGAATGGCCGCACCGGCCCATGCAAGTGACCTTGTTTCGCTTGGGCCTGCCTATTGGCCTGACGTTTTTTGCCGAGACCAGTGCTTTTGCTTTGATTGCCTTGCTGGTGGCGCGCTTTGGCAGCGCGCAAGTGGCTGCGCACCAGATCGCGCTCAATTTTGCGTCGCTCTTGTTCATGGTGCCCATGAGCCTGAGCGTGGCGGTGTTGACCCGGGTGGGCCAGTCGCTGGGCGCGGGCGATCCCAGGGGCGCCCGCTACCGCGCCTGGGTGGGCTTGGGCACGGCCATGGTGTTTGCCAGTGCCTCGGCCTTGTTCACCGGCTTATTCGGCGCGCAGATTGCCCAGTTTTATACCGAAGACGCAACAGTCCTGGCGGCGGCGATTCCCTTGCTTTTTTTCGCGGCAGTGTTTCAGTTTTCTGACTCTGCGCAGGTAGTGCTCAGCGGCGCCATACGCGGCTACAAGGTCACGCGCGCGCCCATGCTCTTGCACCTCACGGCCTTTTGGCTGGTGTCCTTGCCGCTGGGCTATGTACTGGGCGTCGCGCCCGATTGGGCCCCCTGGCGCCCGGCAGTGGCGATGCAGGCGAAGGGCTTTTGGATCGCGCTGGTGGTAGCCCTAATGATTGCCGCGCTGGGTTTGCTGGCCATGCTCAAAATGATTGCGGACCAACGTTGCGCGGACGCGGATGCGGTCTCCGGCAGCGACAAGCCGCGTCTGCTGTGACTGTCCAATTCGCATGCAAGACGCCCTGCCCTTTTACCTGTCGATCGCTGGCCCCACTGCGGCGGGAAAGACGGCAACGGCGCTGGCGATTGCGCGCGAATTTGACTGCGAAATCGTGAGCGTCGATTCCGCCCTGGTCTACCGGGGCATGGACATTGGCACAGCCAAACCGAGCGCCCATGAAATGGCGGCCGTGCCCCACCACTTGATAGACATCCGCGACCCGCTGCATGCTTACAACGCCGCCGAGTTTGCGCGCGAAGCGGCCATGCTGATTCGCGCCATCAGCGGGCGCGGCAAATTGCCGCTGTTGGTGGGCGGCACCATGCTGTATTTCAAAGCATTGCGCGAGCCGCTGGACGCCATGCCGGCAGCCGATGTGCAGATCCGCGCCGCCATAGAACTCGAGGCCCAGGCCATGGGTTGGCCCGCCATGCACGCCCAACTGGCGCAAGTGGACCCGGCCACGGCGGCGCGCCTGGCCACGGCGGACAGCCAACGCATTGGCCGCGCCTTGGAAGTGTGGCGCAGCGCAGGCGTGCCGCTATCGCAATTGCAGGTGCGCAGCCAACAAGCGGCACCGCACGAGCAGGCGAATGACATGCAAGCCCCCCTCATTTCATTGGAGCCGCAAGACCGCGCTTGGCTGCATGCGCGCATTGCCGAGCGCTTTGACACCATGCTGGCGCAGGGCTTGGTGCAGGAGGTCGAAGGCTTGCGCGCGCGTGGCGACTTGTATGCCGCTCTGCCCTCTATGCGCTGCGTGGGTTATCGCCAGGTGTGGGACGTGTTAGACGGGACATCGCCGCTGGCGCAGTTGCGCGACAAAGGTATTTTTGCCACGCGCCAACTGGCCAAGCGCCAAATTACTTGGCTTCGCGCCATGCCGCAGCGCCATGTGATTGCCAGCGACCACGCGCAATCCATGGACTTGGCGCTGGCGACTGCGCGGCGTCTGATCAAAGGCAGCAAAGCATGACACTGGAAGTACAAACCTTAAGCAAGCGCTATGGCGACAAGTCGGTATTTAGCAATGTGTCTCTAAGCGTGCAAGCAGGCGAATTCGTTGCCATCATGGGCGACTCGGGTGTGGGTAAATCCACCTTGCTCAATTGCATGGCCGGGCTCGATAGCTGGGACAACGGCAAAGTGCTGCTGCTGGGACAAGATCTGGGTACGCTCAGCGACGCTGCGCTGGCGGGCGTGCGGCGCCAACATATCGGATTTGTGTTCCAGGCTTTTCATGTGCTGCCGCATCTGGACGTGGCCCAAAACGTGGGCCTGCCCTTGCTGCTATTGGGCACGCCAGAGCCACAGCGCGTGCAGGACATGCTCCAGGCCGTGGGGCTGGGCGATATGGGCCAGCGCTTGCCGCAAACCTTAAGCGGCGGGCAATTGCAGCGCGTAGCCATTGCCCGCGCCCTGGTACACCGCCCGGCCCTGCTGCTGGCCGACGAACCCACCGGCAACCTGGACCCCGACACCGCCACCCTGGTCATGGACGCGCTGCTCGCGCAAACCCGCCAACACGGTGCGGCCTTGGTGTTGGTTACCCATTCGCAGACTGCCACGCTGGGTGCCGATAGGGTGCTCAGGCTAGAGACGCAGGGAATCCGCCATCCCCATCGCCAAGGGGCACCCGATACCAGCGGGGCTCAATGGCGCTCCGGCGAATAAAAAAACGAATCCAATAATGACAAGCTTTTTCAGCTTTCAGGCTATAGTGCACCGCTAGCATCCGCTTGCGCACTTAGGCTAGCAAGCGGGGGGGAATGCAAAGAAGGAGCACCGGGTTTCATGAAAAATTTATACCTGCACGAAAAAACAGCCTACGGCCGACCAAGCCATGCCGCAAGCGGTTTGCAGCCATTTCAACAACAGGATGTATCGACTGTGCCCGGATGTATCAACCGAGTTTTGCGGTCTACATTACGTTATACGTAGGAAATCACATGCGATTAGCAGCTCAAATTGCAGCCCTTGTGGCGACACTAATCTCTATCGCATGGGTTATCTATAAGCCCGGCCTTGATTCGGCTGCCGCAACAGCGGCGGCAATCGCTGCGTTGCTATCCACATTCTTTCTCAAGAAGGGCGCGCCCGAGTCCAAGCAGGTGCAGCATGTATCTGGAAAAGGTGTCGGAATTCAGGCTGGCAGGGATGCGAAGGTAGACAACTTCGAACGCAAATAAGGGAGCCAGCAAATGCTAGGAGACAAGCAAGAGCAATCAGCAGAATCCGGATCAACCGCAATTCAGGCCGGTCGTGATGTTCACTATCACGGACTCTCAGTAACAGAAGTTCGAGATCTCTGCGTTCTCTTCCTGCGAAACAACTTTCCGGAGTTGCGCGAAGAAGCGCGCCGGACAGCTGAAGAGCATGTCAAGTCTTTCGCTAACACTCTTGAGCAAAAACTGGCTATTGACGCAGCGTCCATCGTGCTCGAGAAGTTTCGTGAGCCTGATGTGCAGGCCGCAATCAATGATGCGGTACAAGCCAGTGCTCGCAAAGGCGCGGCTGCAAACCCGGCCATCTTGTCCACGCTCATCTCGGAGCGAGTCGCAAGGAACACGAATGACTACAAAGACATTGTGTTGTCAGAAGCAGTTCAAGTAGTGCCTCGCCTTACGGGCGCTCAAGTGGCGCTGATGTCGCTTGTTCACTTTGTGACGTCAGTCACCATTCAGAAGACGCCCAACGTCGGGGCCCTAGAGGGGTTCGGCCAAGTTGCCTTGCGCTTCTCATCGCCCGGGTTCGGGCTGTCCGAGTCGCAGAAGCAACATATCCAGTACGCAGGTGCTGCTTCGGTAAATAACTTGCTCGGCGGAGACATATACGACGCTTACGCAAAGCAGGGGTACGCCTATCTTGGGTTTGCGGATGGAGCCTCTCTAAAGACGGCGCTTGCTTCTCAAGCACCGTCATTTGCAAAGTTGCTCGATCAGTTCGCCACCGACAACCTTTGGACGGTTCAACTTACAAGCGTAGGACAGGCTATCGCCATTGCCAACATTTCCAACTTTCTCGGAAAGCTCGACTATATGATTTGGCTGAAGTAGGCGAGCCTACGTATAACCATTCCACCGAGAGGACATGCCCCGGCAAGCCGGGTCATGCCTCTCATGTCAAACGTTAGCCCTTTCATGTCAGTGCCTGCACCAAGGAAGAATCAATACCGAGTTGGTCAATGGGCCGTCTTTCGAGAGGAAGTGATTGAGCTCGACGGCGGGGAATGCGTTCGTTGCGGCAGGTCGCGCGATGATGGAGTGGTTCTTCAGGTCCATCATAAGAAGTACCTGAAGGACAGGGCTCCATGGGAATATCCGTTGGCGCTGTGCGAAACCCTCTGCAAGGGATGCCACGGACAAGAACACGGCGTAGTTCGCCCGGACTCGGGCTGGGACTATGTCGGCGAAGATGATCTTGGCGACCTAAGTGGGAAATGCGATCGGTGTGGAACCGACATTCGCTATGTGTACTTTGTCCAGCATCCAAAATGGGAGCCACTATCCGTTGGCACAGTTTGTTGCGACGACTTGACTGGCACAAAGATCGCGACGGAACGTCGAAAGTTTGACGAGCGGCTAGGCCGTTTTCTAAAGTCAACGCGATGGCAGCAAGTAGGTCAGTTCTATAGTATCAAGCAAAAGCAAATTGCCATTCGGGTTGTTCCTGTCGTTGGCGGCTATCGGATTCACATGAATTCCACCACAGGCAGGACGATATATCCTGATCTTGATTCAGCAAAAGCAAGAGTGTTCAATTTCATCGAGAGCGGAGAAGCTGATGATTTTTTCGGTTCAAAGGCCTAACTGGTCGCTCGAGTGGACCTCCGCCAGCTGGCCGCGCTGCCTGTATATTTTCAGCTCCGCGCGGCCAGCTGGCTGCGGCCCCTCAGCTCGAACGCTAGGCGGCGAATTCCAGCGTCAATTTGCACTTTCTGGCATGTCTGTGTAGACTTCCACACAAGGAGTACTACACATGGCTACTAATCTCGCTCTAGATCCGGAATTGCTTGACCGGGTAGTTGCCGTTAGTGGAGAGCCCACGAAGAAGGCGGCCGTAACGCTCGCGCTCAAGGAGTTCGTTGCGCGCCGGGAGCAAAAGCGCGTCTCAGAGCTTTTTGGCAAGCTTGACTGGGACGCAAGCTATGACTACAAGTCGGAGCGCTCACGATCGTGACCTTACTTGTCGACACCAGTGTTTGGTCTCTTGCGCTCAGGCGCGACGGATCAGTTGAGTCCAGAGAAGTTATCGCGCTGCGCGAGGCGCTGGACGGCGCTGACTCGGTCGTGACGACTGGCCTAGTCTTGCAGGAGCTTCTGCAAGGTTTCAGCGGTCCCAAGGCCAGAGAGTCAATCATCCAACGCTTCGGCACTTTGCCACTGATTCAGCCCGACAGGCAGGATCACATAGGTGCTGCCGAAGTCAGAAACGTCTGTCGCAGAAACGGGGTGCAAGTCGGCACCATTGATGCAGTACTCATACAGCTTTGCGGTCGCTATGAGCTCACCCTGTTGTCCGTGGACAAGGACTTCGCCAACGCCGCTCCGTACGTTCCCTTCAAACTTTGGGGCAACGGGTGAGGCCGCCGCCTAGCCTGCGTTCAACCTGACATGCAACAGTGGTCTGTTTCGGTCTTCTCAAGTCAGATGTAGTTGTGATGGTTTACACCGAGCGCCCGAAAGGGCCTCACTTGATCTCGCTGCGAAAGGCAGAAAAACATGAAGCTCGTTACTACCGCCAAGTTGCCAAAGAAAACCTCGGCTAAGGTCAACGACCCGGATAATCCAGCGTGGACTGAGGACATGCTGGGTGCGCCAGTGCCCAAGCGGGGCCGCGGGCCGCAGGCTACACCCACGAAGGTTCTCACCTCTGTCGGTTTGGATGCGGACATTTTGGAGTTCTTCAAGTCGAAGAGGGCTGGCTACCAGTCGCGGATCAATGCAATGCTTCGCATGGAATTGTTGTGAAATTTGTCTGCTCGTCCAAGAGCGACAACGCGCAAGCGCGTGGCGGCTTGACTTCGACGTTAGGCATATAACGCGAGGCCCTTATGTCGCATCCAACCGCTATAGAAGTTGCAAACGAGTTCTGGCGCCTCATGGCAACGAATGACTTCCACTGCGTCGTTGCAGTCCTGGCACCAACCTTCGTCATGGAGTGGCCGCAGTCGAAGGAGCGCATTCGCGGTGCGGAGCGCTTTGCACAAATGAACAAGGAATATCCAGCCCACGGTTCATGGAAGTTCTCCGTCAACCGTATCGTAGGCGGAGAGGCCGAAGCAGCCTCGGATGTTTCAATCACGGACGGAGTTCAGTCCGCGAGGGCCATCTCTTTCTTTACCGTTGAAGAGGGCAAGATCACGCGGCTGGTCGAGTTCTGGCCCGAGCCGTATGCGCCGCGTAAAGGTCGGGCGCACCTCGTTGAGGCAATGGAATAAGCGCAAACTCCACACACCCAGGGGAGTTCATCGTCGGCGTTTATCTTGCGCCGAACGGAATTAGCGGTAGAGAGCTCGCCGATAAATTGGATGTATGGGCTTCTACGCTTAGTAGAGTTCTAAAGGGATTTAGTCGTGTTACGCCGGAAATGGCGCTGCGCCTGTCTAAATCGGTAGATCGTTCGCCAGAGAGCTGGCTCGCCATGCAAGATTCCTACGATCTTCGGCTAGCGCGCCAAAGCGTTGACTTGCAACGGGTTGGAAAGCTCCAACTGGCAGCGGCCTAGCGACGACCAGTTGCAGGGCGTCGCCATTGCCCGCGCCCTGGTACACCGCCCGGCCCTGCTGCTGGCCGACGAGCCCACCGGCAACCTGGACCCCGACACCGCCACCCTGGTCATGGACGCGCTGCTCGCGCAAACCCGCCAACATGGCGCTGCCCTGGTGTTGGTAACCCACTCCCAAACTGCCACGCTGGGGGCCAATCGGGTGCTCAGGTTGGGGACGCATGGCATCTGCCATCCCCATCGCCAAGGGGCGCCCGATACCAGCGGGACTCAATGGCGCGCCGGCGAATAAAAAAACGAATCAATTAATAATAATTTTTTCCATTTTTCATACTATAGTGCACAGACAGCATTCGCTTGCGCCATGGGTCGAGCAAGCGGGGGCTGCAAAGAAGGAGCACCGGGTTTCATGGAAGATTTATACCTGTACGAAAAAACAGCTTATGGCCGTCAAAGCCATCCTGCAAGAGGGTTGCAGCCATTTCAACAACAAGAGGTATCGACTATGCCAGGATGTATCAACCGGGTTTTGCGGTCTATATAAGGTTAGAGGGCAACTCCAACTCCAGAGTGCCAACCCTTCCTTCAAGCGGACAGTCCCAAGGCTGCTGTTGACGTCTGAATATTGGTAGCTACAATAAACTGTGCGCTTCCTATTTGACCCTGACAAGGACAGGCTGAACTTGGTCAATCACGACCTACGGCTTTCCTTTGCTGAAAAGCTGATCTGGGATGAAGCGTACGTTTGGGTTGATCCACGTTATTCATACGACGAGTTGCGAATGATTGGGCTAGTTCCCGAGGGCAATACGCTGTATTACGTGGCGTTTGTAGATCGTGGTGATGTGCGCAGAATCATCAGTCTGCGTCTTGCCGAGCGACGAGAGGTGAAAAAATATGTCGAACACATCCAGTAAGCGCGTCATTGTGATGCCGTCGGTCAAGGACAACGCGAGAATTGTTGCGGCGGCCAAGGCCGATCCAGATGCCAAACCCATGACGAAGGCACAGTTAGATGCACTCGTGCCGCTAAGCGTTGCGCGAGGCAGGCCAAAGTCCGAGAATAAAAAACTACTGCTGTCTGTACGCTATAGCGTAGAGGTCGTTGAGTATTTTCGCTCGACGGGTGACGGCTGGCAGGCGCGCATGGACAGTGTGCTACGTCAATATGTGAGCGAGCGTGTACCCCAAAGCAATGCGTCATAACAGCTTGCTCGTCACGGACAGGCCGTATCAAATGGACTGCTTTCTAGCCGCCGTATACAATTGCTATATACATTTTCTTAAGGATAGTCATGTCCATCGGCACTGTTTTCGTCAATAACCGTACCCAGGCCGTCCGCCTACCTTTGGATGTGCGTCTACCCGAGGGTGTCCAAAAGGTAGATATACGTGTCAAAGGCAAGGAGCGCATCATCGCCCCCATCGGCCAAACCTGGGACAGCTTCTTTCTGGATGGTCCCACAGTGAGCGATGACTTTCTGCCCGAGCGCTCCACCCAGCAGCAGCCGGAGCGGGAGGCGCTCTGATGCTGCGTTACCTGCTGGACACCAACATCGTCATCTACGTATTAAAGCGTCGACCCGTCGAGGTGCTTTCCAGCTTCAACGCCAACGCCAGCCGCATGGCAATGTCCTCCATTACCCTCGCCGAACTCTTGCACGGTGCGGAGAAAAGCAGCCGCGTGAGCGAGAACCTGACCGCCATCGAAGACTTTTGCAGCCGCCTAGAAGTTCTGCCCTATGGCCCCAAGGCCGCGCAGCATTACGGAGCCATTCGCGCTGCCTTAGAAAAAATCGGCCAGCCTATCGGTGTGAACGACATGCACATTGCAGCCCACGCCCGCAGCGAAGGCCTGGTGCTGGTGACGAACAATATGGGGGAGTTCGCGCGAGTGCCTGCGCTGGAAGTGGAGAACTGGGTTCAAACGGCGCAGTAATCTAGATCGCTTTAAACCGCCCCCAGGTGCGGCACGAGGCCCGCAGTAGGCTGGCCGTTTTTCAGGGCTGCGGTAAAGGCCAGCATGCGGTCTATGGGCGAGCGGGCGCGCAGGCCTAGCCCGGCGTCTACATGTACTTCGCCCGCGCCGCTCTCCAAAACGCGGGCCACGTCGGCCAGGCCGTTCATAGCCATCCAGGGGCAGTGGGCGCAGCTTTTGCACGTGGCGCTATTGCCGGCGGTGGGCGCTTCAATAAAAGTCTTGCCGGGGTTGAGCGTGCGCAGCTTGTGCAGCATGCCTTTGTCGGTGGCGACGATAAAGGTGTCGGTGTCCATGGTCTGCGCGGCTTTGAGAATGGCCGAGGTGGAGCCCACCGCGTGCGCCAATGCCACCACATCCGCGGGGGACTCGGGGTGGACCAACACACCGGCCTGAGGGTGCTCGGCCATGAGCGCTTGCAATTCAAAGGCCTTGAACTCGTCATGCACGATGCACGAGCCTTGCCACAAGACCATATCCGCGCCGGTTTCCCGCTGGATGTAGCCGCCTAAATGCTTGTCGGGCGCCCAGAGTATTTTTTGCCCCGCGTCTTTGAGCGCGCGCACAATGTCTAGCGCGCAGCTAGAGGTGACCACCCAGTCAGCCCGCGCTTTCACTGCCGCGCTGGTATTGGCATAGACCACGACGGTGCGGTCCGGGTGGGCATCGCAAAACGCGCCAAAATCTTCTATCGGGCAGCCCAGGTCTAAGGAACAGGTCGCATCCAAGTCCGGCATGAGCACGCGCTTGTGGGGACTCAAGATTTTGGAGGTCTCGCCCATAAAGCGCACGCCCGAAACCACCAGGGTTTGGGCGCTGTGGTCGCGGCCAAAGCGGGCCATTTCCAGCGAGTCGCTGACCAGGCCGCCGGTGGCTTCGGCCAGGTCTTGCAAGTCCGGGTGCACGTAGTAGTGCGACACCATGACCGCGTTTTTTTCTTTGAGCAAGCGGGCGATTTTTTCTTTCAAAGCGGCGCGCTCGGCGGGGCCAGGCTCCACCGGTACACGCGCCCAGGCGTGGCGGGTGCTGCAAGCGGGCTGCTCGTACTCGACGTCTATACGCTGCAGCGGCGATTCAAGGGTTTGCATTACACATCCTCCATGCGCATGGAAAAATCGACCGCGCGTATGTCTTTGGTCAGGGCACCTATGGATATGCGGTCTACACCGGTAGCGGCAATGGCTTGCACCGTTTCCATGTTCACGCCGCCCGATACTTCCAATATCGCGCGCCCGGCGTTGATCTCCACCGCCTCGCGCAATTGCGCGTGGCTCATATTGTCCAACAGCACCATGCGCGCACCGGCCTGCAAGGCTTCGTGCAGTTGCTGCAAAGTCTCCACCTCGATTTCAATGAATGCGGCCTGCGCCGCAGCAGCGTGGGCGCGTTCCAAGGCAGCGCTGACACCACCGGCCGCAGCGATATGGTTTTCTTTGATGAGCACCGCGTCGTACAAGCCGATGCGGTGGTTGGTACCGCCGCCACAGCGCACCGCGTATTTTTGCGCCAGACGCAGGCCGGGCAGGGTTTTGCGCGTGTCCACAATCTGCGCCCTGTTGCCGGGCACGGCGTTTACGGCGGCCACAAACTGCGCGGTGTGCGTGGCCACGGCACTGAGCAATTGCAAGAAATTAAGCATGGTGCGCTCGGCCGTGAGCAATGCTTGCGCCGGGCCTTCCACCGTCAACACCACTTGCTTGGCCTGGCCCCTAGCGCCTTCGGCCACCTGCCAGTGCATCTGCGCTTGTGGTGCCAAGGCATACAGGGCGGCCTGCGCCCAGGGCTGGCCGCACAGAACAGCACTTTCACGCAATAGCACGCGGGCGCGAACGCGGCGCTGCGGATCGACCAATGCAGCGGTCAAATCGCCGCTGCCTACGTCTTCGGCCAGGGCGCGGGCGGCGTCTAGCTGCGCCAGGCGGGCAATGGCATCTATAGAGAAGTCAAACTGCGTCATAGGCAAACTGCGTAATAGGGCGCGTAGCATAGCGGCAATACCGCAATGGGCAGGGGGCTTTGGGCCTACACTGCGCGCTGGCCCTAAAATTGGTCGCCCCAAGGATTTGCCATGTCTCTATTTCGCCGCCCCGATTACCACTCCGAAGCCAGCTTGTTTATTGACCAGCTCAAAGCCTCCCGCCCCGCCCTAGAGGCGCAGCAACGAGCCGGTCGCGCCCTGTTGTGGGATCTGAGCCTGGACCGCAGCGCGCAAGCGGGCTACCGCGATGCCAAAGTGGCACAAAAGCCTTACGTCTACCAGACCAAGTCGGACCAGTAAGCCCGTCTTTACCTAGTTAGACCCAGCCAACACCACAACGGGTGCTCACCCCGCGATGAACAGCAGCGCTAATTCCCTGCCCATGGAAGCCGCCGTATTGGTGGACGGATCGCCCGAGGTCGTGGACCATGTGGCCGTGGCCCGCCTGTACGGCGAACCCCTGTTCGCTATGCCGCTGGACTTGTACATTCCACCGGACGCACTGGAAGTATTTTTGGAAGCCTTTGAAGGCCCCTTGGACTTTTTGCTCTACCTGATACGCAAACAGAATTTCAATATTCTGGACATTCCCATGCTCAGCGTGACGCGGCAATACCTGGTGTATGTGGACCAGATTCGCAAACGCAACCTGGAGCTGGCCGCCGAATACCTGCTGATGGCGGCCATGCTGATCGAAATTAAGTCGCGCATGCTCTTGCCGCCCAAGAAAAGCGCCGAAGGGCAAGAGCCCGAGGACCCGCGCGCCGAGCTGGTGCGCCGCCTGCTGGAATACGAGCAGATCAAACGCGCGGCTGCCAATCTCAATACCGTGCCCCAGTTCGGGCGTGATTTCCTGAAAGCGGCGGTCTATGTGGACCAAAGCATTGCGGTGCGATTTCCCGATGTGGAGGTGGTCGATTTGCAGGAAGCCTGGCGCTCCATGGTGCAGCGGGCCAAGCTGGTGCAGCACCACAAAATCAGCCGCGCCGAGCTGTCGGTGCGAGAGCACATGAGCATGGTGTTGAAAAAGCTGCAAGGCAAGCGCTTTGTCGGCTTTGAAGATTTGTTTGACGTTCAATTGGGCCTACCCGTGCTGGTGGTAACTTTTATCGCCATGCTAGAGCTAGCAAAAGAAACGCTGATTGAAATCACCCAGGCGGAGGCCTACGCACCGATTTACGTGCGTCTGGCTTATTCTCAGAACTGAACCTCCCCCGTCCGCACCCGCCTCCTCGGAGATACCGTATGGTCACTACCAGTCCTGCTGACACCGCAGCCAACCAGCTCGGTGGCACACCCTATGGCACCCTGCCACCGGCCTCACCGATGGCCAGCCGCAAGCCGATCAGCCTGCCGCGCATTCTGGAAATGCGCAACCGGGGCGAAAAAATCACCATGCTCACGGCCTACGACGCCACCTTCGCCGCCGTGGCCGATGCCGCTGGGGTGGAATGCATTTTGATCGGCGACTCGCTGGGCATGGTTTGCCAGGGGCTGCACAGCACGGTGGGCGTGAGCCTGGAAGACATGCGCTACCACACGGCCAGCGTGTCGCGCGGCCTGCGTCGCGCGCAGGGCACGGCTTGGCTGATTGCCGATTTGCCTTTTGGGTCGTACCAAGAGTCCAAAGCACAGGCTTTTCGCAGCGCCTCGGTACTGATGCAGGCCGGCGCCCACATGATTAAGCTTGAAGGCGGCGGCTGGACTACCGAAGTAGTGCACTTTTTGGTGGAGCGTGGCATCCCAGTCTGCGCGCACCTGGGCTTGACGCCGCAAACTGTGCATGCCCTGGGCGGTTACCGGGTACAGGGGCGCACTGACGCCGCTGCTGACTTACTCAAACAACAAGCCCATGCGCTGGAAGACGCCGGCGCGTCCATGCTGGTGCTGGAGATGGTGCCAGCCGATGTGTCCGCCGAACTAACCCAAACCTTGCAGCATTGCGCCACCATAGGCATAGGCGCAGGCAAAGACACGGCCGGCCAGGTACTGGTACTGCACGATATGCTGGGTGTCAACCTGGGCAAGATGCCCAAGTTTGTGCGCAACTTTATGCTTGAGGCCAGCTCCATCCGCGGCGCGATGGAGGCCTATGTGGCGGCGGTCAAAGACGGCAGCTTTCCGGTCAACGCGCTGCACGCCTGGTAAGACAAGGGAATTGATGCGCATCGTCAACAGCCTGAGCGCGCTGGCAGAAGCCTTGCAGGCCTACCGGCACCCCTCGGTGGTGCCCACCATGGGTAATTTGCACGAAGGGCATTTGGATTTGGTACGCAAAGCCAAGCCTTTGGGCGATGTGCAACTGACTACCATTTTTGTCAACCGGCTGCAGTTCGGACCGAACGAAGATTTCGACTCCTACCCGCGCACTTTTGAGGCCGATTGCGCGCAATTGGAAGCTGCGGGTTGCGACCTCTTATTCGCGCCCACCGAGGCCACCCTCTACCCCGAGCCCCAAGGCTTTAAGGTGACGCCACCTGCCGAATTGGCCGACGTACTCGAAGGCCAGTTTCGCCCCGGTTTTTTTGCAGGGGTCTGCACCGTGGTGCTCAAACTATTGGCCTGTACCCAGGCGCGTACTGCGGTATTCGGTAAAAAAGATTATCAGCAGCTGATGGTGATACGCCATATGGTGCGCCAGTTCAACCTGCCGATGGACATTGTGGGTGTGGACACCCGCCGGGCTTCGGACGGTCTGGCCATGTCCTCGCGCAATGGCTACCTGAGCGAGACGGAACGGTCGCAAGCACCCCAACTGCACGCGGCCCTGCAACAAGTGGCGCAAGCTGTGCGTGCGGGCGGCACAGACTTTGAGGCATTGCAATTACAAGCCCTGAGTACGCTGGCCGCACAAGGCTGGCAGGCCGACTATGTAGCGCTGCGGCGCCAGGCCGACCTGGGCCCGCCCCAAGCCGGACAGGCGCTGGTGGTGCTTGCGGCGGCCCGCCTGGGGCGCACCCGGCTCATAGACAACCTGGAGATGTAGGCGGGCGGGGTCGGCGCTTGGCTAGCTGCCGTAGCCGATCATCGCCTTGACTTCCAGGAAGTCGTGTATGCCCCAGTCGGCGTATTCGCGACCATTGCCCGACTGTTTGTAGCCCCCGAAAGGCGCGTAAATATCCCAGTCCGGGTAGTTAATATTGACCTGGCCAGCGCGTAGCTGACGCGCCACCCGGCGCGCGTGTTCCAGGTTTTCTGATTGCACAAAAGCGGCCAGCCCAAACTCGCTGTCGTTAGCAATCTCTATCGCCTCAGTTTCGCTGTCGTAAGGCATGATGGCCAGGACGGGCCCGAAGATTTCTTCGCGGGCAATCGTCATTTGGCGATTGACGTTGCCGAACACGGTGGGCCGCGCGTAATAGCCGTGCGTAAGACCTGCGGGCTTGCCAGCCCCCCCGGCCACCAGCGTCGCGCCTTCGGCGATGCCAATCTCGATCAGGCGCTGCACTTTGGTGTATTGCATTTCGCTCACCAAGGGGCCCATGGTTGTACCTTCGGCGCGCGGGTCGCCCACCACTTGTTCGGCGGCGACGGCAGCCGCAATCTCCAGCGCCTTGGCGTGCAATGCGCGCGGTACCAGCATGCGCGTGGGCGCATCGCAGGACTGGCCGGTATTGCTCATACAACTTTCGACCCCTTTGCGCACTGCTGTTTCCAGATTGGCGTCGTCCAAAACAATATTGGGTGACTTGCCACCCAACTCTTGGGCCACGCGTTTGACGGTATCGGCTGCGGTTTTGGCCACCATCACGCCGGCACGGGTGGAGCCGGTAAAGGAGACCATGTCCACGTCTTTATGCGCCGCCATGACCTGCCCGACCGAGGGGCCATCGCCATTGACCATGTTGTACACACCAGCGGGGACACCAGCATCGTGCATGATTTCGGAAAACACAATGCCGCTGATGGGCGCGATTTCGCTGGGCTTGAGCACCATGGTGCAACCTGCTGCCAAGGCTGGCGCCACTTTGCAAACTATTTGATTCAGCGGCCAGTTCCAAGGCGTGATCAGCGCGACCACGCCAATGCCCTCTTTCATGATGCGGGTGGCGCCACGCTGGTGTTCAAAATCATAGCTTTCCAAAGAGGCTATGGTCGCCTCCAAATGCACGCGTCCGGCCCAGGTCTGCGCGTCACGCGCCCAGGCCAGCGGCGCGCCCATTTCGTCGGACACGGCCTGGGCAATTTCCTCGGCGCGTTCGTTGTACAAGGCCAATATGCGGCGCAGCAGCGCTACGCGTGTGGCCTTGTCGGTCTGCGTGAAGGCGGGGAAGGCGGCACGGGCGGCGGCGACCGCTTTGTCTACATCGGCCGCACTGCCCATGGAGATGCGGGTATAGGCCTGCTCGGTAGCAGGGTTAATAACGTCCAGACTGCGGGCGATGGTCGGGTTGACCCAGGCGCCGTTGATATAAAACTGTTGGTGGTGAGACATGGTGTGCTGGCGCGCAAAACGCGCTATCGGGTGAGTGGGTTGGACGAGAAGAGAAGGTTAGCAGAGATTGGCAAGCGCAGGCGCTAGGATGCAGACTCTAACCCGATAGGAGAGACGCCGCATGCATGCCCAGGAGTTTGCTTCACCGGCCGTGGCCACCCTGCGCGCCGACTTGGCGCTGGCGCTGCGGGCCGCTGCCCACCACGGCCTGGCCGAGGGTGTGTGCAACCATTTCAGCATCGAGCTACCCGATGGCAGTGGCCGCTTTTTGCTCAATCCGCGCGGCCTGATGTGGAGCGAGGTGCAGGCCGAGGACATTGTGATGATTGATGTCCACGGCCAGGTGCTAGCCGGACGGCATGGCGTGGAGCCGACGGCGATGTTTATTCATGCGGCGATTCACCGTATCGCCGGTAAAGCCTGCGTGCTGCACACCCATATGCCCTATGCCACCGCGCTTAGCCTGACCAGCGCCCGGGCGCTGGACACGCGCCTGTCGCAAAACGCCATGCGCTTTCATGGCCGCGTGGCCGTCGACGCCCATTACAACGGTTTAGCGTTGGACATACGCGAAGGCGAGCGTATTGCCCAGGCCATGCAGGGCGCGGACATTGTGTTCTTAGGTAACCACGGGGTGGTGGTCTGCGCCGAACGTATGGACTACGCCTACGACGATCTGTACTACCTAGAACGCGCTTGCATGGTCGAGGTGCTGGCGCGCCAAAGCGGCCTGTCCGTCATGCCGGTGGACGAAGCCCTGGCCGCCAACGTGGCCGCACAAACCCGGGGCGAGCAATTGCAGGCGGAGCTGTTTTTTAAGGCCTTGGCGCGCAAACTCTAAATGATTCAATGGCCCATCAGTGATGGCTGTCCACTCCATGACGCAAGCGCCAGCACCCTGCCATTGACTTACAAAAAACGATCCAATATGCGCTTGCTCTGTGCATCGAGCGCCTTGTGGTCGGGCACCAGGTAATGGATGCCGTGTGCGTCGGCTACCAAAAGGCTGCGGCCCGTGCCGATACGGCGTATATCCTCGTCGCCGCGCAGCACAAACGCGGTAGGACCGCGATCGGTTTGCACTGTCCAGGTGCAGGGCGTGGAAAAACTGCTGACCTCCACAATGCGAGCCAGCACTGGCATGAATTCGCGGTGCGCCAACTCTTCTTCTATCAGCACTTGGTAGGCGGCGGGCAAATCGCTCAGGCGGTCCACCCAGGCCACTTCGTGGCCCTCGGTACTAAGCAAAAAAATGCCCTCGTCTGGCGCCCGTATGGGAAAAGCGCGCACCGGCAATACGCCGGCAAATCGCTCACCCTGCGCATTGGTCAGAATCAATTTGCCAAAGCGGGTGCGCTCCAGCACAAATGCAGTTTTTGGTGGTGCTTGGCTCATACAGCAGCCCCGCTTAAGACCGATTGCGCATCCGCGTTGCGCGCCTGGGCCTGGTATAAATTGAAATACGCACCCTCTTGCTGCATCAGCGCATCATGCGTGCCCTCTTCCACCACCTGACCCCGATCCAAGACCACCAGGCGGTCGGCCCGGTGCAGCGTGGACAGGCGATGCGCAATAGCAATCGTGGTGCGGCCTTGCACTAAATTTTCGAGTGCTTTTTGAATTTCTTTTTCAGTTTCTGAATCGACCGAGGACGTGGCCTCATCGAGTATCAAAATGCGGGGGTCAATCAGCAGGGCACGCGCGATCGAGATACGCTGGCGCTCTCCGCCGGAGAGGCCTTGGCCGCGCTCGCCGACCATGGAGTCGTAGCCATGGGGCAGGCGCAAGATAAATTCATGCGCATGCGCAGCGCGCGCCGCGGCCATGATGTCGGCGCGGCTGGCCTCGGGTTTGCCATAGGCAATGTTGTCGGCAATCGTGCCAAAGAACAAAAATGGCTCTTGCAATACCAGACCGATATTGCGGCGAAAATCGCTGATGGCATAGGAGCGTATGTCCACACCATCGACCAAAATCGCGCCTTCGGACACATCGTAAAAACGGCAAATCAAATTCGCCAATGTGCTTTTGCCCGAACCGCTGTGCCCCACCAGGCCAATCATCTCGCCGGGCGCAATGGACAGGTTGATACCACGGTTGACCGCGCGGTTGCCGTAGCGAAATCCCACCTGGCGCAGCTCTATGCGCCCCTGTACCCGGCCCACCCGCACCGGTTTTTGCGACTCGGGCACGCTAGATACATGGTCCAAAATATCAAAAATACGCTTGGCCGCCGAGGCCGATTTTTGGGTCACTGACACAATGCGGCTCATTGAGTCCAGACGCCCGTAAAAACGCCCGATGTAGGCAATGGCGGCCAGCAACATACCCACCGTGATTTGCCCGTGCGCCACCTGGTAAATGCCAAAACCCCAAACCACCAGCAAGCCCAGCTCGGTCAGCAAAGATACCGAGGGCGAAAACAAGGACCAGATTTTGTTGATGCGGTCATTGACCACCAGGTTGTAGCGGTTGGCATCCCGAAAACGGGCCGCCTCGCGCTGTTCTTGCGCAAAGGCCTTGACTACGCGGATGCCCGGAATGGTGTCAGCCAGAATATTGGTGACCTCGCCCCAGACGCGGTCAATTTTTTCAAAGCCAGTGCGCAGCCGGTAGCGCACATAGTGAATCATCCAGCCGATAAAGGGCAGCGGCACCAAGGTAATGAGGGCCAGCCAAGGGTTCATAGAAAAAAGGATCACCGCCGTCATCGTGATCATCACCACGTCGCTGGCAAAGTCGGTGAGGTGCAGCGATAAATACACCGCAATCCGGTCACTCTCGGTGCCCACGCGCGAGAGCAAATCGCCGGTGCGCTTGCCGCCGAAATATTCCAGCGATAGTTGCAGCAAGTGGTCGTAAGTCGTGGTGCGCAAGTCCGCTGCGATACGTTCGGAGGCCAGCGCCAGGATATAGGTCTTGGCCCAACTCAGTACCCAGGCCAGCAGCCCAGATGCCAGCAGGCCGCCCAAATACCAGGCAATTTGGGAGCGCTCGATGTGCTGCCCGTTTTGCAGCGGAATGAGGACCTCGTCGACCAGCGGAATGGTCAAATAAGGCGGCACCTGGCTGGCGGCGGTGCCCAGCAGCATCAGGACAAAGCCCCATAGCAATTGACCACGGTAGGGCCGGGCAAAACGCCACAGGCGCAGCAGCGTCCAGGTGGAAGGCGGGGTATGCACCACCTTGGTACACACCGGGCATTCCTCGGCTTCGGGGTCTAGCGGCGCTTTGCAGCTAGGGCACAGGGCAAGTGCCGGCACCGGCACGGGCACGCCACTCAGGGCGCTGTTATGGTGGGCGTTGAACTGATCGACCAGGCGCAAAGCGTTCAGGTTGTGGCCCAAAGTGAAGCGCCAATGCGCCAATTGTCCGTGTGGGTCTTGCAATTGCAAATGGCCCACACCGGCATGGTCGTGGTGCTCCAGGCGCAGGCCGGCCTGGTACTCCCAGCTTTGCGCGCCAGCGCTTGCTAGACTTAGCAAACGCTTATCCGTGGCCACCAGCACACTGGGCTCAAAGCGCATGTGGGCGTCCAAGTCAACCTCCAGCAGCGCACAAACGTTTTCAGAGTTAGTGAGTTGCGCCGCGAGCGCATCGCGCCAGATGGGGGGAATATCCGCTGCGCCCAAGGGGCCGGGCGCTTGCTTGTGATTCATGGAAATGCCAAATTGAAAAGTAAAAAACTGCCGTTTGCACGACCCCAATCGAGGGCGCGCAGCGCGTCCAAACCCCCTACTATGCCTGAGCCGGGGTCCGCCGCCCAAGGGAGCGCAGCGCTTTCGGCGAGAATACACAACGCACGACGAACCAGCCCGGTGGACTTGAACTTCCGCCCCCACGCATGACGCGCCAGAAAAAAATCAATATTTTGCGGGTGAACCACCTGCGCGGACCCAATATCTGGACCTACCGGGCAGTCATCGAAGCATGGGTGGACATCGGAGACTTAGAGGATTTTCCGTCCAACACCCTGCCCGGCTTTAACGAGCGCCTGACCGGCTACTTGCCCGGCCTGATCGAGCATGAATGCAGCCCCGGCGTGCGGGGTGGGTTTTTACAGCGCCTTCAGGAAGGCACCTGGGCGGCCCATATTCTGGAACATGTCTGCCTAGAACTGCAAAACATGGCCGGCATGCGCACCGGTTTCGGCAAAGCGCGCCAGACTTCGCAAACAGGTATCTACAAGGTGGCGTTTCGCACCCGCCAGGAGGATGTGGGCCGACGCGCGCTGCATTGGGGGCGCGATCTGGTCGAGGCGGCTATCCACAACACGCCCTTTGACGTGGTAAAGGCGGTACAAGAACTGCACGACATGGTGGACTCGCTCTGCTTAGGGCCAAGCACCGCGCACATTGTCGATGCCGCCACGGCGCGTGGCATACCGCATACGCGCCTGACCGACGGCAATTTGGTGCAATTGGGCTACGGCATCGCGCAGCGGCGTATTTGGACTGCCGAGACCGACCAGACCAGCGCGATTGCCGAAGAGATTGCCAGCGACAAAGACATGACCAAGCGCTTGTTGCAAGCCTGTGGCGTGCCGGTGCCACATGGCCAGGTCGTGCAAACGGCATCGCAGGCCTGGGAAGCGGCGCAGTCCATCGGATTGCCGGTGGCCATCAAACCCTATGACGGCAACCATGGGCGCGGCGTGGCCTTGGACCTGGAAAACCAGGCGGATATTGAAGCAGCCTTTGCATTGGCCCACCAAGAAGGCGACGGGCAGGTCATTGTGGAGGAATTTATCCGCGGCAATGAACACCGCATGCTCGTCGTTGGCCGCCAGGTGGTGGCCGCCGCGCGCGGTACCACGCTCTATGTGCAGGGCGACGGTGTCTCCACCATGAACCAGCTGGTAGACCAGCAAATCAATAGCGATCCACGCCGTGGGCGCGCCGAGTCCTTCCCCCTTAACGTGGTGGATTTGGACGAGAGCCCAGAAGTCTTGCTCGAACTCGAACGCATTGGCCTGACGCCGCAGTCGGTACCCGCCGCCGGACACAAAGTGCTGATTCAACGCAATGGCAATGTGGCATGGGATGTCACCGATGAACTTCACCCCAGTGTGGCGCGCGCTGCGGCCCTGGCGGCCCGGGTGGTGGGCTTGGACATTGCGGGCGTCGATATGGTGCTGGAAAACTGCGCCCTGCCGCTACAAGGGCAGCGCGGCGCCGTCATCGAAGTCAACGCCAGCCCCGGCCTGCTCGCGCATATCAAACCCGCCAACGGCACAGGCCAGCCCGTGGGCGCGGCCATCATCAGCCACTTGTTTGGCAGCAAGCAAGATGGACGCATCCCGGTGGTCGGTATCACCGGAACGCACAACACCGGCCGCATGGCGCGCCTGGTGGCCTGGTTGGTCCATATCAGCGGCAAACATGTAGGCCTGGCCTGCAGCGAAGGTTTGTACCTAGACAGTCGCAAGGTCGACACCGCCGATAGCAGCACCTGGGACGCGGGCCAGCGCATTTTGATGAACCGTTCGGTACAGGCCGCGGTGTTTGAAAACCCCTGCACTACGATTTTGGGCCAAGGTCTGCCCTACGATAAATGCCATGTGGGCGTGGTCACGGATGTGAGCTGGCACGAAGGCCTGCGTGCATTTGACATCCTAGACGCCGAGCAAAACTTCAAAGTCGCGCGCACCCAGATCGATGTGGTGCTGCCCAGCGGCACTGCCGTGATCAACGCCATGGATGCGCAGGCGCTCGAGCTGGCCGAACTCTGCGACGGGCGGGTTATTTTTTACGCCCTTTCACCCGATAACCCCACGCTGTTGGCGCACCGCGGGCAAGGCCACCAAGTGGTCTGCCTGCGCGAAAACAGCATCGTCCTAGCCCATGGCGCCCAGGAAAGGCCCTTGCTGCGGCTCGATAGCTTAAAACCTGCCAAGGCAGCGCAGCCCGAAATGGTGATGGCGGCCGTGGCCGCCGCCTGGGCCCTGAACATTACGCCAGAACTGATCGCGGCGGGTTTGCGCACCTTCGAGTCCAATCCGCAAAAAACGCCTTACTAGCCTTACCTGTTACACGCACACGCTGAGCTGCCTACCGGACCACACTATGGAAGTCACCCGAATTCGCGCCTTGCGCGGCCCCAATCTCTGGAGCCATCACACGGCTGTCCAAGCGGTCGTCACCTGCGCTCCCAACGAATGGGCGATTACCGACCTCCATGGCTTTGAAGGCCGGCTGCGGGCACGCTTTCCTGAAATCAGCCCTTTTCAGGCTATCGGCCACAAGGACACGGTGCCGCTGGCACGCGTGCTGGAACTGGCAACACTGGGTTTGCAGGCGCAGGCCGGCTGCCCAGTCACCTTCAGCTGCACCAAGCCCACTATGGAAGCCGGTGTGTTTCAGGTGGTGGTGGAGTACAGCGAAGAGGCTGTCGGGCGCTTGGCGCTGGAACTTGCCCAAAGCCTGTGCCAATCCGCCCTGGACGATAGCCCTTTTGATCTGGCTAATGTGCTGCACCAATTGCGCGAACTGGACGAGGACGTGCGTTTGGGCCCGAGCACCGGATCGGTAGTCAACGCCGCTTTGGCGCGCAACATTCCTTATAGCCGCATGACCGATGGCAGTATGGTGCGCTTTGGATGGGGCAGCAAGCAAAGGCGCATCCAAGCGGCAGAAATTGACGCTACCAGTGCCATTGCCGAAGCCATTGCGCAAGACAAAGAGCTAAGCAAGCGTTTGCTGCATGCCGCCGGCGTGCCGGTGCCGCGGGGCCGTGCCGTACGTGATGCGGACGATGCCTGGCAAGCCGCGCAAGACATTGGTTTACCCGTGGTGGTCAAGCCGCTGGATGGGAACCAAGGCAAGGGTGTGACCGTCAACATCCTGAACGAAGCGCAGTTACGGGCAGCCTATGCGGTAGCCACCGAGTTTCGCGACATCGTGCTAGTGGAGCGCTACATGCCAGGCAACGACTTTCGCCTGCTCGTGGTGGGCGACAAGCTGGTGGCTGCAGCGCGGCGCGACCCACCCAAGGTAGTGGGCGATGGCACGCATACCGTGGCGCAATTGGTGGACATGGTCAATGCCGACCCACGCCGGGGCGACGGTCATGCCACCTCACTGACCAAAATCCGATTTGATGATATTGCCCGCAGTTGTTTGCGCGGCCAAGGCTTTGAGGCCAACTCCATCCCGCAAAAAGGCCAGCGTGTCAATCTGCGCAATAACGCCAATTTGTCTACCGGTGGCTCCGCTACTGACGTGACGGACGATGTACACCCCGATGTGGCCGCACGCGCGGTGACGGCGGCGCAGATGGTGGGCTTGCATATTTGTGGCGTGGACCTGGTGTGCGACAGCATTCTGCGGCCCATTGAGGAGCAAGGTGGCGGCGTGGTAGAGGTCAATGCCGCGCCGGGCTTGCGCATGCACCTGAGTCCCTCTTTTGGTAAAGGCCGCCCCGTAGGCGAAGCCATCATGTCCAGCCTTTTCAAGAATGGGCAAGATGGACGCATACCGGTAGTTGCTGTCACCGGCACCAATGGAAAAACCACGACAGTGCGCCTGATTTCGCACCTACTGGCCCAACAAGGCTGGTGTGTCGGTATGACCAATACCGATGGCGTCTATGTGGACGGCCACTGCATTGATACCGGCGACTGCAGTGGCCCTAAAAGCGCCAAAAACGTGCTGCACCATCCCGATGTAGATGCGGCGGTGCTCGAAACTGCGCGCGGCGGCATCTTGCGTGAAGGTCTGGCCTTTGATAAATGCGATGTGGGCGTAGTCACCAATGTCGGCAGTGGCGACCATCTGGGCTTGAACTACGTCACTACCATCGATGAATTGGCCGTACTCAAGCGCGTCATCGTGCAAAACGTAGCGGCTAAGGGGACTGCCGTGCTCAATGCCGCCGACCCCGTGGTAGCTGCCATGGCAGCCAAATGCAAGGGTGCCGTTACCTTTTTTGCGCTAGACCAATTTCACCCGGTCATGGCGACGCACCGCGCCCAAGGCCATGCCGTCGTCTATGTGGACAAAGACCAGATCGTGGCGGCCAAAGGGACCGAGAAACATTATCTTAACTTGCGTGAAATTCCTATTACCTTGGGCGGTGCCATTGGATTTCAGGTGGAAAACGTGATGGCAAGTGTCGCAGCCGTTTGGGCCTTGGGCCTGGACTGGGAAACCGTGCGCACAGGCCTGGCCAGTTTTTCCAGTGAAAACGACAATGCGCAGGGCCGGTTCAATATCTTTGATTACAAGGGAGCCACCGTCATTGCCGACTACGGCCACAACCCGGATGCCATGGCAGCATTGGTGCAAGCGGTGCAAGCCATGCCGGCGAGCCGCCGTTCGGTCGTCATTAGTGGGCCGGGGGACCGGCGTGACGAGGACATCCGTCAGATCACCCAGATTCTGGGTGACGCGTTTGAAGAAGTGGTGATGTACGAGGACCAGTGCCAGCGTGGCCGCTCAGACGGCGAGGTGATGGCTTTGCTGCGAGAGGGCTTGTCCAGCGCAAAAAAAACGACGCGACGCAGCGAAATCTATGGCGAATTTTTAGCCATCGACACGGCGCTGGCACATTTGCAGCCGGGTGAGTTGTGTCTGGTACTGGTGGACCAGGTACCCGAGGCCATGGCCCATATTGCCATGCGCATTGCGAATTCCTAAGCCTGCACCTTGCAGGCGCGAGGGCGACAGTGCCTTAAAGGGCTATGCGCTCCGCTCACATTTCTGCAACGGGTTCGCGACCCATCAAGGCGGCTACCGCCTCACTGGCTTGCAATTGACCCTCTAGCAGTGCCACCACACAGCGGGTGATCGGCATCTGCACACCTAATGCGTTGGCGCGCTGCAGTACGGTACGGGCGCTGTACACACCTTCGGCCACGTGGCCGAGCGACTGGACCGCCTGCTCCAGTGATTTGCCCTCTGCCAAGGATAGGCCGATGCGTCGGTTGCGCGATAAATCACCAGTCGCCGTCAAGACCAAGTCGCCCAGGCCGCTAAGACCCATGAAAGTTTCCGGTTTGGCACCCAAAGCCAGCCCCAGACGGGTCATTTCAGCCAGGCCACGCGTAATCAAGGCGGCGCGTGCGTTCAGACCCAATTGCAAACCATCACACAAACCGGTGGCAATGGCCATGACGTTTTTGACCGCACCGCCCACTTCCACCCCAGCCACGTCCTCGCTAGCATATACCCGCAGCTGCGGACTGTGAAAGGCATCAACCAAGGCATTGCGCACGCTAGCGTGCGCGCTAGCAGCAACTAGCGCGGTGGGCTGCCCTTGGGCCACTTCCATGGAAAAACTGGGTCCGCTGAGCACACCGGCTTTGACACCTGGCGCACAGTGGCTCTGAATTTCATGGCCCAGCAGGCCAGGGCCAGCCTGGACGCTGACGGCCTCAAACCCTTTGCACAACCAGGCAACTGGTACAGCCAGGTCCGCCACCAGCACCAACATGTCACGTAAACCCGCCATGGGCGTAGCGATCACCACCAAGTCCTGCGTTGCCAAATGGGCACGCAAGTAAGTTCCTTGAAGCTGGCTAATGCGCAGGCCTTCAGGAAAAGAGTGTCCCGGCAGGTAGCGCGGATTACTACGATCGCCTTGCATGGCACGCTGCTGGCGTGCATCGCGCGCCCATAACGTCACGGTGTGCTGTGGCATACGCGAAGCCGCCACAGCCAGTGCCGTTCCCCAGGCGCCCGCACCTAAGAGGCTGATTTTCATGCACTAGCGGCTAGTGGCATCCATCCGGCAGCATGCATGTACCTTACTGCGGCAAGGTACCCGCGGCGCTACTTTGCGCAGCCTGGCTTTGCTGTTGCTCGTACATGGCCTGAAAGTTGATTTCCGACAAGTGCACGGGCGGAAAGCCGCTGCGCTGAATCAGGTCGGCCACGTTGCCGCGCAAATAGGGATAAACGATTTGGGGGCAGGCAATGCCCATGATCGGCCCCATTTGTTCTTCTGGCAAGTTGCGAACTTCGAAAATACCCGCCTGTTTGACCTCGACCAAAAAAACTGTTTTATCTTTGATCTTGGTATGTACGGTGGCCGTGACGCTGACTTCAAATACACCTTCGGCCACCGGATTGGCTTCAATACCCAATTGGATATCCACCGAGGGCTGCTCTTGCTCGAGCAAGATAGCCGGCGAATTGGGTTGCTCCATAGACGCTTCTTTGAGGTAAACGCGTTGGATTTGGAAAACCGGGGCTTGTTCAGACATAGCGTGCATCTTTCAAATGAAAACAAAGCCCACCGTGAAAAAGGTGGGCTGTGGGAGGGGGCGCTGGACCCTGAACGGGCTATGCGCAGCGAATTATCGCAGGAGGCTGCGGCCTACCCGCAGGCTCAGGACCCCTGCAGCAAGGGCATGAGGCCGCCGCGGCTGTCTAAGTCCATGAGGTCATCGCAACCGCCCACATAGGTGTCACCGATAAATATTTGCGGCACAGTGCGCTTTCCGGTGCGCTCCATCATGGCGCTGCGTTGGTCCGGGTTGGCATCGATGCGGATTTCTTCGATCGCCTCGACCCCTTTGGACTTGAGAATGCGCTTGGCCTGCACGCAATAGGGGCAGACTGAAGTGGTGTACATCTTGACGTTTTGCATGATTCACTCAATAAGGAAAAAAATGTAATTGGAGCGGGTTTAGACTTTTTCCAGTGGAAGCCCCGCACTTTTCCAAGCAGCCAGACCGCCACCGAGCGAATGGACTTGCTCAAAACCGAGAGTTTTGGCCGCAGCCACGGCGCGGGCCGAGCGAACGCCAGACTGACAGACCAGAATCAAAGGTAAGCCTTTGTTTTTTACCGCTGCCGCGAGCTTGGCAGGCAAATCAGCCAGTGGAATATTTTTCGAGCCCACGATATGCCCGCCGGCAAACTCTGCAGGTTCGCACACATCGACCACCACGGCTTTCTCGCGGTTGATCAATAAAACAGCATCATTGGCGCTCAGCCCCGCGCTAGCCGCGCCTTGCATGACCGGAGCCAGCAATAAAGCGCCGGAAATCAAGGCCAGAGTGACCAACATCCAGTTATCGAGAATAAATTTCACTAGGGTTCCTTGAGGGTGCGAATGCAAGATCGAGCGGGCATTTTAGAATGCCCCTTGACTCGACGTAGCGCGCAAACCGCATTCCCCTTCAAATCGCCCCCCTATCCTGCCATGCACCGACTTGTATTGATACGCCACGGCGAATCCACCTGGAATCTTGAAAACCGTTTTACCGGGTGGACCGACGTGGACCTCACGCCAACCGGCATCGAACAGGCGCACAACGCGGGACGTTTGCTCAAAGCCGAAGGCTATGCCTTTGACCTGGCTTACACCAGCATGCTCAAACGTGCCACACGTACCTTGTGGCATTGCCTGGACCAGATGGACTGCACCTGGTTGCCGGTGGTGCATAGTTGGCGGCTGAATGAGCGCCATTACGGCGCATTGCAAGGCCTCAATAAAGGCGACACGGCACGCCAGTACGGTGAGCAGCAGGTGCTGATGTGGCGGCGCAGCTTTGATGTACCGCCGCCTGCGCTCGAGCCCACCGACCCGCGCTGGGAGGGTGGCGACCTGCGCTACGCCAAGCTGGCTCCGGGTCAGGTGCCGCTTACCGAGTGCCTTAAAGATACGGTGGCACGTGTGATGCCCTTTTGGCAGGAATCCATTGCACCGGCCTTGCGCGCAGGCAAACGTCCGGTGATCGCTGCGCACGGTAATTCCATACGCGCACTGGTGAAATACTTAGATGCCGTGGGTGATCAAGAGATCGTCGGGGTCAATATCCCTAATGGGATACCGCTGGTTTACGAGCTGGACGCACATCTCAAACCGATTCGCCATTACTATTTGGGCGACGCATAGGCGCCAGCCTCAGTGGCGCAGGCAGCAGCCGCCCAAGGCAAAAGCGCTTAAAAGCACCGCTGGGCCCAGCAGAGGCCCCGACGCCCGAGGCCTGATGCATTCAAAGGCACAATAGCGTCGCTGGCCGGTTGGCCGGTCGGGGCATAGGGACACAAGGAAACGGTAAAGACTATGGGTCAAAAATTGAAAATAGCGGGGTGGGTGATGCTGGGCGCCTTGGCTGGCTCGCTTACGACGGTTTCTTTGCAAACCGTGGCTCGCAACACGCTGGCGCCCATGCCTTTGGAAGAGTTGCAGCAACTGTCCACAGTGTTTGGACTGATCAAAAGCGATTACGTGGAACCCGTCGATGAGAAAAAGCTGATCACCGACGCTATCACGGGTATGGTTTCGAGTCTGGATCCGCATTCCACCTATTTCGACAAGAAGTCCTTCAAAGAATTTCGTGAAGGCACCACTGGAAAATTTGTTGGTGTAGGCATCGAAATTACCCAAGAAGATGGTTTGGTCAAAGTGGTCTCGCCTATCGAAGGCTCACCAGCGGACCGCGCCGGCCTCAAGCCCAACGACTTGATAGTCAAAGTCGACGACACTGCCGTGAAGGGTCTGAGCCTCAATGAAGCGGTCAAGCGCATGCGTGGCGAACCGGCCACCAAAGTGGTACTGACCATATTTCGTAAAGATGAGAACCGCACTTTCCCCGTCACCATCATTCGCGAAGAGATCAAACAACAGTCGGTGCGCGGCAAGCTCATAGAGCCGGGCTATGCCTGGGTCCGTGTGAGCCAGTTCCAGGAACGCACGGTTGATGATTTTGTGAAAAAAGTCAATGACCTGTATGAGCAAGACCCCAAGATCAAAGGCATGGTGCTGGATTTACGTAACGATCCGGGTGGCCTCCTGAACGCAGCGGTGGCCATATCCGCGGCGTTTCTGCCCGACAACGTCACCGTCGTCAGCACCAACGGTCAGACCGAGGAAAGCAAGCAAACCCTGCGCGCCAACGCGCGTGACTACTTGGGTCGGATGGGCGCTGACCCCATCAAAAAACTGCCGGCGCAGTTGAAAAATATTCCCTTGATCGTGCTAGTCAATGAAGGCTCCGCCTCAGCCAGCGAAATTGTGGCTGGCGCCTTGCAAGACCATAAGCGCGCCACCATCATGGGTGGACAAACTTTTGGTAAAGGCTCGGTGCAAACTTTCCGTCCATTGAGCGGTGACACGGGTCTGAAGATCACCACCTCGCGCTACTACACGCCCAGTGGCCGCTCTATTCAGGCCAAGGGCATCGTGCCAGACCTGATGATCGATGACACCGAAGAAGGCAGCCCGTTTGCCGCGCTGCGCACGCGCGAAGCCGACTTGGAAAAGCACCTCGCCAGTGGCCAAGGCGAGGAAGTGAAAGACCCGGCACGTGAGAAAGCGCGCGAAGAGGCCATGAAACGCCTGGAAGAAGAGTCGCGCAAACCGGTGGCCGAGCGCCGCGCCCCGGAGTTCGGTTCTGACAAGGACTTTCAACTGGGCCAGGCCCTTAAAAAGCTCAAAGGCCAACCGGTGCTGATCAGCAAAACGCAAGTGGAGCGCAGCGCCGAGAAAAAAGAGGAATGAGGCGTCCCGGTGACTGAACCGGACCTGCCCGACTCGGATTTGCTGCGCTATTCGCGGCATCTGCTGCTGGACGACATCGGCGTTGAGGGCCAACGTCGCATCCTGCAATCGCGCGCACTGATTATTGGTGCCGGCGGTTTGGGCTCACCGGCGGCCATGTATTTAGCCTGCTCGGGAGTGGGCAGTATCACCATAGTGGACGATGACACGGTCGATCTAACCAATTTGCAGCGCCAAATCATGCATAGCACCGATCGCATCGGGCAAGCGAAAGTGCTGTCGGCGAAAAACACACTGGCCCGACTAAATCCGGCAGTGCAGGTGCACGCACTCCAAGCACGCGCCGATGCCCAACTGCTGCAAGATCTCGTGGCGCAGGCCGATGTGGTGCTCGATTGCTGCGACAACTTTCAGACCCGGCAATCCATCAACGCCGCTTGTGTGCTGCAGCGCGTACCGCTGGTCAGTGGTGCGGCTATCGGCATGGATGGACAAATTGCGGTGTATGACCCGCGCGATGCAAAGGCGCCTTGCTACGCCTGCGTGTTTGCACCCGATGCCCCGCCGGAAGAAGCGCGCTGCGCCACCATGGGCGTATTGGCGCCATTGGTAGGGGTAATCGGCGCGATGCAAGCGCTGGAGGCGCTTAAATTATTGGCGCACACCGGCACTTCCTTGAGCGGCTTTTTGCTGATGCTCGATGCGCACAGCCTGGAATGGACGCGGCTGCGGGTACAAAAAAATCCGGCTTGTGCGGTATGCGCTGAAAGGCACTAAAGTCCAAGGGCGTGCTGCGCGCTTAGAAAAAACCTAAGCACCCAATATCCAACCTTCCAACGGGTCCATGGCTGGGGGCAAACCATATCGCACATCGCCCTGGGCATGGGCCGCTTGCGCCCATGCGGCTTGCACCAGGCACAACACGGCATCCAGGGCATCACCACTGGCATCCTGCGCCAGCGCATCGCGTTGCGCGTGGCTGAGCTTGAGTCGTGTGCCCCAGCGCGTCTGTCCCAACTCCAAGGCGTTGATGAGATCTTTGCGGGCAATCAGGCGCTCGGGAGTCTGTTTGGCTTTGTCATCACTTTTATAACTTTGCGCACCCAGCACCTCGCGCGCCAGCATACCCGGATAGGCCTCTAGGGCAATGCGCGGCCCCTGGCTATCGGGCGTTTGCAAGCCGGGAAAATACGCGCCCGCCGCCAGAATGGCGGGCACGCCCGCGTGCAGCATATAGGCCACTGGCGGATTGACCCATTTCATGGAGGGGCTGGAGCCGGCCGGGCCATCGGTGGCGCGGTGTGCAAACTTGGCGCCTGCAGGTCGGCTGTCACAAAAGGCAGCGAATAGATCACGAATCTTGGGCCGGGGCATGGCGGCGTAATGCGCTATACAGTCCTCCCAGCGCGTGGGCCAGGACAGGTGTTCCACGAGTTCACGCGGTAGGCCGAAAGGCAAATCAAAACCCCCAAGCCAAGACGGGTGGGACTGTAATGCGGCGGTAAACGCGTCCAAGCTTTGCAAGCGCTCCAGGCTGTCTAAGCGCAACCGGGAGCCGTCGCTATGCCCCCAAGCGATGACGATGTGCTTGCGCGGCCCCGGACTGCTAGAAAAATCGCAACCCAGCAGCAAGGCCATGGGCAATGGCTGCGCCGATTAGGCCCGGCCCATGATGGACGCAGTGGCCATCAGTTCTTCTAGCAAGGCCAGCGACACTTTGCCCGATACGCTGTACGGATCAAGCTCGGGCTTTTCAGCGTACTTGAGCAAGATGCTGGCGTTGATTTTGGACATATTGACCTGGCCCATGGTCCAGCCACTAAAGCGCCGCTCGCTGATTTCTTCGTAATGCAGCAAGATCACATCTTTATGGCGCGGGTCGCGCTGGATGTGGCCGTACAACTCGCTGACCGCATTGCGCCCGCCTTCAATGGCTTGCAAAAATATGCCACCACCATAGCAAAGAATACCGGTGATACCCAGGCCAGGATTGCCTTGGCGCGATTGGGCAAGAATGGAATCAATCTCGGCAGTGGCGGCATCGACAGCACGACTGGCATAAAGCAAACGGACCAACATGGTTTAGACTTTCTTGGGGATGAGAGACAAAAACTCGCGGCGCAAATTCGGGTCTTTCAAAAATACGCCACGCATGACAGAGTTAATCATCTTGCTGTCCATGTCTTTGACCCCGCGCCAAGACATGCAGAAGTGGCTGGCCTCCATCACAATGGCCAGCCCATCGGGTTGGGTTTTTTCCTGGATCAGGTCCGCCAGTTGGACCACCGCTTCTTCTTGGATTTGGGGCCTTCCCATCACCCACTCGGCCAGGCGCGCGTACTTGCTCAGGCCAATGACGTTGGTGTGTTCGTTGGGCACAACGCCGATCCAAATATTGCCAATGACCGGGCAAAAATGGTGGCTGCAGGCGCTGCGCACCGTGATAGGGCCCACGATCATCAGCTCATTGAGGTGTTCCGCATTGGGGAATTCGGTGATCGCAGGCGCCGCGACATAGCGGCCCCGGAACACTTCATTGAGGTACATCTTGGCCACCCGGCGTGCGGTGTTGGCGGTGTTGTGGTCGTTTTCGGTATCAATCACCAGACTGCCCAGCACGCCGCGCATTTTGCCCTCCACCTCGTCAAGCAAGGCTTCGAGCTCGCCGGGGGCGATGAATTCGGCAATGTTGTCGTTCGCGTTAAAACGCTTGCGTGCGGCCTGTATGCGCTCGCGGATTTTGACGGAAACCGGGGTTCCAACGTCCTCGTCAGGTGGATTCATGGCGCTGTACTGATGATGGCTAACAAACCATATTACCAGCGTTTTCTTATCGTACCGAGGCCCGTGCGCAAAGCACGCGCGGTCTGCGCGGGATTGGCCCCTCTGTGGCAGGGCTCAATAGCGACGGCCCACGACAAACAAACCCAGGCGCATGATGGCCAGCGCGAGCAGATCGAGCGCGCGCTGCCAGCGCCCGCGCTGCGCATAGCGCAACGGGTCCATTTGCACCGATTGCTGCGCAATCGCCGTACTTAGGCGCTGTCGCAGCAGCTGGGCGAAGGAGGCATCGCGCAGCACCACGTTGGCTTCGCGTGCCAATAACAGGCTTAATGGCTCCAAATTAGACGAGCCCACCGTCGCCCACACACTATCGACCACCGCCACTTTGGCGTGCAGCAAACCGCCCTGGTACTCGTGAATTTCTACACCCGCTGCCAGCAAACTGCCGTAGACGGCGCGTGCGCCGTGGAACTGCATGAAATACTCATAGCGGCCTTGCAACAACAACACGACGCGCACACCGCGCTGCGCCGCATGCTCCAGCGCGCGGCGCAACTTACGTCCGGGCATGAAATAGGCATTGGCAATCAACACTTCATGGTGGGCCTGGCCTATGGCCTGCCGGTACGTTCGTTCGATGCGACTGCGGTTACGCAGGTTGTCGCGTAGCACCAGCGCAGCGGGTATCTTTGCTTGCGTATCCTGTGGTGCAGGGGCTTGCATAGGGGCGGGCGGCGGCCGCATCGCGGTTTGCAATTGCCTGCGCGTTTTGGACCACTGGCGCGATTCCAAACCATGGGCGAAGTCCAGACGGGACCAAAAGCGCTGCATCAGTGCCTGCGCGTCGATCACCAGTGGGCCGTGTACCTGCACTGCAAAGTCTAAGCGCGCAGAATCTAATGTGCCCAGACGTAAATCATGAAAATCATCCATCACGTTGATGCCGCCGCAAAAGGCTACGTGCCCGTCGACCACGCATAGCTTGCGGTGCAGGCGGCGCCAACGCACCGGGAACAATATGCCCAGCCAGCCTAAAGGCGAAAAACGGTGCCAATGCACCCCGGCAGCGTCAAAACGCGCCGTCCATAGCGGGGGCAACGGCGGCGTGCCGATGCCATCGACCACCAAATAAACTTGCACGCCGCGCAGCGCCGCACGCTCGAGCGACGCTGCCACCGCGAGGCCCTGTGCGTCAAACGCAAAGATATAGCTTTCCAGACGCACCTCATGCTTGCTGTGCTCGATGGCGTGCACCATAGCCTCGAACAACTCCTTTGCGCCCTGCAGCAAATGCAGCCTATGGCTTGCGTGTAAATGCACTGTGGTCATGGCATTCCTGCGCCCGGCAGCACAAACTCTGCCACGATAGGCAAATGGTCGGACATGCGTACCCAAGGCAGCCCGTGGGGCACATGCTGGCGCAAGCGCTGCAGGCCGCGGGTGTAAATATGGTCCAAGGCCAGCAAGGGCAAGGCCGAAGGAAATGTGGGCAGATGGTGGTGCGCGGGCGCCTCCAGGCCCACGTCGCCCAAGACCTTGCGGACGCTGGCGTTCCACTCGTTGAAGTCACCGGCCACAATGACCGGCGCCTCAGGCGCGATGTCTGTGCGCACGTAATCGCAGACCTGCTGCAACTGGCGCATGCGCCCGCCGCGCATCAAGCCCAGATGCAATACCAGCACATGCACACGCAGACCGCGCACCTCCAGCTCGCCATGCAATAGTCCGCGTTGTTCAAAGCGGTGGTCCGACATGTCGGCATGCTGGTGCGCCAGTACCGGCCAACGCGATAGCAAGGCATTGCCATGCTCCCCATGTCGCGTGACGGCATTACTGCGGTACACCGCCGTATGGCCCTGGGGCGCCAGAAAGTCGGCTTGGCCCTGCGCAGGCCAATGGGTGAAAAACTGCTCCTCGCGCCGGTTCAGTTTGCGCACTTCTTGTAAGCAGACCAGATCCGCGTCCAAGCGCGCAATCGCCTGGCGCAGGTTGTGAATTTCCAAGCGACGCGCAGGTCCCAGGCCGCGTACGCCTTTGTGGATGTTGTAGCTGACGACGCGAAAAACCGCGGGCATCGTCGCGCTCTTAAGTTGCATAACGGGGCAGCAGCAAGCAGGCTTGCGCGTTAGAAGGCGAAAAACACAGCGCTGCGGCCTCTGCAAAGGGGAGCCACTGAAAAGCGGTGTGCTCACGCGGGTCCAGTTGCACCGCCGTCGGGTGCGGCACTTGCAAACCAAACACATGCTCAGTGTTAGAGACCACCCCTGGCGCATAACGGTGCAGCCAGCGCGGGTAAATGGGATAGACATTTTCCAGCGTCCAATCGCGCAAATTGGGATGCAAGGGGGAACCCGGACCGCAATCAATGCCTGTTTCTTCACGCACCTCACGCACCGCAGTGTCTTCAAACGATTCGTCCGCATGGTCTTTGCTGCCCGTTACCGACTGCCACAAAGCCGGTGTCGCCGGGTCGGGCTCGGCGCGGCGGATCAGCAAGACCTGTAAGGACGGCGTATAGATCACCACCAGCACGGATTGGGGAATTTTCAAGGCGAAGCGCATAAGCGATGGTGGCGTAAGCTCGCATTGTGCCTGCCGTATGGGCTCAGGCCCGGCACAGGCGGATCCTGTCGCTACACTTGCGCTGCATCCCCAAGAATGCGTGCCATGCAAGGCACCGCACCACCATGAACGTTCTGGTCTTTTTCGCAGTACTCGCCTTCAGCCTGCAAATGCGCAACGCGCTAGAGCAGCGTCGCCGTGTGCTGATACTGGGCAGGTTCCTGCGGCGCTACCAAATTGAGAACCTGATGCAAAGCCTGGTAGATGGGTTTTTGCGCGCCATGGGCGAGCAGGAGTCAGACCGGCGCCAAAGCATCTGGTCCATGCTGGCGCAAACCGAAGAACAACTGGCGGGCCAATTTCAAAGCCTGCTGGCGGACTTGGCGGCAGAAGCTGATCCGCGCCGCCTACGTGCCAGCACCCTGCCCTTGAGTTTGCCGCTGGCCACGCGTTGGCTGCCCGCTGCCACCTTTAGCTTGCACGACATCTTGCGCATTCATGGCGAGGGCATCAGCCGCGTGATGGGCAATGCAGCAGGTCTGTCTGCGCGCGACCGGGCCTTTAGCTTAACCGCCGAATTGCTGCTGATGCAGCACAGCTGCCATTGGTTTTGCAAGTCACGCTGGGTGGCCTCGGCGCGCATGCTAGCGCGCCACCAAACCAGCCACACCCAATTGCTCGACGCGGTGTCTGCGCCCACCCGCCTAGCTTACCGGCGCGTCATGGGCGTCTAAAGCCAAGCGCTGGGCGCCACCGTTTTAGGCTTTCACTGCGTCCAGGTTGCGCAGGCGAATGTGTAATTCGCGCAACTGCTTTTCATCCACAGGACTGGGCGCATGGGTCAGCAGGCACTGGGCACGCTGGGTTTTGGGAAAGGCAATGACGTCGCGTATCGATTCGGCGCCGGTCATCAAGGTGATGATGCGATCCAAACCAAAGGCCAGTCCGCCGTGCGGAGGGGCGCCATATTGCAGGGCATCGAGCAGGAAGCCGAATTTGAGTTGCGCTTCTTCAGGCGTGATTTTGAGCGCGTCAAACACCTTTTGCTGTACATCGGCACGGTGGATACGCACCGAGCCACCCCCCATTTCCCAACCGTTCAAGACCATGTCATAGCCCTTGGAAATGCACTTTTCGGGGGCGGTCACCATCCAGTCCTCATGGCCATCTTTGGGCGCCGTAAAGGGGTGGTGGGTAGCGGTATAGCGTTGGGCTTCCTCGTCGAACTCGAACATCGGGAAGTCCACCACCCACAGTGGCGCCCAGCCTTTCTCGAACAAGCCCTGCTTTTTGCCGAAATCGCTGTGCCCGATCTTGAGACGCAAAGCGCCGATGGCATCGTTCACGATCTTGGCTTTGTCGGCGCCAAAGAAAATCAAGTCACCGTCTTGTGCGCCCGTGCGCTCTAGCAACTGGGCGAGCGCCGCATCATGGATGTTTTTAACAATAGGACTTTGCAGACCATCACGGCCCTTCGCCACTTCGTTCACCCGGATATAGGCCAGACCTTTGGCGCCGTAAATTTTGACGAACTCGGTATAAGCGTCAATCTCGCCACGGCTTATGCCGCCGCCCTCGACCGAGCCACCGGGCACGCGCAAGGCGACCACGCGACCGCCATGCATCGTTGCAGCGCTTGAAAACACCTTGAAGTCCACGTCTTTCATGACGTCGGTCATCTCGGTAAATTGCAACTTCACCCGCAAATCGGGCTTGTCCGAGCCGTAAATATGCATCGCATCGGCATAGCTCATAACCGGGAACGTGCCCAGGTCCACACCGATGGTGTTTTTAAATACCGTCGCAATCATGCCTTGGAACATGTCGCGAATTTCTTCCTCCCCGAGGAAGGAGGTTTCGATATCAATTTGCGTAAATTCGGGCTGGCGGTCCGCACGCAGATCTTCGTCGCGAAAGCACTTGGTGATCTGGTAGTAGCGGTCAAATCCAGCCACCATCAGTAATTGCTTGAACAACTGGGGCGATTGTGGCAGCGCAAAAAATTGCCCTTCATGCACGCGGCTGGGCACCAAGTAGTCGCGCGCACCTTCGGGCGTACTCTTGGTCAGCATGGGGGTTTCGATATCCACAAAACCATTGGCGTCCAGAAATTTACGCACTTCCATCGACACCCGGTAACGCAGCATCAGATTGTTTTGCATATAGGGCCGGCGTAGGTCCAGCACGCGGTGCGTCAAACGTGTTGTCTCGGACAAATTGTCCTCGTCGATCTGAAAGGGCGGCGTCACCGAAGGATTGAGGACCGTCAGCTCCTGGCACAGCACTTCGATTTTTCC
>CANFLU010000012.1 GCA_947447975.1 Comamonadaceae bacterium | reverse complement strand
GTGAAAGCCGTCTAAATAGGGCTTGCGGCCTGCTGCGATATCGGCCACAAATTGCTGCGGGGTTTTGCCCGCTTTCTCAGCTGCGATCATGATGGGCGCGCCGTGGGTGTCGTCGGCGCAGACAAAATTCACCTGGTGGCCCTGCATGCGTTGGAACCGCACCCAAATATCGGCCTGGATGTATTCCATGATGTGGCCAATATGGAAATTACCGTTGGCGTAGGGAAGGGCGGTGGTGACAAACAGTTGGCGCGGCATGGTGGCGTGGGTGCTTTTACGGCAACCCTGACGAGGGAAAAGGGGGCGATTTTAGACCGGCCAGCCGAAAAACTCGCAGATCGAGGCCCTTTGCGCCAACGCGTCAGCGCGTCCCAAGGCCATCAGCTCTCCGGTATAGGCTTCTTCAAATAACAGGTAGCTGGCCAAGGCCGCGCCTTTGGCGTCTTGCGGCGCAGCCGAAATGCCCACGCCGCCTAGCAGGCTGCGCACCGCCACCGGCAAGGCGCCCACATGGCGGCTGGCGATGTCGTCCAAACGCTGGCTGGGCGCTATCACCAGAACCTCCACTTGGCGCAGAGGGCTGGCCGCACGCACCTCGGGCGGCACCAGGGCGAGGGTTTGGTTAATGCGTTGCATGCGCTCGATGTCCACCGCCAGCGAATCCAAAAATATGCTGGACATCGCATGCCCGGCGATTTGCGCCAGCGAGGGGTATTGGCCGGTTTGTGGCCGCGCGGGCTCATGCGGCTCTGCCATACGACCGGCACCTATCACCAATATGCGTTCAGCCCCCAGCCGGATGGCGGGCGAGAGCGGGGCGCTTTGGCGCATAGACCCATCGCCGAAGTATTCGTGGTGCCGGTGCAAGGGCAAGGGCTTGGCCGGAAAGATAAAGGGAATCGCAGCCGAGGCCATCAAATGCGTGTAGCTGATCGCAGCGCGCACGCCAAAGCGTTGCGAGCGCTGCCATTCCTGCAACGCTTTGCCGCCTTGAAAAAAAGTCACATGCTGTCCGGTGGTGTAGCTCGATGCACTGACTGCCAGGGCTTGAAGGTGTCCGCTTTGCAGCATATGGGGCAGGCGGCCTAGCGCCACCATGTGGTCTAGCAGTTGCCCCAAGGGCGCGTTGTCTAGCAAGGAACGCGGTTTGATGCGCCACCAACGTGCCAATAACCAGCCCATCGATAACACCCCCAGCCAGCGTGCCCCGGCCCGCAGCATGCGCAAGCCGCTGACGTGGTAGACCTGTTCGGCATGGATGTTTTGCCAGGTGTGGGCCATATGGGCGACCGCCTGGTCAAAGTCGTCTGCGCCACAGGCCAATGCAGCGGCGTTGATGGCACCGGCCGATGTACCGCTCAAGATGGGGAAGGGGTTGGGGCCTCGCGCTTGCCCTTGCGCGCGGCGGATGCTGGCGATGGTTTGCAGCACGCCCACTTGGTAGGCCGCCCGTGCGCCACCACCGCTCAGTACCAAGGCGTTGTGCGCGCTCGATTTGGAAGGCATGGGCGGTGCAAAGGGCATGCGCCCGATAGTAGCGAGCCCCAGCGCCAGCGCAAGTCCGCTGCCCGCCAAGGCCATCGACCGCAGGGCTAGACTATGCCCCTTTCCGGAGAATGCAATGGCAGTGACAGAACAGGGTGTGTTGGATGCCCTCAAGCAGGTAGTGGATACCAACACGGGGCGCGATTTTGTATCGACCATGGCGGTGCGCAATGTGCAAATCGCGCAAGACGCCGTGTCCTTTGAGGTGGAATTGGGCTATCCGGCCAAGAGCCAGTGGGCCCGGCTGCGAGAAGCCCTGACAGCGGCGGTACAAGCCTTGGATGGCGTGGGCCAGGTCACGGTAAACCTGCATACCAAAATCGCCGCCCATGCGGTGCAGCGCGGGGTGCAACTTCTGCCCGGTGTGAAGAACATCGTGGCCGTCGCCTCGGGCAAAGGCGGTGTCGGCAAAAGTACCACCGCCGTCAACCTGGCGCTGGCCTTGGCCGCCGAGGGCGCTAGCGTGGGCTTGTTAGATGCCGATATTTATGGCCCCAGTATTCCCATGATGATGGGCATCAGCGGCAAGCCCGCTAGCGCGGACGGCAAGACCATGGAGCCGATGGAAAACTATGGCGTACAAGTCATGTCCATCGGCTTTTTGGTGGACCAGGACCAGGCCATGATCTGGCGCGGCCCGATGGCTACCCAGGCCTTGGAGCAACTGCTGCGCCAAACCAATTGGCGTGAACTCGATTACCTGATTGTCGATATGCCCCCGGGCACGGGCGATATCCAACTCACCTTGTCGCAGCGCGTGCCCATGACTGGCGCGGTGGTGGTGACGACGCCGCAGGATATTGCACTGCTGGACGCCAAAAAAGGCATCAAGATGTTTGAAAAAGTCGGCGTGCCGATTTTGGGTATCGTCGAAAACATGGCCGTGCATGTATGCAGCAACTGCAAGCATGTAGAGCACATCTTCGGTGCCGATGGCGGGCGCAAATTAGCCGAGGAATACCAGATGGATTACTTGGGTGCCTTGCCCTTGGACATGCACATCCGTTTGCAAGCGGACAGCGGCCAGCCCACCGTGGTGTCCGACCCTGAAGGGGACGTCGCAGCCATCTACATGGCCGTAGCGCGCAAAGTGGCCGTGGCTATTGCGGCGAAGAACAAAGACTTCTCGTCCAAATTCCCATCCATAAAAATTTCCAAAGACACTTGAAAATTTTTGCATTTCTTATTGGTTCAAAAAACTTTAATTAGTGTTAACCCTTGGGCGGACATTGTTTGTAAGTTTTCTTTAAGCAAGCGTTTCTCATACTGAACGTTGGCTACGGCCCGTCGAAGCTTTTTGCAGGCAGTTCCTGCGGAGCTTCTTTCAAATACATTCGAGGAGAAACGATGTCTACTGAAACCCCAGGTTTGCTCGATAAAGAGCGCATCATTGCCGGCCCCGGCTACAACCGCTGGCTGGTCCCACCGGCAGCCTTAGCGATTCATTTGTGTATCGGTATGGCCTATGGCTTTTCCGTTTTCTGGTTGCCGCTTTCCAAAGCGTTGGGAATCAAAGAGGCTATAAAGTGCGGCCCGGACATTGGGTTTTGGGCCCAGCTAACGATCACCACTTGTGATTGGCAAATTTCGACTTTAGGGTGGATGTACACCTTATTTTTCGTGCTGCTGGGCACCAGTGCCGCCACGTGGGGCGGCTGGCTCGAGCGGGCCGGTCCGCGCAAGGCAGGCGTGGTGTCGGCCGTTTGCTGGTGTGGCGGGATGCTCATTTCGGCGCTAGGCGTGTACCTGCACCAATTTTGGATGATGGTGATTGGCTCAGGCGTCATCGGCGGCATCGGCCTGGGGCTGGGGTATATCTCCCCGGTATCGACCCTTATCAAATGGTTCCCAGATCGCCGTGGCATGGCCACGGGCATGGCGATCATGGGCTTTGGTGGTGGCGCCATGATCGGCTCGCCACTGGCAAACGATTTAATGAAATATTTCGCTACACCCAGCGATGTCGGTGTGATGCAGACTTTTGTGGTCATGGCCCTGGTCTATTTTGTTTTCATGATGGCCGGTGCATTTGGTTACCGCGTGCCCGAAACCGGCTGGAAGCCCGCCGGATGGACGCCGCCACCCGCCCAGGTGGGAAATGCCATGATCACCCAAGGGCATGTACATGTAACTAAAGTGTGGGGCATACCGCAGTTCTGGCTCATCTGGATGGTCTTGTGCATGAACGTGAGTGCGGGTATTGGTGTGATCGGTATGGCGTCGCCCATGTTGCAGGAAGTATTTGGTGGCTCTCTGGCAGGCTTGCCGGGCAAGTTCACCGAGCTGGATAAAGACCAGCTCAAGGCTATTGCCACGGTGGCCGCCGGCTTTACGGCCTTGCTGAGCTTGTTCAATATCGGTGGTCGTTTCTTTTGGGCCAGCTTGTCCGATTTGCTGGGTCGCAAATTGACCTACGTGGTGTTCTTCGTATTGGGCGGGCTGATGTATTTCAGCGTACCGAGCAGCTCCAATGCCGGCAATATTGTTTTGTTTGTCGGCGCTTTCTGTGTCATCTTGAGCATGTACGGGGGCGGCTTTGCCACGGTGCCGGCTTATCTGGCGGACATTTTCGGCACGCAAATGGTCGGCGCGATCCATGGGCGCTTGCTCACCGCCTGGGCCACCGCCGGTGTGCTCGGGCCGGTGGTAGTGAACTACATGCGTGAATACCAGCTTGGGCTAGGTATTGCGCGTGAACAGGTTTACAACCAAACCATGTACATCCTGGTAGGCATGTTGGTCGTGGGGCTTATTTGCAATTTGTTGGTGCGCCCCTTGGACGATAAGTGGTTTATGACCGACGCAGAGCTAGCCGAAGAAAAACGCCTGGCCCATGAACGTGCTGCCGCCTCTGAACTGTCGCGCCGTGAAGACGCGGGAGACGATGCCGTCAGCCCTGCCGTCGTACTTATTGCCTGGCTGGCCGTGGGCCTTCCCTTGGCCTGGGGCGTGTATCGCACCCTGCAAAGCGTAGCCAAGTTTTTCGCTTGATGTATTGCTGAGCGCACGCCGCAACAGGGTGGCTGTTGCGGCGGGTTGCAGGTGGAGGGCCACGGTCTGGAATTGGTGTGCAACAATGAAAAGATGCACACCGGCCAAACATTGCACTGCCCCAGCCTCAGCGGTTCATCGACAGGGGCCGGCTTATTGCCTACGCTGGGGGGCCGGCTGTGAATTTGCTTCCCAGCCTACGCTATTTGGTGGCTTTGAATGAGCATCGCCATTTCGGGCGAGCCGCCCAAGCCTGCCATATTACCCAGCCGGCGCTATCCAACGCCTTGCGGGCGCTGGAAGAAGAGTTCGCGACGGTTATTGTCAAGCGGGAACGCCAATACGTCGGCTTCACGCCGGAAGGGGAAATTATTCTCGCGTCGGCGCAACGCATGTTGCATGAGCATGCATTGTTGCAAGAGTCGCTGCGGGGCGATGCCTTGGCGCCGCAGGGCCCGCTGCGTATTGGGGCCGTACCTACGGCCGTGCCCGTGGCGGCCCGCTTTGCCGCAATGTTGCAATCGCGTCAAAGCGGTATTCGGCCGGTGGTCTTGTCGCTGAGCTCCGCCGAGCTGGAAAAAGGTCTAGAGACTTTGTCTCTAGACCTGGCCATGGGTTATGTAGAACGCATGGATTCGCAAGGCGTCCGCCTTAGTGCGATTGCGCAATACACCGAACACTATTTTTTGCTGCGCCGTGCCGACAAGCCGCAAGCGGATGGCCTGCGCATCGGTAACGCCCTGACCTGGGCGCAGGCCGGTCAATTTCCTCTTTGTATGTTGACGCCAGAGATGCACAACCGCACTATTGTGGATACAGCCCTACGCCAAGCGGGGGTGAAAGTCGCCCCGGCCATGGAGACCAACTCCATTTTGGCGATGGCGCTGAGCGTAGTGCAGGGCCAGATGTGTGGCATCCTGCCCGGCGCCTTGGTAGGGGCTGTGCGCGGCGACCGACAGCTGGAAGCACTGCCTCTGACAGAGCCCGAAGTACGCACACCGATCGGCTTCATGTTCAATGCGCAGGTGCGTCCCTCAAGGGCACTGCAAGTGGCCATGGACCTGGCGCATGATGCGCAATGGTTGCAGCATGCGGCCATGCACAGCGGGATGTTGACATCGCCTGTCGCCGGTTCAGCGTGAGTGCCAAGCGATGGAATTTATATGATTGAGCCGCATGAGATCAGCGCCGTTTTGCTTGCTGGCGGCCGCGGAACGCGCATGGGCGGGGTGGACAAAGGCTTGCAAAGCTTCAGGGGTAAGCCCTTGGCCTTGCACAGCGTAGAGCGCCTGCGGCTTGCCGGCAGCGTAGGCCCGATCATCGTGAACGCCAACCGCAATTTGGCGGAGTACGAAGCCTTTGGTGCCCCGGTGTTTCCTGATGGCCTGGCAGATTACGCTGGGCCTTTAGCCGGCTTTCTGGTGGGCCTGGCGCACTGCCAGACGCCATATTTGCTGACTTTGCCGTGTGACACGCCGCTATTTCCGCTTGATCTGGTGCCCCGACTTAGCGCCGCCATGCTGGCGCAAGATGCGCACATAGCCATGGCCACCGCGCCCGAGCCCGACGAGGGAGGGCAAACGCGCATGCGTAAACAACCGGTTTTTTGCCTGTTGCGCACTGAGCTTTTGCCCGGATTGGTGGATTTCACGCAAGCAGGCGGGCGCAAGATCGACGCCTGGGCCGCGCAGCAGCGCCTGGTGCTGGTGCCCTTTGACCAAGCGGGCGACGACCCCTTGGCATTTTTTAACGCCAATACCTTAGACGAACTGCAAGCCTTGGAAGGCCAGTCCGGGACTGCGTAGGCGCAGACTTCGGATTGCGCCCGACCGTTCTTGCGGCTAGCGCGCCGCGCTCCCGTGCGCTTCCCCTCGCATTGCTTGCTGCACTGCATCATTCGATCCTTGAATGGCCTAATGTAGGGATTCAATTGGACGACCACAGGCTTATGCACCCATACTCTGACGCTTATTTCACGGGTATTTGTACCCCAAGGCCATGACCCAGACCCCTATTTCCAGTCCCGCCGCCGTCCGATTGGGCACGGTGGACGATATGCGCAAGCGCATCCGCAGTAAAAGCAAGCTCAAAGGCCGTCAGCCTGAGGACACTTCTGTTTTAGAAGTGCAGGCCCTGATTGGCGATAGGCCGCATCCCCGCGAACTGCTGATTGAATACCTGCACCAGCTCAACGACCACTATCGTTGTCTGCATGACCGCCACCTGGTCGCGCTGGCCAAACAAATGCGCATTGGTATGGCCGAAGTATTTGAAGTGGCTACCTTCTATCACCACTTTGAAGTGCTGCGCGGTGATGCGCAGCCCGCGGCTATCACGGTGCGCGTGTGCGATGGCCTGAGCTGCGAAATGGCCGGTGCGAAAGACTTGCTGGCGCGCTTGCCGGTCATTTTGGGGCGCGATGATGTACGTGTGATTGCAGCGCCTTGTATCGGGCGCTGCGAACAAGCCCCTGCTGCCGTGGTGGATCAAAACCCGGTCCCCTTTGCCACGCCCGAGCGTGTCGCCGCTGTCGTGCAAGCGCAGGCCTGCCAACATCCGTCTGCCGCGCAAGACGCTGTATTTGATGCCGCCGCGTATAGCGAGCAAGCAGTGTCGCCAGCCCAGGCCGATGTGAAGGTTTCTCCTGCCTACGTGGGATTACAGGCTTATTTGGCACAAGGCGGTTACCAGTTGCCCGCAGCCTTGTCTGCGGGCAAGCAAGATGGGGAATCTATTGTCAAAGCCATGGAAGACTCGGGATTGCGCGGTCTTGGCGGCGCGGGCTTTCCGGCCGGACGCAAATGGCGCATCGTGCGCGACCAGCCTGCGCCCAAACTGATGGCCGTCAACATCGACGAAGGCGAGCCCGGCACCTTCAAAGATCGCACCTATCTAGAGCGCGATCCGCACCGTTTTCTGGAAGGCATGTTGGTCGCTGCACAAGTAGTCGGCATTGATGCTTGCTATATTTATTTGCGTGACGAGTACCACGGCTGCCGCGCCATCCTAGAGCAGGAAATCGCAGCGTTGCAGGCCAACCCTCCGTGTCCCTTGCCGACCATTTATTTACGCCGTGGCGCGGGTGCGTATATCTGCGGCGAAGAGTCGGCCATGATTGAAAGCATCGAAGGCAAGCGCGGTGAGCCGCGTATGCGTCCGCCCTATATTGCGCAAGTGGGCTTGTTTGGGCGCCCCACGCTGGAACACAATTTTGAAACTCTGTATTGGGTGCGCGACATCGTGCAAAAAGGCCCGCAGTGGTTTAGCAGCTTCGGGCGCAACGGACGCTCGGGTTTACGCAGCTTTAGCGTCAGTGGCCGGGTGAAGGAGCCCGGGGTCAAGCTAGCGCCTGCCGGTATCAGCCTGCGCGAATTGGTCGATGAATACTGCGGCGGTATGGCCGATGGCCACAGCTTGTATGCGTATTTGCCCGGCGGTGCATCGGGCGGTATATTGCCGGCCAGCATGGCCAATATCCCGCTGGACTTTGACACCTTGCAGCCCCATGGTTGCTTTATTGGTTCGGCAGCGGTCATCGTGCTGGGCGACAAAGACAAGGCGCGCGATGCGGCGCTCAACATGATGCGATTTTTCGCCCACGAGAGCTGCGGCCAGTGCACCCCCTGCCGCGTGGGCACCGACAAAGCAGCCACCTTGATGCAAGCTACGCATTGGGACCACGAGACGCTGGAAGAACTCAACATCGTCATGACCGATGCCTCGATTTGCGGCCTTGGCCAGGCAGCGCCCAACCCGGTGCGCTGCGTTCAGAAATATTTTCCCCACGAGGTGGCCTGATATGAATGCACCTAGCAAGTTGGCTGAAGTGACGCTCAAAACCATCGAGTTCAAGCTCGATGCGCAAACCATCCACGCCTTTGAGGGCGAGACGATTTTCAAGGCCGCCAAGCGCCATGGCGTGGATATTCCGCACCTTTGTTACAAAGACGGCTACCGCGCCGATGGCAATTGCCGCGCCTGCGTGGTCGAGATCAAAGGCGAGCGTACCCTGGCCCCGAGCTGCTGTCGCAGCGCCACCGAAGGGATGGAAGTGCAGGCCCAAAGTGAGCGTGCGCTCAAGAGCCAAAAGATGGTGCTGGAGATGCTGCTCTCGGATATGCCGGATGTGGGATACAAGTGGAACGATGCTTCATCTTCTTCATCCTCTTCTGCTTCAAGTGCTTCTAGTAATGACGCTTCGGGCGCTGCTGCGCCAGGGGATGCGCCGGGCACCTTAGAGCGAGGGCGCAATGCGGCGCCCGGCGCATCCCCTGCCGCAGCCGGTGTCTTGGCGGGGCAGCATGGCGAACTCAGCCTATGGGCAGAGCGCATGAACGTAAGCGTACGCCCCGCATTGAAAGCACTTCGCCGCGAACAGCCTAAATCCGATCTATCGCATCCCGCGATGGCCGTGAACCTAGATGCTTGCATTCAATGCAACCGTTGCGTGCGCGCGTGCCGTGAAGAACAGGTGAACGACGTGATCGGTTACGCCATGCGCGGCGCGCACAGCGAAATTGTTTTTGACCTGCACGACCCTATGGGCGACAGCACCTGCGTCGCTTGTGGTGAATGTGTGCAAGCCTGCCCCACCGGCGCGCTTATGCCCAAAACGCAAGTGGGCACGCAAGTGGTGGACAAAAAAGTAGATTCGGTGTGTCCGTTTTGCGGCGTGGGTTGCCTGCTGACTTACAACATCAAAGATAACGTCATCGTCAGCGTAGATGGTCGCGACGGTCCGGCCAACCATAGCCGCTTGTGCGTCAAAGGCCGCTTTGGTTTTGACTATGCGGCCAGCCCGCAGCGCCTGACGGTGCCGCTGATTCGCAAGGCCGGCGTTGGCAAAGACCCGGAGCAGATCAACCACCTCAACCGCGATACCGCCGATTGGTCGGATGTGTTCCGTGAGGCAACGTGGGAAGAAGCCATGGCGCTAGCCGCCGGTGGCCTCAAAGGCTTGCGCGATACCCATGGCCCCAAATCACTGGCTGGTTTTGGCTCGGCCAAAGGCAGCAACGAAGAAGCGTATTTGTTCCAAAAGCTAGTGCGTACCGGCTTTGGCAGCAACAACGTAGACCACTGCACCCGCTTGTGCCATGCCTCTAGCGTGGCCGCTTTGCTGGAGGGTGTGGGCTCGGGCGCGGTGAGCAACCAAGTTAACGATGTCGAACACGCCGATTTGATTTTTATCATCGGCTCCAACCCCACGTCCAACCACCCGGTGGCCGCGACCTGGATGAAAAACGCCGCCAAGCGCGGCGCCAAAATTGTGTTGGCCGATCCGCGCATTACGGACATCGGGCAACACGCCTGGCGTACCTTGCAGTTCAAGGCCGATACCGATGTGGCGATGCTCAATGCGCTCATTCACACCGTGATCGAAGAGGGCTTGGTTGACGAAACATTTATCGCCAACCGCACCAGTAACTACGAAGCCCTGCGCGATAACGTCAAAGGCTATAGCCCTGAAGCTATGGCGCCGATATGCGGCATCCCGGCACAAACCTTGCGCGAAGTGGCACGCGCCTTTGCCAAGGCCAAAGGCGCCATGATTTTGTGGGGCATGGGTATTAGCCAGCATGTGCACGGCACCGACAACGCCCGCTGCCTGATTGCGCTGGTCAGCGTCACTGGCCAGATTGGCAAACCCGGCTCGGGCTTGCACCCGCTGCGCGGCCAAAACAATGTGCAAGGCGCGTCGGACGCGGGCTTGATCCCCATGATGTTCCCCAACTACCAGCGGGTGGACAACGCCGCAGCGCATGCCTGGTTTGAAGACTTCTGGGGCACCAAGCTGGATGACAAGCCGGGCTACACGGTGGTGGAAATCATGCACAAAGCGCTGGCCGAGGACAGCGATCCACACAAGATTCGCGGTATGTACATCATGGGCGAAAACCCCGCCATGAGCGACCCAGACCTGAACCACGCGCGCCATGCGCTGGCCAGTCTGGAGCACTTGGTGGTGCAAGATATTTTCATGACCGAGACCGCTTGGTTAGCCGACGTGGTGCTACCCGCTACCGCCTGGCCCGAGAAAACCGGCACGGTTAGCAATACCGACCGCATGGTGCAGTTGGGCAAGCAGGCCTTGAACCCGCCGGGGCAAGCGCGCGCTGATTTGTGGATATTGCAAGACCTGGCCAAGCGCATCGGTTTGCCCTGGGATTACCAGGGCGAGCACGATGGCGTGGCGGCTGTCTATGACGAAATGCGCCGCGCGATGCACGCTGCTATTTCGGGCATTACCTGGGAGCGTTTGCAGCGCGAATCCAGCGTTACCTATCCTTGCTTGAGCGAAGACGATCCTGGCACGACGACCGTTTTCATCGACAACTTCCCCACCGCCAGTGGCCGCGTAAAACTGGTACCTGCCGACATCATCCCCGCTAACGAGCGGCCCGATGCGGCTTATCCCTTTGTGCTGATCACCGGTCGCCAATTGGAGCATTGGCATACCGGCAGCATGACCCGTCGCGCCAAGGTGCTCGATGCGATTGAGCCTATGGCCACCGCGTCTATGTGCGGCGCAGACCTGAAGGCGCTGGGCATGGACGCGGGCGACATCATCACCATCGCCTCGCGTCGGGGCGAAGTGGCGCTGCATGTACGCCGCGACGATGGCACGCCGCAAGGCGCAGTGTTTGTGCCCTTTGCCTACTACGAGGCCGCAGCCAATGAATTGACCAACTCCGCGCTAGACCCGGTAGGCAAAATCCCTGAGTTCAAGTACTGCGCGGTGGCGGTCAGTAAAGGCGGCAGCACCCGCGAAAACGCAGGCTTTGGTGTCAATGACCCGGTGGCGGAGGCTGCTGCATGAGTATGCAGACCTTGCCGCGCGTGCCCCTCAAACCACGCTTACCGCGCCTGAGTCGAGCGCAGGTGGCGGTGACCCGTTCTATCGAGGTACTCAACGAATACGGCGAAACCCAAAGTTTGCAGATACCGGCCGAACGGGCGCTCACGGTGTATGTGGACAAGCGTGAAATGGTGACCCTGATGACATTGGGCGCGCAGCCCGAGTGGCTGGTGCTGGGCTATTTGCTCAACCAGCGCTTGGTGGCATCGGCGCAAGAGGTGGAGTCCATTACCGTGGACTGGGAAGTGGGCGCTGCGGCGGTGAAGACTTTCCATGGCATCGTTAATCTGGAGAAAAAAACGGCCAAGCGCGTGGTCACCACCGGCTGCGGGCAAGGTAGTGTGTTTGGCGATTTGATGGCCGATGTTGATAGCATCGAATTGCCCCCGGCCACCATCACGCAGAGCCAGCTTTACGGTATCGTTAACACGATTCGCCTGAACGACAGTATTTACAAGACCGCCGGCTCGGTGCACGGTTGTGCGCTGTTTCAGGGCGAGCGCATGCTGATGTTTGTGGAAGACGTGGGGCGCCACAATGCCCTAGACGCTATTGCCGGCTGGATGGCCATGCAGCCGCACGAAAGCACTGCTCAGAGTACGCGCACCGGCATGAGTGCACAAGACAAAGTGTTCTACACCACAGGCCGCCTGACCAGTGAGATGATCATCAAGTCGGCGCAAATGGGCGTGCCCATCGTCATCTCGCGCAGCGGAATCACGCAGATGGGCCACCAGGTTGCGCAAAGCCTGAACCTGTGCGCCATAGGCCGTGCCACCCACAAGCGTTTTCTGTGCTTTAGCGCGCCAGAGCGGTTGGTGCTGGAGACGGCGTTGGCGGGGGCGCGCTTGAAGGCAGCTTAAGCTGCTTCACCCAACCCACAGCCCCAGGATTGGTGCGCTGTCGCGCAACTACCGGCTCAAACTGGTAGCGGTGTGATGGCGAGGCAGCGCGTAAGGCGCTTGTCCGCGCCAATATGCAGGGCGCCGCCTGAACCAAGGCTACAGCCCCGGTCAAGCCCTGGCCCACCTGCGCAACACCAGCGCCAGCACCACACCCACTAGCACGGCCGCCACCAAATCGCCCAACACAGTAAGCGCAAAGGTGAGCAGCAGCACCAACACATCTGGCCGCGACGGGCTGCGGGCGATGTGGAAAAAGTGTTTTAAGTCACCCATGTTGTAGGCTACGACAAACAAGATAGCGGCCAGCGCACCCAGGGGAATTTGCCCAGCGAGCGGCGCAAGAAAGAGTAGGGTGGCTATCAGCGTGAGGCTGTGGGTGATACCGGCGACCGGGTTGGTGCCACCGTTGCGGATATTGGTAGCGGTGCGGGCGATGGCGCCTGTGGCTGCAAAACCGCCCAACAAAGGCGCGACGATGTTGGCAATGCCCTGGCCGATCAGCTCTTGGTTGGAGTCATGCGTGAGTCCGGCCATGCCGTCTGCGACGACAGCGGACAGCAGCGATTCAATCGCCCCGAGCATGGCGATGGAAAAAGCCGGGCCCAGCAAGGGCACTATGCCAGCCAGTGTGATGCTTGGCCATTGCAAACTGGGCAGGCCCTGGGGTATGCCACCAAAGGTACTGCCTATGGTGGCCACGCCCTCCCAATGAAACAAGGTTTGCAACACCGTGGCCACCACCATCGCAACGAGTGGACCGGGCACGCGTTGCATACGCGGCAGTTTGGGCGCGAGCAGCACTAGTGTCAGGCTCAGCAGCGACAAGCCCAGCGTGGCCGGATGTAACTGGGGCAAGACCTGCATCAGGGCGATAAGTTTTTCGTGAAAATGGGTGCCTTGGGTGGCGGGCAGGCCGAAAAAATAGGTCCATTGCCCTACAAAAATAATCACGCCTATGCCGGTGGTGAACCCGGCAATGACGGGCGCCGGTATGTACTTGATCACGCCACCTAGGCGCATCAGGCCCATCAGCGCCAGCATCACGCCCGCCATGAGGGTAGCGATCTGCAAGCCGACGATGCCATGCGTGGCGGTGATGCCGCTCAAGATGGCGATAAAGGCACCGGTCGGGCCAGCTATCTGGACGCGGCTTCCGCCCAAGACACTGACCAATAGGCCGGCCACGATGGCTGTATAAATTCCTTGTTCGGGCCGTGCGCCCGAGGCAATCGCAAATGCCATGGCCAGGGGCAGCGCCACCACACCGACCACCACGCCGGCCACGATATTGGGCAGCCAACTAGCTTTGCCGTACAGACCGGCAGTGTGGGATTCGAGCAGGGCAATCATGAGCAATATCAAGCGTTCTCGGTAAGCGCGACTGCGCTAGCCCGGCGGTAGCCAGCCATTATGCGCCGCGCCCGCTCCCGCGCGGGGCGTCGTCTTGCATGTCAAATCCACAAGCTTTTGGGGTCTACTAGGCTTGCGGCTATATTTCAGACCAACATAGGGGAAGCATATGAAATCACGCGCGGCAGTGGCCTTCGGGGCAAAGCAGCCTTTGCAAGTCGTAGAGATTGATGTCGCGCCGCCGCGCGCGGGCGAGGTGCTGGTGCGCATCACCCACACCGGCGTCTGCCATACCGACGCCTACACCTTGTCCGGCGATGACCCGGAAGGTTTGTTCCCCGCCGTGCTGGGCCATGAAGGCGCAGGTATCGTTGTGGAAGTGGGTGAGGGCGTCACCAGCGTGGCGCCCGGCGACCATGTGATTCCGCTGTACACCGCCGAATGCCGGATGTGCAAATTTTGTTTATCCGGTAAAACCAATTTGTGCCAGGCCGTGCGCGCCACCCAGGGGCGCGGCGTGATGCCCGACGGTAGCTCGCGCCTGAGCTACCAAGGCCAGCCACTGTTTCATTACATGGGCACCAGCACCTTTAGCGAATACACCGTGGTGGCTGAAGTGTCCCTCGCCAAAATCAACCCGGCTGCTGATCCACGAAAGGTATGTTTGCTGGGCTGCGGCGTCACAACCGGCCTGGGCGCGGTCAGCAACACGGCCAAAGTAAAGCCCGGGGACACGGTGGCCGTGTTCGGCTTGGGAGGCATCGGGCTGGCCGTGCTGCAAGGTGCGCGTCTGGCTGGGGCCGGGCGCATCATCGGCATAGACACCAACCCCAGTAAATTTGATCTAGCCCGCGTCATGGGCGCTACCGATTGCGTCAACCCGCGCGAATTCGACAAGCCGATTCAAGAAGTCATCGTCGAGATGACCGACGGCGGCGTGGATTTCAGCTTTGAGTGCATAGGCAATGTGCAGGTCATGCGCGCTGCATTGGAGTGCTGCCACAAAGGCTGGGGCGAGAGCATCATCATCGGCGTAGCCGGTGCCGGGCAGGAGATCAGCACGCGGCCTTTCCAATTGGTCACAGGCCGCGTCTGGCGCGGCAGCGCTTTTGGTGGCGTCAAAGGCCGCACCCAATTGCCCGGCATGGTCGAGCAAGCCATGCGTGGCGAAATCGCGCTAGACGCCTTTGTCACCCACACCATGCCGCTAGAGCGCATCAACGAAGCGTTTGATTTGATGCACGAAGGCAAGTCGATTCGCACGGTGATTCATTTCTAAGCTGCCAAATTTTGTATGCTGTTGCACCAAGGTGCATTCATGCCGCAGATTTCGTAGCTGGAGTATCCAACCCGCCAATCGCTGTGCTTCCTTGGCCGTATTCGGCCCAAGCTTAATTTCTATCCAATGTTGCCTAGCGCCTTGCTAGTCCAGTGTTTCACCATCAATTGTGAAGTAAAGCCGTAACGGTTGTTCCCGTCCAGGCGCAACGTGCAAATACACTCCAAAGCACCATGTTCCATCATGCTTTTGTGTCTGGGCAGGTCAACTTGATACAGGACCACAAGCCCATGGTTCCGTTTTTTTATTTACTGTTCGACTTCCACGAGGCGAACCTATTTAGAGTAAAAATACTCCGTAACGCACATAGATTCTGGGTGACTTTTGCCTAGAGATAGCTTCATTCCTCTTTCATAGACTGTGCCAAGCGACGCACTAAGGGATAGGTCAGGTAAGTTAGCAGTGAACGCTCGCCCGTACGAATCACCACCTCGGCAATCATTCCAGGTCGCACAACGCGGGCTCCGAGGGATTTCTTACCTTTGTCGGTTATATCGATCCGGGCAAGGTAGTAGGACTGGCGTGTTTCCATGTCCGACAACAAGTCTCCCGAAATAGACATGACTTGGCCTTGGACTACGAGTTGCGGGGAATGGGAAAAAGAAGAGAAGCGAATGTCTGTCATCAAGCCTTTGTGTACCCGGTCTATCAACTGCGGCGCAATCCGCGCCTCAACTATTAAAGGCGCGTCTTGCGGAACGATGTCCATGATGTGCTGGCCGGGCGCAATAACTGCACCTATCGTTTGAACCGATAAACCAATGACCTGACCGCTCGCTGGCGAGCGGATATCGGTGCGCTCCATATCTTGTGTCACGGCAGTCACCTTTTCGCCGTCAGCTTGAATTTCTCGCCGAATGTCGGCAAGTTGGTTTTCGACTTCTTTTTGGTATTCCAGTCGCGCTACCTTTATGCGCTGACGGACCTCTTCATTGGCACGCAATAAGCGCTGGCCATTCGACTCAATGTCAGCAATCACAGACATCACCTCAGCGGTACTGCGATTGAGTTCCCACTCCTTATTACGTGGCATAAAGCCATCCTTGACCAAACCCTCAATTCCAGCCAACTCTTCTTTGAGAAGTCTTAACTGTGTTTTGCGCTCAATAAGCATGCGCTGGGTGCCTTGTTGGAGCGCCTCCTGGCCTGCCAAAATTTCATTCAATCCGGCAATACTTGCATGCAACGATGCACGCCGCGACCGGAACAATTGTTCCTGGATCAGCTGATGCTGCATGACCGCTGGATCAACGGCTGCGCTCTTTAAATCAGCATGCCAAACGATGGAAGGTCGATCTTGTTGTTCGGCCAAAAGGCGGCTCTCTGCGGCGCGCAAAGCATGGTAATGCTGCCGTACAGACTCTAAATTTGCACGGGCTACTGCGCGCTCCAACACCAACAACACCTGCCCTTCTCGGACAATATCGCCTTCGCGCACCATAACTTCTTTCACGATGCCGCCCTGAAGGTGTTGGATGGGTTTGCGCTTGGTGTCCAAGGTTACCAGTCCTTGCGAGGGAACACCTTCATCGATGGGTGCCAAAGTGGCCCACGCTATCAAAAAAGCGAGACCTGCCAGAAGAGACCATACTCCGTAGCGTGTTGCATTATGGGTGTTACTCATGGACTCCAGGGCCGCCGAGTCATTCATCGCATTTTTTTCGGTAGGAGTTTGCATAGCACACCAATCGTTTATAAAACCGCTTAGGCTGACAGACCGCCAACTTTGCTCGCCTGCAATTCGGCCATAACCTGCTGCGCTGGCCCCACATGGGTTATCCGCCCGGCATGCATCACCAGCAATACGTCAGCGATTTCTAATATGGGTTTGCGGTGGCTTATCAGCAGGACTGTCTTATTTTCTTCCTTGAGCGTTCTGATAGCCTCCAACAGGCTTTGCTCGCCGATCTCATCTAAATTGGCATTTGGTTCATCCAATATCACGATGGCGGGTTTGTCGTATAGCGCTCTGGCCAGTGCCAGGCGCTGCCGCTGGCCCGCGGATAACAAGTGACCGGCTTCACCGACCGGCGTATCGTAGCCTTTGGGAAAACTAAGCAGCAAGTGGTGGATACCAGCGGCTTTCGCTGCAGCAGCCACTTTCTCAGGATCGAGCTTACCGAAACGGGCAATATTTTGGGCTAAGGTACCTTCAAGGAGGCCCACGTCCTGGGGCAGGTAACCAATATGCTTCCCTAGCAACTTCGCGTCCCACTGCTCAATCGGTGCCGAGTCCAAGAGAAGGTTTCCCTGGCGCTGCGGCCATAGCCCCAATATTGCCCGTACCAACGAAGATTTACCGCTGGCCGAGGGCCCGATGATGCCGATGATGCGGCCCGCCGGTAAATTGAGATTGATGTTGTCCAACACCGGGGCATCTCTCCCATGCACCTTTACAGACAGGCCCTTGAGCTCGAACTGACCAAACGGTGTTTGTGAAAACTTGCCTGAAGCGCGCAAGGGGTGGGAATTCAATAGAGTGATAACTCTTGCCAGAGACACCTGGGCTGCGGCCATCATGCGCCAGGAACTGACCAGTAAATCCAAAGGTTGCAAGGCCCGAGACATCAGCATATTGCCTACGATCATGGCACCCGGGCTCAACTCCCCTTGAATCACCAGCAATGCGCCCATACCCAAAGATAGCGACTGCTGCGTGTAGCGAAAAAACTTGCTAAAGGCTGCAATTCGGTGTTGCATACTCTCCAACTCCCCCTGGGCCAAGGCTTGATTTTGGTAACGCTGCCACCATTGCATTCGCAGGTTTCCCAGCATGCCCATGGCATGAATAACTTCGGCGTTGCGAAATTTTCCCAGCTGGTCTGCGTTCAATACGATACTTCTTTCTAGTACTGCCTTATTCGCGGGTGTGCTAAGCCGATGCCCAACCCAGGCAATGCAAATGAGCATCACCGCACAACCTATGCCCAACCACCCAAGCATAGGATGGAGCAAAAACAATACACCCAAATAGATGAAAAACCATGGCGCGTCAAAAAAGGCGAAAATCCCATTGCCGGTTAAGAATTGCCTTATTTGGGTCAGGTCCGAGAAAACTTGCGCTGGGTTGTTTTGTGATTTATGGCGCTGCGCCTCCAAGGCTGCGCTGAACAGAACAGGCGATAAGCTCTGATCCAATTTAATTCCTGCCCGCACTAGCAAACGGGATCTCAACAGCTCTATAAGTCCCACCAAAACCAAGAGGGCCACTAATATGAGGGTGCTGACAAGCAGTGTAAGTTCGCTTTGGCTGACCATGACCCGGTCATATACCTGCAACATGTAGATGCTTGGTGCAAGCATTAAGCAATTGATTGTCAGGCTGTAAATGCCCACGGTCAGGAATTCACTGCGTGTTTTCTGAAGGGCTAAGCGTATTTCGGGCGGCAGTGATTTCACTTTACCCGCAAAGTCAACCAGATTGGCGGCAGCACTCATTGTGTAACTTCACCGGAGCGCGGTTTGGCAATCGCTTGTTTCAAAGCTGCTACCACTTGATCTCTCGGGCCAAAAGCCTGCATCTGCCCATCACGCAAAATCAGCAATTTGTCTGCAAGTTCCAGAATTTGGGGACGGTGAGTGACGACTACCAATGCAGCACCGCGCGCTTTGGCATTTGCAAGAGCGTCCATTAAGCATTTGTCGCCGTCGCCGTCCAAGCTTGAATTAGGTTCGTCCAGTACCAGTAGGGCAGGGTCCCCATACAAGGCGCGGGCCAGTCCTATGCGTTGACGGATACCGCCAGATAAATTCGCGCCATCCATACCCACCGCTGTCTCATAGCCATTGGGCAGGCCGGCGATGAAATTGTCTAAGCCTACTGCCTGTGTCGCAGCACGTAATTTGGTGCTATCGGTAGCGCCAAAGCGGCCAATGTTGTCGGCCAGTGTTCCGTCAAAGAGTTCGATGCCTTGTGGTAAGTAACCTACCGAGGGGCCTAGTTGCGCTTTGTCCCAGGCAAATACGTCAGCACCATCAAGGCGGACCTTGCCGCTGGCGGCAGCCCAGATGCCCACCAATGCGCGGCTCAAACAAGTTTTGCCGGCGCCCGATGCGCCTAGTACCGCCACCATTTCGCCCGGATTGAGATGGAATTGGATGCCTCGCAACAGTGTGTGCTGCGTGCCAGGCGCGTTGACAGTGAGGGATTGAACGGTCAACGCGCCGCTAGGCGCCGGCAGTGGCATAGGAACTTGCCTGTTTATATGGGGTCCAATTAATTCGTCCAGGCGCCCCCAGGCGCCCTTTGCCTGTGCTACTTGCCGCCATTGGGCAATGATTTGGCTAATCGGCGCGATGGCACGTCCGCCCAAAATCGATCCGACAATCATCATGCTGCCGCTGGGTTCCAGGCTTCCGTTGAGTGTTAACCAGCAGCCTAGACCTAGCATTAAAGAAGCTTGCAATGTCTGAATAAACTTAGAGGCGGCGGCCCCGGACCCCGCGTGGTCGGACGCCCTGGCCTGCGCCAAGAGAAAGGCATCTTGCTTTTCTTTCCAGATAGCATACAGATCGCCTTGCATTCCCATAGCTGTGATTACTTCGCTTTGCCGCATGGCGCCGACGGCAAAATTTTGTGCTAAGCCTGACTTACGCGCAGCCTCAGCCAAATGTCCACGAATGCCCATGTCGGTTAACCAGCCCACAAGCGCCAATAAAGCGGCTACACAAACGGATGCAAAGCCTAACCAGGGATTTATAAGGAACAAAATAAGAATAACTGCCAAGGCATAAGGAACGTCTAAGGCGGCAACCATAGCGGGTGAGGCCAGGAAACTGCGCAGCAGCGCCCAGTCCTGATTGGCGCCAGCGTGGCGGGTACCCTGGCGCAGCAAGTGTGCGTCAAAAAGTTTCCCAAACAGGACAGGAGCTATTTTGCTATCCAATTGTGCGGCTGTCTGGCGCAGCATTTCAGAACGTAACCATTCCAAGACTTCAAGCCATATATAGGCCGCAATAACCAGCAGGGTAAACATTCCAAGCGTGATATGGCTGCGACTACTCACTACGCGGCCATATACCTCCAGCATATAGACGCTTGGCATCAGTGCCAGTAAGTTTGTCAAGGCACCGAAATACATGACACGCCGCAAGTCAGGTGCTAGCTGTAGCAGCGTGTGTGAAATCCAGGATGGTGAAGGTATTTTCTGCATTCAGGGAGCATCATACGGCGAATATTATTTAAATAAACTAGCGATCAGATTCGCGCAATATATTTATCCAATTAATAATTAGTAATGCAAAAATATTTAATAAATAAAAGCGCCGATCGGAGAAAAGTAGTAGTGGGTCATTGATGTTTAGCAATCCACTCAAAAATGATGATGCGTTCTAAGTGCATGGTGCGTCTGTGCCATTGAGAGCAAGGCATTAGCGCATCAAGGCCAACCATTGTGGCAAACACACGGCGTGTAAATCAAAGCGTTTGACGATGGCTTCACGTGCTTGCTGGCGCATAGCGGTGAAACGTTCAGGGTAGGTTAGTACCTCGCACACCCGCGACACCATGGCCTCTGCGTCAAAAAAATCAAACAATAGCCCCTGTTGCCGGTCTTCAATGACCTCGGCAACGGGCGCCGTGTTCGATGCTACGACAGCGCATCCCGCCGACATGGCCTCTAGCAGTGACCAAGACAGCACGAAAGGGTAGGTTAAGTAAACATGGACGGCCGATACCTGAAGCGCTTGCAGGTAGTGACGATACGGGAGTTTCCCTAAAAAGTGCACGCGACTCCAATCCACATCGTTTTGAATTTGTTGGCAGTACTTTTCGCGATAGGTTTGCCCGTCTGGCAGTCGTCGTCCATAGCTCACATCATCGCCGCCCACCACCAGCACATGCGCTTTGGGTCGCTCGGCCAACAGTTTAGGCAGGCTGCGCATGAGCACATGAAACCCACGGTAGGGTTCTAAGTTGCGCGCCACATAGGTGACGATTTCCTGCCCGCCCTTAAACACGAACGGTCCCACGTGGAATGTGGCATCGGGCTTGGGGCAGACCTTGACCGTGTCTACCCCCTCGTGCAAAACCTCAATCTTGCTGGTAAATTCTCTCGGGTATTGATGACGTTGCCAGAGGGTAGGCGACACGCCCACATCACAGGCTTGCAGCGCATGAAGTTGTGCGCTGTTGCGGATGCGCAGTTTGAGCTCATCATCAAATCTAGAAGTGAACTCCGGGTCAAAATTGACATCGGAACCTTGGTTACTATAAAAAAACTCAAAGTACTGTATGTGTTTGGCCTGAGGGAATACATCTCGCAAAAACAAAGCCTCACCCCAGCCCGGGTGAGCGACCACTACATCTGGTTCAAAGCCCTTTTTCTTCAAGCCCAACAAAGTTTGAGCGACATTTTGACCCCGTCGAATTTGCGCTTCAAACCCAGTCAAATAGTGGTGCGTGCTTTCAGAGGATTGTTGGGGAGCCTGGTAGGCATGCAACTCAATGTTCGGGTGTACAACAGACCTACCTTTGAGGTTGGCGGCGTCACCCAGACATACAACGCGGTGCTGTGGCTGACGAGCCAAGGCGTGTGCCACATGCAGAAACTGACCAGGAAAATTCTGGTGAACAAACAGGTAATTCATGTGCCGCCTCAGGCACCATCAAAAGCGCAACAGTACGGGCCCTCTAGCGGACAACAAGGTAAATACAGCTTTACTGTCTTTATTTATATACGCAATACCCTTGTAGGTCACCGCGGCTGACTCGCCCGGGCAAGTCTCCACGACCTGGGCGTCGACTATAGCTTTGGCTTCGCTGCGCAATGTCAATTGACCCGTGTAACTGCAACCCGTGGTCACACTTGAACCAGTAAGTGCACCCGATGCAGAAAAAGTCCAAGCCATGGTGAGCCCCGAGTTCACGCCGATCCAGGTTTTGGCAAAACTGGTGAAGGTGGCAGGCTTGGTATACACGCTGGTGTTGGCTGCATTGAAATCAAAGACCTCCCGCTTAGCGCCCAATAAAAAGCCTTTAAGCTTGAGGCTATACAGTCCGGCTGTCATGGTCACAGGGGATGTAGTTTCCGCGCCCACGGTATAGCCCAGACCAGTTCCGCTCAAAATGCCACCGTTGACCGCTAGGGCGTTTTTGATGATGCGCGGCACCGTGCCATTGACCACTACCCATGCGACGCCATCATCGAGCACTACCGCACTGGCAGTAGTGTCTCCCAATGTGCCTTCCCAAAAACCTGTCATATCGCTGATTTTGGCTAGTGTGGTGGAAGCGGCTTGCTTTTGCTCTGCTATTACCGCGTCGATGTTGGCCGTGTCGGCCAAAGCCATAGGAATACTGTCTTTCACTCTACTGGCCACCTGCTCGCCCATGTTTTTTGTGGCAACCGCATATAGGCTGCTGGTGTCTGCTGATTTGAAATTTTCGGCTGTGGTAGACCGAATTTTGGTATTCATATTAGCCACGGCGGCTTTTATGTCGGCGCGCGCAGCTTCAAACTTGGTGGCATCAAAACCTGCTACGCCCACCATATTGGATTTTGTCATGCCAGCGAGCAGATCGATTTCGCCAGGGTCGGATAGGTTCATGCTTGAAGTGGCAGATTTGGCTCTTTCGGCTATCGCTTTCATTGCGCTGTCAAACGCAGCGCTGCTGCTGGCCCCTGTGCTGCTCGCACCCGCCGCAATGGCGGATATTGCGGTGTAGACCTGCATGGCAACCGTTTCGAACTTATATTGGTCCGTATTGCTGCTACCTGTTTTAAATGGGTTAAATGTTTTGAAGTCGGGTAGCGCACCGGTATATCCGAGCGCAATGGCCACTTGGTCATTGGTCGCACCTGCAGCAATCATGGTGGTGGCTAGGGACACTACCGTCGAGCCAGCCGGCGCTTTGAGTACGGTTCCGGCGGTCATCGTATTGCCACGGTCGTCCGTAGTCTTGGCGTCAGTTACCACCAAAAGTGCTACTGGCTGGGCCAGGCTCAATGTGAAGCCGCCGTCTGGGTTGGTGCGCACTTGGTTGGTCGCGCCATCGTCGCAGAGACCATTTCCATTGGCGTCTGCGCAGGCAAGCGCTCCATTGAGTGGGCCCTTCAAAGCCACTCCATTGAGCGTAATCGGACCAGTGCTCCCGCCTGGGTCTGCCGGCGCAGCGGGCGAGCTGCCGCCACCTCCACCTCCACACGCCACCAAGCAAGCCACACTCCAAAGAGTTAGCGCGCGTCCAATATGTAGTTTCTTCATAAGCAGTGTTCTTTGAAATGATTCAAAACCAGAAATCAGGGTTGGGCAGGGTGGTGGGCATGCCCACTAAGCTGGCAGTTAAATGACCCACCAGGCCGACGTCCACAATGACGCCATTGGCGACATGGTCGGCGTCAAACGCGCCACCATCGGTGATCACAAAATCAAGCCTTGTCATGTTCCCTATTTGGGTGACGCTTCCGCCATTAATTTCGGTTGCGAGGTTGACCCAAGCACCCGCGCTGTTTTGCTGCCAATAGCCATTGACGCCCAGACTTGCCGCCACCAATATACTGAAATGTTCCTCCTTACCTGCGCTTACCAGCGCATTAAAGGAAAGCACGCCACCGGGTTGGGTCATGCCGCCAGGCGGGGTGATCGCCCCCAAACCGGTGACATTGGTCAGGCCGGTGATCTTGGTTTGTGCGTCTACTGGAGGCACACCCAGTGTGGACTGCGCCACCAAGGTCAGCTTGGCATTACTGGCTACATTGCTTTGGTACGCATCAGCAATGCCGTCGCCATTGGCATCGCCCGTTTCCAAGCTATTGTCTATGCCGTCACCATCGGTGTCGCTTGCATTGACTGCTGCAGTTATGGTGATTGGGTAATTGGCGGTGGCGGTGTTGCTGCCATCTTTAAGGGTCATTCCAATCGCAGCGCTTCCCGCTGAAGTACCTACAAAGTTTGCTTTTGCCAATGCGGTATTGATTTGTGCCGCTGTACCACTGAGCTGTATGCCCGCCGCGTTAGCGTCGGCATCGGTCAGTCCCAGAACGCTGCCATTGGTGGCCACCAGGGTGAGAGAAAGGTTGGCGCTGTCCACGTCCGCCACTGTCACATCGTCCAGTGAGAACACCACCCCAGCGCTACGCGACTGCGCAGTCGTTGGCACATTGGAAAAGGTCGGTGCATCATCCACCGCACTCAAGTTAATGGTCAGGGTGTAGTCAACTGTGGACAAGAACGTGCCGTCAAACACCTTGAATTTCAGACTCGCCGCAGCATCGCCATTGGCATTGAGCGCTGGCGAGTACACCAGTTTGTTCGCGGCGAGGTCGGCAACAGAAATGGCCTGGTTGACCGCGACCGCGACATTGCCTAAACGCAACTGTCCTGAAGTGGGTAGCGTACTAATCGACACGCTTTGCAAGGTATCGGTGCTGTCTGCGTCGGCGAAAGCAAAATTGGTCAACGCGATCGGCACTGCCGTGTCTTCGGTGCCGGTAACCGTCGCGTTTGCAGACGTGGGTGGGGTGCTGACCATCAGTGTCAAGGTCTTGGTCAGCGATGCCTGACCGCTGGTGTCGATCACGGCAAATCCGATCGTGTCGGCGTAGTTGCCAGTCTGTTTGGCATCAGGCGTGTACGCCAACTGCGAAAGCTCCGTGAGCAGAACCTTGAAGCCATCGCCGACCGCAAAAGAGGCGCCGTTGAACTTCAAAATTCCTTGCGTCGGCAACGTGTAAATCATCACCGCAGTCAAAGCATCACCCGTGTCTACGTCGGCGAATGGAAAATCTGCCAAAGAAAAGGTACGGGTGGCGATCTTAGACACCATCAACTGGGCATCCACCGAGGTTGGCGCGGAGTTGACTTTGACTACCGCGTTAGTGGTATTAGAAGTCACCGTCTCCAACTTACCCAGACCGTCGTAATAGCTTACTTTGACGCGGAGCAAGTTATTTGCATCTGCTAACACTGGTTTGTAAGACGCGGTGGCCGTACCGGCGATGTCTATCCAATTCGCACCATTGTCCACACTGCGCTGCCAGGCATACAGCAAAGTACCTAAAGTATCCGCATCGGCCAAAGTAGAGGTATCTACCGTGAAAGATGTGCCTTGCGTCACCAAGGTGGTGGGCACGATCGCGGCCCCTGTGGGGGCGTGGTTGCTCGGGTCAGAAATAGCAATCAAAAGAGGTTTGATGCTATTGCCATCGTAGGAGGTGTCAGTACTGACCACCGTGAAGCTCAGGCTCGTGGCTACGTTACTGCCTTCGACTTTGCCATCGTTGTTGGCTTGTACATTCACAGTTTGTACGGTGGCGTAATTGGCCGTTGTGAATGTGAGCGTTCTTGCGGAAAGCACGAACTGGTTGCCCGTGTCCACCAAGTTCACTTGCACATCAGCCGTTGGTGCTGTTTTGAGAGAAATACCAATGGACTCTTGGTAGTTGGCATCCGTGCTGCCTGCACCTTCGGTCAAACTCAGGTTGCTGTCAGTGGTCACGTTCACGCCCACCGCATCTGAAACAACACGCAAGGTTTGCAGCACCTGCGCACTCACACCCGAGTTGTCCGCCGCATTAGTACTGTCAAAGGCCATCACTTTGAGTGTCAGGTCACCCAGCACAGACCCCGTATATACATAGGCCGTTTGCAACTGGGCAGCCGTCATTACGCTGCCGTTGGTATAAGCGGTGGCTGTTGCCGAAGTGGGCTCCAGTTTGATTGTTCCAGCGGCGTTGCTGCCAGAGGAGGTCACCAACCAGACCTTGTAGCTCAGCGTCTGTCCGCTGTCCGCATCCGTAGCTGTAAACAAACTGCTCAAGGCCACCTTTTGCACAGTTTGCCCCACGTCTTTTGCAAAGGTACGCACCGCCTTGTCGCCTAAGGTTAAATCCAACAAATCCAGCGGATTCGTCGAGGTGTAACTGCCGACTTTAATGACCGGGTTGTCGTTGAGATCCAAGCCCGTACCACTGGCTTTGAGGGAGTAGCCTCCGGTGGCCACGCCTGAACTCAAGCTGTCTGCGGTGACCTTAACCACAAATGTATTGGTCTGGGGGTATTTGCTCGCATCAATGGTGAAAGACTGCTGTCCCTCTACTTGGCTATCTAAAGCCAGCCCCCCTGCTGATTGAACTGGGGTCAATACATCCAGTCCATTTGCGTCTTTAGTCCAGACCGAAATGTTCACATGGAACTTGGTCTTGGTGGAGTTGGTGTCAGCAGCAAAATTGATGGTAAAGGTGGACGCTAAGGCTGTGGTCAGCAACCATACATCTGCGTCGCTGGACGAGTCTATGGCTCCTTGATGCGTCACATCGGCAAGCAGGCGAGAGTTATTGTCTCGCGCATCGGTGATGGTATTGTTGTTGAAGGTTTCCGCAGAGCCTTGCAGGTTTACTTGCAAGGCGTAATCAGCATCTGTCCAGGCCAAGGGACTGACCTTGATGTAATAGGTGCCGTTTTGCGGAATCAGGGCTTGCAAGGACGTTAAGGTACCGTTGGCCAAAATCTGCGCGGGGTCAAAAAGTACCGAGACATTGCTGGTAGAGGCAAACGCTTTATCCACCGTCACGGTGCTGGTGTCGCCCGACTTTGCATCTACCGATAGCACGGTATAAATAGTGGTATCTGCCGCGCTCGAGTTCAGGGTGAACTGACTGCCGGTCGTCAGGGCAGCGCTCAAGCCGCTGATGATCACCTGGGTGTTGCTAGTTCCTTGCTTGGCGAGCAGTGTGCCACTGGCTGAGCTGCTCAAAGTCCGCAAAAAATCGCCATTCGCATCGAGTAAATCGGCGCGCCATCGTGCTGTACTTGACAGCAAACTGCTCTTGAATTGCAAAGTCAGCAAACCTGCGGCAGCGGTGAACTTGAAGTAGTCCACATCGCCCGAGGTCGACAAGGCGCCAGTGACCCATTCACCCGCGCTGATCAAGTTGGCCGCAGATGCAACATCGTTAGGGCTGCCGTTGCCGCCACTTAGCGACTCTGATTCATATGCCATATTCCATTCCTTCTTCTTTACCCAAGCCGCTGTTTAAGGCTTTAAATCGCGTGCACCACTTCAAAATTGCCGTTTGCCAAATCCGTCAGTGTGACCCCAACCAACAAGACGGAGTGGCCATTGCCTAAATTGAAATACACGTCATTGCCTTGTTGGCTGGCGCGCGCCAAAATTTCAGCGATGGTATCGATGCCTGTGCCATTCAATCCATCGGTGTCGTTCGCACCCAGATTAATGGTCAGCACTGTTCCTCCCGCACCAGCCACAAAACCACGTACCTCATCGTTGCCACTGCTATCCGCCAACACCAAGTGGTCGCCAGCTCCCACTTGGAAGGACTCATCGGCGCTGGTGGAAATCAGCAAGTCAGCCAAGTCGGTTCCGACGACCTTCAAGATCGTTTTGTAGCTTTCGTTAGACACCTTGCTTGACAGCGTCGGTGCCAGCGACAGAGTGGCGTCGTCAAACACCAATTTTTCGACGTTACGCAACACATCGGTCTCGCTCGATGTAGTATTTTTGACTTCGGTGTAATAGTCTGACGCAATGCTAAGCGCGCTGTTCGCACTGTCAGCGCCCAAAATTGCGCCCGTAGACAAGATGGTCACCTTGTTGTCCGTTGCCGTGACGGAGAAGTCTTGCCCCGCGCGCAATACACTCACGGAGCCCGAGGGTGCAGTCACTAACGCTTTGTCCAAAGTTAATGACCACGCTTTGCCTGTCACATTGCCAGAGGCGGCGTCTGTCACATCCGATGCGCTGGCGGCGTTGATCGTATAAAACTCTGAGCCGCTTATTTTTAAGACCATACCTTTTTGAAGTACGACGCTCGTGTCTGTATTGAGTGTCAAAGTGGAATCGCCAACTTTGGGCGTAGTGCTCGAAGACACTGTCGCTGACAACTTAAAAGCGGCCAAGATAGAAGCGGCCATGGCGCTGGCCGTTGCTGCCTTTGCGCTGGCAGGATCCGTCAAGGTACTTACAGTGGCTTGCAGCGATTGGTCGCCCAAACTCATCGAAACGGTGGTGCCTGCTGGCAGCGTATCGAAAGTCAATACCGTTTTTTGGACCGCATTGACGTTAAATGATGACTTATTTCCCGCCATTACTACGCTGTCTTCGGTGTTATTGATATTGGCTCCACCATCGATAGTGTCGTTACCAGCACCCGGCATAAACATATCGCCCCAGTCGCCACCGGTCAGGGCATCGCTACCCGCACCTGCATCTATGACGTTGACCAATTTCTTGCTGCCGGCTATGGTGTCTGCCCCGGTTGTTCCCGTCCAGAAGACGGTGTCAACCTTGTTGTCGCCATTGGTATCCACTGACTTCGACGTGACAGTGGTCTGCGCCAAGCGAATTACTTGGTCCGCAAAAACCAAGTCTTCAATACTTGTCAGCTTATCGGTGCCATCCGGTGAATTGGCGCGATTATCTTTGACATACAAAGTGGTGGACGCAGAGGCTGTGGTCACATAGTTGATGCCATCCGTGCTGAAACGGTAGTCCGCATAATTACCAGAGAATTTCGCGCTATCGTTGCCCCCACCTCCGTCCAAGGTGTCGTTACCCGCATCGCCTTGCAAAATATCATTGCTGCCCCGCCCCGTCAGCGTATCGTTTCCATCGGCTCCAAAGATTTGATAGCGTACCCCTGTAGCAGGGTCGGTGTTGGCATATGTCAAGTTGTCACCCAAGAAAGAGCCTTGGATGGTCACCAAATCGATCAGGCCGTCACCATTGGCGTCTGTGTTGGTCACTTGCTTTTGCAGGCGCACAAAGCCATCAGCAAATTGCAATGCTTCAATACCTGTCAAAGTGTCGGTGCCTTCTGCAAGGGAACTAACCGTAAACGTCCCTTCATCCGTACCGAGTGTGACTGTGTAGTCTGCCTTTTTGCCTACATACTCCGCCACATCGGGCAATGATTTTCCCAGTGTGTCTTTGCCATCGACGCCACCATCTAGTTGGTCATCGCCAGCCCCGCCTTTAAGCGTGTCTGCACCGGCTCCTCCCATGAGCGTGTCATTGCCTTCGGCACCTACTAATTGATCGTTGGTGATGTCGCCTACCAGCAGATCATCGCTTGAGGTACCAATGATTTGCATTTGGTCTGGGCGACCATCCCCGTCTATATCGACCGCAGAGCGGCTAGTTTGGATGTTGACCCACTTATCGTTGAAGCTAAGGGCTTCAATTCCAGTGAGAGTGTCTACACCCAATCCACCATCTGCATCTGCCAAGGAGTCCGAAACGCGCACCATCAAGTTGGTTGAATCCATTTTGGTCGCAGACCATGTTTTGCCGTCCGTGCTGTATTCGACGGTGAAACGTGCAATAGATCCGTCGTAGCGTGCCACGTCCAGGCCAGGGTTGCCCCATGCATCGCGGCCATTAGCGCCGCCGACAATGGAGTCGTCGCCGGCACCGCCGTTGAAGTAATCCGGCCCATCGCCACCTATTAAGGTGTCATTGCCTTCGTTGCCATTTAGGTTGTGGCTTACCCCCGGGTAGGCATCATTGGAAACATCGATCAAATCACCCAACAGGGAGCCATTTACTCCCACATTAGTAATCTTGGTGGTTTTCGAGTCCCTGTTTATCCAGGTGTTGACGCCTAGTTGAATCCAGCGGTCCTTAAAGCCCACCTGCTCAATGCCCACCAAGGTATCGGTGCCCGTGCCATCGGCGCGGCTATCGGTCACTGTGACGGAACCATCCTTGTTGGCGGTGATGGTGTAGGTATCAATCGAACCGTCGTATTGCACCGTATCGCCGCGCACATTGCCCCACTGGTCTTTAGCACCATTGCTACCACCATCAATGTAATCATCCCCCGCATCGCCACGGATCCAGTCGCTGCCAGCCCCTGCGATAACGGTGTCGTTACCGCTACCAGGGCGGATGGAATCGTCTCCCTCAAAGTTATATGCGGTGGCAATGCCTGAACCCACACCAATGAAGTCCGATCCAGTGGTCCCTTCGACACCAGCGCCCACTACAGGCCGCTTGTTGTAGTCGATCTCGTTGTATTCCTCACTCCAAGCGCGATTGAGCCAGACCTGCATGCTAAGGGGCATCCAAAGGTCATTAAAGGAGATCGAATCCACACGGGTTAAGGCGTCCACGCCGCTGCCGTCCAGATCGGATGGCAAACGATCGGCTACCAACCATCCGGAGATAGTGGTGGCATCAGCAGCCTTATTCGCCACTAAAGCATCCAATCCCTTGGCGATCCCTGCCAAGTCGAGTTTGGACACACTCGCGCTTGCGCTGGTCACTGTGCTCTTGGCGCCACCGGTTCCCGGGTTGTAGGTCAGACTAGTGTCTTTGCTGCTAGTCACCACCCAGACCCCGGCCTTTTGGGTCAGGCTCACATCCAGCACTACATAGCGACTGAATTTCCCTTCAAAACGCACATTGTCTTGGGTCTTGTTACCCCATTGATCGAGCGTGCTGCTGCCCCCGCCGTCCACATAATCATCGCCTTTGCCGGTGGTGATCGTCTCGCCCCCGGTGCTACCAATGTACACATCGTCACCTTCACGTAGATCCACATTGATATTGGTCGCAACCAGTTGCTTGTCGGTCTTGCCGCTTAGCTCCACCAGTTTTGCAAAGCTCAAACGGTCGTCCGTGTTGGTCCCACGCAATTGGGCCCAATCTAGCTTGCCGTCATTGTTCCAGTCATTGGTTTGCGCTGTGATGGCAAAGTCAATCGTCTGGTCACGGAACTGTACCGACTCGATATTGAACAACACATCAGTACCATCGCCGCCAAACGAAGAGTCAAGCTGATCTTGTACGATCAAACCGGCGGCATGTTGACCATCGAATAAGTCAATACTCTTATTGGCCAGGGTCAACACGTTAATAATGTCGTCCGGCACCGACGCTGCAAAAGTGAGCACTTTATTGACCACGGTGGCCGCTTGCACGCCGTCTATCAAAATCTTGCCGTTAGCCGAGGTGCCAGTGACGCTTAGATTGAATCGGCTGTAACGTGTCAGGTCGCCGCTGAAACGCGCACTGTCTTGGTCTTGCCAGTTATTTCCGGAGCTGCCGTTGCTGCCACCGTCGAGCACGTCATTACCCTCGCCGCCGGTCAGGTCGTCACCATTGCCGCCGCCTAGCAGCACATCATTGCCTGCATTGCCGCGTATGGAGTCGCGGTTGGCACTGACCACGGTTTTGCTGTCTTTGGTCGTGGTGGTCTCAGCACCCACGATGACATCGTCAAACACCGTGCCATCGCTGTTGACAGTGGTCACCCCTTGCCAGTCGGTCCACGAATTGGTTTGTACGCCCACATTGATCCAACGGTCATTGAAGGACAGGTTTTCAATACCATCCAACCAGTCGGTGCCCAGCGAGCTGCCATCGACACTCGGTAACTTGTCTTTCACTTGTAACCAGGTTTTGCCGTTGGCATCTACGACATTGGAAATCTCAAATCGGGCAAAGGGCGCTTCAAAACGTGCGGTATCCGATCGAACCCAGCCATTTTTATCGGCTTGGCCGTTGGCGCCACCGACCAAGGTGTCGTTGCCAGCCCCACCGCTTAAGTCGTCCCCACCAGCGCCCCCCACCAGGCTGTCGTTGCCATCGCCGCCTTGTAGCCAGTCATTGCCAGCGCCACCTAGGAGCGAGTCGTTCAGGACCGTACCATTGATATTGAGGTTGGTGGTTTGGGTAATGGTATCAAACCAAGTTGAGATTTGCGGCTTCAAGCTGAGTTGCTTGTCATTAAAGGAGATAAGTTCAACGTTGACCAGCAGATCTTTCCCTGTCCCACCCAAGGTGTCGGGGTACAAATCTTTCACAGTGACGCCGGTCACCACACCCGTACCGTCTGCATCAGCCTGGGCTTGAGTCACCACGGTGTAAGTAGTGGTGTCGCCAGTTCCTGTGACGCGCACCTTGACAAAATTCACTTCATAGCGATCGGCATTGCCTTGGTAGCGAACCTCATCGGAGTTCTGCCAGCTGTCGCCGATGAAGGATGTGCTATCGACACCACCATCGACGGTGTCATCGCCTCCACGGGGGTCGATATAATCGCGGTGCGTGGTACCTCGGATAATCTCACTTTGAGACGTACCTGAGATGGTTGTTTGCGTCCATGTATAGGCTACGCCGCCTGACGTTTTGCCCGACTGGGTGTAGTCAGAGCTGGTTTGCACCAAGTCCACGCGGCCGTCGTTGAAGTTCAGGTGCTCAATGTTTGACACCGTGTCTACGCCATATCCCACACCGGACAACAGACGAGTCGAGGCATAGGCCGAGGCTATCAGGTGACCATTAGCAAAGTCGGCTGCGCTCAGATTCTTGATGGATGCAAAGTCCACCACCAAGAAGCTGCCTCCCGCTTGGGCAATGATGTCAAAGCGCGCCTTGGGCGCGTTGTAGTTCACCACATCGCCACTATTCCACGGGTTGGTCGCGTCCGTGGTATCTGCACCGCCATCAATGCTATCGTTCCCAGCCAAACCATCAAAGGTGTCGTTTTTGGCCGAACCCTTGAGTGTGTCGTTGCCGGTACTGCCGGAAAGATAAGTGCTGGTAGCAGAAATAGTGGAGTTCACACCAGTTGCCAACGCATTGGGCTTGCCAGGGTTGCTCAAATTCAGCCAAAGATCACTGAACTGCAAGCTCTCCACATGGGTAAATGTGTCTGTTCCTTCACCGCTATAGGTGTCAGACAACAAGTCTTTGACCTGAACCGTATCGCCATCCGCATAGACATAGGTCTGGGTGCCACTGACGGCGCTCCATAGGCCGGTTTCCGCATTGAAGGTAGCAATTTTGACGCCCGCGCGGCTGAGCGAAATTTCATAGCGCCGAACACCATCGTTGAAACTTGCGTAATCCCCAGTGCCCGCTGCTCCGTCAAAAGTGTCGTTACCTAGCCCGCCGGTGAAATGGTCATTTCCACTGCCGCCCGTGGCATTGTCAGCAAACACCGTACCGTTGTAATCAACGGAATTGGTGTTGTTGATGATTTGCATTTGCAAGGGCACATCGCCGTCGCTAAATTGCAAACGTTCCACATTGAAAACTATGTCGGTACCCAGACCGCCTAAGCTCTCTGGGACCAAATGGGTGACCTTGAAGTACACCTGATTGATGGTGCCCGTGATGGTGCCCGCTGTGTCCACCAAGCGCAGGATGGTGAACTGACTCTTGGGCGCGTTGAAATTGGCGACGTCGTAACTATTCCAGGTGTCCCAAGGATTGGCAGGCGTCGGGTTGGCGCCGCCGTCAATTGTGTCGTCACCCATGCCCCCGGTTAAATAGTCGCGTTGATTACCGCCACGCAGGTAGTCGTTGCCGCCGCCACCATCTGCATTGAATGCCACACTTAGGTTTGGCGCTTTGATCACATCATCAAAGACAGTGCCTGTTGCATTGCTGTCGTTCACGGTTGCGACCAATAGCAAATTAGTGCCATTGAAGTCAATGCGCTCTATGTTGCGCAATACATCGCGTCCATCTCCGTTTTGGTCGTCGGGGTATTTGTCTTGCACCACTACAAAACCAAGCGGATCGTAGGTTTTGCTGATAACAAAAGCTGCGCCGGCCACAGCTTTGGTCGTTAGGGCGTAGCCGGTATCGTTGTATTTCGTGAGTGTCGTATCGGCAATCTCTTGGGCCGTTGCCACGCGGAACAAGATGACGTCATAGCGTGACACCTTGCCGGAATAGTTGACCGAGTCCATATTGCCCCATGAATCATTGGGGTTGGTGCCTTGTGCGCCGCCGTCGATCACGTCGTTGCCTTTGCCGCCCTGGAAAGAGTCTCCGCCAGCGCCACCGTATAAGGTGTCATTGCCATCCGCGCCATTGATGTTGTCTCGGTTGGAGTAAAAACCATTGACCGGCGCCGACACCGTGGCCGCGTCATGATCGCGCGCATCGATCACTTCCCCCAGCAGGCCGCCGTTGTAGTTGTTATTGCCAATATAGGTGTTATTCGGTGTCGCATCGGGCACCCACTTATTTACATTTGGCGCTAAGTCAACCGATCCATCTTGGAAGCGCAATTGTTCTACGCCTACGAGGTAGTTCACGCCATCACCGCCCGACGCATCCGGGATGCGGTCTACCACCCGGATGATGGTGCTTGGCGGATTAGTGGGGTAGCCCACATCGATCTTTGCTTTGACTGCTAATAACTCGGTTTTTGTCGACCCTAGGTTGTTGGGGTCGCTCAGCGATGCATAGCTCAGCGTGTCAATCTTGTAGCGTTTTTGCACCCCAGAGAACTGGACTGAGTCCATGTTCTCCCAGGTATTGGCGCTGGTGCCATTGGCGCCACCATCGTAAAAATCGTTGCCTTGACCATCGATGATGGTGTCCGCACCCGCACCCGCGTAGACCACATCGTTGCCGATCCCGGTTTGGATGTAATCGCGCTGTGAAAAGATTTTGAGCAAGCCTTGCTGCAACACCGAGCCCGTTTGTTGGCCGCTGCTATTGACGGCATACAGTTGCAAGCCTTGGTTGCCGCCTGAGGGTACGTTATTCAAATTAACCGTGGAGGTGAGCACGCCATTGGCATCTGCGGTTAAGGCAATGCTATTGTTCATGCCACCTGCCGCGAGGTTCGAGGCATTCGCGTGAAAAGTGACGTTATCTCCATCGAACCATCCCAGCACCGCGACAAATTTGGTACCTGCAGCCGGCTTAGCCGCCAGTGTCGGCGTGAAAGAGAAGTTGGCGTTCGAATTGGTGCTTTGCACTACCACGGAAGATTTTTGCGCATCGCTGAGCGCTTTGGCGGTCAGGGTATCGGCATTGATGACATCATCAAAGTTGGTGCCGTTGATGTTGTTGCTCCATGCGTTGGGGTTGTATTCAACTACCAAGCTGAGCTGACCATCACTGAATTGCACGCGCTCCACATTGGTCAAGACATCGGTCCCATAGCCCCCAAAGGCCACATCTAACTTGTCCTTCACGATGAAGTTAGAGCCTTGTTGGGTGATGATGAAGCGCTTTTGCGATGCCTCGTAGTGGGCAACGTCCCAGTCTTGCCAAGAATTGCCCGAGTTGCCATTGGCGCCGCCATCAATGGTGTCATCGCCTTCGTCGCCCCAGATATCGTCTTTGCCTTTGCCGGTGGAGATGACGTCGTCGCCTGCGCCTGCACGCACATAATCCTGGAAGCCCGCAGCAGGCTCGCCCGACGTGGTGTCAATAGCATCAGAAAAGTCGGTACCATTCCAATTGATGTTATTGATGGTCGTGCTTTGCTTCCACTGCCCATTCACCAAAGTAGATTGGTAATTGACTTGCTTGACGACCTGCAAATTCACTTGCTTATCGGCAAAACGCAGCACCTCTATGTTCTTCAGGGTGTCGGTACCATCGCCCGCGCTGCCTTTGCTGTCCGCGACTGTGAAAGTGCCGTCCTTGTTGCGCGTCACGGTGTAGCGGTCGGCGTTGCCCGAGTATTCAGCCGCGTCTACCCCGTTCGCGCCATTCGGGTCCCCGTACTGGGTGTCTACCAAGCGGTTGTCGCCGCCATCGAGGTAGTCATTGCCTTTGTCACCGCGCAAGGTGTCGCCGCCGGCGCCGCCCATCAAGGTATCGTCACCGTCGCCACCGACCAACCGGTCAGAACCCTGGAAGGTCGTGGATGAGGCTTTATCTACCGCACCTAAAACGTCTGCGAACTGGGTTCCATCTAAATTAACAGCCCGCACTTTGGTAGTGCTTTGGCTATTGGTTTCAGGATCCCAGCGGTCCATCCACACATTAGGCGTTAGCCGCAATTGTTTGTCACTAAATTGCAGTGCGTCCACGTTGAAAACGGTGTCCGTGCCATCAGGCGAACCCGAACGCAAGTCTTTGACAACGTAATACTTGGTGCCAATGACTCCAGTCACTGTCCCGTTGGTGTCGACAAGTTGCGTGATCGAATAACGATTGGAAGGCCCCGAAAAACGCGCACGGTCTTCGACCTTCCAATATTGTCCGTCTGTCACGGCCAACAAACCAGCTATGCCCGTCGATCCGCCGTCTATCGTGTCATTGCCACCATCGCCACCGATATCGTCACCACCCGCACCGGACTTAATGGAGTCATTTCCGGACCCACCCGTTATCCAGTCGCGAGACGTAATGGTGGTTTGGCCGGGGAACGCGGTCGCTGAATCGATGACGTCGTCAAAGTCCGTGCCATTTATCCAGTTGCTTCCATTGGCATCTTTCGTGGCACCGGCGTTTACCTTCAAAGACTTCCAGTCATTGTCAAACCAAATCTCATCGATATTTCGCAATGTATCTGTCTCTCCTGTTCCCAAGTTCGTCAGCACAAAGTCGCCGTCTTTTTTGCTCAGTTTCCAATCCGCCATCTTGCTGTCACTGTAGTCAGCAAAATTTCTGCCTGATCCACCATCTAAGGTGTCGTTGCCAGAGCCACCGCCAAGTGTGTCGTCGCCAGCGCCGCCGAGTAAATTGTCGTTGCCATCGCCAGCGTAAAGCTGATCGTTGCCGTCTCCGCCCTCCAAGCGATCGTCTCCACCGCCGCCATTTAAGGAGTCGTTGCCCGCACCACCTTGCAGCGTATCGTTTCCATCTGAGCCGTTGATCTTATTGTTTCCGCTATTTCCTATCAATGTATGGTTGCCGGGGCCTTTGCCAGCGTATACGTTGTAGTTAGTCGTCGTGCTGGAAATATCCGCCGTGGTGTCACCAGGTAGCGCAAATGCAGCGCCGTTTTCCCCGCCATTAAAGATCGATTTAGTGTTGCCACCCATATCCGTGGCTGATAGATGGTTTCTGTCGGCGGGCAACAAAATAATTGAATCGTTGCCGGTCAATGCCTTATCTAATGTCAATATGACATCCTTGCCGCTTTTCGTAGCGGTGAAGGTGACGGTGCTGGCGCTGTTAAGCGTATCCTGGGTCACGACGCCATTAATCCGCTTGATTTGAAGCCCGGCAAGATCAAAGGCGCTCAGTTCTTCGTTGAACGAAAGCGTTACCGTGGTGGCGGTATTTGTCACCGCGTAAATTTCCGGCCCAAATCCATCCACAATTTGAACCACCCCGCGCCCTGGTGTATTGGCGAGGGTCACGTTGACCAAACCCGCTAAAACTACGAGGGTGTACCAAGGATCTCCGGTGTTTTGAAATACGGCAAGTGAATCCACTTTTCCGTTATTGTCTGTATCAAATGCTGCGCCAACTGTCACGCCAACTGTGTTCAAGTTTTTCCAAAGATAGTCCAACAAGTTATTCCTATTGGTACTTTGGTTCAAGATAATGTCGTTACCAAGGCGATCCTTGAAGGTAATGATGCCGTTTTTGATACTGTGCTGCGCGAACGTACCTACACTAATACCCTTGACAACGCCGTTAGTGTCCTGGGCGATCAGTGTGGTGTTCAGGGCCAAAACGTCGTTGGTCGAGTCCGTGTCGGACGTGCTGTCTGCTGAGGTATCGAAACCCTCAATCTTGTCGCCCTGGTTGTACATCGCGATTTTGACCGTGTCGCGCGCCCGTGTGGTTTCTCGTAAATCGTAGCTATCCTGCCAACCGCCACCGTATAACGTGTCCTTGCCTTCGCCGCCGACCAGGGTATCTTGGCCACCACCGCCGATGATGCTATCGTTCCCCGCCATTCCAGCCAAATAGTCATTCCCATTGCCGCCATCGATCGTGTCGTTGCCTGCGGTACCGGTGAGGGTGTCGTTGCCATCCGATCCCATGATGCCGTTGTCGTTTTCTGGATGCGAAACCACAATGATTGGTAAGGTGTCAAAACCGACATTCCCTTTGGCATCGGTGACTTGCACCTTGATGAGTTTGTTGCCCGCCGCAGCGGCCCAATTCGTAGTGTTCGCGTAAGAGGAGGGGTCTTGCACCGCCACATAGATGCTGGCAGCGAGCTCTTGCACTATTGCCACCGTGGCATTGGCGTTGAACTTAATCACTAGCGAGTCGCCGTTTTTACCCTGATGGGTGTTATCGAGCGTTCCAATCACTTGCCACTGGGTGCCAGGCGTTTTGTTACTGAAAGATGCTACCGAAGTGGCAGGTACGTTTTGTCCGTAGTATTGGGCATCAGATGCATAGCTGACCACACTACCTTCAACCTTGAAAACGCCTGAGTAATTGGTAATACCCAATCGCATATAGTTGGATGCACCCTGCAAGAAGGAAACTTCCATCGATCCACCCGCCAAATCACCTTCTTTGTCGGCGATAGTGGTTTGGTTTCCGCCCCATGTGCGGGGGTTGAACACATTGATTTCAGCCCCCGTGTTAACACCAAACACCATTCCGCTGGAGTTGCCTAATTCGTCCAATACACGCAAAGTACGCTGAATATCAACCGTAGGGGCACTCGACTCGTCAACCGACTGGGGCGCGATGCTTTTGGTGAACTCCACCGTCTGCCCATTTGCCGCTTGGCTCAGGGAAAACTTAACGTCCATCGTTGCAGGAAAACCGCTCCAATCTTGCGTCGGGCTGCCTGTGCTTTTGTTGACGATTGAAAATGCGATGTGGGACAACAACATTTCGACTATGTCAGACGTCGCTTTGTCGTTGAAAGTGACGCTCAACTGGGTGCCGTCTTGCGACGTTGTCACCGTACCTATTTGAAAGTAGCTGTAGTACTTGCTACTGTTCTGCCCCACGTCAATCGGATCGTTCTTTTCGAAGAGGCTAAATCCGGACGCTGTGCTGGCAACATTGCTACCCGTATAGGTGGCATCAGCGGCATAAGTCAGCATGCCATTGGCCGTGTTCCATTGAAAAACGGTTGAACGTCCAGAGATTTTGACCATCGCCACCGAAGGGTTGTTGGCCACTTGGGGGGTGGTAATTTGAACGGTAAGCACCCCACCATTGAAGTTGGCATTGGTCGATACCACATCGATTTGGTTGGTGCCTATTTGCGGATTGACCACATTGCGCGATGCTGCGCTGATGGAAAAGAAACGCGCGCCCTGGTTATTGGCATCTTCGTTAACCGTTTTCACCGTTGCGTCGTAAGCAACACTCAAGCTGTTGTCGCTTAATTTCACCTTGGTCAGGTTGGATGCATTCCAACCGTTGGCAACAGACAGCTCGGCTGGGACGCCAGAACCTGTAGTCACCGCGGTGGATGAGACGGCATTTGTATCCATGGTCAATGCAATTTTCCCGTTTGCGCTGGTGTCTATGGGGATATACAGGCCGATCAAGGTATCGACAGCGGCGCTGTCAAGGTTTTTGACTAAGGTAATGTTGCCTTTGTAGGTGGCGTCGCCCGAACTGTATTTGTACGTTAACCCCGGGGACGTGGTGGTGGTCAGCGTAAGGTCAAGCGTCCAAACACTTTGCAAGGTTTTGGTGCTGTCTAATGGATTGGCATAGCTGATGTAAAGCGTGTCGGCAACGCTTGCAGTCGCAGACGATTTAGCCATCACCATCGACTTCACACCCAAACTGGTGCCCACCGCCAGGCTAGCGACATACACTGCGCCAGTTGGAACTTGCACAGTATTGTCAAAAGTTAAATCTGCGTAATAAAACCCATCTTTAGCCGGACCAATAGTCACGGATGCAGTATTTATAGCCATAGATAACCCCTAATTTGCTGACGCTAATACGAAGCAAAACACTATATATCGGTATAGTTACACAGAACTAACTAAACCTGACTAAACCTGTATGGAGGCATAGGGTTAACCCTCGGGGCGGAGGGTATTTTGCAGCGTAATCTGGCGTAATATGAAATTTAGCTACTTAATAAATATTCAAATTACAAAAAAGTAATATATATCAAATAATAAATTCAAAAATATAATACATATATAATGTTTAACTAAAATCGTAAACACTTTGAATTAAGATTATTACAGGGCGGTCTTGAACTTTGTCCTCGTTCCATGCCCTCCAAGAAACCGGGCCCGGGGCAAGCCTCATAATCGCCCACGCTGTGTTCGGGCCTGGACCGCATGGAGCAGTCAAGGACCGTGAACTGCAAGCGTAACTTTTTACCCCCATCATTTATGAAAATCAATACCGGCCGTCCCGTCACCATGGGGCCCTCCTGCATGGTGACCTGCCCGCATGCTTTGGCTTCCGCAGCCGGCTCAGACGTGTTGCGTGCCGGTGGCTCGGCGGTGGATGCAGCCATCGCCACCGCCGCCGCATTGGCGGTGCTCTACCCGCATATGACGGGCGTGGGCGGCGATGCCTTTTGGCTGATTTACGACGCCAAAACCAAAGCAGTGCGCTACCTGGACGGCGGCGGGCGCGCGGCGGCGAGCGCTACGGTGGACTGGTATAAAAGCCAAGGGCATAGCGAGATTCCGTTTCGCGGCATCCTGCCCGCCACGACCACCACGCCGGGCGCGGTGGCCAGCTGGGCCGAGGCACACGCCGCCTACGGCAAGTTGCCCTTGGCGCGCAATCTGCAAAGCGCCATAGGCTATGCGCGTGACGGTTCGCCTGTGACAGCGCGCTTGTCCAGCTTTATCGAGGCCACGGCCAAGGACTTAGCGCCGCACGCCGAGACCATGGCCATCTTCATGCCCGAGGGCAAGACCCCACGACCTGGCGCACTTTTGCGCAACCCCGGCCTGGCCAAGACCTTGCAAGCCATTGCCGAGCGTGGCCGCGCCGGTTTTTACGAAGGCGAAGTCGCGCGCGAGCTGGCCCGTTTTGCCAAAGAAAAAGGTGGCCTGTTTACCGAAGCCGACCTGGCCGCGCAGACCGCGCGCTGGGGCGAGCCCATTAGCGGCACCTACCGGGGCGTCAAGATTTTTGAGACACCCGCGCCCACCCAAGGCTTTACCGTGCTGGAGATGCTCAATTTGCTAGAGCCACTGGAGCTGCACAAGCATCCGCACCTAGGCGCAGACCATGTGCATTTGCTGGTGCAGGCCAAGCAGATTGCCTACCACGACCGCGACCGCCACCTGGCCGACCCGGCATTTGCCGACGTGCCCATGGAGCGCCTGATTTCCAAGGCCTACGCCGACGAGCGCCGCAGCCTCATGGACCCGGCGCGCGCCTTGCCCTGGGACAAGGTGCCGTCTTATGGCAGCCTGAGCGGCGACACCGTTTTTATTGCCACGGTGGATGCTGAAGGCAACGCCGTGGCGCTGATTCACAGCCTGTACGGCGTGTTTGGCTCGGGTGTGGTAGCTGGTAGTACCGGTGTGGTCCTGCAAAACCGCAGCGCTTATTTCAATCTGGACCCGACCCACCCCAACCACTTGCAACCGGGCAAGACGCCGCTGCACACCTTGATTGCGTCCATTGCCTTCAAGGACGACAAGCTCTGGGGCGTAGTGGGTTGTATGGGGGCGGATGGGCAGCCGCAAATCCATTTGCAAACCTATATCAACCTGATTGACTACGGCTGCGACATGCAAGAAGCGCTGGAGGCACCGCGCTGGCTGTCCGGGCGCTTTGGCCTGCTGGAGTCGCGCGACACCTTGCACATCGAGGCGCGCTTCCCTGCCCAGACCATTGCCGAGCTAGACCGGCGCGGCTACCTGCTCAACCGCTGGGGCGACTGGAACGAATTTGCCGGCCATGCGCACGGCATCCTGATCGACCCGCAAACCGGTGTGCGCTACGGCGGCTCCGACCCGCGCTCGGACGGCGCGGCTATCGGTTTTTAGGGCAGGGCGGGGCCTTTCAAGTCACTGCATCAAGCCCATTGCACCGGCTGATTGGCTGCGTACCAGGCGTCTAGCTTGGGCTCAATAGCGCTTTCGATATTGGCGCGCTTGATTTTCATGGTGGGAGTGAGCATGCCGTTTTCGATTTGCCAGGGCTGGTCGGCCACCACAATGAACTTGAGTTTTTCGTAGTCCGCCACTTGGCGGTTTACGTCGGCCAGCAGCGTGGTCAGTGCGCTTTGCACTTCGGCGCGCACGGCTGGGTCTTTCTGGCGCGGACGTATATCTTCGGCCAGCACCACCATGGCAAAGGCCGCTTCGTGGCTGGAGCCGCCCACGAGCGAAATTTCCACCATGGCGTGGTTGTTAATCAAGTTTTCTATGGGGGCGGGTGCAACGTATTTGCCTTTGCTGGTTTTGAACAGCTCTTTAATGCGGCCCGTAATCTTGAGCTGTCCGTCAGCTGCCACGGATCCCAAATCCCCGGTGCGGAAAAAGCCGTCTTCGGTAAAGGATTCTGCGTCCAGATCCGGGCGCTTGTAATAGCCCACCAGTTGGCCTGGGGACTTGACCAGTATTTCGCCTTCCGGGCTGATGCGCGCCTGCACGCCGGGGTTGGCAACACCGACATAGCCGGGCTCGCTAAAGCGCGGCGTGGCCGTGTGCGAATAGGCAAAGTCTTCGGTCATGCCCAAGCCTTCAAGCAATTGCAAGCCCAGACTGCGGTACCAGCGGATCAGGTCGGCCGGCAGCGGTGCCGAGCCACTGAAGGCGGAAATCGTCTGGTCCAGGCCCAAATTGGTCAGAATTTTTTTGGCAATGATTTTTTTCAGAATGGGGATACGAAGCAAGATGTCCAGCTTTTTCTGGGGCATCTTGGCAAACACCGCTTGCTGGAACTTCAGCCACAAGCGCGGCACCGACACGAAAATAGTGGGTCTCGCGCGTTGCAAGTCAGCGGCAAAGGTGTCCAGCGATTCGGCAAAAAACACATGCAGTTGGCCACTGACAAAGCTGGCGCATTCCACGACCGCGCGTTCGAACACATGCGCTAGCGGCAGGTAAGAAAGTACGCGGTGGACTTGGTCATCGCCTAGGTTTTGCGACATGCTTTGCGCGACCGCCAGCTCGGTTGCCGCGGTAATGCGTTCAAAGCTGTGCATCACGCCTTTGGGCTGCCCAGTGGAGCCCGAGGTGTAAATCAGCATGGCCAGGTCGGTACCTGCGCGATGGGGCTGACCGCTCATGGGCGCGCTGCGCGCGGTGATGGCGTCCCAGGTCTCGTAAGGCGTCGCGGGTGCAAGAGGTAGGGCAATACGCGGCATGCCAGAAGGTACGCCAGGCTCCTGGTCCGGCCAGGTATCCAGCTTGCCCACAAAGAGCAGACTGGCCTCGCTGTGTTCCAGTACAAAACGTATGGTTTGTGCACTCTCGGTGGGGAAGATGGCCACCGTGGTGTAGCCCGCCATCCAGATGGACAACTCGGACATAAAGAAGTGGGCGCAGTTTTTAGACAAGATGGCAATGCGCGCACCCGGTGCAAAGCCCAGAGATTGCAAATGGGTCGCCATGCGCCGCGCTTGGTCCAGGGTCTGGGCCCAGGTGTAGTCCGCTACGCGTCCACCGCCTAGCGGTTGGGTCAGATATACCTGCTGGGCGCGCTCTTTCTCGTGCTGGTAAACGTAGTCAAGAATGAGCTTGGCGGGGCTGGTCATAGGGAAAGTCTCCTAGCGGTATGTGTGGTTCCAAATTCATTCTAGGTTGAGTTTCGCAACAGGGTCAAAGGCCTCAGGCCTTATAGGGTGCGGCAAAGCATTCACAAAAGCAATCCATTACGCATCAAAATCGCCCGAGCGATAAAAACATGCGTCGCACCAATAGCGCAAATCCCCGAGGATGCCCTCTGTATGCCTCCACTGCACACCGGCCTTCAAAGTCGGCATGCGGTGCCCTTTTAGGCTAGTGCATCGCCACTTTGGCCCATGGTGCCCGGGTGTCGCTGAGTGGACACGGCAGCCCCATACCTGCGAAGGCAGGCGCAGTGCCTTTGCATAATTTCCACAAAATAATTAGATATTTTTGGCAAATTAGCCCAAATCACTAGAATGAAGCGGATCGCCCCTCTCAGTCGTACAGTTTTGCAACTCACCTTCCTAACGCACGATGTTTTATTTCACGCTTTTGTCTAGATCTGCAGTTGCCTTAGCGTGGGCTGCGGCCATGGGCCTTGCCCTGCCGGCATGGGCTTACAAAACTGAACGCGTCTGCGAAATGACCGAGCAGACCGCCAAAGCGAAGCCCCGCAAGGTTTGTAAGACTTTGCTGGTGATGACGGATGCCCAAAAAGCGGCCACCGGCAAGAAAGAAGAAAAAAAGGAAGAGAAAAAGGGCGGTCACCATTAGCGGGTTGAGCCCGGTGCCAATGCCGCTTCCAGGGCTGCGGTGGCGCTCAGCCACTGATCTTCCAGGCTTTGAAGTTCTTCGTTAATGGCCTTGAGGCGTTTGCCCAGCGAGGCGATTTCCTGTGCGGTGGGGTTGGCGCTGATCTGGCTCTCCAACTGGCTGCCCTCGGTGCTGAGGGCCTGCATGTGCGCATCGAGCCGGGCAATCTCTTTTTCCCATTTGCGTTTTTCTGCGCTCGCCGCCGGTAAAGGTTTGGCGATGGGCGCGGCTTTGGCCGCGGCCAGGGCTTTGTTGGCTTGTACCTGTTCCTGCCGCACCGCTTCGCGGGCGCGCTTGGCCTCCTCGAGCAAATAGCGCTGGTAGTCGTCCAGGTCACCATCAAAGGGCGCGACGCCGCCATGCGAGACCATCCAGAACTCGTCGCACACCGAGCGCAGCAGCGCCCGGTCATGGCTGACCAGCATCACCGTGCCTTCAAATTCGTTGATCGCCATGCCCAGTGCTTCGCGTGTGGCCAGGTCCAGGTGATTCGTGGGTTCGTCGAGCAGCAAGAGGTTGGGGCGTTGCCAGACGATCATGCACAGCACCAGCCGCGCTTTTTCGCCACCGCTCATGCTGCCCACGGCTTGCTTGACCATATCGCCGCTGAAATTAAACGTACCTAAAAAACTGCGCAAGTCTTGCTCGCGTGTGGCCTGACCTGCCAGCTTGGATTGGGCCGTGAGGTCTTTGACCAGGCGGATCATGTGCTCTAGCGGTGTGTCGAGGGGGCGCAATACGTCCAGCTCTTGTTGCGCAAAATAGCCAATGTTCAGGCCCTTGCCCTCCGTCACTTCGCCGCCAATAGGCGCTAGATCCCGGGCCACGGTTTTGACCAGCGTGGACTTACCCTGGCCATTGGCGCCCAAGATGCCGATGCGCTGCCCGGCCAGCACCGAGCGGCTGACGTTGCGCACGATGATGGTGGGGTCGGTGCCCGGCGCCGCATCCTCGGGCGCGGGGTAGCCAAAGCTGACGCCTGAGAGCGAGAGCATGGGATTGGGCAAATTGGCCGGTTCCTTGAACTCGAAGCTAAATTCCGCTTCGGCCAGCAGTGGCGCAATTTTTTCCATGCGGTCCAGCGCCTTGACGCGGCTTTGCGCTTGCTTGGCTTTGCTGGCCTTGGCCTTGAAGCGGGCGATAAATTTTTGCAAATGCGCAATTTTTTCTTGCTGCTTGGCGTAGGTGTTTTGCTGCAACTCCATTTGCTCGGCGCGCATGTCCTCAAACTTGCTGTAGTTGCCGCCATAGCGCATGAGTTTGCCGCCGTCGATATGCAGGGTGACGTTGGTCACCGCATCCAAAAACTCGCGGTCGTGGCTGATGACCAGCATCGTGCCTTCATAGCGCTTGAGCCAGGCTTCCAGCCACACCAAGGCGTCCAGATCCAAGTGGTTGGTGGGCTCGTCCAGGAGCAACAAATCCGAAGGGCACATCAGCGCGCGCGCCAATTGCAGGCGCATGCGCCAACCACCCGAAAAGCTATTGACCGGCCGCTCTAGTTCAGTAGTTTTGAAACCCAGGCCCAAAATCAAGGCCTGCGCGCGCGAGGGCGCATCGTGTTCGCCCGCGTCGTGCAGCGCCATATAGGCGTTAGCCATGCGGTCGCCATCCTCACCGGCTTCTGCGGCCTGCACTTCAGCGCGCGCGGCGCACAAAATCGTGTCGCCTTCGATCACAAACTCGGTGGCGCTTTGGCTGGTTTCGGGCATGTCCTGTGCCACCTGGCCCATGCGCCATTGGGCGGGGATGTAGTACTCGCCTGCGTCTTCGTGCAAGAGCCCCGTGAACAAGGCAAACAGGGACGATTTCCCCGCGCCATTGCGCCCGACCAGGCCGACTTTTTCGCCAGGGTTGATGGTCACCGAGGCGTGTTCGAGCAAGACCTTGGCGCTGCGGCGCAAGGTAACGTTTTTAAGTGTGATCATGAAACGAGTGCTTCGCGGGTGAGCAGCAAGACCTGGTCTTCGCCCGCACTGGTGGGCAGCCACACCGCGGCTAATGCGGGAAAGGCGGCTTCAAAAAAAGCGCGCTCGTGGCCGATTTCCAGCACGAGTACGCCTTGGGGATGGAGATGTTGCGGCGCATCGCGCAGCAGGCGGCGCACAAAATCCATGCCATCGCGCCCGCCATCGGCATTGCCGTCCAGCGCCAGCGCCGGCTCCGCTTGGAATTCGGGCGGTAGACGGGCCATGCTATGGGCATTGACATAGGGCGGATTGCAAAGCATCAAGTCAAACCCGCCTGGGCTTTGCACAGCGGGTGCCTGCAAACCGTCCGATTGCACTAGCGTGATGCGCGCTTGCAGTCCATGGTCTGCCACGTTGAGGGCCGCCACGTCCAGCGCATCTTGTGACAGATCGCTGGCGCAGACCCGCGTATCCGGATAGACATGGGCGGCAATGATGGCCAGGCTGCCGTTGCCGGTACACAGGTCCAGCACCTGGCGGGTGCCTTCGTGCAAAAAATAGTCGATGCCGCCATCGACCAGCAATTCCGCAATCAGCGAGCGCGGCACGATCACGCGCTCATCCACATAAAACGCAAATCCCTGCAGCCAGGCCTGGCGCGTCAGGTAGGCGGCAGGTTTACGGGTACGGATGCGCTTTGCGATCAGGTCCGCACAGGCGCTTTGCTGTGCATCGGTCAGGGCAGCCGGTGTTTCGGGGCCGTCCAGCGGTGTGTCCAGAGGCAATCCCAATTGCCACAAAACCAGCCAGGCGGCTTCATCCAGCGCGTTGTCGGTACCGTGGCCGAAGGCGACCTGGGCGGCTTGAAGTTGGCGGGCGGATTGTTCGACCAGTTCGCGCAGCTTCATGCCAGCGCTAGCGCATGCAGGCGCTCCAGTACCCGTCGGTAGATGTTTTTCAGCGGCTCGATGTCGGCCAACGCCACATGCTCATTGATTTTGTGGATGGTGGCGTTCGGAGGGCCCAGCTCGATGACTTGGGGGCATATTTGCGCAATAAAGCGGCCGTCGCTGGTGCCGCCAGTGGTGGATAGCTGGGTGCTGATGCCGGTTTCGTCGTGAATGGCCCGAGTCACCGCATCCACCAGAACACCAGGTGTGGTTAGGAAGGGAAGTCCGCCAATGGTCCAGGCAATATCGTATTGCACATTGTGGCGGTTGAGCACTGCGCACAGTCGCTGCTGCAAGGACTCAGGGCTGGACTCGGTGCAAAAGCGGAAATTGAAATCCACAACCACCTGGCCGGGAATCACATTGCTGGCGCCGGTGCCTCCATGGATATTGCTCACCTGCCAGCTCGTGGGCTGGAAAAACGCATTGCCTTCGTCCCAGCGCACCGCAACCAGTTCGGCTAGCGCAGGTGCCAGCCGGTGGATGGGGTTATCCGCCAGTTGCGGATACGCGATATGGCCTTGTACGCCATGCACCGTGAGCTTGCCACTCATGGTGCCGCGTCGGCCGTTTTTGATCATATCGCCGGTGCGCTCTACCGAGGTGGGTTCACCCACAATGCAATAGTCCAGCACCTCACCGCGCGCTTTGAGCAGTTCGCAGACGACCACGGTGCCATCGACCGCCGGCCCTTCTTCGTCGCTGGTAATCAGCAGGGCAAGGTTCAAGGCAGCGTCGGGTTGCTGTACGACAAATTCTTCTATGGCGACCACAAACGCGGCCAGCGATGTTTTCATATCGCTGGCACCACGGCCATAGAGCTTGCCGTCGCGGTGGCTGGGGCTAAAGGGCGGGCTGTCCCACTGGGCGAGCGGCCCGGTGGGCACGACGTCGGTGTGGCCGGCAAAGACCAACGTCTTGGGTGCCTTGGCCTGGGGATGTTGGGCCGCACGTTTGGCCCATAAATTGGTGACGCGAAAATCAGCCGGCCCGCTCTCAATGGTTTCGCACACAAAGCCCAGCGGTGCCAGGCGCGCTGCCATCAACGCCTGGCATCCACCGTCGTCGGGCGTGGGCGAGGGCATGCTGAGCAATTGCTCGGTCAGCCGCAAGGTCGCGTGGGTGTCGCCTGAAGGCATCAAGGTGTGGTGTGAGGGCTGTTGGAGGCGGGGCGAGGTGGCGCTAAGCGCATGCGCACCGGCCACGGTGCTTAGTCACGCAGCAATTCATTGAGCGAAGTCTTGGCGCGGGTTTGCGCATCGACGCGCTTAACAATCACCGCGCAGTACAAGCTGTATTTGACGTCGGCGCTGGGCAGATTGCCCGAAACCACCACCGAGCCGGAAGGGATGCGGCCATAGCTCACTTCGCCCGTGGCGCGGTCGTAAATTTTGGTGCTTTGGCCGATGTACACGCCCATAGAAATGACCGAATTTTCTTCGACGATCACGCCCTCAACTACTTCCGAGCGCGCGCCGATAAAGCAATTGTCTTCAATGATGGTAGGGCCCGCTTGCATGGGCTCCAATACGCCGCCTATGCCCACGCCGCCGCTCAGGTGCACGTTTTTCCCGATCTGAGCACAGGAGCCCACGGTAGCCCAGGTATCGACCATAGTGCCTTCATCCACGTAGGCGCCAATATTCACATAGGAGGGCATCAGGATCGCGCCTTTGCCGATGAAGCTGCCACGGCGCGCGACGGCGGGTGGCACCACGCGAACCCCAGCGGCCTTCATGCCGGCTTCGTCCATATGTGAAAACTTGGTTTGAACTTTGTCATAAAAGCCCAGCTCGCCCGCCTTGATGACGCTGTTGTCTTTCAGGCGAAAGCTCAGTAGCACGGCTTTTTTAATCCACTGGTGCGTGGTCCACTGGCCCACGCTCTGGCGCGTCGCGACACGCAGGCTGCCGTTGTTGAGTTGGCTGATCACGTGTTCCACCGCATCACGTACTTCTTGCGATGCCGACGTGGAGGAAATATTGGCACGGTCTTCCCATGCAGCGTCCAGAATGGTTTGGAGTTGTTGTGTCATAAATGGCTTTCGGTTCAAAACAGAGGTGATCAGCTGGGGGGTACTTGGGAGCCGCGCACAAAGGCCACAATACGGTGCGCCGCTTCTAAACAGTCGGCCGTTGGCGCCACGAGCGCCATGCGCACATAACCGGCGCCAGGGTTGTGACCTTGCGCGCTACGCGCCAGGTAGCTTCCGGGCAAAACGGTGACATTGTAGGCAGCGTACAGCGCGCGGGCGAAGTCCTCGTCGCTGCCGCGCACTTTGGCCCAGAGGTAAAAGCCCGCGTCGGGCAAACGCACGTCCAGCACTTGGGCAAGCAATGGCGTAACGGCATGGAATTTTTCGCGGTACAGCGCACGGTTTTCTGTCACATGCTTTTCATCTTGCCAGGCAGCGATGCTGGCGCTTTGCACCACTGGGCTCATGGCACTGCCGTGGTAAGTGCGGTAGCGCAAAAACTGCGCCATGAGTACCGCGTCCCCCGCGCAAAAACCGCTGCGCATGCCCGGCACATTGCTGCGCTTAGACAGGCTGGTGAAGGCCACAAGATTTTTGAAGTCTGCGCGGCCCAACTGCACTGCCGCCTCCAGGCCGCCTAGCGGCGCTGTGTCGCGGAAATAAATTTCGCTGTAGCACTCGTCCGAGGCGATCACAAAGCCGTAGCGATCGCTCAGTTCAAACAAGGTTTTCCATTCCTGTAATGGCATCACAGCACCGGCTGGGTTACCGGGGCTGCAAACAAACAATAACTGCGTGCGTGCCCAGACCTCGTCGGGCACGGAGGCCCAGTCTTGGGCGAAATTGCGTTCGGGAACCGATGCCACGTAATAGGGTTCACCACCGGCCAGTAAAGCCGCGCCTTCATAAATTTGATAGAAAGGGTTGGGGCAGAGCACCAGGGGTTTGGGCTGGCCGGGTGTGCTGGCGATGACGGTTTGGGCAAATGCAAACAGGGCCTCGCGCGAACCGTTGACCGGGAGGATTTGGTCGTTGGCGCGCACGGCAAGCTGATAGCGATTTTGCAGCCATTGGGCAATAGCCTCGCGCAATGCGAACTCGCCGGTCGTGGCCGGGTAAGCGGCCAAGCCCGTGCCTTCGATGGCTCTGCAATAGGCTTGCTTTATGAGATCGGGGGTCGCGTGGCGGGGTTCACCGATGCCTAAGCTGATGGGGCTCCATTGCGCAGCAGGCGTGATGCCACTAAATAGTTGCCGCAAGCGTTCAAACGGGTAGGCCTTTAGGAGCGGCAAATGCAGATTCATAGCGGTGTATTATCGTTCAACAACGTGTTTGCACCGGGTGCTGGACGTCAGCGATACAGTATGCGGGCAATTGGGAGCGGGAGTTTTTAAATGAGCGAAAACGCGAGCGATCCGTCGCCTTACCAGGTGTTGAACTTGGCCGGCGCCATTGATTTTTTGGGTGATGTACAAGCCGTCAACGAGTTACTCCAGCCGCTGGTGCTAAGCCTAAGTCAAGACATTGTCGATATCGAAGGTTTGGTAGCGCAGGGTGATATGCCGGCAGTGGCGCGTACTTTGCATTCGCTCAAAGGCTTTATTCCGGTTTTTTGCCATAGCGAATTTGCCATCCAACTGGCCGACGTCGAAAAGCGCAGCCGTAGCGAGGACAGTCCAGCGTTACGTGCGCAGGTGCAGCGCTTGTTGCACCCCTTGCGCCAGTTGGTACAGGAGTCCAACCGTTTTCTCAGCCAAGCAGACCGCTAGCGCACGTGGAGGCGCCGGCCTGCGTTGGCAGGCGGTAAAGACGAGGTGGCGCGCGGTATCATGGCGACCTCGGGCCGTATCGTTGCGGTCGGCTCACGCCAATTAAATCAATCACTTAGCCGTTTCTAGCAGTCCCTGTGCGCCTCAATTCCATCAAGCTGTCGGGTTTCAAGTCTTTTGTCGAGCCCACTAATTTTCTGCTGCCAGGCCAATTGGTCGGGGTCGTGGGCCCCAATGGTTGCGGAAAGTCCAACATCATGGACGCGGTGCGCTGGGTATTGGGCGAGAGCCGCGCCAGTGAATTGCGCGGTGAGTCCATGCAGGATGTTATTTTCAATGGCACGACCTCGCGCAAACCGGCCAGCCGGGCCAGCGTGGAATTGGTGTTTGACAATTCCGACCACCGCGCCGGTGGTCAATGGGGGCAGTTCACCGAAATTGCCGTGCGCCGGGTGTTGACGCGCGACGGTACTTCCAGTTATTACATCAACAACCAAGCGGTCCGTCGCCGGGACGTGCAAGACGTGTTTTTGGGCACCGGCTTGGGCCCACGCGCCTACGCCATCATCGGCCAGGGCACGATCAGCCGCATTATTGAATCCAAACCCGAAGAGCTACGCCTGTTTTTGGAAGAAGCGGCCGGGGTATCCAAATACAAAGAGCGCCGCCGCGAGACCGAAAACCGCCTGTCGGACACCCGCGCCAACCTGACACGGGTGGAAGACATCCTGCGCGAGCTCAATAGCAGTCTGGAAAAACTGGAACGCCAGGCCGAAGTAGCGCACAAGTACCAGACCATGCAGACCGATGTCACCCGCAAGCAGCACCAGATCTGGTTTTTGCGCCGGGCTGAAGCGCAGGCCGAGCAGGTGAAGGTGCAGCGCGATGCCCAGGCGGCGGTCAATGCCCTGGAATCACGCATGGCCGATGTGCGCCATATCGAGGCCGAACTCGAGCAAGTGCGCCAGGCGCATTACGCAGCGGCTGACGAAGTGAACCAAAGTCAGGGCTTGCTCTACGAAGCCAGTGCCGAGGTGGGCCGCTTGGAGGCCGAAATCCGCTACGTGGTGGAAAGCCGCCAGCGCGTCGAACAACGTCTGCTGATGCTGCAAGCCCAAAGCACGCAATGGGCGGAGCGCCGTGCACAGGCTTTGATCGACCAAGAACAATTGCTGGTTTCGCGCGAAACCGGTGCCGAGCAAGCTGAAATGCTCGATGCACAGACGCAGGAGCAGGCCCAGCATTTGCCCGCGCTGGAAGAAGCGCTGCAAAGCGCGCAGTCCGCTGCTGTGGCCCAGCGCGATGCCGTGGCCCAGGTGCAACAAGCCTTGGGCGTGTTGGCGTCGGAGCAGCGCGGTATCCAGGAACAAAGCCGCCAGCTCAGTGCCCGTCGCGAGCGCCTCAGCGCTGACCGCAATGCCCTGACACAGACCGACGAAGCCCGCTTGCAGGATTTGCAAGGCCAATGGGAGCAGGCCCGTGCGGTGGCCGAGGAATCCTTGGAGCGTTTGCATAGCCTGCAGGACAGCGCGCCCGAATTGGACGAGGCCCGCCGTGCGCAGCAGCAGCAGGTCAATACTGACGCGGCGCGCTTTGCCGATGTGTCGGCACGGCTGGAAGCGCTGAAGGCTTTGCAAGAGCGCTTGCGTACGGATGAAAAGCTCAAGCCTTGGTTGAACAAGCATGGCTTATTGGATTTGCAAGGCTTGTGGACCCGCATCCAGGTGCAGCCCGGGTGGGAAAACGCGCTGGAGGCCGCCTTGCGCGACCGCCTGGGGGCGCTGGAGGTGTCCAAGCTGGAAATGGTGCAGGCCTTTATTCAGGACCTACCGCCGGTCAAATTGTCTTTCTTTACGCGGCCCCTGGCCGGGCGCGGCGGTGCGGCTAGCGCAATGACAGCCTTGGCTGACAAGGTGCAGGTACATGACGCGGGTCTTGCTGCCGTTCTTTCCGAGTGGTTGCGCGGTTGCTTCGCCGCCGCTGATATGGGCCAGGCTTTCGCACAGCGCGCGCAGTTGCTAGTGGGTGAAAGCTTGTTCGTTCCGCAGGGCCATGCGGTGGGCGCGAACAGCGTGAGTTTTTATGCAGCCGACGCCGAGCAGGCGGGCTTGCTGGCGCGGGCGCAGGAAATTCAGAATTTGGAAAAAGATGTGCGTGCCCAGGCCATGATGGCCGAGGCCTCGCGCAGTGCGCTGCACCGGGCTGAAAGTGCTTATGCGCAATGCGCAGCGCAACTGGTGGATGTACGTCGCCAAGCGCAAGAAAGTCAGACCCAAAGCCATGCCTTGCAAGTGGAGGTTTTACGGCTTACCCAACAAGCGGAGCAAACCCGTCAGCGCAGTAGCGAAATAGAGGCCGACGCCGCTGAAGTGGATGCCATGCTCGAAGACTTGGCGGCGCGTGCCGAGCAAGCGCAAGCGCGTTTTGAAACTTTGGATTTACAGCTGGGCGAAACCCAGGAGGCACACGCGGAGCTAGAAGAACGCGCACTTATGGCCCAAGCCCAGTTAGACCAAAGCCGTGAGCAACTGCGCAGCCTGGAACGTCAGGTACAAGAGCATATGTTCAACCAGCGCAGCTTGCTGGCGCGCGCGCAGGAAATAGAGCGTTCTTTGCAAACGGCCGATGCGCAGACCGTAGCAGTCGCCGAAGAAGTGGCGCGCGGGCAAACCGAGTTGCAAGAGCTCTCGGACGCAGCAGCCCAAGCCGGTTTGCAAAGCGCATTGGTCCTCAAAGCCGAGCGTGAGCAAGCGCTGGGTGCCAAGCGCAGTGCCTATGAAGATTTGACTGCGACCTTGCGCAGCCAAGAGGAGCGCCGCCTCCAACTGGAGCGCGAGCTCGACCCCATGCGCCAGCGCATTACGGATTTGCAGCTCAAAGAGCAGGCCGCGCGCCTGGGCTTTGAGCAATACGAAAACCAATTGTTTGAAGCGCAAGCGGACCTGGACGCCCTGGCCCTAAGCCTGGAAGGCCAAAGCATTCGGCTCTCGGCCCTGCAAGGGGAAATAGACCGTTTGCACCGCGAGATTGCCGCCCTGGGCGCGGTCAACCTGGCCGCCTTGGACGAACTCACCAGCAGCCGAGAACGCAAAGAATTTTTAGATGCCCAAAGCCTGGATTTGAACGAGGCCATGAGCACGCTGGAAGACGCCATCCGAAAAATCGACGCCGAAACCCGCGAACTGTTGGCAGAGACTTTCAACGAAGTGAACCGGCATTTTGGCGAGATGTTCCCGGTACTGTTTGGCGGGGGCAATGCGCGCCTGGTCATCACGGGCGATGAGATTTTGGACTCCGGCGTGCAAGTGATTGCGCAGCCGCCAGGCAAGAAAAACCAGACTATCCACTTGCTCTCGGGCGGCGAAAAAGCACTCACCGCGATTGCGCTGGTGTTTGCTATTTTCCAGCTCAACCCGGCACCGTTTTGTTTGCTTGACGAGGTGGATGCACCCTTAGACGATGCCAACACCGAGCGCTATACCCGCTTGGTGCAGCGTATGAGTGCAGGCACCCAGTTTTTGTTTATTAGCCACAACAAAATCGCTATGGAAATGGCCGAGCAGCTCATTGGCGTCACGATGCAGGAGCAAGGCGTTTCGCGCATTGTGGCAGTGGATATGGAAGCTGCAGTGGGGCTGGTGGAGGCAGCATGAGCGATTTTCAAATTGGGCTCTTGGTGTTGGGCGTGTTGGTGTTGCTGGGCGTGCTGGCGCAGAGCCTTTGGGCCGCCCGCACCAACGCGCCACGGCAGGCCGATGCCCATGGAGATGCCGCGGAGCAGGACGCTAAACCCAGCTTCACCGAACCGGTATTTGACGACGCGGCGTTCAGCAATTTGAACTTTGCAGTGGCAGCACCCCGCCGCCCGGCGATTGACAGCCTGATAGATGCAGTAGCCGCGGTGAATTTAGACCCTGTGGTGCCCGCTGTTTCGGGCGATGCCGCGGTAGCGGCCTTTCCCGGCAGCTGGCGTGTGGGCAGCAAACCGTTTTTGATCGAGGGTTTTAACGCAGACGCGCAGGAATGGGAGACCCCGGTCGCTGGTGCGAGGTATATGGCGTTTCAAACCGCAGTGCAACTGGCTAATCGCGCAGGGGCCCTCAACGATATCGAGTATTCCGAGTTCGTGGTCAAGACCCAGGCCTTTGCAGATGCCATGAATGCCACGCCCGAGTTTCGTGAAATGCGCGACGAGGTGGCCCATGCCAAGGAGTTGGATAACTTTGCCAGCCAGCATGACGCGCAACTAGGCCTCAACCTGCGTGCCCGCCATGCCGCCTGGAGCCCCGGTTATATCACCCAGGTAGCGGCGCAACATGGTTTCGTACCCGGCCAATTGCCCGGACGCATGGTGCTGCCGGCGCCCGTCGATGGCTTGCCACCTTTGTTGGCGCTGACCTTTGACAGCCAGGCTGCGTTGGCCGAAGACCCGGCGCAATCCGCGATTTTTGATATTGTTTTTCATTTGGATGTTCCGCAGGTGGACCGTGCAGAGCAAGCGTTTGAGCGCATGTGCCAAGCTGCACAAGCCATGGCGCAGAGCATGGACGGTATCGTTACCGACGACAACGGTCAGGCACTGCCCGTACAGGTGCTCGAATCGATCAGCCAGGAATTGCAACAGCTGTATGACCGGCTAGCGCAGCGCGATTTTCCTGCCGGCTCTGCGCTGGCGCGGCGCTTGTTTTCCTGAGCCCCGTGTGTAAACCCGCCAGTGCACGGGCCACCCCATTCAACACCGCAAGGTTAGAAATTTAGACCGCAGGTGAGGACATCCGAATTGTTCGATAGCGCCAAGCCTCAGGACGATGTAGCCACCCAAGCTGCCATGTTGCGGGCGCAGTTGCAGCGCCACGGGCATTTGTACTACGTGCTTGATGCCCCCGAAGTACCGGATGCCGAATACGACCGCTTGTTTCGCGACTTGCAATCGCTTGAAGCGGCACACCCGCACCTGCGCATGGTGGACTCGCCTACCCAGCGTGTGGGCGGCAAACCCCTAGCGCAATTTGACAGCGTCCGCCATGCAGTACCTATGCTGAGCATACGCACCGAGACGGATACCGAGTCCAGCGGTGCGCAGGCATTTGATACCCGCATCCGCAAAGAATTGGAGCTGAACGAAAACGCCCCACCGGTGGAGTACGTGACGGAGCTCAAGTTTGACGGATTGGCTATGAGTTTGCGCTATGAAAACGGCGTGTTGGTGCAAGCGGCTACCCGGGGCGATGGCGAGTACGGCGAAGACGTGACACACAACGCGCGCACGATCGGGCAAATACCATTGCGCTTGGAGCAGGCACCCCCGGTGCTGGAAGTGCGTGGCGAGGTCTACATGCGGCGCGCTGATTTTGAGGCCCTGAACACGCGTCAGCGAGCGCGCATCGCGCAGGGCGACAAAGGCGAAAAAACCTTTGTCAATCCGCGCAATGCCGCCGCCGGTGCGGTGCGCCAATTGGACCCCGGTATTGCGGCGCAGCGGCCCTTGAGTTTTTTTGCCTACGGCGTCGGAGAAGTGCAAGGCGGCCCGGCCTGGGCTACCCACATGGATTTGCTGATGGCGCTCAAGGCTTGGGGATTCCCGGTAGCGGCGCAGACGCAAAGCGCTTTGGGTGCCCTGGGCCTGCTGGAGTTTCACCAGCGCATGGGCGCACTGCGCGACCAACTACCGTTTGATATTGATGGCGTGGTCTACAAGGTAAACAGCCTGGCATTGCAGCAACGCCTGGGCTTTGTGAGCCGGGAGCCACGGTGGGCCGTCGCGCACAAATATCCGGCACAAGAGCAAGTGACCACGGTGCTGGCCATTGATGTGCAAGTAGGGCGCACCGGCAAGCTTACGCCTGTGGCCAAACTGGCACCGGTATTTGTGGGCGGCGTCACCGTTACCAATGCCACGCTGCACAACGAAGACGAGGCCCGTCGCAAAGACGTGCGTGTGGGCGATAGCGTCATCGTGCGCCGCGCAGGCGATGTGATTCCCGAGGTGGTCAGTGTGTTGCCTGCTAGCTTGGAGTCGCCCGAGCGCGGCGAGCTGTTCACCATGCCACGCGCCTGCCCGGTGTGCGGGTCTGCCGCCTTGCGCGAGGAAGGCGAGGCCGACTACCGCTGCACCGGCGGCCTGTTTTGCAGCGCGCAGCGCAAGCAGGCGATTTCGCATTTTGTGCAGCGCCGCGCAGTAGAGGTAGAAGGCTTGGGCGAAAAATTAGTGGACCAATTGGTAGAGGCTGGCCTGGTGCGCACCTTGCCCGATATTTACCGATTGGGCTTTACGGCGCTGGCAGCCTTGGAGCGCATGGCCGAAAAATCGGCCAACAATTTG
>CANFLU010000011.1 GCA_947447975.1 Comamonadaceae bacterium | reverse complement strand
TGTGGTTCATCAACGAAGACGGCACCAACATGCGCTGCGGCAAAGAGCATGAAAAAGGCGAGAGCTGCACCCACGAGTTCTGGGTGCCCGATGGCTCATCGATGATTTACGTCTCGTACTTGGCCGGCGAGCGCGATCGCTGGATTTGCCGCCTGGACCCCGTCACCCTGGAGAGCACGCGCCTGGTGCACATGCCCCCGTGCTCGCACCTGATGAGCAACTTTGACGGCACCCTCATCGTGGGCGATGGTTGCGGCTCGCCCCAAGACGTGGCAGCGACCGACCAGCACGATATCGCCACCGACCCCTATTTGCATGTTTTTGACTTGGCCAGCGGCACCTCCCGCGCCATCGCCCGGCACGACTCGTCGTGGAAAGTGCACAAAGGCAGCCGCCAGGTGACGCACCCCCATCCCTCATTCACGCCCGATGAGAAACAGGTCTTGTTCAGCTCGGATGCCGAAGGCGAGCCAGCGCTTTACCTGGCAGAGGTTATTGGTTGATGATGTGCGCTGCTGCCCGCCGGGCAGCCCTGGGCCTTATGCTGGCTTTGGCAGCCGGTGCGGTGATGGCCCAGAGCGCGCCACGTCCTCAATGGACGGCTGCGCAGGCCCAGGTCGCCACCGTCGCGCATTACCTTGCGCAAGGTACAACAAACTGGCAGCCGGCCAGCGCCAGTGCGCTGTTTGCCGGTAAGGCCGACATAACCGTGGCGGCCACGGGTCCGGCAGATTTTCAAAATCTACAAGCGGCATTGGATGCACTGCCGCCCCAACTTGCACCGGGCAAGCGTTACACCATTGGCATTGCTCCGGGCGAGTACCGCGGACAGTTTTGCGTGCGGGCCACAGTGCCGCTGCGCCTCCTGGGCCTGGGCGCGCACGCCGCCGAAGTGCGAATCGTTGGCGACCGCTATAACGGCCTGGCTAAACAAGCTGGCGTGCAAGCGGCCAACCCATGCCTGCCTGACCTGGCGGCAAGCAGCTACGGCACGGCCGGCAGCGCCACCTTCGGCGTCTTTAGCAGCGATGTGCAAATAGTGCATCTCAGCATCGAGAACGACGCCATGGGCGGCGTACGCCTGGGCCACCCTTACCCGAGTGGAGCTTCCGAAGCGGGTGGTGCGCAGGGCGTTGCACTTATGACCGAAGGCGACCGCATCCAGCTCGAAGACGTGCAATTGCTCGGCCACCAAGACACTTTCTATGTACGCGACGTGCCTGATGGCGCTGGCGACCGCGTCTATGTGCGCAACAGCCTGATCGCCGGCGATGTCGATTTCATCTTCGGCCCGGCCACTTTGGTTATTGAGCAATCGCTGATTCTCAGTCGTGCACACCGGCGCACTCCCGGCTCGGGCGGCCATGTCCTGGCACCAAGCACGGCGGCACAACGCACCCTAGGCATGCTGGTGCATAACAGTCGATTACTCGCCGAAGGCGGTGTGCGCGATGCCAGTATTTCGCTGGGTCGGGCTTGGGACTTCGGCGTGCCCAAGGGCGCCTGGCAAAGCGGCGTATCGCCCAATGGGCAAGCCCTAATCCGCGACAGCCAACTCGGGCCCCATTTCCACGGCTGGGGACCGTCTACCTCGCGCCGCCCCTTTAGTGACATGGGCCCCGAGGCGAATCGTATGGGTGAGTGGAACAATACCAAAGTTCCTGCGCTCGCCACTTTGGCCACTGCCATACTCCCGGAAAAAGACGGATGGGGCAGCGCCCAAGGCGGCACCCAAGGCGGCGCCTCGGCGGCGCCTGTCGCGGTATTTATCGCCCGCAGCCGCGGCGATGTGCTGCGCGCCTTTAGCGCTGGCGATAAGCCGAAAATTGTGCACGTCATCGGGCGCATCGACCTCAGCGCCGACGCATCGGGTCGTTCTTTGGGCCTGGACGATTTCCGCGACCCGGCTTGGGATCCGGCCGCCTTCCAGGCCGCTTTTGACCCCGCCGTTTGGGGAAAGAAACTGCCCCAAGGCCCCCAGGAGGACGCCCGCCAGCGCTCAGCGCGTAACCAAGCCGCACACACGGTACTCCATGTCCCGTCCAACACTAGCATCATCGGGTTTGGTAGCGATGCGCAGATCGTCTTTGGCACGCTGAGCCTGGATCGGGTGGACAACGTCATCATCCGCAACATCCATTTTTCGGATGCGTACGACTATTTTCCCGCCTGGGACCCTAAAGACAACGCTGATGGCGAATGGAACTCGGAGTACGACAACATCACCATCCGCCGCTCCAGCCATATTTGGGTAGACCATTGCAGCTTTGACGACGGTGACCGCACCGATGACCTCGAGCCCTCCGTATTCGGGCGTCCGGTGCAACGCCATGACGGGCTCCTGGACATCACACAGCAATCCAACTGGATCACGGTATCCTGGAACTATTTCCACCACCATGACAAAGTCACGCTGGTGGGTAGCAGCGACAGCCAATCACTCGACCAGGACAAGCTCCGGGTTAGTTTTCACCATAACTGGTATGACGCGGTCAAAGAACGGACGCCGCGCGTACGGTACGGCCAGGTTCATGTGTACAACAATTTGTTTACGGGTAGCAAAACTGGGCCTTACCCATTTGGCTATTCGCTGCGCGTGGGCTACCGCTCAGCCATTGTCAGTGAACGCAATAGTTGGTCGCTGGCCCCAGACGTACCGGTAGCTAGCATTGCCCGCCCCCTCAAAGGCGAGCGCTTCCTCGACCGAGATTCTGTGGTCAACGGAGAGTCCGTGGCGCTTTTGTCCGGGCTGCAGGCCATGGTGCCGCAAGTCCCGTGGTCGGCGAACGTTGGCTGGCATCCAAGCCTGCATTTGCCGCTGGAGGCAACCAGTGGCTTGGAGGCGCGCATCCGCCAAGGTGCCGGTGCCGGCCGCATCCCTTAGGAATAGGGGACAATGCGCGCTTTAGCCCGTACCACCACAATGTCCACCATCGAAGACGATACGTCCGAATACAAGCAGCCTGAATCCGTTGCTGCAGTGCTCAAGGTTTTTGGGATCTTGCAGGCGCTCTCAGAGCGCCCAGAGACTGGTATCTCTGAGTTATCGGTGCGCCTGTCTATGCCCAAGGCCACCGTGTACCGGTTTTTGCAAACCATCATGATGCTCGGCTATGTCCGTCAGGAGCCCGACAGCGAGCGCTATGGCCTGACCATGAAGGTGTATGAGTTGGGAACGAAAGCCCTGCAGCAACCGGAGGTGGTCGACCTCGCCAAGCACCATATGCAAATCCTGGCTGACAAAACCGGCGAGACGATTCATCTGGGTGCCTTGATAGAAAGCGAAATTATTTACATCCACAAGGTGGATTCGAACCATACGTTGGGCATGTACTCGCGCATCGGGCGGCGTGCGCCACTGCACTGTACCGCCATTGGCAAGGTACTGATGGCTTGGGAACACCCCGATCGGCGCGCCTTGGTGCTCAAGGGCGTCGATTTCATGCCCTACCGAGAAAAAACCATCACCACCATCAGCCAGTATGAAGAAGAGCTGCGCAAAGTAAAAGCCCAAGGTTTTGCAGAAGACCAAGAAGAGTTTGACGACCACATCCGCTGCATTGGCATACCTATTTTTGACCGGCTCAACCACCCCGTGGCCGGTATGAGCATCTCATTTCCGATCTTTCGTTACGACGATGCACGCAAGTCCGAAGTGGTAGCAATGCTCAAAGATGCCAGTCGCGACATCTCTACGCGCCTGGGCTGCACCCAATTTCCACTGGACGCTTGAGGGAGGGCCGGCGGGCCGCAGTGGGCGCCACCCCGCCGCTAACGGCAGTTTGTGTCTGGAACGCTACCGCGTGTTATCGCAAAATTTGCAAAGTCGACCACATCGTCTGCATGCTGATTGAGTGCGGGGTGATGGCGCCTGTAGATGCCCCATTTGGGCCGCATATGGTCCGCACCGTGACGCCATAGCGCAAGCCCCGATAGATCCAAATGGACACGTTCTTGCCCTTGCTGGTCGATGATGCTCAAAAGGTACCGTCCTACGGTATTGGAATAGGTAATCTGCTCGCGTACATCTAACCATTGACCTGCGAGTCCCTGCAATGCGATGGCCTGAAGTTTGCGGGACGTCGAGGAATCAGATTGGTGATCGCCGACATAACGAATTTCCATCTGGCCATTTGACACGGGCGTAAAGGTAATCAGCGGCGCGCCAGAAAAATCTCCACCGTAGGCTTTGATTTGATGCAGGTGCGTAAAGCTGCTTGAAAACTTCATGGCGGGGCTGATCTTGAAGCGCCATGCGTATACGAAAGTATCGCCTTCGCGCGCTTTGAAAGCGTCCTGGTTTCCACCAGAACTGGGCGCAAGCTTGATCTCCGTTCGTGATCTGTCGCCTCCCATGGACATGGGCACCCGGTCTAGGTTCACATCGTTGGGCTCATTGGCCAGAACCGAAAAATGGGGACCCACCACAAGGTCGCCTGGCACAGAAATAATGTGCGGGCGTTTGGGATCGCTAAGGCCATCACTGGGCGACTCAATCGCGCCGGAGCCCAACACTTTTTCAATGAGCGCGTACGTGCCTAGGGCATGGCTTGGATCCGCATTGAGGCATAGCGTGTTTCCGAAGACGCCATTGGGACGTTCGGCGGCGTTTGCAAGCGGCCATGTCACGAACAAGGCAAAACAAACCGGGATGACGCGAACAAAACCCATCAATGCTTTCGAAGGCCCATCACCGGTTGCAAGCGGATCGAAGAAGCGGCCGATATATGTTTCCCCATAGCAGCCAGCGCCATCATTCCAAGTAGTCCTCCCGGACTGGAGAGAATTGGTCCAGCAATCGGCTTTTGTCCTCCAAGGCCGTGACACCGTGGCTGGTGAAGTGCGGCGCGATAAAAGCGTCTCCGACCTTTAGTACCCGTATTTGGCCGTCGATGATGGCTTCAAAAGAGCCCGCGACCACATAGGCAATTTGGTCATGTATTTCGTGCGAGTGGGGGGTGCCGACAGCACCTTTGTCAAACTCCATAATTACCGACATCAGTTGCGGTGTATGTCCGACCACTTTGCGGCGAATGCCGTCTCCCAACTCACGCCAAGGGGTGTCTGCGCCATTAAAAAAGTTCATTGCTAGTGTTCCCAGTGATGTTCAACGAAAAATAAATAGGTGTATGCCATTCGATTGCAGTCGATAGGGTAGCCAATGCGATAAGCGTTAGGCCCAATGGGCAGGGAGTTTAAGCGCTTTGGTTGATGTAGCGGTCTTTGAGCGCTTGCGTGGCGCTGCGGAACACCCCCAAATCACTGCCCACGGCGACCAGCGTGGCGCCCAGTTCCATATACCGGCGGGCATCGGCTTCCACCGGGGCCAGTATGCCGCTGGCAACACCGGTGCGCTTGCAGGCTGCCAAGATGTGCGCAATGGCGGTCTGCACCTCTGGGTGCGCGGCGTTGCCCAAATGGCCATAGGTGGCAGCCAGATCGGACGGCCCAACAAAAATGCAGTCCACGCCTGGCGTGCTTGCGATCGCCTCTACCGCCGCCACCCCCTGTGGGCTTTCAATTTGCACCGCCACGGTAATGTGCCGATTGATTTCCTGAAAGTAGTTGGGCACGGTGCCATAGCGATTGCTACGCTGGGCTACCGACACACCGCGAATTCCCTGGGGTGGATAGCGCGTGGCGGCTACCGCCGCGGCGGCATCGTCGGCACTGTGCACCATGGGAATCAGGAAGTTGTAAAAGCCAGCGTCGAGCAAACGCTTGATTTCCACCGCGTTGTTACTGGTCGGGCGTACCACGGGCGCACTGCGGCTGTCCTTGAGCGCCATCAGTTGTGGAACAAAGCTGATGACGTCATTGGGTGAGTGTTCCCCATCGAGCAGGATCCAGTCAAAGCCCGCGACGCCCAGGACTTCGGTGCTGATCGGATTGGCTAAAGAGCACCAGCAGCCAATCAGCGGCTGACCGGCCAGGAGTGCCTGCTTAAAGGTGTTGGGAAAGGGCTGGTAAGGTGTTTTTTGTGTCATAGCGTTTGCTGCGTGGTGTTGGTGGGAATCGGGCTTGCCGTGTGCATTAGGTAATGGGTGCGGGGTTGAAAAGCACCAGGGCGTTATGCAATTTCCAGTGCTCTGCCCAGGTCTTTTTCTCGCCGCTGGCCACTGCCAGCAACAGGTGAAACAGTTCCCAGCCCACCTCGGCTATCGTGGCCTTGCCCTCGGCGATACGCCCGGCGTTGAGGTCCATCAGGTCATGCCAACGGGTGGCTAACTCGGTACGCGTTGCCACCTTGATGACCGGACACTCGGCCAGGCCATAAGGCGTGCCGCGGCCGGTGGTGAACACATGCATGTTCATGCCAGCGGCCAGTTGCAAAGTGCCGCAGATGAAATCACTGGCAGGCGTAGCGGCGTAGATCAGCCCTTTGCTGTTGGCTTTTTCACCGGGCGACAGCACGGCGCTGATGGGCGCTGTGCCGGACTTGATGATGGAGCCCATGGCTTTTTCGACGATATTGGATAGGCCACCGGCCTTGTTGCCGGGCGTGGTGTTGGCACTGCGATCGGCTTGGCCGCGCCCTAGGTAGGCGTCATACCAGGCCATCTCACGGGCCATGGCTTGGGCTACTGCTGGCGTGGTGGCGCGCGCTGTCATTTGCTCCACGGCGTCGCGCACCTCGGTGGTTTCGGAAAACAGGACGGTCGCGCCTGCGCGCACTAGCAGGTCGGTGCAAAAACCCACTGCCGGGTTGGCCGTAACGCCGGAAAACGCGTCGCTGCCCCCGCACTGCACACCCACCAGGAGTTCGCTGGCCGGCACGGTCTCACGGCGTCGCGCATTGAGTCGTTCCAAATGCTTTTGGGCAGAGGCCAAGATGGAGTCCACCATAGACATAAAACCGACGTGGGATTGCGACTGCAAACAGACGACGTCCAGCGCCTCACCGGATTGCAGCGCAATACTTCCAGGAGGTAGCAGGCGTTCGGGCTGCAGCTTCTCGCAGCCTAGGCTGACCACCATCACCTCACCACCGAAGTTGGGGTTGCGGCTGATGTTGCGCAGGGTACGGATGGGGATGATGGCATCGGGCGCGTCAATAGCCACACCGCAACCGTAGCTGTGTTCGAGTCCCACGACATCGTCGACATGGGGAAAGCGCGGCAGCAACTCGGCTTTGATGCGCTTAACCGCAAACTCCACGACACCAGCGACGCACTGTACCGTCGTGGTGATGGCCAAAATATTGCGCGTACCGACCGAGCCATCGGCATTGCGGTAGCCTTCAAACGTATAGCCCGTGAGCGGCTCATCGACCCAGGCCGGAGCCGTCGATTGCGGCAAGTCATGGAGCGCGCGCGCAGCAGGCATGTGCAAAAGCCGCTCGTGCACCCACGTGCCCGCCGCAATGTCTTTCATGGCAAAGCCAATGGGTACGTTGTAACGCAGCACCGCGGCGTCTTTTGAAATGGCACGCAGCGCCACCTTGTGGCCTTGTGGCACGCGGTCTACCAGCGTGAGTCCGTCCGCCAGTACGGTGCCTGCGGCCAGTCCACCATCGTTGGCGACGATGGCCACGTTATCGGCCGCATGCATGCGGATGGTCAGTGGCGCATGCATAGGTGCTTAGTCCGCTTTGATGTTGCGCGCGCTGATGAGCTTCTGCCAGCGGGCGAATTCTGAAGCCTGGTAGGCAGCAAACTGCTCAGGCGTATTGAGCACCACCTCAAAACCCAGGGCTAGCAAGTTGGCGGTGACCGCTGGTTCTTTGATGATGGAAACAATGGCCTCCAGCAGGCGCTTCTTGATGTCGGCGGGTAGTCCGCGTGGTGCAGCCACCGCCTGCCAGGAGTTGACGTTGACCTCTTTGACACCACTCTCTTCCAGGGTCGGGACGTCGGGCAATAACGGCGACCGCTTGGCACTCGTGATGGCCAGTGCGCGTAATTTTCCGGCCTTAATTTGGGGCAGGGCGGTATTGATGTTCATGAAAGACGATTCCACCTGGTTGCCCAGTAAATCGGTCATCACAGGACCACCGCCTTTATAGGGCACATGGATGCCAGAAGTGCCCGTCTGCTGCCAAAAAAGTTCTGCGGTCAGGTGGTCGCTGCTGCCATTGCCTGAGGACGCAAAACTCATCTTGTCGGGATTGGCTTTCAGGTAAGAAATGAGCTCTGTAATGGACTTGCGCGCCGATGCGACCGGTACCACCAAGACGTTGGGGGCCTGCACCACCACGGTAATCGGGTCTAGGTCTTTGAGCGCGTCGTAATTCACCTTGATCAGATGGGGTGCTATGACAAATGGACCCAGCGAAGACACCAGCAAGGTGTACCCATCGGCGGGTGCATGTGCCACTTGGGATGCACCAATCGTGCCGGTCGCTCCTGCGCGATTGTCTACGACGAAGGTCGCACCCCCCCCTATTTTTTCAGCCAGTTTGGCCGACAGGGTGCGTGCTATCAGGTCGGTAGAGCCTCCTGGCGGAAAGGGCACAACCAAGGTGATGGGTTTACTGGGCCAGGTCTCGGCCCAGGACGGGTGGGCACTGGTGGCTGTCAGTGCAATTCCAGCTTGTAAGAGGTGTCTGCGTTTCATGGTTTTTCCTTTTTAATTCAACATCAAGCGAGGTAGCCACAGCGAGAACGCGGGCACATAGGTCACCAGCATCATGCAAGCGGTCAGTGCACCGTAGAAGGGCAATATGGAGCGCATCACCTCTCCCACGGAGATCCCGCCTATCGCACAACCCACTGCCTGCGTAGTGCCCACCGGAGGGGTGTTTAAGCCCAAGGCACAGTTGAGCAGCATCATCACGCCGAACTGCATGGGGTCCATGCCGAACTTCTGTGCAATCGGCAAAAAAATCGGCGTGCAGATCAGCAGCGTAGGCGCCATGTCCAAGAACGTGCCCAGTAGGAACAGGGCCAGGTTGATCATCAAGAAGATCATCCAGGGGGTCTGCGTCACGGTGGCCATCAGATCCCCGGTGCGTTCAGGCACTGAGTACATCGCCAGGAAATAGCCAAAGGCGTTGGAAATCCCGATCAGGAACAGGACCACGCCAGTGGTCTTGCAGGCTTTGGCGCAAGACGTGATGAAGTCATTCCAAGACAGCGAACGGTACGCTACCGTGGTGATGAGCAGGGCCCAGAGCACGGCCGTGGCTGCCGACTCGGTTGCTGTGAATACGCCCGACAAAATTCCCACCAGAATGATGCCCACAATCAGCAGGCCCGGCAGCGCTGCCAGAAAGCTGCTCCCGACCTCACTCCAGCCACGGAAGGCGCCGCGTGTCGGGTAGCCACGCTGGATCGCCACCCCATAGGCAGCCAACAGGTTCATGCCCGTTAGCAACAACGCGGGTACCAAACAGGCCAGCATCATGCCCACAACGCTGACAGACGCAATGCCCGCCGTCGCCAAGGTATACAAGATCAAGTTATGGCTGGTGGGCATCAGGGCGCCGACCAGGGAGGCGTGGGTCGTCACGTTCACCGCATAGTCGGTGTCATAGCCTTCCTTCTTCATCAAAGGAATCATTACCGAGCCCATGGCCGATACGTCCGCCACCGGAGAACCTGCGACACCGCCGAACAAGGTGCAGCCCACCACATTGGACATGCCCAAGCCGCCACGAACATGGCCTACCAGGCTGTTGGCAAAACGTACGATACGGTGCGCGATGCCGCCGTGCAGCATCAACTCACCGGCAAATACAAAGAAGGGAATCGCCAGAAAAGAGAACACCTGCATGCCACCGACCATCTTCTGAAATACGACGGCGACAGGTAAACCGGCAGTCATGATGGTGGCCACCGAGGACAAGCCGACGGCAAATCCCACCGGCACACCGATCAGCAAGAGCAACCCGAAGCTCACACCCAAAACGATCAGTTCCATGCAGGCACCACTTCCTTACCCTGGATCAGGGCGATAACATGTTCGATCGTAAAGAGCACGACCAGCACGCCGGCGATGATGAGTGGTACGTAGTCCATGCTGGAGGGGATGGGCAACAACGGTTTTTGGTCGTCCCACTTGAGTGCGGCCCACAGGTAACCGTTGTAAGCCATCAGGGCGCCAAAAACACCTACCAGCAGGTGGATCAGGATTTCCAGTTTCAGGCGAAGGCGCTCGGGCAGCAGGCTGACTATCGAATCCATTCCTATGTGGCCGGCGTCGCGTACGCCAACGGCCAAGCCTAGTGCTGTTATGTAGAGCACCAGCAGCAAGGCCACCGCCTCTGCCCAGGTGGGGGTGTCGTTAAATACATAGCGCCCCACCACCTGGTATTGCACGCAGCCGATCAGCACCATAAGCCCCGCCACCGCAAGCATCAAGCTGAGTTTGGAAAGCATGGCACAAAATCGGGTGTACAAGATGGACTCCGGTGAAACAAAAAAACCTCGCCCTTGCCCAGCGAGCACTTAGGGCGAGGCGAATTACTTCGTGTCCTGCACAGCCTTGACGAGCCGCTTCAGATCAGGGGTGTTGGCAAACTTTTCGTATACCGGGACCATGGCGTCCTGGAATGACTTTTTGTCCACTTCCACAAATTCAGTCCCTGCAGCCTTGACCAGGTCATATTCTTTCTTCTCATAGGCTGCCCACGATTGCCGGTTAAAGGGCACGGAATCTTTGGCGGCTGTACGAATCTGGTCCTGCTCCGCTTTGGACAACTTATCCCAATTCATTTTGGAGAACAAGAGCACCTCAGGTGCCATGGAGTGCTCGGTTTTGTTGTAGTACTTCGCGGCTTCGAAGTGGCGGCTGCCTGAGCCATAGGAGGGGTAGTTGTTTTCTGCGGCGTCGACGATACCCGTTTTCAAAGCTGTCATGACCTCACCAAAAGGCATGGGCGTAGGGTTGGCACCCATGGCAGCCGTTACCGCCACCCACAGGTCCGATTGCTGTACGCGGATCTTCATGCCCTTGGTGTCTGCAATCGATTTAACCGGCCGCTTGCTGTATATCGAGCGGGTACCAGAGTCGTAATAGGCCAGCACCACAAAGCCGTGTGCTTCGCAATCCCTGGCAATTTCTTCCCCGACAGGGCCATCCAGCACCTTGTGCAGATGATCGACCGAGCGGAATAAAAAAGGGAGCACCGGGATATTGGTCTTGGGGCAGACCGAGTTCAAGGGGCTGATGTTTACACGCACCATGTCTAGCGCGCCTATCTTTACCTGGTCAATGGTTTCCTTTTCCGTACCCAGCGCACCTTTGTTGAACACCTTAATCGAGTGCTTGCCGCCGGAAGATTTTTTGAGCTCCTCACTCATAAACTTGACGGCCGTGACGGTGGGGTAATCATCCGAGTTGTGGATGTCAGCAGACTTAAATTCGGTGGCATTGGCCGCCAAGCAAAACGTAGCCAAGGCGGTCGCCATGAGGGTCAAGGAAAGTTTCATGCTGTCTCCTAGCAAAGTTGATCGGAACGTGAAAGGGGAAGGGGGGCGGGGCGATTGGTCGGCTCTGGCACGCCTTGCACATGCGGAAGGTGGATGGCAAAAACACCGCCATCGAGGGCGCTGGTGTCGATGACTGCTGCAGGGCGTATGGATGTGATGTACAGCGTGCGCAGGTCGGCACCACCAAATGCGCACATAGCAGGCTTGGCAGCGGGCACATGGATAGACATATCCAAGACGCCCAGCGGCGTATAGCGGTGTACCAGACCCGCGTCATTGCCGCAAATCCAATAACAGCCATCGGTATCCATGGCTGCGCCATCGGGGCGACCAGCAAACCCTGCCATGTCGATGAAGGGTCGCGGCCTAGACGGCATGCCTTGCGCGATGTCGTAGTCATAGGCCCATACCTGGCGTACCGAGGGATGGGAGTCCGAAAGATACATCGTGCCACCATCAGGGCTAAAGGCCATGCCATTGGGCGTGATGAAGCCGTGTAGTAACTCGCGCAATAGGCCATCGGGCTGTAGCTGGTAAATCTTGCCTACGTCTTTTGCCGCCGCCATATCCATCAACATGGTGCCGGCCAGAAAGCGCCCCTGGCGGTCGCACCGTCCGTCGTTAAAGCGCATGCCGGGCATGGCGTGACTTACCGTGGCCAAGCGGGTAAAGCCCAGTGCATCGCCAAGCTGTGTATCAAGCGCGAACATGCCGGACTCGGTGCCCGCAATCCACGACGATGCACCGGTGCCGCGGACCAAGCAGGCCAGCATTTCGGGCGCGAGCCATTGTTGGTGGAGACCGCTTTGCGTCTGGTAGCGGTGCAGCGTTTTGGCCGGGATATCCACCCAGTACAAGGCCTGCTCCTGCGCGTGCCAGACTGGTGACTCCCCCGTGCTGTTACGCACGTCCAGCAGCAGGTCCGCGCGCCAATGGGTCACCTGCCGCACGCTTATTTACCGCCCAGGTGGGCGGTCATGGGAATTCCTGCCATGACCCAGACACCGCCCTGGAACTGTACCGTGGGGTCATTGAGATCCGGCGCTTGCGTGCGGGCGTACAGGTCTTCGCGAAATCCATCGGACGAATCTTGTGGCACAAAGCCCACATGGCGCACGGTACTGTTATCCCACCACGATACCGCGTTGTTCGACACCCCATACACGATGGTGTGGCCTAGCACCGGCGTAGTCAGACAGGCCGTAATCAGACGATGCAGATCGTCAAAACTCAGCCAGGTGGCCAGCATGCGCCTGTCGGTGGGTTCGGCGTACGACGAACCGATGCGCAAGCATGCGGTCTCGATCCCGTAGCGGTCAAAATACATGCGCGAGAGGTCTTCGCCAAAAGCCTTGCTGACGCCATACAAACCGGTGGGCCGCGCGGGATGCGCCGGTGTTATCACCTCGTCTTGGCGATAAAAGCCGGTAACGTGGTTGGAGCTCGCAAAAATGACGCGTTTGACGCCATGTTGGCGGGCCGCTTCGTATAAGTTGTAGACGCCCACAATATTGCCTTGCAATATCGGTTCGAAGGGCCCTTCTTGGGACATGCCACCCATATGGACGATGGCGTCGCAACCTTGGACGGTCTGATAAATGGCTTGGGCGTCGGCCAGATCTGCCACCGATACTTCTTCTGCGGGGCCAGCGGTTCCCAGCTTACCCCGATCGGACAACCGGAGCACATCACAATTGGCCTTTAGTCGTTCGCGCAATGCGGTGCCCAGTCCGCCTGCTGCGCCGGTTAAAAGTAGCCGATGGTGCACTTTGATGGTCATTTGCCGAAAATTTATTTAGGTTGTCTGATGTCGTATGTGTTAAATTCTCGCTATTCGCTTCGCTTGCGTCAAGGATTTTTCCATGAGCCTAGTAGAAACCCTTAGTTCTGTGCGACCAGGGATCGCTGGCGAGGTCGCGCGTCCGCGGCGTGTGCGCGGCCTGGTCAATGAAGTCATGGAAAGCTTGGCCACCAGTATCCGTGAAGGTGCCATCAAGCCTGGCGACAAGTTGCCCACCGAATCTGAAATCGTGGCCCGCTTTGACGTCAGTCGCACCGTGGTGCGCGAGGCCATTTCGCGTTTGCAGGCCAACCGGCTGGTAGAAACCCGCCACGGCGTGGGCACCTTTGCCTTGGCTCCCGCGCCTGACCATGGCAACTTTCGGATTGCTGAAGTGGATTTCGATACCGTTTCCGATGTGATTGCGCTGCTCGAACTGCGCATAAGCCTGGAAACCGAGGCCGCTGGTCTGGCCGCGCAGCGGCGCACCGAACACAACTTGGTGGCCATGCAGGACATGCTCGATGCCTTTGCGGCCGCCATTGAGGGTGCGTCGGACGCTGTGCCTTCAGACTTTCAGTTTCACATGGAAGTAGCCCGTGCCACTGGCAACCGCCACTTTGCCGACCTGATGAATTACCTGGGCACCATGATCATTCCGCGGGCTCGGGTCAATACGCCCAACCGCGCGCCCGAGGGCCGCCTCATCTACCTGCGCCGGGTGCATGGCGAACATGAGAGCATCTTCAGCGCCATCCGCAACCAGGACACGGATGCCGCGCGCGCCGCCATGCGCACCCACCTGGCAAATAGCAAGGACAGACTCAAAAGACCGCAATAAACGGCGTCTCAGTTATATGATGACTTACCATTGAGGTCCACGTCAGCGTGCGTGCGCGCCACACCAGGAGACAAATCCATGCCCGAGTCCGCTTCCCATGCCCCCTATGGCGCAGCAGGTGCCACGCCTGCCATCACCGCTATGCGCGTCATACCGGTGGCGGGGCGCGATGGCATGCTGCTCAACCTCAGTGGTGCCCACGCGCCCTTCTTTACCCGCAATCTGGTTTTACTGACCGATAGCAGTGGTAACACAGGGGTAGGCGAAGTACCCGGCGGTGAAAAAATCCGCCAGACCTTGGAAGACGCGCGGGCACTGGTGATCGGTCAGCCCCTGGGCCAGTGGAACGCCGTGCTCAATCGCATGCGCGAGGCCTTTGCCGCGCGCGATAGCGAAGGTCGTGGCCTACAGACATTTGATCTGCGTATTGCCATCCACGCCATCACTGCCGTGGAAAGTGCATTGCTCGATCTCTTGGGCCAATTCCTGCACGTGCCGGTAGCCGCCCTTCTAGGGGAAGGACAGCAGCGCGACAAGGTGGCGGTACTGGCTTATTTGTTTTATGTGGGCGACCGCCATGCCACCGATTTACCCTACCACAGTGAGCCCGATGCGGCCGACGATTGGAAGCGACTACGGCACGAAAAAGCCATGGACGTCGATGCCGTAGTGCGTCTGGCGGAGGCAGCGCACGCGCGCTATGGCTTTACGGACTTCAAACTCAAGGGAGGCGTGCTGCCAGGAGAAGAAGAAATCGCAGCGGTGCAAGCCCTCCATGCGCGATTTCCCAAGGCGCGCATCACGCTCGATCCGAACGGCGGCTGGCTGCTCAAAGACGCGGTGCGCTTGTGTCGCGACCAGCGCGAGGTGCTGGCTTATGCCGAAGACCCTTGCGGCGCCGAGGGTGTCTTCAGCGGGCGCGAAGTGCTGGCCGAATTTCGCCGCGCCACCGGACTGATGACGGCTACCAATATGGTGGCCACCGACTGGCGCGAGTTGGCCCATTCCCTGGCCTTGCAATCGGTGGACATCCCTTTGGCCGACCCGCACTTTTGGACCATGCAGGGCTCGGTCCGCGTCGCCCAAACTTGCCAGACCTGGGGCCTCACCTGGGGCTCGCACAGCAACAACCATTTTGATGTCTCGCTGGCCATGTTCACGCACGTGGCAGCTGCGGCGCCCGGTAAGGTGACGGCCATAGACACCCATTGGATTTGGCAGGACGGTCAGCGCTTAACGAAAGCGCCGCTGCACATTGTGGACGGCAGCATCACCGTGCCAACGCAAGCTGGGCTAGGCGTAGAACTGGACATGGTGGAAGTGGACAAGGCCCACCAGCTCTACCTGCAAGAAGGCCTGGGGGCGCGCAACGATGCACTGGCCATGCAGTACCTGATTCCCGGCTGGACATTCAACCCCAAGTCACCGTGCATGGTCCGATAAATTCTTGCCATGGCTAAGCACCTTGGGTGGACACCTGATTTCCATTTATTGCGCAGCAGGGTAGCGCCGACTCCATAAAGCGTATAGCTCTAACGCCTGGTGCGGTACGGTGCTGTACCAAGCATATCCGTTGCGACGCTCCAGGCTGATATCGGCGACATCATCGTGCAGGGATTTGTCCCGGTCGCCAAACACCGGCCGCAGGGTGGCGATATCGTAATAACGGGCCCACAGTGTTGGTGCGCCCGGAGCCTCGACTAACAGCCTTCCGTCTTGTTCGCTGACCTTGCGCCAGGCTTTACCCTCAATAGCTAAACGACGCAGCAGGGCCACGCCGTTATGTACCGCGCGGATCGCTTGCGCATCAGGTTGGGGCAGGCGCATCAAAAATACCAAGATGGTGGCGCTCTCGGCGCTGCATAAGGCGGCAGGCTCGTAGTTGCGCGCCGAGCTGGGCTCTAGCGTGACGGCGTCGTATTGCTGGGCCCACAGTGCAGGTTGGCCTTGGATAAGCAACTGGCTGGCAAGCAGTGCTTCGATCGCCCGCTGGCTCGCCAATTGGGCTTCATGACGTAAGGCCGCGGGCACAAACGCAAAATCGGGGGTGCCTTGCGCTACCTCACCAAGCAATTGCGCCACCGCGACTACCGCGTTGTCATTGATCGTGAAGGCGTCGTGGTAGCCACCTTGCAAAGGCCAGACTTGTGGCCAACCGCCATTGGGAAATTGAGCGGCCAACAAATAGCGTAGACCTTTGATTACGCTGTCACGGTATATCGCTGTGGGGCCCGGCTCGAGTGCATGAATGACTTTGGCAAGAAAGCGAATTTCAGTGATGGTGGCGTCGTTGTCAATCGTGCCAACATAGTTCCAGCCCCCGTTATCGGGGGTGTCATAGTCACCGGGGGTCAAAAATTTTGATCGGTTATTGGCCACATAGGATTGCCCTAGGCGCCGTGGCGGACCATCGCGCGCTTGGTTTTTGCCCCAGCCGCCGGCAGGCGTTTGAAAGCTCAGAATATGGGCCGCCACGGCGAGGGCCGGGCCGCTCGCGTACCAACTCGCGTCTCGTTCCAGGGGCATTGATTTTTCGCCGGCGCCCCCCTCTGGCAGGGGTGGGATCTCGCTTAGCGCTGAACGTTCCTGTGCCAAAGCGGCCTTGTCTTTCGCCATGGCCGTTTGCGAGCGCGCGAGGTACCGGGCCCAAGCATCGGCCTGTGCCGCAGGCAGTGCGGCGATACGTTGGGTCGTAATCGCTTGCGCGGGCTGAATCTGGCCTATTGTTTTGGTATGCGCGCTAGAAAGGGCCAAGCAGGCGATAGCCAGTGTGCAAGGCAGCCGCAAAGGAAACTTTGGGAAAAGCATGGATTAACGATGAATTTGCGGTGGAGGAACGAAATTGGATGCTGATTGCCGAGCGCTTGCTAGTCTGCAATGGAAGCGGCAGCTGGTTGGCGCCACAACGCATAAATAGTGCGCAAGTTCGTTGCCAGAATGACGAGCTCCAGGGCCGTGCCACCAATAGAGCCACTAAGGATGTTATTGGCAAGCCAACACCCTGTTCCCAGCAGCATGGTCAAGCGCATGCGTATGCCCGAGAGCAGAAAAAGCGCCAGCGTGCCGATGCACGAGGCCAGTAATGGCAGCCAGTTCCACCACACCTCGACCAAGTGCCAGCCCAAGGCAAGGTTTAGCGCCACCAAGGCGAAAGCGACCCAAGGCGCTTTGGTGTAAAGCGAGAGCACCGAGCGCGCTACCGATATCACCGAACTGGCGACCGCCGTCGGGTTGCCCAATAGCGCGAAGTGCACTACATAGGCCAAACACTCGGCACTCATATAGAGCTTGAAGCGGCGGTCGTCCTTTTGCAAAAATGACATGACGCCCAAAACAAAGGCTGCATAACCGAAAAGCTGGGCTGGGTTAAACAGGTACTGGAGCGCGTCGTTCATGAATGGTCAGTAAACCGTGGGCTAGGCTGCAGTAATCAGGCGCCACGTCCGCGCGTCTCCATGTCTTCTGGGGCGTTGCAGTGAACCGCAGGCAGGTTATGGGATGCGTTGGCGTCGCTGCAAATGATGCGCAACGCATACCGGTTGGGCTTGGTACAGGTCACGGTACCTAATTTGATATTAAATTTTTTCGATTGCCGACCGTAGGCGGTAAATGCTTCGGTTTTCGTCAAGAGTGTGTTTGAGGCTTCGTCGTAAATCTGGATTTGATACCAGCCGTATATCGTATCGTCCGTTTTGTTGAATACGGTTCCCCCGACATGGTTCGCGTCATGGCCCACACACGCTGCGGTGCGAACCAGCAGGCCTGGGACTTGCGACGCTATGTCCTGCGCCCAGCTTGCCGCAAAGGCGAGCATCAGTGCCAAAGCCATGCATGCATTTTTCATGGGCTAGGGGGCAGGGGTGGTAAGTCGTCGTCATTGAGCCGGGCGAGGTTGTATTGGGCATCCCAATGCCCCTGGGCCGCGGCCAATTTGTACCAATATTGCGCTTTTGCTCGGTCAGGGGGAAGGACTCGCCCCAGCTCGTACACCAAGCCAAGATTGAATTGCGCGTTGGCATTGCCATGGTGGGCGGCACGACGGTACCAATAGAGGGCCTGCTTGTAGCTGCCCTGGACAAAATACAGAGCGCCCAAATTATTTTGCGCGGCGGCATGTCCCGCGCGTGCGGCCCGCGCGTACCATTGCATGGCCTGTGCCGGGTCAGGGGCGGTGCCTATGCCCTCCTCATAACGCAATGCGTTTGCATATTGTGCTTGTGCTTGTGCATGCTGCGTGGTGCGATGGCCGTCCCCGGCGGGCGCCGCCGCGCCATGGCAAGTGGCCAGGAAAAATAGGATCCCTAGCCATCGTCGCGCTATTGGGCTAGCAGTTCTAGCCATGCAAAAACTGCTGGCAAGCATTCATAAAACGTTTTCCTAAAAATTCCATTGCTTCTTACAGCTTAGGTGAATTCTGATCTGAAAGTCCCAAATTCACTGAGTCTTTACCAAATTATGAGGGTTATTACCTAGATTTTTGCAAAGGATAACGATTACCATCCCATTCAACGCATTTGTTTTGTTGGGAGTCTGTCATGAAGAGCCACATCCTGTCCTTTACTTTCCTGTGTGTAGCCAGTAGTTGGGCGTTCGCGGCCGAGCGTCCCAATGTGGTGTTTATCGTCGTAGACGACCTGCGCCCGGAGCTCGGCATTTACGGCAAAGACTACATAAAAAGCCCCAATATCGACCGCATCGGCAAAGAGGGCCTAACCTTCAACCGCGCCTACGTGCAGCAGGCCGTGTGCTCACCGTCGCGCACCAGCGTGATGACCGGCGCCCGCCCGGATACCACCAAAGTCTGGGATTTGGTCACGCACTTCCGCAAGGCCGCCCCGGACATTGTCACCTTGGGCCAGCACTTTAAAAATAACGGTTACTTTGTGCAGGGCATGGGCAAGATTTTTCATGGCGGCTACGACGATGCCCCCACTTGGTCCGTGCCCTGGCAAAACCCGCCGGCTGTGAAATATGCCTTGCCTGAAAACGTCGCCTTAGACGAACGCCTGAACCAACTCAAAGCCACGGAAAAACCCAAGCGCAATGCCTCCGAGCCTTTAACGGCGGACGGCGGTCCGTCTAGCGGCGTCAATATGCGTGGCCCGGCCTTTGAAGGCGCCGACGTACCGGACAACACCTTCACCGACGGCAAGGTGGCCGAACTGGCGACGCAAACGCTGCGTGACATGAGCAAGAAAAAAGAGCCTTTTTTCCTCGCCGTCGGGTTTGTGAAACCGCATTTGCCTTTTGTCTCGCCCAAAAAATACTGGGATATGTACGATCCGGCCAAAATTGAGTTGGCCCATAACCCTTTCCGCCCCATCGGCGCGCCCGAATACGCGGTCATGTATGGTGGCGAATTGCGCAATTACCACGGTATTCCCGAAACCTCCATTCCCCCGGACTTGGCGCGTTCGCTCAAGCATGGCTATTACGCCGGTATCAGCTATACCGACGCCCAGGTGGGCAAGGTGCTCGACGAGTTGGACCGCCTCAATTTGCGCAAAAACACGATTGTGGTTTTGTGGGGTGACCATGGCTGGAAGCTCGGCGAGCATGACGCCTGGACCAAGCACACCAATATGGAAATCGACACCAAAGCGCCTTTGCTGATCTCGGCGCCGGGAATGAAAACGACGGGTGCCAAAAGCAACGCGATCGTGGAAATGGTGGATATTTTCCCGACCTTGTCGGATTTAGCCAGCTTGCCCCTGCCCAAGCATTTGGAGGGAACCAGTTTCCGTCCCTTGCTGGACAAACCCGATATGCCCTGGAAAAAAGTCGCCTTTAGCCAATACCCCCGCACCGCGTATGTGACCGGCGGCAGCCCCCTGATGGGCTACGCCATGGTTAATGATCGCTACCGCATAGTGCAGTGGGTAGACCGCGCAGACCTGAGCAAGGTGGTGGCCCTAGAACTCTATGACCACCTGACCGACCCCGACGAAAACTTGAACATCGCGCAGCGCCCGGAGCACGCCGCTTTGGTCAAATCCATGCGCGAGCAGTTGAACGCGGGATGGAAAGCGGCTAGGCCGGTCGTTCAGTAAGTGCACCGTGGCGGCAGACTATTTGTGAATGCCCAAGGCTTGAATATCCGCCGTCGCCTGGGCTTTTTGCTGTTGTCTTTGCCTGTGTGGTTGCGATGGCAGGTGGCCCAAGCCGCGGTCACCGATCCTGCGCCTACGCGCTTGGGGTGGCAGGACGTAGGGCAGCTCGATCGGGTGCGCATTGCGCGCGCGGCCGAAGCAGCCTTGGGGATGGCACCCGTCACGATTGTGAAAACCGCCAGCCCGCTGAGTCCGGGCAATGTGAATGACTATTACTCCAATGGCGATTATTGGTGGCCCAACCCTGACAGCGCGGACGGGCTTCCTTTTGTAAGGCGCGATGGGCAAAGCAATCCCGGTAATTTCAATGACCACCGCTTAGCGGTGCGCGCGCTGCGCGATGCGGTAGCTGCCTTGGCCGCAGCCGCCTTGATGAGCCCGTCGGCCCCTGGTGCCCGAAAGTACCTGGACAAGATAGCGCAATTGCTTGCGGTATTTTTTGTGCACCCCAATACCCGCATGAATCCGCACTTGCAATATGCCCAGGCCATACCGGGTGTATCGCAGGGCAGGGGCATTGGGATTATTGATACCTTGCACCTCATCGAAATCCCGGTGGCCCTAGAGGCGATTGCCAAACTGCCTGGTTTCCCGGCGTCCGTTGCGACGGCGGTACAGGAGTGGTTTAGCGCTTATCTGCAATGGCTGATCAGCAGCGCCAATGGGCAGGACGAAGCCAAGGAGCGCAATAACCATTCGGTGGCCTATTGGTTGCAGGTGGCCGTATTTGCGCGGTTCACCCAAGATCCGGCGCGCATGGCGCAGGCCGCAGCGCAGTTCAAGCGTAATTTCATCGGTACGCAAATGGCGCTCGATGGGAGTTTCCCAGAGGAGCTCAAGCGCACCAAGCCCTATGCCTATTCGCTGTTTCAGTTGGACAATATGGCAGCTTTGTGCCAAGTGTTGTCGACGCCGGCGGAAAACCTGTGGAATTTCACGCTGTCCGATGGGCGGTGTATGGAAAAGGGACTGGCTTACCTGGCCCCCTATATTGCCAAAAAGAGCCAGTGGCCTTATGCGCCCGATGTGCAGGCCTGGCAATATTGGCCGATGCGACAAAGCGCATTGCTGTTTGGTGGCAATGCATTTTTTCGCAGCGATTTACTCCAGTTATGGAGCCAGTTGCAGCCCGATTGTGCCGACGATGAGGTGCAACGTAATATCGCCATTACGCAGCCCCTCTTGTGGCTGAAAATCCAGGCAAGCGGTAGTTGAATGCCTCGCGCGTGTGAAGCTTTTGGCCGTTTACCGATCTACCCATTTCTTTCGTTTGATGAGGCCTTTTATGTTGAAATTCAAGCAAATAGGGATTGCCCTGTGTGTGACGCTAGGCCTCCTGGCATCGGCCCTGGCTGCAGCGCCGGCCAAGCCCAATATTATTTTTATATTGGCCGATGACTATGGAACTGGTGAGGTCAGCGCCTACGGCGCGGACCATTACAAAACCCCCCATATTGACGCGCTAGCGCAGGGTGGCACACGCTATACCCGCAGTTACACGCTTCCCTTGTGCGGTCCGTCGCGGGCCATGATATTGAGTGGCCGCTACCCATTTCGCACGGGCGCGACCAGCCAGGATGCCAGCGGCGACGTGTTTTCGCCCTCCGAACAACTCACGCCCAAGGTGTTGAAGTCCGCAGGTTATGTGAGCTCCATGATTGGCAAATGGGGTCAACTGCCGCTGACCGCTGGCGATTTTGGTTTTGATGACTATTTGCAATTCAAAGGCAGCGGTATTTATTGGAACACCCAGGTCAAGGGCAAAGATTATTTGGTCAATGGCAAAACCATTCCCCTTCGGGATAAAGAGTACATGCCGGATGTGTTGCACAAACACCTGATCGATTTCATCACGCAAAACCGCGATAAACCTTTTTTCGTGCATTACTCCATGTCGCACGTGCACAGCGAAATACTGCCCACACCTGACAGTGTGCCTGAGAGCAAAACGCTGTATGCCGACAACGTCGCCTATATGGACAAATTGGTAGGCCAGTTGGTAGCCGAACTCGATCGTTTGAAGTTGCGAGAAAAAACCGTGCTGGTGTTTATGGGCGATAACGGCACCGCTGGCGGCCCCAGTCGGTTTGCCAAGATTGGCGGACGCGCAATTTTTGGCAGCAAAGGTTCGATGCAAGAGGGCGGGGCCTTGGTGCCCTTGATCGTCAACTGGCCCGGTGTGGTACCGGCTGGCAAAGTGACCAGCGAGCTCATCGACTCTAGCGATCTGCTGCCCACCTTTGCGGAATTGGCAGGTGCCAAATTACCGTCTGGCGTCACTATCGACGGGCGCAGCTTTGCGCCCCAGTTGCAAGGCGGCCAAGGCAAGCCGCGCGAATGGGCATTTGTCCAGCTGGCCAGGAATTGGTATGTGCGCGAGGCAAACTTCAAGCTCACCCACGACGGCGAATTGTTTGACATGGTCGATGCGCCTTTTGCTGAAACCCTGGTTCCCAAAGACAGCAAAGACCCGGCGGCCCTGGCCGCCCGCGGCCGTTTGCAACTGGCATTGCAGCAGCTCAACCCGGCCGGCGGCATCGTGGACAAGGGCGGCGAAAGTGGTCGCCATGAAAACAAAAAACCCAAGGTACGTGCCAGCGGCCTGCCCGACGCAGACTAAGGCTCAGTAAACCATGGACTGTACCCACTGTTGGATGCGCCGCTTACTCGCGGTGTCGTTGGTCGTCGCTGGCGTGGCGGCCTGCCAAAAGGCCGAGCCACCGCAGGCGCAAGTGGCTCCCCGGCCGGTCAAAGTCTGTAAGGAGTACACGCCCGAGGCGCAGGTCTATGTCGCACCTGGCAGCTTTACCATGGGCGATGACCGCTTCCCGGAAGAGGGACCGCTGCGCAAAGAGCAGTTGCGCAAGGGCTTTTGGATGGACGCCTTTGAGGTGACCAACGGACAATTTGCCCGGTTTGTAGCCGCCACTGGCTACGTCACGGTCGCCGAGCAGCGCCCCGACCCGCGCGCCTACCCCGACATTCCGCCCGACCAGTTGGTGCCGGGCTCGGCTGTTTTCCAGCTCAAGAACGCCGAGCGTGCACTGGCCAATGACGTTAGCGCATGGTGGAGTTTTGTCCCAGGCGCCTACTGGCGTGCCCCCGAAGGGCCGAACTCGGGTATCGAGGGCCGCGACAACTACCCGGTGGTGCATGTGGTGCTGGCCGACGCCCAAGCCTACGCCCGCTGGGCCGGCCGGCGCTTGCCCACCGAAATCGAGTGGGAGTGGGCCGCCCGTGGCGCCGACCCGGCCAGTGTCAACGACCACGAGCAGCCCAGCCAGGCCAACACCTGGCAGGGCAAATTTCCGCTTCAAGATGCTGCCATTGATGGCTACGCCGGCCTGGCCCCGGTGGGCTGTTTTGCCCCCAATAGCATCGGACTGCACGACATGATTGGCAACGTCTGGGAGTGGACGGTCGACCCCTATTACGAGAAGCGTCCGCGCACCCTCAAAGCGGGCGCCAAAGGCGATGACCCGATGCAAAAAGGCGTTCCGGTGGCGACGATCAAAGGCGGCAGCTTTTTATGTGCGCCGGGCTACTGCATGCGCTACCGCCCAGGCGCGCGGCACGGTCAGGACCTGGCCCTGGGCGCCTCGCACATCGGCTTTCGTACCGTGGGCGATGCCCCGGCCCCGGCCGCCAAGCCACAACCTTAAGACACAGCATGATTTACAAGCCGCGCTTCAAGACGATGGCAAAGCTCTGGTTGGCGTTCTGCCTGTGCAGCGTCGCAAGCAGTTTTGCCGCATCCGCGTCGGGTAAGGGGCCCACGCCGGGCCGCAAGCCCAATATCATTTTCCTGATCGCCGACGACATGGGTTATGGTGACTTAGGCGTGCAGGGAGATAAAGAAGTGCGCTCGCCGCATATCGACGCATTGGCCACCTCGGGCCTGCGCTTTACCCAGTACTACGCCAACCACCCGGAGTGCGCGCCCAGCCGTGCTGCCTTGCTCACCGGCGTGTACCAGCAGCGCATGGGCTTTGAGTACAACCCCGGCGGCTCCGGGCCCAATTTCGGTCTGCCAGTGGACACGCCCACGGTAGCCGAGCGCCTCAAAACCCAGGGCTACGCAACAGCATTGTTTGGCAAATGGCACCAAGGCTACAAGCCCGAGCACCATCCCAACGCCCGGGGTTTTGACACGTTTTATGGTTTTCTGGGCGGCACCCATCCCTACACCGCTGACGGCGTCACCCAGTACAACGCCACCGATGCGGCCGATGCGAGGACCAACCGCCTGCAGCGCCAAAGCACGCCAGTGGAACTGCCCGCTCACCTGACCGAGGCGCTAGGCGCCGAGGCCAGCAACTTTATCCGAGCCCATAAAAGCGATCCATTTTTCGTCATGCTCGCGTTTAACGCCCCGCATGTGCCCATGCAAACCACGCGCGCCTACTACCAGCGATTTGCCCACATCGCTGACGAGAAGCGCCGCATCCACCTCGCTATGGTCGAGGCGCTGGACGACCAGGTCGGCGCGGTACTGCAAACGCTGAAAACCGAAGGCCTGGAGCGCGACACCTTGGTGGTGTTTATCAGTGATAACGGCGGGCCGGTGCACCAAACGACCTCCAGCAATTACCCCTTGAGCGGCGGGAAGGCCACTTTTTGGGAGGGCGGTATTCGCGTTCCGGCGATCCTGTATTGGCCCGGCACGATTGCGGCAGGGGGCAGCTTTGACGGCATGAGCAGCGGTTTTGACATGACCGCGACCGCGCTCACGCTGGCCGGGGCCATGCCGGCGCAGGGCCTGGACGGTGTCGATCTGATGCCTTGGATAACCGGCAAATCCAGTGCGCCGGTACACGATGCTTTGTACTGGCGCCAAGGCAAGCGTGGCGCCCTGCGACAAGGCGATTGGAAGCTCATCAAAGACGCCGAACAATGGCGCTTGTTTGACCTGCGCACCGACCTGGGTGAACAGCGCGATATGGCCGCCAGCGAACCCCAAAAATTAGACCAACTGCGCGCGCTGTGGAACGGCTGGAGCGCCCAGATGAAACCGCCCTCCTGGGCACCCATCGAAAAACCCCCGCTTGCGGCGGTCGCCCCACAGTGATTTTGAAAGAAAGCAACTATTCCATGAAACTTGGTACCGCCCTGGGCGCAGCCCTGGCCCTCACGCTTACTGGCATGGTCCACGCGGCTGAGCGCCCCAATGTCCTATTTATTGCCGTCGACGACCTGCGCCCCGAGTTGGGTGCTTATGGCATCAAAGAGGTCAAAAGCCCCCATATCGACCAACTGGCCAAAAGCGGCATGGTGTTTGATAAAGCCTTTGTTCAGCAGGCGGTCTGCTCGCCCTCGCGCACGAGTTTGATGACTGGCGCGCGCCCCGACACCACCAAGGTCTGGGACTTGGTCACCCACTTTCGCACCGCCATGCCCGAGGTGGTCACCCTAGGACAGCACTTCAAACAAAACGGCTATTTTGTGCAGGGCATGGGCAAGATTTACCACGGTGGCTTTGACGATGCGCCGACCTGGTCGGTCCCTTGGCAAACCCCCAAGGCGCCTAAATACGCCACCGATATCGCCAATGCCGGCCAGGCCAGCGACGCCGAGGAGGACCCGGATGGCGGCCCCGACGCCGCAAAGACCAAGACCAGCGCCAAAGCCAAATCCAAGGTACGTGGCCCCGTACTTGAAGGGGCCGACGTACCCGATGACACCTTCACGGACGGCAAAGTGACCGACCTGGCGATCCAGACTCTGGGCCAATTGGGCGCTAAAAAAGAACCGTTTTTCTTAGCGGTAGGCCTGATCCGGCCGCACCTGCCGTTTGTCGCACCCAAGAAATACTGGGATTTATACGATCCGGCCAAGATCCCGATGGCGCCTAACCGCTATCCGCCCAAAGACGCGCCGGACTATGCCATCCGTAACTTGGTCACCGGTGGCGAGTTGCGCATGTACCAGGATATCCCGGACGGCCATTTACCCGACGATCTGGCGCGCCGTCTCAAGCACGGCTACTACGCGTCAGTGAGCTACACCGACGCCCAGGTCGGCCGCATGCTGGCCGAACTGGACCGCCTGGGTTTGCGCAAAAACACCATCGTCGTACTCTGGGGTGACCATGGCTGGAAGCTCGGTGAGCACGATGGCTGGGCCAAGCATGGCAACACCGAAAACGACACCAACGCGCCGCTGATCGTGTCAGTGCCCGGTATGAAGACGGCCAACACCCATACCAAGGCCTTGGTGGAGTTCGTCGATATTTACCCCACGCTGAGCGAACTGGCCGGCCTGCCGCTGCCCAAGCATCTAGAGGGCAGCAGCTTCAAACCCGTCCTCGACGATCCAAACCGCAACTGGAAGCCAGCCGTGTTCAGCCAATACCCGCGCCCCAAAGCTGGTAAAGACAAGGCCGACCTGATGGGTTACGCCATGCGCACCGACCGTTACCGCTTTACGGTGTGGGTGCACACCGCCGATACCAAACAAATTGATGCCGTCGAGCTGTACGACCACCAGAGTGACCCACAGGAAAACGTAAACCTCGCCAAGCTACCCGAACAGGCAGACTTGGTGCGCAAGCTCATGGCCCAATGGTCGGCTGGATGGCGGGGCGCTCTGCCTAAGCTGTAAGAAGCCGCCGCGAAAGCCAAGCGACGAATACCAAGGGTAAATACTGATTAAACGTTTATCACAATAGTGTGACAATTCCTACAAGATACATTTTTTCACCCCAGATTTACCAAAAGGACGCAACGTGGCCAATCCAATTTTCAAGACCTTCAGCATTCATCGCACCCCGATCAGTGTGGCTATCGCGCTCTTGATCGGCCAGGCCGCCCTGGCGCAACAAGCGCCCGCAGCGGGAGATAAGCCGCTGGACAGCGTGACGGTGACGGGTGTGCGCGCCGCATTGCAGCGCGCCTCGGAGGTCAAGCGCGACTCGGACCAGGTGATGGACGTCATCACCGCGGAAGACGTGGGCAAGCTGCCCGACGCCAACGTGGCAGAGGCGCTGCAGCGCGTAACCGGTGTGCAAGTGACCCGGGTGTGGGGCGAAGGCCAGGGCGTTTCGATCCGCGGACTGCCTTTGGTGCGTGTGGAAGTGGACGGGCGCACGGTGCTGGGTTATTCCACCCGCCTGTCACCGCCGGAAAACGACCAACTGGGGCGCAATTCTGGTCTGGACGTGGTTCCCTCCGGTCTGTTTGGGCGCCTGGAGGTGACCAAGTCGCCTTTGGCCTCCCAGGTCGAAGGTGGTTTGAGCGGTACCGTTAATTTGGTCACGCCTGATCCCCTGGATTTGCCCGGCTTCACGGCGGCGGTCAAAGCCAATACCGAGTACTCGATGGCAGCCAAAACGAATGGCCCCGGTCTGACCTTCTTTGTTGCCAACCAGTCCGAGGACAAAAAGATAGGAGGATTGATTGCTGTTGAATACCAAAAACGCCAATCGATGCTGCAAGGCATGGACCGCAACGACTTTTTGAATCGCGTTGCATCCAAGACGGTCACCGACATTGATGTGAACAAAGACGGCGTCACCGACTTAACGGGCCAAATCATTCGCTACGAGCAAGTTTTGGTAGACCGCTCGCGCTTGGGTGTGACTGGAGAATTGCAATGGAAACTGTCCCCTGAAGTGGAATTGAAACTTGAGGGAATTTACGCTGACCTCAATACCGAGCGTCGCCAGAGCTGGTTCCAATGGAAATATGGCACCAACCCCATCACCAATCCGGTATTTATCGGCAATTCCATTGTGGCAGGCACATCTTCCGCAACCATTACCCAGCAAGGCCAAGTACGCTCTGAGCCGGGCACGAGCTCCATTGTTGCTTTAAGCAGCAAGTGGACGCCTAGCGACAAATTGCGTATCAATTCTGAGGTGTCCGCCAGCCGTGGCACGCAGAACCAGATGAACGAACACATGACGATCACCTCGCCAACCGTGTCCGCCAATTTTGATTACCGAACGGGCGTAATTCCCAGTTTGACATTCAATGGTGGATTTGATCCGGGCATCTACAACCCTGCGGTTGCTTTACAAAAGTACGCGACTGTGAACTCAGGTAACAACCTGACGTCCAATAATCTCCTCTCGGAAATGAACGAAAAAGCAGCCAAAGCCGATGGTCGATACGATATTGAGGTGGGAGATATGCGTTCGGTACTTTTCGGCGCCCGGGTCCGCCAGTTGGGTGCGAAGGCAAATTCTTACGAAGCGGCTAACGGAACCAATGATGTCGCATCCTTTATTCAAACCACGGGCGGCAATTTCCTGAACGATGTCGACGCCACGCTGACCCGCAATATTCTGATGCTGTACCCCGATGCGAACTGGATTCGCGAGACGGTGCTAAAAACGACGCCGCGCACTGAAAACTTGCAGCGCAACTACGTATTCGATGAGCGCTCTACGGCGGTCTATGGCATGGCCGACTTTGAGGGTGAGTTGTCCAAGGTGCCGTACCGCGCAAATGCCGGTGTTAGAGCTATCAATACCCAAATGGGTGTAGACAGTTACCAAGCGTCTAAAGTGGGAACTGCAACGGTCAATAGCTACGTGCTCAAGCACGATGACAGCAGCTACACCAAAGTGTTGCCCAGCGCCAATGTTGTATTTACAGCGGCACCTGATTTCTTAGTCCGCACCAGCCTCTCCAAGACCATGCAGCAAGCTGGCATAGCGGAATTGGCGCCTACGATTTTTATCAGCGGCACCACCGCCTATTCCGCCACAGGTGGCAACGCGCAGTTATTGCCCACCATTTCCAATAATTTTGATGTGTCTTTTGAGTGGTACGGAAAAGGCAGTTCCATGATTTCAGGCGCGGTCTTTTATAAAGACGTTACTGATGTCCAAACCATTACGACGGTACAAAAAGAATTCGATGGCTATGGCCTGATTCCCTATACCCGCCCAGACAATATTGGTAACGCGAAAGTCAAGGGTTTTGAATTGGGTGTCCAGCGCTTCTTTGACTTCTTGCCCGCACCTTTTAGTAACTTTGGCATGATTGCCAACTTCACCTACACCGATGGTTTGCTGGACAATGGGTACCAGTACCCTGGCTTGTCCCAGCACAGTGGCAATTTGGTGGCTTTGTATGAGGACGCGGCATTTTCCGCCCGCCTGGCCTTTAACACCCGCGACCAGGCTCTGTACCTCTTCAATGAAGGGCGCCCCAACTATATCGGCGCACGTTCGCAGCTCGATTTGCAATTGGGCTACAACGTAGACAAGAATATGTCTGTCCAGTTCTCGGCCTTGAACCTGCGTCCCAAAGATTCTGCGACCTTGGAATATGGCGCGGCTGGCCCGATTCAGCTCAGCAGCTATTACCTCTCCGAGACCCGCTACTCGCTGGGTGTGCGCTACAAGTTCTAAGCTGACCTGGCGCGATTGCTTCAGCGCCGGTTGCCCCCCGGCCCTGCCCAGGGCCCGGGCCGCTGCCCTGCTTAGGCGGTGGGCAGGCCCTTGCGGCCGGTGGAGTTGCGGATCACCAGGCGCGGGCGCAGCGTCTCTTCGCTGGCCTCTAATTTGCCTTCAATCAGCTCTAGCATGCGCATAAACGCTAGCTCACCCATGGACTCGCTTTGCATGTCCGCGGTGGTGAGTGAGGGCATGGCGTACCGGGCAAAGGGGATGTCGTCAAAGCCGGCCACGGAGACTTGCTCGGGCACATGGACACCGGCTACTTGGGCCTGGTTCATAAACCCGATAGCCAGCAAATCGTTGTAACAGACCACCGCATCGGGCCGGTCGCCGCGCATCAATATCTCGCTGACAGCGTTTTCACCGGCTTCAAACGTAGGCGATTGCGCGACAAAGCATTGCACCGTCTGCCCGGCCGCCCCAATCACCTCCATCAGGCCGGCTTTGCGCTCAGAATCCCAGCGCGCTAGCGGGTAACCCAGATAGGCGATGTTTTTGTGCCCCAGGTCTAGCAGGTGGCGGCCCAGCATACCCGCCGCCGAGCGGCCGTCGGCGCTGACGCTGTGAAAGCCCGAACCCACTGAGCGGCCAAAAAACACCACCGGTTTGCGCAAATCGTGCAAGGCGGCAATGTCGGCATCAGGCATACGCGAACTGACGATCAGCCCGTCCACGCGCCGGCTCAGGTCGCGCAGCATATTGGCCTCGCCGCTCAGGCGCTCGGCGGTGTCGACAAACAGCAGGTTGTAGCCATGCTCCATGGCTTTTCGGTTGGCACCTTTGACAATGCCGGTGAAGTGCGGGTTGCGAATATCCAAAATCACCACCGCCACCGTCTTGGTGCGCCCGGTGATCATGCTGCGCGCCAGCGGGTCGGTGCGGTAGCCCAACTCGGCAATCGCTTGGCGCAGCCGCTCCTCCGTGCCCTCGGTGAATTTTTGGGTGCCGTTGATGAACTTGGACACCGTGGCGGTAGAGACCTCGGCTACCCTTGCCACATCTTTGATAGTGGCAGCGCGCCCCGTGTTTGTACTCATGTGCAAGCTACCAAGAAAAAAAGAGGTTTCCCCATAGCGTAATGTTAACCCTCTAGCGCAGTTAGCAGTGAAAATTTGGGATTCGTTTACCCATTCTTTTCCTACAAAGTTAACTAAGGGTATTCCCCATCATTGCAGGGCCAAATCATGGCTATACTAAGTAAACGTTTACCCCTCTATGCTAGCGCCAGCAAACCGAGAAATTTTGTGAAACTCTGTGAACGCCTTGCCTTATCGACGCCTCGCCGCCTGGCCGGTGCCGTCCTGGCCTTTTCCACCGTGCTGGCCAGCGGGGCGGTGTGGTCCCAGGAAAGCATTCAGGTGTGGACCCGCTCCTCGGCCGAGGGACGCAAGACCTACGAGTCCATCGCGAAGGCATTTACGGCGAAAACCGGAATCAAGGTCGAGTATTTCAACGCCTGGACCGACTTTGAGCAGCGCATTGCACGCGCTGCCATCGGCGGTGATTTGCCCGACCTGATCATTAACGATAGCGGCGCGACCGGCCAGTTTGTGCAAATGGGCATGCTCGAGGCGGTGGACCGCCAAGCCGTTGCCGGCGGCCAGGACCTGCAAGAGCGGGCGTGGGCCACGGCCAAGGGCTATGACGGCAAATACTATGGCGTCCCCACCTCGGCACAGGCGATGGTCATGTATGTGCGCAAAGACTGGCGTACCAAACTCCAATTACCGGTGCCCCAAACCTGGGATGAATTGGAGGCACTAGCCAAAGCTTTCACCGCGGGTGACCCGGATGGCGATGGCAAAGCCAATACCTATGGCCTGATTTTTCCTGGCTCCGCGCAGCGCGGCTACGCCGCCTGGTACATGAGCTCCTTCCTATGGCAAGCAGGCGCAGAGTTTGTGCGCCCGGTGGGCGGCGGCCAGTTCAAGGGCGCCATGGACGAACCGGCCGCAGTTGCAGCCGTCTCCTGGATGCGCAAGATGCAGTGCGAACTCAAAGTCACGCAACCGGGCGCTATGAATGCGCCCACGCAAGAGGCCAATAAAGCGTTCATTTCCGGGCAGGCCGGTATTTATATTTCCGGTCCCTACCATATCGCCTTGTTTGACCGGGAGCCGGGCCGAGACAAGGTCGAAGCCATCCCCGCACCGGCCGGGCCCGCTGGGCGCGGCGTGTTGGGCGGGGGCGAATTAGCCTATTTCCCCAAGGCCGCGAAAAACAAGGCCGGCGCACTGAAGTTTGTGGAGTTTTTGATATCGCCCGAAGGCCAGACCTTGGGTATGAAAGCCAGCGCTGGCGGTATTGCCGTGGTGCGTTTGCCTGTGAACCGCAAAGTCGATCCCGCGCTAGTCAATAACGACGAGCGCTGGAAAATGGTGGCCCAGGAATACGAAAAAAACGCCCACACCATGCCCGCTATTCCCAATTGGACGCGTATGCAACAAGTGATTGGCGAAGGCCTCAATGCCATCTTGTCGCGCTGTAGCAAAGACGTCGCCTCGGATTTGAAAAAGCTCAATGTGCACGTCAACCAAGAGCTCTCGGCGCAAAGGGTGTTGGCCAAATGATGCGCACCTGGCGTCAATGGCTGGTACCGGCGCTATTTTTAGCGCCCGCGTTGATGGTCTTTACCTGGTTTAAGTTCATACCCATGGCCCTGGGCCTGCGCATGAGTTTTTATAAAGTCAATTTTGGTGCGCCCAACGAGTGGATTGGCCTGGAAAATTTCGAACGTGTGCTGCAAGACGAGGCGCTCGGTGCGGCCGCCTGGAACACCTTCTTGTATGTCTCTTGCACCGTGAGCTTGTCGGTGGTGCTGGCCCTGTTGTTGGCGCTTTCCATGCAAGGCGTTACGCGCCATATTCGGATGATTCGCACCGCCTTGTTTTTGCCTGCGATCACCAGTGCTGCGGTATTGGCCGAGGTGTGGCGCATTCTGTATGCGCCTACCCCGGACGGCATTATGAATTCCATCGCCGCACTTTTTGGCATCACGGCCCAGGGGTATTTGAATGACCCCGACTGGGCATTGCAATGGCTCATGCTCATGCATTTATGGAAAAGCGTGCCCTACGACATGGTGATATTTGTCGCCGGCATGGCCACCATCAACCAAGAGTTGTACGAGGCGGCCCGCGTCGACGGCGCCACGGCCTGGCAGCGCCTGCGCTTTGTCACCATACCAGGCCTCACGCATGCCATCACGATTGTGATCGTGCTGGGCATGATTCGCGGCTTTAGGGTATTTGCCGAAATCCAGGCCACCACCGGCGGGGGGCCAGCCGGGGCCACCGAGGTCATCATGACGCGGATTTACAAACTGGGTTTTGTGCAGTTTGATTATGGCTACGCCTCGGCCGCATCGGTGGTCTTGTTTGTATTTACCGCGTTGTGCACCATGCTGTATTTGCAATGGCACAAAAGGCTGGAGGCATGATGCAAGACGGCTTTACCTGGGCCAAGTTGGGTGCTGCGTTGCCGCGCTGGGCCTTTTATGCGCTGCTGCTGGTGGTGTTTGTCGGGCCGTTTTGGGCCTTTGCCATGACGGCCTTTAGCGGCGTGACGTTGCAACCAGGCGAGTTGGTGTTTTGGCCCAAGTCACCCACGATGGACAACTTTCATTACGCCTGGTTCAAAACCCGGGTGTGGCGCTACTTGCTCAATTCCATGCTGATCGTGACCTTTGGCTTGATATTGCAAGTCAGCATCAGTTCTTTGGCCGCCTATGCGCTGGCGCGCAAAAAGTTTGTGGGCTCGGCGGTGGTTTCCATGCTGATACTGAGCACCATGATGCTGCCCGAAGAGGTGATTGCCATCCCCTTGTATTTGGTGCTGGGCAATATTCCATTATTCAAAGTGAGTTTGCTCAATACCCACTTGGGCATGATTTTGCCGCTGATCGGCTGGGCCTTTTCTATCTTCATGCTCACCGAGTTTATGAAGAAAGTGCCCCTCGAACTGGAGGAGGCCGCCCGCATGGACGGCGCCAGCGAGTGGCAAATATTTTGGCTGGTCATCTTGCCGCTGATCAAGCCGGCCTTGGGTACCGTCACCGTGTTTGGCTTCATCATGATTTGGGACCAGTATTTGTTGCCGCTGATCGTGGCCAACCGTGAAGACCTGTACACCCTGCCCGTGGCGCTGGCCTCGGTGCGCGCGGACGAGGCCATGCCGCCAGCGGTTTTTGTCGCGATTACTTTGATCGCCATGCTGCCCTCGATTGTTATTTACCTCGCCATGCAAAAGGCATTTAACCGGGGCCTGCTGGCAGGCGCCGTCAAGGGCTAGACCATGCCACAAGTGATATTAGACAAAGTCAGTAAAAGTTTTGCCGGCGTACCGGTGCTGCGCGATGTATCGGTCGATATTGCCGACGGCGAATTTTGTGTCCTGGTCGGCCCCAGCGGCTCTGGCAAATCGACGCTGCTGCGGGTGATCGCCGGTCTGGAGCCGCCCACCGCCGGACGGGTGCATATAGGCACACGTGATGTCACCGATCTGCCCCCGAAGGCGCGCGACGTGGCGATGGTGTTCCAAAGTTATGCGCTCTACCCGCAGCTCAGCGTGCGGGACAACATGGGCTTTGGCCTGCGCCTGGCCGGTCAGCCCAAAGCCACGATTGCCGCCAAAGTCGATGCTGCGGCCCAGTCGCTGGGCCTGAGCGAATTGCTAGACCGCTTTCCGCGCCAGCTCTCGGGCGGCCAACGCCAGCGCGTGGCCATGGGGCGGGCCATGGTGCGCGCGCCTGCCGTATTTTTGTTTGACGAGCCGCTCTCCAATCTGGACGCTTCGCTGCGTTCGAGTGTGCGGGCCGAAATCCGCGCGATGCATGCGCGCAGCAAAACCACGTCGGTCTACGTCACCCATGACCAAACGGAGGCGATGACGCTGGGCGATCGCATCGTGGTGCTGCGCAATGGCGCGGTTGAACAAAGCGGTACCCCGCAATCGCTGTACCACGCGCCGGTCAACCGTTTTGTCGCCAGCTTTATTGGTACGCCTGCCATGAATTTTTTGCAAGGCCGCGTGGCCCCGGATGCCCAAGGCCAGCTGACTTTCAGCAACGCCAGTGGCCAGGTACAACTGCCGGTGGCGGGCCACAGTGTGCAAGTGGGCGCATGTACCTTGGGCTTGCGGCCCGAGCACGGCACCTTGGTGGCAGCCGGTACGGTGGCGCCTGCGGCCGCGTTTGCGCTGAGTTGTCAGGTGCAGTCCTTGGAATTTACGGGCGCAGATACCTATGTGACCGTGCAAACCTCCCTCGGATCGGTGCTGGTGAAGTGCGATGATCGCGCCGCCTGGCGTGCCGGTAACGCGGCGACTTTGCTGTGCAGCATGGACCGCTTGCATGTTTTTGACGCGGCCGAGCAGCGTCTTGCCTTGACGGGATGGGGTGCATGAAGTCACCGGAGCTAGCCAAGGTGCGCGAGGCACCTGTCGACAAGTCTTTGCACGCCGTGATCCAGGGAGAGATTTTTAGGCAGTTACGCACGCTCTTTTCTGACTTGACGGAGCAGGGCCTTCAATACCGTTTGGACGGCGTTCAGGTCTTTGAGGTGGGGGATAAGTTTCTGCCCGGGAAAATATGCGCCGGCTTTGCCCACTTGCTGTTGGAGGCCGAAGCGGCAGAGCGCGAGACATTGATCCAAGACTTTCGGGCCATGGTCGACCTGACCTGCGCCATGCGCAACGATACCTGGGGTATTTACTACGCCTGCGCCGGGCTGTATGCCTTGAAGAAAGCGGGCTTGCTGGAGGCTGCGGTCAGCGAATCGGCCATGGCCACCATGCGCCAAAGCGCAGACTGGCGCCGCTTTGTGCGCACCGAAGATTATTCGCTGATTGATTTACCTACCAATTATTACGGCGTGGCCTTCAGTATTGCCCGCCTGCGCATGCTCTTGGGCTGGGAGGACGCCAGCGCCAGCGATGCCTTGTTGGAAAGAACCCTGGAGCATTACGACACCCACTCTGGCGAATATGGGTTTTGCGACGATTCCGATGGCGAAGGGCGCTTTGACCGCTACAGCATTTTGCTGGTAGCCGAAATTTGCGAGCGCTTTATTGAAACGGGACTGGAAGTCACACCCAAGCTGCGCGCCTTGTTGCGCAGCTCGACCAATGTCACGCTGAAATTGGCCAGCGCGCAGGGCGATGGCTTTTGTTTTGGGCGCAGTCTGGGGCCGTACGGCGATACCGCGATATTGCAAATTTTGTCCGTGGCAGCCTATTTGAATGTGCTGACTTCCGAAGAAAAACTGTATGCCTACAGTTTGTGCGCTGCCGTGGTGCGCCGGTATATTGATTTTTGGTTCAATTCCGATATTGGCAGCGTCGATATGTGGGGTCAGGGTCGGCGGGTGGATACTTACCGCGGCAAATCCAGAATATTGGGTGAAAACCTCTCGCTGATTCACCAGCTCATCGGTGCCGAAAATTTGTGGAAAGCCTCCGGTTTTGTTGCGACCAAACCCTGCAGCCCGTTTGCTTTGCAAAACTGGCTGATTGCGAAGCACGCTCCCTTGCAATTGGTACCCTTTGCAGACGCCCAGTACCACCGGGCCCTGGCCATCTACCGGGACCGCCAGCATGTGTTTAGTTTGCTGATGGTCAATGGCGGTAGCAGCCAGCATATGAACAGCCCGTATTACCCCTTGCCCTTTGCGCGCGGGATTATTGAAGGCATCGCAGACAGCGGGATCGAGCACCCCCAGCTCATGCCCAAAATTACCTTGGAGGACGGTACCGAACTCATGGGTACCGCGTTTTTCAAGCATATCGAATGTGACACTGCAGGAGGTATCCAGCGGGTGCGCTACCGCCTGGACAACTTGAGCCGCGTGGGCGGCCCCGCCCCGGTCGAGGACGACCGCTTTAGTGCAGAGGTGGAATATGTGTTTGAGTCTGGACGCATTACCCGCACCGAGCGCTTTGTGCCACGCCAGAACGTACAGGTGCGTGCACTGAGCCTGGAATTCCTAAGTTTTTCGTCCAATGCCTTGCAAGCCGGCGGCGGCGTGGTGTTCCATAAAGGCAGTGCCAAAAGCTTTCAGGCTACTGGTGTAGAGCACTGCCAGCTGGTGGCCTTAGACGGCCATACCAGCCTGCGCTCACCGAATGGGCCCATGCGTTCTCTCGTCAAATACCGGCGCGACAGTTTTAGCGCCAGCGCACCATTTACGGTGCAGTGGACACTCACTTACCAATAGCGTTTGGGCCCGTCGCTCAAGGCGCAGGCCAGAGCAGCCAGTAAATGCTGTCGGGCTTCTCTTTGTGCAGCAGTGCCAGTGCTTGGGCCATCATCTCAGGGGGGTAGGCTGCGCGGGCCAGCGCCAAGGCGTAGATGGCCGGTGGCAAATCGGGCTTTGGTTCCAGACTGGTTGCAAAGGTCCAGCCTGCGGGATTGACCACTACCTCGGCCACGCGCTGCAGCACCGATTGCAATGATTTCCCATCGATTTCTCGGTGCCACAAGTCCAATGGGCAGCTGATGTCTAGGGCCGCAGCACTACAGCGCACATCGCTGGCCGACAAGCCCTGTCCCGCGGGCACCAGGGCCTGCACACGCTGGCCATACAGCGCCAGGCGCGTGACGGCTTCCAGGGTGAAGGTGTGGTAGTGGTAAGGCTTGGTGCGGGCGAGCTCCAAAGGCATCCAACCGCGCTTGTCGAACTGTGCCGCAAAGCGCTTGGTTTGGGCATCAAACACCAATTGGCGCGCGCGGGCAGTCTCGCCGGTGTAGAGCCAATACAGGGCCAACTGCACATCAAAGAACATGCCGTGGTTGTTCTTGGCAGCAGCCTCTTCTTTGCCGTTCTCGCTGGTGCTCAGCCACTGCGCATATTGGACAAACCAGGCGCGCAGCGCATCCATCTCTGAGGGAGAGAGTGCCGGTTGGATCAGTGCGGCCGCGTCAATCACTTTCCAGAGCTCGCGCGTGTCAATAATGCCTATGCCGCGCCCGTCGACGATGCCTGGGATGGACTGCGCATAGCGCAGGTGCGGATTCATGCGGGTAGCGGGCGTCAGGAACCAAGCGCGAATCACCGCAGCAGCCTTCTCGGCATAGCGTGCTTCTTGGGTAAAGCGGTACATCAGCGCCAGGTCCAGGCTGTCAGAGGCCATGCCTTGTAGGTTGTCAGCATCGAGCGCACTGCCGTGCGACTCCGGGTTGCGCTGCCCGTCGCGCTGCACGTAGGGCAGGCCATTGGGCGTACTGGGGTTGGGCCACCAATACGGGCCCATGCTCATGTAGTCGTTTTTGCTGCCCGAAGGGGGTGTGAGTGTCTTGTTCACCACACTGCGATAGGGCGCGAGCAGTGCTGTGGCGGCGCGATCTTGGAGCGCACGGTAGGCGGGCAGGACGGACGGGTCGGCGGCAATGATTTTTTGCTGGGTTTGCAACAAGGACTGCGAGTCCAAAGTCCACAGCGGGTAGGGCGCGGGCGAAGACGCCGCATTCGCAGATGGGGCGGCCCAAAGGCCCCCGGCCAGAACCAAGGTAAGCAAGGAGTGCATCAGTCGCATAAGAAAAAGCTCTTGTTAAGGTGCAAGATACCGCGGCGCGGCGGTTGAGATGCGAGAAATTGTAAACGTTTAACCTCTTTTTGCATAATGGTCTTTGGCATAATGACACGCAACTATTGAAATATTAGAGAAATCGTTTTCCTCCTCTGGATTTACCCTATGCAGCCCTTTTTCTGCCATTCCCTTGCACATGCGGCCACCGCCTTGGTGCGCGTTCTGGCAGGCTTGTGTCTGTGGCCCGCCGTGGTGTGGGCTGCTGAACCAAGCGAGGTCGCACCGCTGACTTTGCCAGGCGCCCAAGCCTTTTTGTACAAGGCCCAAGCCGATTGGGAACTGCGTTTGCACGTGGTCAGCCCGGCAGGACTTCAGCCTACCGACCGGCGTACTGCCGTGCTGGCGTTTTTTGGCGGTGGCTGGAGCTCGGGGACCCCCGAACGCTCCATTGGCTGGGCCCGCTGGGCCGCATCACAGGGCATGGTGGGTATCGCTGCCGATTACCGCACCCGCCAACGTTTTCAAACGACACCTGAGGCCAGCATTTCCGACGGCCGTTCGGCATTGGCCTGGGTGGCCGCGCATGCCGCTGAGTTGGGTGTGGATCCGCACAAAATCGTGGTCATGGGCTCTTCGGCCGGTGCCCATGTGGCGGCCTGGACCGCCGTGACCCAAGGCGCGCCTTGGCCTGATGAGCAGCCGCGCAGCACCCTGCCGGCTGCGCTCATGCTGGTCAGCCCGGTGACCGATACCAAGGCAGGGGGCTACGGCGGGCCGGCCCGTTTTGGTGACAGCCCTGCACGCGCGCTAGCGGCCTCCGTGACCGACCACCTGGGCCCTGGCGTGGCCCCCACCTTGGTGTTCCATGCAGTACAAGACAAAACCGTGCCCTATGCCAATTCCGAGGCTTTTTGCGCTGCGATGCGTGCCCAGCAAAACCGCTGCACCTTGGTCACCTTTAGCGAAGGGGGGCACACCTTCTACGCGCAAAGCCAGGGGGGTGCGCAGGCCTTGGCGACAATTTATGCCGAAATGCAGGCCTTTATAGAGTCGCTAGGGCTGTGGCCTGCGCTTTAGCGGGGCGCGGTGTGGCCGTGAGGGCCTTGCGCGAGGACGCAGGGAACAACTTGCCTGCGTTCGCCCCCAGACTGGCTGCGAACACGCCCTTAGGGCATGGGCCCTAGCCTCTGACGGCCCTGCGGATTAATCGACCTTCAGCGTCAGCCCCAGGCCCAGGAAATTCACGCCGTTATTGGGCAATTTGATATCGGCATTGCTGACGTGGCGATAAGTAAAGGCCAGGCGTGCGCGTTGGTTCAGGTCTGAAATACCGAAGCCCATTTCATCGGTAAATTGGAAATTGGTAGATTTTTGGCGCGTGCCAATATCCGTTTCGCTCACGAGGGTAGGCCCCAGGCCGACGCTGAAATCTACGATCGCCGAGCCCACTTGGAGTCCGTAGCGCCCCATGGGGATCAAAGCGAGCGAAAACGCCTGTTTGGCATAAGGCCCCGCATCCGCATTCCAGACGGACCCCGAGAGCGTTGGAAGTATGTCAAAAGACAGGGACTGCGGCAGCAGGGTGGTAGCGCCCAGTTTGCAATCCATAGACGAGAAATTCACCGAGTGCGAGGACAGCTCCTCGTCCTTGGCAGCCTGATAACCAATTTGGAAATTATTTTTACAATCCAAAGCATTTCTATTCAGTATCGCAAACGAATTGGTCAAAATACCTGCAGCCACGACTGTGGATTTAAGGGTTTCGTTATCGATGGCGAAACTCGATTGGGCGGCCAATAGACAAAAGAACGTGGCCGTAAATGCGTTTTTCATGGTGCTTTCACCGATTTATGCGAGTTTGCGTGTTTTTTCGTGAGTTTACACAGGTGCTTTTCGTAATAAAAAGAATGTGAGTTATTGATGTTTTTTGAACTTTCCAAGATCGCCGGCTACTTGGCTTCGCCAGTACATATGCTGGTGGTAGGGGGCTTCGCCCTGACGTTTTGGCCCCAGGCAGGCAAGCGCCACTGGCCTTTACGCGTGATCCAACTGTTGCTGGGCATTTTGTTGTCGATGTTGGTTTTTCCCGTCGGCAACGAGCTACTGGTTCCCCTTGAAACCCGTTTTCCCGCACCGACAAAGCTGCCCAGCCGCGTCGATGGCATCATTGTTTTGGGCGGTGCGGTGGATGAAGTCTTCAGCGGGGGGCAGGGTTATCTCTCCATCAATGGTGAAGCGGAGCGCCTGCTGGCACCGGTCAACCTGGTGCGGCGCTACCCCGGCGCGCGCCTGGTTTTTACCGGCGGAAGTGGTTCGCTCCAAGCCGGGCCGCTCAAGGAAAGTGACAAAGTGCGTTTACTGTGGCGTGATGCCAACATCGATCGCGGTCAGGTGCTGTACGAAGAAGCCTCGCGCAATACGCATGAAAACGCGGTTTTTACCCGGGACCTGGTGCACCCTAAGCCGGGCGAAAAATGGCTGCTAGTGACCTCGGCCGCGCACATGCCGCGCTCCATGGGTCTGTTTCGCAAAGCCGGCTTTGACGTGATTCCTTACCCCGTGGCATTTAAGTCCACCGGCAAAAACCGGCAGTGGTATGTCCCGCGCACGGCCGGTACGGCGCTGTCCAACATCGAGTCAGCAGTCCATGAATACGTAGGACTCTGGGTGTATTACCAAACGGGCCGTATTGACGAATTGTTTCCTGCACCCTAGCGAATAAATGTACGGCCAAAGGCTTATCTGCCGGTAATCGCGTGCTTTCTACCGGTACATTACCAGCTTTCCATACAACAGTGTCTTGAAGGATGGTCCTTGCTCCCTACACCTAGCATCGCAGCCCACAGTGCCACTACGCCATTGGCGCCGTTACTGATTGAGCGCCGCGCGGTCGGCCCGCAGGATGTCCACATTGACATTGACTATTGCGGAATTTGCCATACCGATTTACATATCGCTAAAAATGATTGGGGCCGCAGCGTGTACCCCATCGTTCCAGGGCATGAAATTGTGGGGCGCGTGCGCGCCGTGGGGACGCAGGTCACACGCTTTGCACCCGGCCAGGCCGTGGCCGTAGGTTGCTTTGTCGGCGCCTGCGGTACCTGTTCATCATGCGCAGACCATATGGAGCAGTATTGCCTCAGTGGCTATACCCTCACCTATGGGAGCCCTAGCGCAGACCCTGGCGGCTACACCCAAGGCGGGTATTCCAAAAGCATTGTTGTGGGCCAAGACTTTGTGCTTTCCCTGCCGGAAGGCCTTGATGCGGCAGCCGCCGCTCCGCTGCTGTGCGCCGGGATCACGAGCTATTCGCCGCTACGCCATTGGGGCATCGGACCGGGCATGACCGTCGGCGTCATTGGCCTGGGTGGATTGGGTCATATGGGCATCAAACTGGCGCATGCGATGGGCGCCAAGACCGTGATGATCACGACCTCTCCCGGCAAAGCGGCCGATGCTATGCGCCTGGGTGCCAATGAGGTACTTCTTTCCACAGACGCCCAGGCCATGCTGGCTATGGCCAATCAGTTTGATTTTCTGCTCAACACCATTCCGGTGCCGCATGACTTCAACTCGTATATGGGTCTGCTCAAAGTCGACGGCACCATGTGCATCGTAGGTGCTATCGGGCCTAACGCCCAGCTCAATACCCGCCCCCTGATTCTGGGGCGCCGCAACATCGCCGGCTCGCTGGTGGGGGGCATCCAGGAAACCCAGGAAATGCTGGCGTTTTGTGCCGCGCACGGCATTGTTTCGGACATCGAACTGATCAAGGTCGCTGACATCAATGCGGCCTATGGGCGGATGCAAAAGAACGACGTGAAATACCGCTTTGTGATCGATATGGCGACGTTAGCTTAGGTGGGGTCGCGCCCCTGCTGTGCCGTGGCATCTGCAGCACCCGAAATTTCTGGTGGCGCAAGGGGCTGCACGGTTGCGGTGCTGCTGGGTTGGCGCTATCGTGCGCACTGGGCCTGCCATTGCTGCCAATGCGCGTAGGCCAAGCCGTAAGTGGCCAACTGCACCTGTACCGTGGTTTCTATCTGTACGCCATACCCCCCAGCCATGAGCAGCACCAAGGGAATGCGTCGCGCTAAGCACCAGTCCAGTACCCGCTGATCCCGCGCCTGCATACCCAGGTAACTCAGCTTTAGGCGTCCCAGGCGATCCCCTTCATGGGCATCGGCGCCTGCCAGGTAAAAAACCAGTTGCGGCGTGCAGTGTCGCGCTAAGGCCTGCAGTGCATTGTCCAGCGCCGCAAGGTAATCCCCGTCACCGGTTCCGTCTGGCAGACCCACATCCAGGTCGCCGGTTTCCTTTCGAAAGGGGAAGTTCTTTTCACCATGCATTGACAAAGTGAACACCGAGGTATCGTCTTGAAAAATCCGCGCCGTGCCATTGCCTTGGTGTACATCCAGGTCTATCACCGCGACTTGCAGTTCGCGGCCCTTACGGCGCTGTGCCGCTTGCATCACGCGGGCGGCCACTGCCACGTCGTTAAAGACACAAAAGCCGCCGCCCTTGTCCGCATAAGCGTGGTGCGTTCCGCCCGCTAGGTTGGCGCTGATACCTTGGCGCAATGCCGAGCGCGCGGCCGCGACGGTCGCACCGACCGATCTGCGTGCCCGCTCCGCCATGGCCTGGCTCCACGGAAAACCTATCTCGCGCATGACGGCCGCTGGTACCGTGCCATCGGCAATGCCGGACACATAGACCGGCGCATGGACGCGCAGCAGCTCCGCATCACTGGCGCGCGGTGCTTGCAGCAACTGGATATCCGGGAAATGCCCCACCAATGCATCGCGCAGCATGGCGTACTTGGCCATGGGAAATCGGTGCCCCTGAGGTAGGGGAAGCACAAATTGATCGCTATAGAAAGCCTGCATCTCACCTCGCAAAACGTAGTCACCTCAATCAATGCGCGAAAACTAGGCAGATGAGGGCCCAAGTCTCGGAGCCGATATTTACCGTGGACAAGCGACCATCGGCAAAAGCCTTGGGGGTTGGCCGGCATTATTTACCATGGGATATACTACGGTGTCGGTACAGCCCTTGGCCGATGAAAAAGAGAATTGAAGGGCAAACCCGGTGAAAACCGGCGACGCAAAGCCACCGAACTAAAGCGCTAATTACTGGCGCAAGGTCAGCGGGGCCGCTAGATGGGACGGACACATGCTGTCTGTCAGTCTTTTTCCTGAACTTGCTAAATGCAATAAGGAAATGTTGTGTATCAAAAAACTACAAACCGTTTGGAAAACCGGCAAGGCAGCCCTATAGCGCCTGCCGTGGCAGAACCTTGGCTACGGGGCGGTGCAGTTTGCTACCCGTCCAGGCCTAGGGTCAAAGGCCTTATAGGCCCCCGCTCACCGCGTTAACTTACTTCACACCAAGCGCCTAAATCACCAAAGTATCCACTTTGGGCTTGACACGCATTAAGCGGTGAATTGGGCTGACTCCCTCATCAGGCAGTGTTGTTATGAATTCCGTAATTAGCAAAAAAGAATCCATCGTTGAAAAACAATTTATCGCGGCGCAGGCCACTGGCAGCGCGGCAGGTGTGCAGAGCCAAGGGGCCAGGTTTGAACAAGTGAAAAATCTTTTTCAGGCCATGGGTTTGCTAGGCGATAGGAAGCCGCTTGAAACCCAATACCTCATGATCGTGGTCGGCCACAATTTTTCCAATGCACAAGGGCTTATTGATTTAGGTTCACTCAACCGTGGCAGTCAACCGACGCCTGTCATAGTACTGACTTTGGATGAAAAATCAGAACGCATCGAAGCTTGCAAATATGTGGGTGGCTCGGATGCCTCGATTGCAGCCACACCGAAAGCACTTGTCGTCACGCGGCAGCCGGTTCCTTTGCCGTCTGACGCATCGGAGTCAAAGCGGCTCACGCCGCCCCCGATGGGATCGGCCATACAAGCGCCTTATAAGCTTGAACAATTGACTGCCAAACAAAACTCGGTGCTCGCGGAGTTAGCCCAAGGCTATAGCAATAAAGAAATCGCCAGAAGCCTCAATCTGAGCGACGAGACGGTTAGGACGCATTTGGCGGGAATATTTAGACGTTTGGGTGTGCGAAACCGAACCCAAGCCACCAAGCGTTACTTGCTAGGCGCCCAGACACAGGCGCTAGCCTAGTTGCTTTAGACCACTATGGCCGCAGCTGCGAGGGCCCTGCAACTAGCGTGTAAGGGGTTTTACACGGGTGACCAACAAGACCCAAACCATGCCGTAAACGCCTAATCGGCCTGCGTCACATCGACGCCGAACTCCCGCGCCGCATCCGCTAATGCATCGATTTGCCCGCGTGCATAGGTGGTGAAGTAATAGGCATGGAAATGCTGCGCATCCAAACGGTGCAGCAGGCAGGGGATGTGGTGGTGACCGGTGAGGGCGACGCTATCGCTGGCAAAAGCGGCGGGCCTAAAGTCTATGGCATAGAGTTTGGAGAGGGCCTCCACCGCTTTGTCACCATGCACGCTCACACGCACGCGGGCGTGGCTCAGGTCCAGCACGGCACCGGTGTCAGCACTGACGTGCTGGCGTAGCAGACTGACCCGGTCACTTGCGGGCTGGCCGGTGTCTCCTACCAGCAAAAATTCATACGGACCGCTGCGCATCAGCGTGCCTAGCGCGCACGATACCAATTGGCCCGTATGCAGCGGGGGCGCGCAGTCCAAAGCACGATGCAGCGCGCTACTTAGGGCGCCTATGTTGCTGGACCAAGTGCTAATTTGGGTCAAGTTAGACAGCTTTTGTACGCGCAAATGCACTTGCAACTGGCCGCTGCGCGTCGGTTGGCTGCGGGTGGCGGGAGCTGTGGTGTTGGAATCAGACACGGTAACGCACTCCTTGCGGGTCGATAAAGCAGGGCTCGACCACGCGCAGTCGGTATTGGCGACCGGTTGCAGGTGATGCTGCGACGACTTCCTGGCCCACATGCGCGGTGCCGCCTTGCAGCAGGCCCAGGCCAATGGCCTTGCCCACGGTTTTGCTAAAGGTGGTGGAAGTGATGTGGCCGCGTCCGTGGCCGCGTATCTCGTCATCGGCAAAAAACAAGATTGCGCCATTGCTGGGCGGCTGCGCCGGGTCCACGGCTTCCAGGCCGACCAAGGTGGGCCGGTCTGATTTTTGCAAATGCGGGCTATGGCTGAGCGCCTTGCCCCAAAAGTCTTTGGTCTGGCTGGCCATGCGGCCTGCGCCCATATCGCCCAAGGTGGTTCGGCCATCCATCTCTGAGCCCACGACATGGCCTTTTTCGATGCGCAGCGAACCCAGTGCTTCGAGGCCGTAGGGCCGCAGTTGCCAAGGCTTGCCCGCTTCCATCAGGTGCTCCCACACCGCCAGGCCGTGGTGCGTGGGCACAAAGATTTCGTAGGCCAGTTCGCCCGAAAAAGTCAGGCGCAGAATGCGCAGCGCAACGCCTGCCAGGGGGCCTTGGCCTAGGGTATCCAAGATACCCATAAAGGGCAGGGCGGCATCGGCAAAGTCCAGGTGCGGGAAGGCCGCTTGCAGCACTTCGCGCGTGCGCGGCCCCGCAATACTCATGGCCGCCCATTGGTCGGTAACCGAAGCCACGGTGACGCGCAACTCGGGCCAGACCACTTGCAGCAAAAATTCCAGGTGGCTCATCACCTTGGCCGCTTGCGCGGTGGTGGTGGTCATGAAAAACTGGGTATCGCTGATGCGCGTGGTGGTGCCGTCGTCCATGACGATGCCATCCTCGCGCAACATAAAGCCATAGCGCGCTTTGCCTACGGCCAGTTTGGAGTAGCCATTGACATACACCCGGTCCAAAAACTCCGCAGCATCCGGGCCTTGCACGTCGATTTTCCCCAGCGTGGAGGTATCGGCAATGCCCACGCTCTCGCGCACAAAATCCATCTCGGCTTTATAGGCCTCGGACAAGCTAGCGCCGTGCGTGCGGTACCACAGGGGGCGTAACCAGTAGCCCGCTTCCATCTTGACGCCGCCGTGGGCCAGATGCCAGTCGTGCATGGCGGTCAGGCGCTCGGGTTGGAAGTGGCTGCGCACATTGCGCCCGGCCAGAGCCCCTAATGCTGCCGGGGTGTAGGGCGGGCGGAAAGTGGTGGTACCGGCCAGGGACACGTCTATTCCGCGTGCGGTGGCCATCACGCCCATGCCATTGAGGTTGGAGGTCTTGCCCTGGTCGGTGCCCATGCCCAGCGTGGTGTAGCGCTTGAGATGCTCTACCGACACATAGCCTTCGCGGTGTGCGAGTTGCACATCGTCGACGGTGACATCGTGCTGGAAATCGACAAAGGATTTACCACCTGATTGTTGCGAACGCAGCGGCCCGGCCGGCACAAAGGCCATGCCATAGGCGTCTTGCAGCGAGGGCGCCTCGCCCGCGCTGTGCAGGCTAAGCACGCCGGCCGCGTACGCGCCTGCTGCCCAGCCCGAGGCGATGGCGCCATCCCAGCTTTGTTCGCCCACCATGCTGCCAGCACCAAACTGCGCGCGGTCAAAAGCACCGGGCACAAAGCAGGCGATATCGCTGCGGTACACCGGCTTGACATTGCGGTGCGAGCTCAGGTGCACCGTAGGCGTCCAACCGCCGGACATGGCGACCAGGTCCACCTCATGGTGCGCGGCGCCGCCCATGACGCGGCCGGTGTTGCTATCAAAGCCTTCGATGCGCACGGTGTTGGCGCGCTGAAATCCGCGCACTTGCGTAACCGCGCTGCCGTGGTGGACAGTGATGCCTACGTTATTAGCCGCGCCCAAAAGCGCTGGGTTGGTGGTGGGGCGCAGGTCGACCAGCTGCACTTGCGCACCGGCCTGGGCCAGGCAAATGGCGTCTGCATAAGCGGCGTCGTTGTTCACGCAAAACAGCGCACGCCGACCCGGAGCCACTGCATAGCGGTTGACATAGGCGCCCACTGCGCTGCTGAGCATGACAGCGGGTTTGTCGTTGCCGCCAAACACCAAAGGCCGCTCGATAGCACCGCAGGCCATGACGATGGCGTTGGCGCGCACCGTGCGCATGCGCTGGCGCGGCACACCAAAATCGGGGTCGGCAAGGCCAGGCGCGCTGCGTTCAATGACGCCCACGGTGTTGCCGTCGTAGATGCCAAAGGAAGTGCTGCGGGTCAGCAGTCGCACCCGCCCCGTCGCCTTGATTTCTTGCAGCATATGCGCCAGCCACTGTGCTTGGGCGCTGCTAGCAGGGCAATTGAGCAAGGCACCACCGAGTTCAAAGTCTTGCTCGACCAACATCACATCCGTACCGGCGCGCGCCGCTTGCAGCGCGGCGGCCAGACCGGCAGGACCCGAGCCAATCACCAGCACATCGACATAGTCGTTGTGGTAGTCGTAGCGGTGGATGTCAAAGTCCGCCACCGATGCGCCTAGGCCTGCGGCCTTGCGTATGAAGTGCTCGTAAAACATCCAGGCCTTGCGCGTGGGCCCCATAAAGGTTTTGTAATAAAACCCGGCCACAAACACCGGCGAGAGCAGGGAGTTAATGGCCATGAAATCTAGGCTGACCGAGGGCCAGGCGTTTTGCGTGCGGGCGCGCAGGCCTTGCTCCAGCTCGGTGGTGGTGGCTGCGATATTGGGCTCGCGCGTGCTGCCATCGCCTAGGGTGAACAAGGCATTAGGCTCTTCCACGCCCGAGCCCACAATACCGCGCGGCCGATGGTATTTGAAAGACCGGCCTACCAAATGCACGTTATGCGCCAGCAGCGTCGAGGCCAGGGTATCACCGGCAAAGCCCTGGTAGGGCGAGCCGTCCAGCGTGAAGCTCAATGGCTTGCTGCGGTCTATGCGGCCACCGCTGGCCAAGCGCTGCTTGCCGCCTTGGGCGGATGGGGGCTGGTTCATGGCAAAGTCCTTTGCGCAGCAGGGACCACCGATTCGATGTCGTGCGTCACCGTATGGCGCTTGACGACTAACCAGCGGCGGCAGCCTAGCGTGTGCTGCCAAAACTCGCTGTGCATGCCGCGCGGGTTGGGGCGGGTGTAAACGGTTTCCACCCAGGCCGCATGGTTTTCAACACCGAGGTCGGGGTAGGCCTGGGTGGCGTCACCAAAGTAGCTGAACTCTTCGTGGTCACGGGTGCCGCAGTAGGGGCAGGCGATGCGTAGCATGGTGGGTCTGCCCTTTCTATTGCAAATGGTTGTAAGGCCCAGTGCCTGCTTCGTCGATGTAGCGGCCCTGGGCAAAGCGATCTAGCGTGAAGCCGGCGTTGTAGGCGTGGGGCGCATCGTGGGCAATCGTGTGCGCAAAACACCAGCCCGAGGCCGGCGTGGCTTTAAAGCCGCCGTAGCACCAACCGGTATTGAGGTAGAGCCCATCGACTGGCGTTTTGGTGATGATGGGGCTGCCATCAGGCGTCATGTCCATGATGCCGCCCCAGTGGCGCAGCACGCGCAGTCGGGCTGCGCTGGGCATGGCGCTGACCAAGGCTTGCGTGACCTCGCTGACATTGGCCAGGTTACCGCGCTGGGCATAGGAGTTATAGCGGTCAATATGGCCGCCAAACACCAGGCCGCCTTTGTCCGACTGCGAGAAATAGAAATAGGAGGCCGACCACACCACCACATGGTTGACGATAGGTTTGATGGACTCGGTGACATAGGCTTGCAGCACGTGGCTGTCGATGGGCAATTGCAGCCCTGCTTTTTGCGCAAGTGGCGAGGTGTTCCCCGCTACCGCCATGCCCACCTTGCCGGCGCTGATGGTGCCGCGCGACGTATGCACGCCGGTGATGCGCTCACCCGTCCATTCAAAGTCGCGTACTTCGCAGTTTTGGATGATGTCCACGCCCAGGGCATTGGCCGCACGCGCATAGCCCCAGACGACCGCATCGTGGCGCGCCGTGCCCGCGTCCGGTTGCAGCATGGCGCCATAAATGGGAAAGCGCGCCTCGTCTGAAAAATCGAGATAGGGGGCTTCTTTCATCACGTCTTCGCGGGTCAAGATATCGGCGCGAATGCCGTTCAGGCGCATGATGTTGGCGCGGCGAATTTGTGCATCGTGCCCACTGGGCGACATGGTGACGTACAAATAACCGCGCGGCGAGAACATCACGTTGTAGTTGAGCTCTTGCGACATGCCGCGCCATAAGGACATGGAATGCTCGTAAAACGCGGTGTTGTCCTGCATCATGTAGTTAGAGCGCACGATAGTGGTGTTGCGCCCCGCATTGCCCGAACCGATATAGCCTTTTTCCAGCACCGCAATATTTTTGACGCCATGGTTTTTAGCCAGGTAATAGGCCGTAGCTAAACCGTGGCCACCCCCGCCAATGATGATGACGTCGTAGCTTTTGCGCGGCTCGGGGTCGCGCCAGGCGCGATCCCAATGTTGATGGCCGCCAAGGGCGTTGCGCAGCAGCGACCAGGCCGAGTAGTGCGTCATCGGGTGGGCTCCTTACATGCGCATGCGTTTGGCTTCAGGGTCAAAAGGCGGGTCCATTTGCAGGCGGGCAGGACGACGCTCGCCCAGGATTTCAATCTCCAGTGCCATGTCCGGCTTGAAGCATTCGGTGGGGATATAGCCTTGCGCCAGCGATTGGTTCACATAGTGGCCAAAGCCGCCTGAGGTGACCCAGCCTACCACTTTGCCATCGACCCAGATCGGCTCGTCGCCCATCACGTCGCAATCCAGCGCGTCGACCACCATGAAGATGCGCGTCTTTTTGGGGCCTTCTTGTTTCTCTTTTATGGCGGCGGCTTTGCCGATGTACTCGTGCTTGTCGAGTTTGACAAAGCGGTCCAGGCCGGCTTCGAAGGGACCGTAGATGGGACGGAATTCGCGGAACCAGGTACCGAAGTTTTTCTCCAGACGCAGGCACAACAGCGCACGCATGCCGAAGTTTTGAATGCCCAAATCAGCGCCCGCAGCCATGATGCTTTCGTACAAGCGGCGCTGGTACTCGGGCGCTACCCAGATCTCGTAGCCCAGGTCGCCGGTGTAGGTGACGCGGTTGATCTTGGCTTGCACGGTGGCAATTTCCATTTCGCGGTAGTCCATGAACTTGAACGCCTCGTTGGACACGTCTTCGTCGGTCAGGCGTTGCAGCAGTTCGCGCGACTTGGGGCCAGCAATCGATAGGCCGATCAGCTTCATGCCGTAAGGCGTGATGTGCACCGAGCCGTCTTTGGGCAAGGTCTGCTCAAACCAGCGCATGTGGTAGACCTGCGCCTGGCTGGAGCCCCACATCATGAAGCGGCCTTCGTCGGCCTTGGCGATGGTGAAGTCGCCAATGATCTTGCCTTGGTGGTTGAGCATGGGGCAGAGCTGCAAACGGCCCGTCTTGGGCAAGGTGTTGGTCATCAGGCCCTGCAGCCAAGTCTCGGCGCCGGGGCCGGTGATTTCATACTTAGCGAAATTGGCTACTTCCGTCACACCGACGGCTTCCCGTACCGCTTTGCACTCTGCTTTGATAGGCGCAAAGTCGTTGGAGCGGTGGAAAGACACGATGTCTTTGGCTTCGGAACCTTTGGGCGCAAACCACAGCGGCGTTTCCATGCCCCAGGAGTCGCCCATGACAGCACCTTGTTCGATGAATTTGTCGTACAAAGGCGTGGTTTGCAATGGACGGCCTGCGGGTAGCTCTTCGTTGGGGAAGCGGATACGGAATCGGCGTGAATAGTTTTCGCGCACTTTGGCATTGGTATAGGTGCGCGTCGCCCAGTCACCGTAGCGCGCGACATCCATGCCCCAGATATCAAAGCCGGGGTCGCCATCGACCATCCAGTTGGAGAGGGCAAGGCCCACGCCGCCGCCTTGGCTAAAGCCAGCCATCACGCCGCAGGCAGACCAAAAATTGGTGCGCCCTTGCACCGGGCCGACCAAGGGGTTGCCGTCGGGCGCGAAAGTAAATGGCCCGTTGATCACGCGCTTGATACCTGCATGCTCGAGCGTGGGGAAATGCTTGAAGGCGATTTCTAATGATGGTGCAATGCGGTCCAGGTCAGGCTGCAGCAGCTCTTGGCCAAAGCTCCAGGGCGTAGTTTTCGTCGACCAGGGCTTGCCTGCCTGCTCGTATACGCCTAGCACCATGCCTTTGCCCTCTTGGCGCAAATAGCTTTCGGCGCCGAAGTCGATCACATGGCCGATCTCTTTGCCCGCGCTCTTGTTAAAGGCTTCCACTTCAGGAATGTCGTCAGTAACCAAATACATGTGCTCCATGGCCAGCACTGGCAGTTCAATGCCGACCATGCGGCCCACTTCGCGTGCCCACAGGCCGCCGGCGTTCACCACATGTTCGCACTCGACCACGCCTTTGTTGGTGATCACGCGCCAGGTACCGTCGGGCTTTTGCTCCAAACTTTCCACCTTGGTTTGCACTTCAATGGTGGCACCCCCAAGGCGGGCCGCCTTGGCATAGGCATAGGTGGTGCCGCTGGGATCCAGGTGGCCTTCATTAGGGTCTAGCAGCGCCCCCAGAAAATATTTTTCTTCGATGAAGGGGAAGTAGTTCAGTGCTTCTTTGATGGAGATGATTTCGGTCTCCATGCCCAGGTAGCGGCCGCGCGCCACCGTCATCTTCAAAAACTCCATGCGCTCGGGCGTATCGGCCAGCATGATGCCGGGCGATTTGTGCATACCGCAGGACTGGCCGGAGATACGCTCCAACTCTTCATACAGGCTGACCGTGTAGCTTTGCAGCATGGCCACATTGGGGTCGCCGTTGAGCGTGTGAAAGCCTCCGGCTGCGTGCCAGGTGGAGCCCGAGGTGAGTTGGTCGCGCTCGAGCAGCATCACATCGCTCCAGCCTTTTTTGGTCAGGTGGTAAAGCACCGAACATCCGACGACACCGCCGCCGATGATGACTACCCGTGCGCTTGTTTTCATACTTTCAAATCCTTCTACCAGAGAAAAACAAAAAATTAAAAATCGGTGGGTGCGCCGCCCTGGGACTTGCGCAGACTGACAAAGGCGTCGAGCTCTTCTTCGATGGCCGCATCCATAGGCGGACGTTCGTAGGCTTCCAGCTCTTTTTGCCAAATCGTGTTGGCTTTTTGATAAGCCGTGGGCCGACCGCCTTCGTCCCAGGATTCGAAGTTGCGCCAGTCCGAAATAATCGGCGAATAAAACGCCGTCTCAAAACGCTCCAGCGTATGCGCTGTGCCAAAGTAGTGGCCGCCGGGGCCCACGTCGCGTATCGCATCGAGCGCCAGTCCGGCAGGGCTGACATCCAGCGGTGTCAGGAACTCGGCCACCATTTGCAAGAGGTCGCAGTCGAGGATAAATTTTTCAAACGAGGCGGTCAGCCCGCCTTCCATCCACCCGGCGCTGTGCATGATGAAATTGCCACCGGCTTGCGTCAGCGCCCACAAAGAAAACACCGATTCATAGGCCGCCTGTGCGTCCACGGTATTGGCGGCGTTCACATTCGAGGTGCGGTAAGGAATACCGTATTTGCGGCACAGTTGTCCGCCTACCAGTACAGCTTTCATGTACTCGGGCGTGCCAAAAGCGGGCGCGCCACTTTTCATATCGACATTGGAGGTAAAGCCGCCGTAGACCACCGGTGCGCCAGGGCGCACCAATTGGGTCAGGGTAATTCCGGCTAGCGCCTCTGCATTTTGCTGCGCCAGCGCACCGGCAATCGTTACCGGCGCCATCGCCCCGGCCAGTGTGAAAGGCGTGAGCATGATGATCTGGTTACGAGAAGACATTTCCATGATGCCTTGCAGCATCGGCGTGTCCAGGCGCAGCGGCGAAGAACTGTTGATGATGGAGAACAGCGAAGGTTCGCGCTCGAGCTGTTCATGGCTGATGCCACGCACAATGCGCACGATTTCCAGCGCATCTTGGTTGCGCTCTTTGCCCAGCGAGTAGGCGTGAAAAGCTTTGTCGGTGAGTTTGGCGATGTCGGACAAACAGTCCAAGTGCCGCACCGAGGCATGCAAATCGACCGGTTCCACCGGATAGCCACCGGTGCAGTGGATGATGTCGTAGCGCTGCGCTAGTTTCACCAGGTTGCGGAAGTCCTGTTGGTTGCCTGCGCGCCGTCCGCCTTGCATGTCCGAACAATTGGGCGGGCTGGCCACTTGCGCAAAGGCCAAGTTCTTGCCGCCGATGCGGATGTTGCGCTCCGGGTTGCGCGCATGCAGCGTGAATTCGGAGGGGCAGGTTTTGATGCTCTGCAAAATCAAATTGCGGTCAAAGCGCACACGCTCCGAACCTTCGCGCACATCGGCACCGGCCTTTTTCAAAATTTCTCGCGCGCCCGGGTGCATGAAATCCATACCCATTTCTTCAAGGATCGTCAGCGAGGCGTTATGGATCGCTTCCAATTCATCTTCTGACACAATAGGTGTTGGCGGCAGGCGATGCTTGAGATTGCGGTATTTGGTGGTGGGGGGTGCAACGCGGATGGTGCCGCTGCCGCGGCCCGCGCGACGTCGTGCCGGCGAGCTGGGCGCTGTTGCTTCTGCTGTCATGTGGGGTGTCTCCGCGTAGTACCGATGCAGGAATGTGCGTTTACACGCCGTGTCCGCGATGCCCCAAGGGCCATCGCATTGAGCGTGCGGCGTAATTCTATGCAGTTCCCCCTGTCGTAGGGTGGTGGTGCAGCCGCTTAAGCGCTAACGCGCAACGCGAAAAAACCTGCTTGCCGCTGGTCGTAACATGGCTTGTGCGCCCCGGGGCGGAAGTGGGTACCGAGTGAAAATGCGCGAAGTGCTAGCCGCCGGGCTTTGCTGGCTCTGCATTTTCTGCCGCGACTGCGCCATTAGGAGGCGCAATTTAATAAATTGCCCGAAGGCTGCGCTTTCACAATGCGCGCAGTGTGCTTGCTGCCTCAAGATTGGAGTGCCCCGATGACGGACGAGGATAAATACGCCGCGCGCGCCCAGCGCATGCTCACCCGCTGGGCTGGGCAACGCATGGCCGTTAGTCGGCGTGAAACGGCCGAGGGCGAGGTGCTGCGCCATGCGCCACCTGCTGCGGGTGCGTTCGATGCAGAGCAGCAGGTCTACCATGAACCTGCCAAAGCGCTACCGGTACTCACGCAGTGCGATGTACTGGTGGTGGGGGCAGGGCCTGCGGGCATTTCGGCCGCATTGGCCGCGCGCCGTGCAGGTGCCGACACCGTGCTGCTGGAGCGCTTTGGCTGCCTAGGCGGCGTGATTACCACCGTGGGGATGGAAACCCTGGCCTGGTACCGCTACGAGGGTACGGTGGAAGGCGAGGGTATAGGTATTGAAATGGAACGCATCGCCGCGCAAATGGGTGGCGCGATTAAGTGGCCCTACAACGACAGCCAGTGCCTGGACGCAGATTTTTTTAAGTTGGTGGCGGACCGCCTGATCAGCGAGGCCGGCGTGCGGCCGATATTGCATTGCATGGCGGTGGACGTGATTTTTGAGGCGGACGGCAAACGCTTGCGGGGTATCGTCACCGAGAGCAAATCGGGCCGACAAGTGGTGCTGGCCAAGCGCATTGTGGATTGTTCAGGCGACGCTGACATTGCCCACCTGGCCGGTGCCAGCTACCGTAAAACACCCAAGGACAAGATGCTGGGCATGACCACCGTATTTAACGCCTCGGGTGTGAATACGCAGGCCTTTTTGAACTACACCGAAAGCCAGCCCGCCACCTATGCCGACTGGAGCCGCACCTGGGCGCAAGAGACTACGGGCAAAGAGGACGCGCTGCGCAGCCCTTATCTGGACAAAGAATTCGACACCGCCCGCGAATTGGGTGTGATCCCTGCGAACAGCACCAATATTGGAGGGTCCTGGTCGGCACTCACGCCTGCCGGCGAGGCCACCAATTTGAATCTTGCGCACATGTACGGGTTTGACCCCACAGATGTGATGGACTTGACGCGCGCCGAAATGCAAGGTCGACAGGAAGCGCTGCATGCGTTGACAGCGCTGAAAAAAGTGGTGCCCGGTTTTGAAAACGCGAAGTTGCGCAATTTTGGAATGACCCTGGGTATACGTGATTCACGCAAAATCATTGGCCGCTACAACCTGTGTAGTGAAGACGTACGCAGCCAAGCCAAGTTCGCCGACAGCGTAGGCATTTTTCCCGAGTTCATTGATGGCTACAACATACTCATTCTGCCGACCACCGGGCGCTATTTTGAGGTGCCGTATGGCTGCATGGTGCCCCTGGAAGTAGACAACCTGTTGGTGGCAGGGCGTTGCGTGGCAGGTGACATGGTGTCGCATGCGGCCATGCGTAATATGATGGCCTGTACCGTGACCGGACAAGGCGCCGGTGTAGCGGCGGCGGTGTCGATTCAGCAGGACAAGAGCACCGCGCAGGTAGACATGGACGGGGTACAGGCGGAGCTACAGCGCCAGGGTGTGCGTCTGCATTAATCACGCTTCCTAGGTAACGATAAAACGCAAAAAAGGCCGGTTCAACCGGCCTTTTTTGGAGGGAAGCAAGCCAAGCGCGAATCACTTCGCGCCGCTTACATCACGAAAGGTGCTTACCAATCAAGCCTGCCATTTCGAACATCGTGACTTGCGCTTTGCCGAATACTTCTTTGAGTTTGGCATCTGCATTGATGTTGCGCTTGTTGGTTGCATCTTGCAGCTTTTGCTTCTTGATGTACACCCACAGCTGTTTGACCACTTCGGTACGTGCCAGAGGCTTGGCACCGACCACGGCAGCCAATGCGGCGCTGGGGGTCAGGGGTTTCATGAATGCGGCGTTTACAGCGCGCTTTTTAGCCGGAGCCGCTTTCTTTGCGGCTGGAGCGGATTTTGTAGTTGCTTTTTTTGCGGGAGCCGCTTTTTTAGCGGGCGCTTTTTTTGCAGTTGCCATTGTGAGGTGGTCCTTCAGGGGGTTAGTTGATTGCCAACGATAAACTTTACGTCCGGCAGACGGATGCTACTGGAGAAATTGGTGCTTTCCAAGGGAAAAAACGAATTTTTTGCGGTCGTACACTTTTTTTCGCCCTATTTTTTGACACCACGCAGCCTTTTTGGGGGCTGTTAAAACAGGAATTGCATGCCTAAAACCATTTCCACGACGGACTTGTGCGACCTATTCATGCGCAAAGGACAGGGCGAAATTAACGTCTTGCCGCCTGTGTTTAAGCATTTCGGAGGCCGCAAGGCCTTTGCCGGACCGGTGCGCACGGTGAAGTGTTTTGAGGACAATTCCTTGGTCAAGACCGCGCTTGAAGAGTCCGGCTACGTCGATACCTTGCAGGGCCGCGTGTCCCAGGTACTGGTGGTTGATGGCGGTGCATCGCTGCGCCGCGCGCTGGTCGGCGGCAATATCGCGGCGCTAGCCGCGCGCAATGGTTGGGCTGGTGTTCTGGTCGATGGTTGTGTGCGCGATGTGCATGAATTGGCTGCCTGCGACCTCGGCATATGTGCGTTAGGGCTGATGCCTTTACCGACCGAAAAGCGTCAAATGGGTCAACGTGATACGGTGGTCCAGGTTCAAGGTGTGCGCATCGCACCAGGGCATTGGCTGGTAGCCGATGAAGATGGCGTTGTGGTGTGCCCTCATGCTTGGTGGGATTGAGCGAGCTTGCGCTCGGGCAGGGTGGCCAAAAGAAGGCTAAGCAGGGCCAGGGCGAACGCTGCAGCTTGCACTTGGGTGAATTGCTCGCCGAAGCCAAGGATGCCGATGGCGGCAGTGGCTAAGGGCAACATCACCGTAAAGACGCCCGCTTGGGTCGCTGGGATGGTTTTGAGTCCCGTCATCCATAGCCATACGACCCAAACGCTGGCCGCAAGCGCATAAAAAATCAGCAGCAACCACCATTGCACCTGTACCGCAGTAAAGTCAAAGTGCCAAGCGAGGTACAGGCCCGCTGGTGTGGAGAGCGCAAATCCATTGAGGTTGATCAGCGCCGCAATGCGTTTGGGACTGACCGTGGCCGATAGGCGTTTGCCGATCACCACATAGGCGGCTTCACACAACACGGCACCAAACAACAGCAGGTTTCCCCACAGTGCCTGCGGATGGTCCTGAGGGGTTTGCGCGAGCCCCTGGATCGCGGATGGAGGGGCCGAACGGGCCAAAGCCAGCAGCGCGATCCCGACCACCGCTAGCGCCACGGCGGCCCAAATGCGCCAGCCAATGCGCTCCTTAAGGAAGTACCAGCCCATGAGTGCCGAAGCCGCAGGAATCGCAGACAGGATGACGCCCGCTGAAAGCGTGCTGGTCATGCTCACGCCAAACAACATACATACAGAAAACAGGAAGTTGCCAAGGAAAGACTCGAGAAACAAAAAGCCCCAGGTGCGGCGGTCCAAGGGGCCTTCTTGCGCCGGCTTTTTCAGCCACGCAAGCATGGCGATCGCGGCAATGCCAAAGCGCAACCAGGCCAATAAGAACACCGGCAGGATCGTCACCAGCGGCTTAGACAGAGCCACATAGCTTCCGACCAGCGCCATGCTCAGCGCCAGGCTGAGGTAGGCCAGGGGTTTTTGAAGTCGATGGGTCACGCGGTAAGCAGCATGGATAAATGGGGCCAAGTAGCACGGGCGTAGCGGACCGCAGGCGCTGGGGCCTAAGGCGGTTACCATGCCAACTCATGGAGGTTAACCGATGAGCACGGCTAAGTTTGCATACGCCAGCAATACGAACTTTTTTCTGGCCAGTGAAGCACTCAATGTGCAACCCTTTGCGATTGTGGGTGTCCCCTTCGATGGCGCGGTCACCAATCGCCCGGGCGCGCGATTTGGACCCCAGGAAATCCGCCGGGCCAGCTTGATGTTGTGTGACGGCATGCATCCGTATTTTGAGGTGTCGCCATTGGGCTTGGTGGGCGATGCAGGCGACATGGCCCTGCCCAATGCTTCGTCGTTAACCGAAGTACGTCGCAGCATCGAAGCGCTGGCGGCGCCACTTTTTTCGAAGCACCATTGCGTTTTTCTGGGTGGCGACCACTCGGTGACCTTACCGCTCTTGCGCGCCGCCAAGGCGCACTTTGGGCCATTGGCGCTGGTGCATTTCGATGCGCATTGCGACACCTGGAGCGATCATTTCGGCGAGCCATCGGGCCACGGGACATGGACTTATGAAGCGATACAGGAAGGCCTAGTCAGCCCGCACCACACAGTGCAAATTGGCTTGCGCTCCTCCGGCGAGCGGGCCGCACGGGAGTATGTAGCGGACCAGGGCGGCCTGATCTTGACTGCCCGCCAACTACGCGGAATGGACGGACCGCACTTAGAGCCCTTTATTAGGCAAGTACGCGAACGCGTGGGTACTATGCCGGTGTATCTAACGCTAGATATTGATTGCCTGGACCCGGCCTTTGCGCCTGGCACCGGCACCCCCGAACCCGGCGGTTTGACCAGCAGCCAGTTATTGACCTGGCTAGAAGCCCTCGCAAGCCTGCAATGTGTGGCCATGGATTGTGTGGAAGTGGCGCCCGCCTATGACCACGCCGAATTGACGAGCCATGCGGCCGCTACCATGGTCTGGACATATTTGTCCGGACAAGTGGCCAAGCGCTTGGCTATGGTCTAAATCGTCTTCCGTGTATCCCCGCCAAACGATGCGAATTTATGGGCTCACTGCTGCATTCAGACACCCAACTCAAGGACCACAGTTACTACGAGGCTAGCCTCACGCGGCCTGCGCCCTTAGGCCCTCTGGCTGGTGATGTGTATGCCGACGTGGTGGTGGTAGGTGGCGGATTTGCCGGATTGTCGGCTGCTATCGAATTAGCCCAGCGTGGCTTCAAGGTAGTGGTGCTCGAGGCCGACCGGGTGTGCAGTGGTGCATCGGGGCGCAATGGCGGGCAGGTCATCGTGGGCTATGCCAGCGGGCAGTCCGAGTTTGAGCGGCAACTGGGCTTGCCCGCAGCGCGCCAGGTGTGGGACATGTCGCTAGCAGCCATAGACTTGATGGATGCACGCATTGCACAATGGGGCATCGAATGCGAGCGCAAATACGGCTACTTGTACGTAGCCGATAGTGCGCGTAAAGCGCGCGCCCTGGATGCTGACATGGACGCCATGGACAAAGCCTATGGCCTGCCCACGGACCGTGCTTATGGCGCTGGTGTACGCGCCATGATCGACAGCCCGCGCTATGTGGCATGCGCCTATGAACAGCGTTCGGGCCATGTGCATCCCCTGAAATATGGCTTGGGACTGGCGCGCGCCGCCTTGACCTTGGGTGTGGACATTTATGAAGGTACGGCGGCCCTTGCTTTGGAGCCGGGCACGACCGTGCAATTGCGCACTGCGCAGGGCAAGGTGCGCGCGCGTTACGCATTACTGGCCGGCAATTGCACATTGCCCGCCTATGGGCCGCAATTGGCTCCGTCGATTGCGGGGCGCATCATGCCAGTAGGCACCTATATCGTCGCGACTGCTCCATTAGCCCCGTCCCAGGTGCAGGCAATGATTCCTAGCGGTGCGGCCGCTTGTGACAACAACGTGGTCCTTGACTATTTCCGCTTTAGCCAAGACGCGCGTCTGCTCTTTGGTGGGCGCGTCAGCTATTCGAGCCGCAAGCCCGCGCGCTTGCAGCAACGCATGGCCGCGCGTATGGCCGCAGTGTTTCCTCAGTTACGCAATACACCGATTGCATTTACCTGGGGCGGTTTTGTGGATATCAGCATGAACCGCGCGCCTGATTTTGGGCGCCTGGGTCACAACGTCTATTACCTCCAAGGCTTTAGTGGCCATGGCGTGGCGCTCACAGGGCTGGCCGGTCAACTGGTAGCCCAGGCCATGGCGGGGGAGGCCTCGCGCTTTGAGCTGTTTTCCCGGCTCCGACACCGCGATTTTCCGGGCGGGGCCCTGCTGCGCACGCCCAGTTTAGTGCTGGGCATGCTGTACCACCGCCTCAGGGACTATTTGTGAGGGCGCGTCAAACTGGTGCAAAATAGACCCCAATTTCATAACTATAGTGTGCAAAGTGGCGCTGCAGGGCCGCTGGCAGCGGAGGGAAAACACCATGTCTGATGCAAAAACCATGTCGTTCAATGACCTGGAACAGTGGCTCAACGAGCGGCGCGTTACCGAGGTCGAATGCCTAGTCCCAGATTTAACCGGCGTCGCGCGCGGCAAAATTTTGCCCCGTGCCAAGTTCACGGAAGATCGGGGCATGCGCCTTCCCCAGGCCATTGTCGCCATGGGTGTGACCGGCGAGTTTCCGCAAAGCGGGCCCTACTACGATGTGATTGAACCAACCGACCGGGATATGCAGTTGCGCCCCGATCCTTCTACGGTGCGCATCGTCCCCTGGGCAACCGACCCAACCGCGCAGGTCATCCATGACTGTTTTGACCACCAGGGCAAGTTGGTGCCTTTTGCGCCGCGCAGCGTATTGCGTAAAGTGTGTGATTTGTTTGCCGCCGAAGGCCTCAAGCCCATCGTGGCGCCGGAGTTGGAGTTTTACCTGACCGCACGCAATACCGACCCCAACACCTTGCTCAAGGCGCCCATTGGGCGCAGTGGCCGCGCTGAGACCTCGCGCCAGGCCTATAGCATCGACGCGGTCAATGAGTTCGATCCCTTGTTCGAAGAAATTTACGACTACTGCGACAAGATGGAGCTCAATGTTGACACCTTGATCCATGAAGTCGGCGCCGGTCAAATGGAAATCAATTTTTTCCATAACGAGCCCTTAGGTCTGGCCGACGAGGTATTTTTCTTCAAGCGCACTGTGCGCGAGGCCGCTTTGCGTCACGACATGTATGCCACCTTTATGGCCAAACCCATTGCCGGAGAGCCTGGCAGCGCCATGCATGTGCACCAAAGCTTGGTGGACAGTCAAACCGGCAAAAATGTATTTAGTAAAGACGATGGCAGCGCCTCCGAATTATTTATGCATTACATCGGTGGCCTGCAGCGCTATATTCCGGCGGCGATGGCACTGGTCGCCCCCTATGTCAACAGCTATCGCCGCTTAACCCGTCATTCGGCAGCGCCCATCAATATTGAATGGGGATATGACAACCGCTCGGTGGGGATACGCTCACCGATTTCCGAGCCGTCGGCGCGCCGAGTGGAAAACCGGGTGATCGGATCGGATGCCAATCCCTATGTCGCCATGGCCATGACCCTCGCTTGCGGCTACCTGGGCATCAAGAACAAGATTGCCCCCAAACCCGAGATGAAGGGTGATGCCTACTTGTCGCCTTACGCGTTGCCGCGTAGCCTGGGCGAGGCACTGGACTGGCTGCGCCGTGAATCGGACTTACACGAGGTATTGGGTAAAGAGTTCATCACGGTGTATTCCGAAATTAAAGAATTGGAATTTGAAGAGTTTATGAAAGTGATTTCCCCATGGGAGCGGGAGCATTTGCTTTTACACGTCTAGCCCATTGCCGGCGCTTAACGCGCTGACGGATATGTCACCCTGATTTAATTCTGTACCTCCTGCCTGATATGAATTCACTCGTCGATACCAGCCACATCCAGGCGCTAGACAGCGCGCATTTTTTGCATCCTTTCACCGATTTCAAAGACCTCAATACGCGGGGCGCCCGGGTGATGACTGAGGCCAAAGACATTTATGTCTGGGACTCCGAAGGCCATCGCGTCTTGGATGCGATGAGCGGTTTATGGTGCGTCAACGTAGGCTATGGCCGTCAAGCATTGGCCGATGCAGCCCACGCGCAAATGCTCAAACTGCCTTACTACAACAGTTTTTTTCAGACGACCAATGTGCCCGCTGCCACGCTCGCAGCGCGCCTGGCCTCGCTTGCGCCCACGGTCGGTGGGCGTAGTTTTGCCCATGTGTTTTATTCCTCTAGCGGCAGCGAGAGCAATGACTCCAATGTGCGCATGGTGCGTCGCTACTGGGACTTGCTGGGGCAGCCAGAGCGCAAGATCATCATCAGCCGCACCAATGCCTACCACGGCAGCACCATGGCCGGCGCGTCCTTAGGCGGCATGAGCGGCATGCATGCGCAAGGCGACTTGCCCATCCCCAACATCAGCCATATCGGCCAGCCCTATTTTTTCGAGCATGCGCAGCCCGGCGAGTCGTCCGATGATTTCGGCATTCGGGCGGCAGCTTGGTTGGAAGAGCGCATCCTGGCCCTGGGTGCGCACAAGGTGGCCGCTTTCATTGCCGAGCCGGTACAGGGCGCTGGCGGCGTGATCATCCCGCCGGCTAGCTACTGGCCTGAGATCCAGCGCATTGTGGACAAGTACGGCATTTTGCTGATCAGCGATGAAGTCATTTGCGCCTTTGGCCGTCTGGGCCATTGGTTTGCCTATGAAAAATTTGGCTACCGGCCCGACCTGATCACCTTTGCCAAAGCGGTAACCAGTGGCTATATCCCCTTGGGCGGCGTGATGGTGGGCGACCGTGTAGCCAAAGTATTGATAGAGCAGGGCGGCGAGTTCAATCACGGGTATACCTACAGCGGCCATCCGGTGGCCTGCGCGGTGGCGCTGGCCAACCTGGACATCATGGAAGCTGAAAACCTGGTGGGCCGCGTGCGCGAGGATGTAGGTCCTTATCTCGCAGCGCAGTTCGCCACGCTGCTAGACCATCCCTTGGTCGGACAGGCCGAAACCTGCGGCCTGATGGCGGGATTGGTACTCGTCAAGGACAAGGCCACCAATGCCATGTTCCCCCCGGAGCTTTCGCTTGGGATGGTGTGCCGCGGGCATTGCTTTGGCAATGGTTTGATCATGCGCGCCGTCGGTGACCGCATGATTATTGCGCCGCCCTTGACCATAACCCATGCGCAAATCGATGAAATGATGGCTTTGATCCGGCTGGCACTGGATAAAACGCTGACCGATGCCCTCCGATCGGGCTGGCTCCAGCTAAACCTATAATTTCTGCTCACCTATTGCGCAAACGCCAAGCGCGTTTGTTTCCCCCTGCTGTTTAACGGCCTTTTCCTGGAGGTTTTCTGGATGTCCAAATACGTTTTTAGCCTGACCCTGGTAGCGCTGGCGCTTGCCGCTTGCGGTAAAAAAGAAGCAGCAGCACCTGCGGCGGCGCCCGCTGCCACCGTTGCGGCGGAGGAAAAAGTCCTCAATATTTACAACTGGCCGGACTACATCCCAGAGGGCATGATCGCCGCCTTTGAGAAGGAAACCGGCATCAAGGTGAATTACGACACCTTTGAAACCAACGAGGCGCTCAATGCCAAATTGGTGGCCGGCAATACGGGCTACGACATCGTGGTGCCGGGCACTGCCTTCAGTCCCGCCCAGGTGGAGGCCGGTTTCTTTCAGCCATTGGACCGTGCCAAGCTGAAAAACTACGGCAATTTGGATAGCGACATCATGGCTGCGCTGGCCAACGCGGACCCCGGCAACAAGCACCTGGTGCCATGGGCTTGGGGTTTTACCACCGTCGGTATCAACCGCACCAAAGTGGAAAAAGCGCTGGGCAAGATGCCTATGCCCGAAAACGCATGGGATCTGGTTTTCAAGCCTGAATACACCTCCAAACTCAAATCCTGCGGCATCGCCTACCTGGATTCGCCCACCGAGATCATTCCTCCCGCTTTGCATTACATCGGCAAAGATGCGTATTCCAACGACCCGGCGGACCACAAAGCCGCAGTCGATATGTTGGCCAAAGTGCGCAAAGACATTCGCATCTTTAGCTCGACCATGATCGACGACATCGCCGGCGGCAAAGCCTGTGTGGTGGTAGGTTGGTCGGGCGACGTCAATATCGCTGCCGGTCGCGCCAAGGAAAACGGCTCCAAAGACGTTATCGAAGCGCTTCTGCCCAGCACCGGTGGCCTGATCTTCTTTGACGCGATGGCGATCACCAAAGACGCCAAGCACCCTGACAACGCCCACGCCTTTATCGACTTCTACCTGCGCGCGGAAAGCGGTGCCCAGGTGTCCAATGAAATGAGCTACCCCACCGGCAACAAAGCGGCCATGGAAAAAATGAAGCCAGAAGTGTCGGGTAACAAGACCATTTTTATCGAGCCAGCAGTGGCCGCCAAAATGGTCAAGCCAGGCAAATTCACCAATGAGGGCCGCGAGGGCATGGCCAACGCATTTACCAGCTTCAAAAAAGGCAAGTAATTAGGCACGCCCTGGGCGCAAGGACTGTTTCACGCAGGGCGTAAACAGTCCTTTTTCATTGCCTGTACCTAACTGCTCCGCCATGCATTTTTTCGCCCGCTTGCTCCAAGGCCTGCCCTCGCCAGGGCGGCGCTTTGTCATTGGCGTGCCCATGGCTTGGTTATTGTTTTTCTTCATGCTGCCCTTTCTGGTGTTGCTCTACATCAGCTTTGTGGACATGGGCAATGACATCCATCCCTTCAAGCCGCTTTGGGATGCACAGGCGGGGGTGCTGCGCCTGAAATACGAGAACTACAGCAGCATATTTACCAGTGCCGAGGGAGCGGGCCTGGTGCAGACCATTTATGTGGAGGCCTATATACGCTCTTTGGCGTATGCCATGTGTACGGCCGTCCTCTGCCTGTTACTGGGCTACCCTTTTGCCTATGCCATTGCCCGCTCTTCGCAAGCGGTGCGCCCTGCGCTGCTCATGATGGTGATGCTGCCCTTTTGGACGTCGTTTTTGCTACGTGTATATGCGTGGAAGGGCATATTGGCGGACCAAGGCGTGCTCAACCGTCTGTTCATGGCGCTAGGACTGGTGCAAGAACCGGTGCAGATGCTCTATACCGATGTGTCGATGTTGGTGGGTATGACCTATGTCTATTTGCCCTTCATGGTCTTGCCGTTGTACGCCACGCTGGTTAAGTTGGACATGCGCTTGCTGGAGGCCGCGTACGACTTGGGTGCGTCGCCCTTCAAAGCTTTTTGGTTGGTGACAGTACCCCTGTCCCGCGCCGGCATCATCGCCGGCTTTATGCTGGTGTTTATTCCGGCGGTGGGCGAATTTGTGATCCCATCGCTGTTGGGTGGCCCAGAAAACATCATGGTGGGGCGCGTGGTCTGGGACGAAATGTTTACCAGCAACAACTGGCCACGCGCAAGCGCTCTGGCGGTGAGCATGATCGCGCTTATCGTCGTGCCGCTGGCTTTGTACTACCGCTCTGCAGCGCAGTCTGCGCCCGGCAACGCCTAGGAAGCTTGATGTACCGCTTTGTGCAACGTTACTTCAGCCGGGCATGGATGGCCTTGATCTTCCTGTTCCTCTACCTGCCACTCTTGTTCATGGTGGTGTTCTCGTTCAACAGTAGCCGCCAGGACGCAGTCTTTACTGGTTTTTCCCTGCGCTGGTATGAGGCCCTAGTCACGGACACCAAGCTCGTGGAGGGCTTTTGGCTGTCCCTGCAGATAGCACTGGCTACGGGTATTTTGTCGGCGG